>UQVH01000007.1 GCA_900544535.1 uncultured Bacteroidales bacterium | reverse complement strand
CGGTCGAACACGAGAACAAACTTATTCGTCAGTACATCCCTAAGAAATCCAATTTCAATGACTTTTCTGACAATTTCGTCCGCAATGTAGGTCGTAAGCTAAATATGAGACCGCGCAAAAAACTCAACTTCTCAACACCTAAAACTGAATTCTTCAAACAAATCGCTAATTTTGCACTTGCCAGTTGAACCTGCAACCGGATTATTTTTTGATATTTTGCTTCATTTTTGCACCGTTTTATAAACATATTTCGTAATTTTGCTATCGAACTCTGCTCTCTTTTTAAGAGAGATTTATCACCAGAAGACTAATATTGCATACATCAGCCGAGATATTCAAACTTTTTGTCGCCGGGAAAATGGCTCCGTTTTATGAGCGCTACTTTCCGGGAATGGTAATGTATGCTTCCCGTCTTTTAGGCCATGAACTTGACTGGATGGCCGACGACTGCGTACAGGACGCCGTATTGGACGCCTTTCAGAAACGCTACACATTCAGCTCGGCAGAACAATGGCATGCGCACATACTTACATGTATCCACAACAAGGCCGTGTCGGCCCTGCGCAAACTTTCGGCCATGAGACACTACACGGAGGCGAAATCGGAAGAAGAGCACGCCGCTGACGCCACACGCGCCCTCATCGAGCACGAGACCCTCGATTCTTTATATGCGGCAATCGCAAAGCTGCCTGAGGACTATCGCACTCTGCTGAAACTAAGCTTCGAAGACGGACTGAAAAATGCGGAGATAGCCGCTGCGCTCGGAGTGCCCGAAATCACAGTGAAGAAGCGCAAGATGAAATTGCTTGAGATGCTGCGCAGGAATATGACAGACGACATAGACCTGACGACAATAGCCCTCCTGCTCGCCACTCTGATGAAAGCCGCCTGAAACCATTTCTACCTATTTTATATATAATAGCTCTTTATATAAAATAGCTCTCACCACTCCGCGATATTGGCAAAACCACAAAAAACGCAAAAAATCGCGGCGAATTTTGGGAAATAGCAAAAAAACGTCTACCTTTGCATCGCTTTAGAGGTATGCGTGCTGTACGCCGCAGGCTTTTGGGCACTAAGGATTGTCTTATGGTGTAATGGTAGCACTGCAGTTTTTGGTTCTGCCTGTCTTGGTTCGAATCCAGGTAAGACAACGTAAAAATAACTCCGAATCTCACAACGAGGTCCGGAGTTTATTTTATCTATCCACACGGCAGAGCGCCACATGACGTAATCAGTCTTTAAGATAATAATCAGATGAGACTTCCAGCCGGTCGGTCAGTTCAAGAACTCGCGGGGCTCCTGTCGGGATTTCCTCGCTGACGATCTCATCAGGAGTTTTCTTCAACAACATCATCACCAGCGCACGCAATGAATTTCCATGTGCGGCGACAAAAACAGTGTCATACAGTTCAAGCGCGGGAGCGATAAGTTCCTCCCAGCAGGGCTCGACACGTCTTACGGTATCTTTAAGCGATTCTGTCAAAGGCAGCGCATATCCGGGAAGCGAAGCATAGCGCGGATCGGCGCCGGGAAAGCGCTTATCGTTCGGATCAAGCGCTGGGGGTGCCACATCATAACTTCTACGCCATATATGGACTTGTTCATCACCATATTTTGCCGCCGTATCAGCCTTGTTAAGCCCCTGAAGCGCACCATAGTGACGCTCGTTGAGATGCCAGTCTTTCACGACAGGAAGCCAGAGCCGGTCCATCGCATCGAGCGCGATGTCGAGAGTCTGAATAGCACGGCGTAAATAGGACGTGAAACAATAGCGCGGAGTCAGCCCGGCAGCCGCTATCAGCTGCCCGGCATGACGGGCCTCTTCCCTGCCCTTTTCGGAGAGCCCGACATCAGTCCAGCCCGTAAACCGGTTTTCAAGATTCCATTGACTTTGGCCGTGACGCAGAAGTATAAGTCTTTTCATATCTACATTGTCTTTTTAATCTCTAATATTCGTTTCCCGAAGCGCATTCAGCGGGAGGAGTCATCTCGCGATGCGCATCTCTCTTGAAAAACGCCTGCGTTAAATCTAATGTTCATCATCCCGGCTCCAGCCATTAACTTTAGTTCACAAATACGGCATGTCGCGCTGCACATCTGTTAACGCACGTTAAATGAAACGGAAATATTTGCACACCCCAAAATAACTCCCTACCTTTGCATCGCAAAACGGGAATGAGCCCGTTTAAGACCAATAAAACGCGAAAATAGCTCAGTTGGTAGAGCACAACCTTGCCAAGGTTGGGGTCGCGGGTTCGAGTCCCGTTTTTCGCTCAACAAAAACCAATCAACAGAAGTCTTGACAGACAATTCTCATGTCCGGGTGGTGGAATTGGTAGACACGCTACTTTGAGGGGGTAGTGGCCGTAAGGCTGTGTGAGTTCGAATCTCATCTCGGACACCTCGAAAAATCCGCAAGCATCATCAATGCAGCTTGCGGATTTTTTCTGTTTATCCATCTTCACAAAATATTCAACCCATGTCCGGGACTTGTCTTTATACCACACTCTATCATGACTTCGGCCATGAATTGTTACTCGGAGCTACTGATGATTGCCTCTGCATGTGCGACTGGAGTCCGTCAATCCAAGAGTCGCGTACCCTTAAACGGATAGCCTCCCGACAGGCGGTAACCGTTTACACAGATCGGACATCCCCTATACTGACAGAAACCAAACGGCAGCTCGACAGCTATTTCCAAGGTAATCTTCACGACTTTGACCTGCCTTTCTTATTAATCGGCACCGAATTTCAGAAGAAAGTCTGGAAAGAACTGGCACTTATACCCTATGGCCGGACAATCTCATATTCAGAACTGGCCCGTCGCTGCGGCAATCCACGGAGTGTACGCGCCGTGGCGAATGCATGCCGCACAAATCCGATCGGTATAATCATCCCATGTCACCGTGTAATAGGCGCTGACGGAGCTCTGACCGGTTATGCGGGAGGACTTCCCATGAAAAAACAGCTGATCGAATTTGAAAAATCATCTGATATTTCGTAATTTTGCACAATTCACGGCGCCTAAACACTGTCGTAACATAACACAGAAACCCCATTCTCCATCTACCATGAAAGGAATCGTATTAGCCGGTGGGTCAGGCACACGCCTCTACCCTATCACGAAGGGGGTCAGCAAACAGATGCTGCCCATATATGACAAGCCTATGATCTACTACCCGATCTCAACCCTTATGCTCGCAGGGATCAGGGATATATTGATCATATCCACTCCTAACGATCTTCCGGGCTTCAGGCGTCTTCTGGGTGACGGAAGCGATTTCGGAGTACGTTTTGAATATGCCGAACAGCCTTCACCTGACGGTCTGGCCCAGGCTTTCATCATCGGCAAGGAGTTTATCGGCGATGATTGTGCCTGCCTGGTGCTCGGTGACAATATTTTCCATGGTGCGGGATTTTCCGGATTGTTACAGGAATCGGTTGCAGCCGCCGAGAAGGAGAACAAAGCCACTGTGTTCGGCTACTGGGTCAGTGATCCGGAGCGCTATGGCGTGGCTGAGTTTGACAAAAACGGCAAATGCCTTTCGATCGAGGAGAAGCCGGAGCATCCGAAATCAAATTATGCCGTCGTCGGCCTTTACTTCTATCCCAACCGAGTGGTCGACATAGCCGCACGGATCAAACCTTCGGCCCGTGGCGAGCTGGAAATCACCACTGTCAATCAGGAATTTCTTAAGGACGGAGACCTGAAGGTCCAGACCCTTCCGAGAGGCTTTGCCTGGCTTGATACCGGGACTCACGATTCATTGGCCGAAGCGTCGATCTATGTGGAAGTGCTCGAAAAGCGTCAGGGACTCAAGATTGCCTGCCTTGAGGGAATAGCCTACCGACAGGGCTGGATTTCGCGGGAACGTATGATCGAGATAGCCGGCCCGATGCTCAAAAATCAATACGGGCAATATCTCATGAATGTGATTGACGAGATTGACCGTACCGAATACCCGAATCTTGACTGAACACCATCAGGCATTATCAATTATATAATATGGAAGTAATCAAAACCGATATAGATGGCGTTGTAATCATCGAGCCACGTATTTTCAAAGACTCCCGCGGCTATTTTTTTGAAAGTTATTCCAAACGGGAGTTCGATGAAAAAGTACGGCCCGTCGATTTCGTTCAGGACAATGAAAGTTGCTCGACTTACGGAGTCATGCGCGGTCTGCATTTTCAGGCTCCGCCGTTCACGCAGTCAAAGCTCGTCCGTTGTGTCAAGGGTCGTGTGCTTGACGTAGCTGTGGATATTCGTAAAGGATCACCTACCTACGGCAAACACGTGGCCGTCGAGCTTTCGGACGAGAATCACCGCCAGTTTTTCGTACCGCGTGGCTTTGCTCATGGATTTGCAGTCCTGTCTGATATAGCGGTATTTCAATACAAGTGTGATAATTATTACGCGCCGCAGGCCGACGGGGGCATCTCCATTCAGGATACGACCCTCGGCATCGACTGGCATATAGATCCGGCAAAAGCCATCCTCAGCGAAAAAGATCTCCGTCATCCGCTGCTTGCCGACTTTGATTCTCCATTCGATTATTCAGCGGATCTGTATAACTTTAAATAGTAAAAGGTCGTTTAAACCACGAGTTAAAATCAATCCATCAATACATTCATATGCGAATACTTGTCACAGGAGGCGACGGCCAGCTTGGTAATAGTCTGAAAAAAGCCGCTGAAAAATCTCCCAACGAATATATTTTCACTGACGCCGACGATCTTGATATCACTGATCCTCAGGCTGTTGCCTTAGGAGTCAAATGCAACGATTTTCAGGCAATCATCAATTGTGCGGCCTACACCAATGTTGACCGGGCTGAAGAGCAGGAAGAGATCGCTGAGAGAATAAACGCCACTGCTGTCGGCTATCTCGCCAAAGCCGCCGCCGACAACAATATCCCTCTTATCCACATCTCGACCGACTATGTGTTCGGCGGCAATCTCGGCAACACCCCCCGTACAGAAGAAGAACCGCTCAACCCTACCGGAGCCTATGGTCGTACAAAACTCCACGGCGAAGAAGAAATCCTGAAAAGCGGTTGCCGCCACATAATCATCCGTACCGCATGGCTCTATTCGGAATACGGCAAAAACTTCGTCAAGACCATGCTCAACCTTACGGCAACACGTCCTCAGCTCAATGTCGTTTTTGACCAGGCAGGAACACCGACCTATGCTCAGGATCTCGCCGACGCTATTGTCGATATTATCGACAACGGCAAGATCGACGGAAATGAAGGAATTTACCATTACTCCAACGAAGGTGTGTGCTCATGGTACGACTTCACAAAGATGATAGCCGGGATGTCAGGCAATACCGGCTGCGATATCCGGCCCTGTCACTCCGATGAATTTCCATCGCCCGTAGTCCGTCCCTCATATTCAGTCCTCGACAAAACAAAATTCAAGGACACATTCAAACTCAGTATCCCCTATTGGACCGACTCGCTGAAAACTTGCATTTCCAATTTGTCGAATATATGTTGAATAAAATATGGGACAACAGATGGATATTGCGCTCTCTCCTGCAATCCGTCTATTTCAACTTCCGGCATCTGCCCATGCGCCAGGCATGGAAACTGCCTATATTATTTTATAAGCCTAAGAAACTCAAATGTACCGGTAAGTTTGAATTCAATTGTCCCATAAAATTCGGTATGATAAAACTTGGTGTCAACCTCGTGTCTATATATCCGGATTCAGGTATAAAATTTGAAAATAAAGGGAAGATAATATTCAACGGGAAACTCACAATCGGAAACAATTCGGCCATTTCGGTAGGAAAGTCCGGGACTTTAACATTTGGTGACGATGTCTTGGCTACATGTTCTCTAAAACTTGCATGTTATAACAGCATAACGTTTGAAGACAATGTCCTTATAGGATGGGATTGTCTGTTTATTGATACGGATTTTCATAAACTGACATCAACCCGACCTTGTCCCGGCAAAGCTTACGGACCGATCCATGTCGGCCATAATACATGGATAGCAACAGGCTGCAAATTGTATAAAAATGCAACAGTTCCGCCGGAATGTGTTGTCGGAGCTGACACAATATTACATAAGCCTGTCGGCTGTGCACAAAAGTCCCTTATATCGAATGAACATAAAACGATTGTACACTCAACCCCGGTATATCTCGACAAAACGCAAGCGGAAATTATATATTCAAATTAACGAACTTAGATTTTAAACAAATGAAGCGTAACATACTTATAACCGGCGGTGCCGGATTCATCGGCTCACATGTAGTCCGTCTGTTTGTCAACAAATATCCCGACTATCATATCGTCAACCTCGACAAACTGACCTACGCCGGCAACCTTGCCAATCTCAAAGACATCGAAGACCGGCCGAACTACACATTCGTCAAGGCAGACATAGCCGATCTTGACGAAATGCGGCGTATAATTACCGGTCATCGCATCGACGGCATCATCCATCTGGCCGCCGAAAGCCACGTAGACCGTTCGATCAAAGATCCGTTCACATTTGCCCGCACCAACGTCATGGGCACCCTCTCCCTCCTCCAGGCAGCCAAGGAATACTGGGAATCACTTCCGGAAAAATACGAAGGCAAGCTCTTCTACCACATCTCTACCGATGAAGTCTACGGCGCCCTCGAACTGACCGATCCCGAAGGCATCGAATCACCGTTCACCACCGTAGCCTCCTCAACCGACCATCACCACGCCTACGGCTCCGAATTCTTCCTGGAGACCACCAAATACAATCCCCACTCCCCCTATTCGGCTTCGAAAGCTTCCAGCGATCACTTCGTGCGCTCCTATCACGACACCTACGGAATGCCCACGCTGGTCACCAACTGCTCGAACAACTACGGACCCTATCAGTTCCCGGAAAAACTCATTCCGCTGTTTATCAACAATATCCGTCACCGCAAGCCACTGCCTGTCTACGGCAAGGGAGAAAATGTCCGCGACTGGCTCTTTGTCGAAGATCATGCCCGCGCCATTGACCTTATCTTCCACAAAGGCAAGATCGCCGAGACATACAATATCGGAGGCTTCAACGAATGGAAAAACATCGACCTGATCAAAGTCATCATCCGCACTGTCGACCGTCTGCTGGGCAACCCTGACGGCTATTCCGACAACCTGATCACCTATGTCACCGACCGTCCGGGCCATGACATGCGCTACGCCATCGACTCCCGCAAGCTCCAGCGCGAACTCGGCTGGGAACCATCCCTCCAGTTCGAGGAAGGAATCGAAAAGACCGTCCGCTGGTATCTCGACAACCAGCCCTGGATGGACAACATCACCTCCGGCGACTACCAGAGCTACTACGAAGACATGTACGCCAACCGCTGAAATCCACGACCGGCCTCACATTTGTTTTTAAACGACCTCTAACAGGTGTCCGGTCTATCAGCTATCCGAAAGGAGATACCTCATTGAACCGTGGTGTCTCCTTTTTATATTTACTAGGATCAAATGTCTGTTGTCTGTTCAAAATCTGTAAACCAGTGCGATCTCAGCTTTCGTCGGGCCTACATAGTTCAGATTCTTTGTCCGTTGCCAGACATATTGTCCGCAGAGCGGAAGATATTCACGATACGATCCTCCCAGATAGCCGATTCCTATGCAAAAGTCGATGTTCCATCTGTCTGCGACAGGCAAAGAATAGCCATATTCCACACCGGCACCGATATTGGCCCGTTGCCATATCGCATCACCCGGCACACCGCCCATATATCCGCGTTTGCCAAACTCAAAATCCCATATCAGGGCCTGGGCATATACTCCGATATGATGTCCCGACAACCGCCTGCGTGCAGCCTGCTTACCGAACCACCATCTCAAACCTATATCCCCGCCATACAATCGCCAGAAGAAATTATCGGCCCGATGCGACCACCAGGCATACATCCATTCTCCCTGCAGACTGAGATGCTGTCCCAGACTGAGCTCGGCACCTATTCCGGGAACACCGAATACATCCAACAACATATTTGTCCTCAAAGCCCATTTTGTCCTTGATTCAGGAATTTCAGGAAATTCCGGCAAAGAAAATCTCAGCGGAATGGTATCCGGACTTACAGTCTTCTGCCTTATTACCAGACTATCCGGTCTGATTTTTTCAATACCGGAATAAAACGTTATTATCAGGGAAGCTTCACGAAGAAATGGGAAAATCTTTTTCAGCATCATCCGATATGGTTTCCCATTATCCAACGAACGGATTTTCTGCAACAGCCGGTCACTTTGCCTTTTTGTCATCGACCCTGATACATAAGACAGATTTGAATCCAGTAAACTCATCACAGCCTCACGGCCGGGGATTAAACTGTCTGATCCAAGGACAGAGCGTAAGACTTTCCAATTCCGTACAGCATATCTGACCGAGACGACACTGTCAGGAATCTGCAATTTCCTGCCCAAGAATTTAAGTATCTCATCAGCTCTCTGTCCGGAGAGCAATCTATCAAACTCATAGCTTCCCTCAGGTGAAGCAGCGCCATATACCTCTACATTTCGCACAATCGGAGCCGGATGAACAAGCAAAATCGAATCTATGTGACACATGAATGTATCCAATCGTATACCGTTGTCCATATAACCGGTTTCAAGGTTTGACCTTGAAACCGGGAAATATACAGTCACGCTATCAGACATGATTCTGGCCGGCATATCGCCGACTGATACCAAAATACACAGTATAATAAACACATGTCTCATTGGCTTCCGGATCTGATTGAGTAAAATTGCAGGAAAAATCAGAGATCGAAATTATGGCTGAAGCTGAGTTGTGACTGTGACATAGCTGTCGACCGATGGATCGCCGAATTCTATTTGCGACATATCGGGATGACCGTTGATAACCACATTATATACATAATGATAACCTCCCTGCCATGCTGTAAATGACGGACCTTGCAGTGAAAGATGAATAACTCCTTCGGCTCCCATGTTCGAGAGATTTTCTTCAGGCGTGTTTGCGTTCGGCCAGACTTTTGTACCCGTTGCATTGTCATATATGGCACAGGTCATGAGCAAATACACCTCATTGTCATAGTCTCCACCCTGAACGAAAGGCAGCTCCTGAGGGATAAAGAACTTTATTGAATTGCCATCCGTATCAGCATCTATCGGCTGAGATGTCAGAGTCAGGATTTCATTTTGTCTTTGAGCCATATGCAGTACTGCTATACTTCTACCTGAAAGATTGCTCCATGTTCCGATCGAAGATGCAGCGGCTGATCCGGGATTTTCGGCGGTGGAAGAAGACGGGAACTCGAAATCGCCATTCTTATTTACGCCAACGATGGTTACGTTATTGACACGGACCTTAAGTTTGGTATCTGTCGAACTGAGCATGACCGTGACCTTGGCCAGTGCATGGCGGAAATTGAATTTAACCTGCGCATTGCTTCCGGAAGCAGGTTGTGTCATATCCGGAGACACCGCATATATGAAATCAGTGTATCCGTCATTCGTAAACGCGATCTTGTCAAGAGGTGTGATACCGGGCGCCAGCATATTGGCAGGAGCATAAGCATAAAAATTTATGGCATCACCCGAAGGCCAATACTTGACGGGAGAGTATTCCCAAAGATTCGTACCTGTCTTGTTGACCTCGACATTTGACATATACAGAGACCCGTTTGAGGTAAGATAACCATAGACAAAGAACTGATTCAGGTTACTTGTCGTGATGTCTGCCGACGCACGGTTCTGAGCCTGCGGACTGGCAGCTGTAAAACGGATGATGTTATCCTCATCTGTTGCTATCGGATCGTCTGCTTCTGACGAACAAGATGACAGACCGAGTGAAAGGCTTAGTGAAGCCAGCATAAAAATCTTAAAATGTCTCATACTACACGACTTTTCGTTGTATATAAATAAATTGACTCGCTGTTACACGATTATATGATTGATAATTATCATTTCCCAATCATCGACTCCGACCTCAAAATCTGTCGCCGGATCGTCAGGACCGACCGGATGCACATCCGGAAATTCAATCCCGTCGATTATAATCATAACATTCCTTTTATCCGGGGAGTTCACAATCTGTTCGGAAACGTCATGACAATACGCTTCCACGCTACCGTCAGCCAATACGGCAACAAGGTACAGATATTGATGGACTGACGGAGATAAAGAGTTCCCGAATGCAATCGTCGATCCCGATATTTCAGTATCATAACGTTGCGCTGAAAATATATAAGCGCCCTCCGATTCGGAAAGGATATCGGCTGCAATCAGTTCTGAGGGAGAAAGCCCCGTTAGCAGACAATACCCGCGACGCATACTTTCAATATTCACAACATTCCGGAACACACAGGTATAAGTCGAAGTCCGCGGCGACGGATAACACTTTATAATATGTTTGCCACATTCTTTGATTTCTATTGATTCCGGATCTGTTCCTGAGACATGTGATCTATACGAGACCGAACACAGTCCGACTGAAACATCATAAGCCGTCCCGCAATACAGCATGTCCGGACTGCGAAAACTTTTATACGACTCTATCTCCGGAAAATCCCCGGTCACAGACTGCGGCCATGCGGGAGACACCGCCGATGTATAGGCTTTGTAACTGTCAAATCCTGATATTCCGTCATACTGAATATATTTTGTGTCATTATTGTAAGTAAGCATCCTGTAATTACCCAGGGGAATCTCAATCGTACCGCCGTCACGGCCCTTAAGTTCATAACGCCATATACGCCCCTCATCGCCGACGGGGAAAAATACCACAGTCATCCCTTCCGGGTCTGCCATCGGAGCCTCGGACCAGTCAAAGGCTATGGTGACCTTTACCATTGTGGATGCAGGATAAACAAGTTCTTTCTGATGGCACGCACACATACAGACAGCAGCAAGACACAAACATAAATGCACGACACACTTATGCAATCTACATCCTGCACATTTATATCTCTTCTTTACGTCAGATTCCCTCGCTTTCATTTTTCATTCGGTTGCTTCTGATATCTTAAACATTCCGCTATCAGTATCAGTTCAATAGACAACCTCCACATACGGATACAAAAAATCCCTGTTACAGATAGTTGGTCTGGAACAGGGAGCCGAATTTCAGTCAGAAATTCCGGTAATAATCCTAATCTGAATCAGCAAAGCGCATTATTCAGGAAGAATTTCATAGGAAATTGCCTGGAGGCAATAGAACGAAAGGTAAGGTTTGCCCTCCTTTGCCTGACGGGCTGCTATTTTGGCACGATAGTCGGCTATGCGGTCCTCAAAAGCAGTCAGGTTCTTCTGACCCTGAGCGGCACGCTCGGTAGCACAACCCACTTCAACCTCAGCGGGAGCATCTTCACCGGCTTCAGCAGCCTTTTCTGCGGCAGCCTTCTGAGTTTCAGCATACTGCTGGATCATTTTCTGTATGGCTTCTTCGTCGATACGTTCCTCGCATACCACACCCTTTACACGGATAGGCTGATGGATTGTGGATTTCGGGAACGGTTCACCCATCAGAGGGAAAGCCTCGCAACGGATCAATACACTGTCAGCCGATCCAACGACAAACGCCTTGCGGCCGCCGTGACGACAAAGGTGAGAGCATACGCCTTCGATTTCAAGTGTATCGCCTACAAGATTTTCTGCATCGGCAAGCAGCTGATCCACACTGATAGCACCGGCAGCCTCTTCAGAAGATGCAGATTTGGATGATCCGCCGCATGAAACCAATGCAAGGCAGAAAAGAGCAAGAAAAGTAAAGATTGATGTCTTTTTCATTTTTACTGTTTTTTATTACTTAATTGTTATTAAACACCTTTTTAATTTTTTATAATCAAAAATGGAATAAATGAGAAGATGCCGAACACGACAGTGACAAGCGCCGCTACTACCAGACTGCATACTTTTTCAGATCTGCGCCGGCGATAGACAACGAAAATTATCACCGTGAGCACAAAATTCAAGAACAGAGCTGACAACGAGAGTGACTCAATACGCGGTTTGGCATAGCAGTCAGAGATTGAGGTAAACGAAAGCGTATAAGGGAATATATAGGACCCTATCTTTGCAACTGTGTTTATCTCACTCTCTTTTTCATAACCTGCAAGACGGGAATAATCACCCGAATCAAGAGCGGTCCAGCGCGTACCCTCATCATTCGAGATCTTGACAATCATATTAAACAGATTCTTAACCACCGAAATGCGGTCCTTTTCAGGATCAACCTTACCGACCGGCAGGTAGCACAGCCGATAACCTTCGCGCTCGATCAGATATAAATTATGGTTATCGTCCGTCATGAGACCGAGCGAGCTTTTATCAACATTTTCCATGATAAACACATGGGCCGCCGATATTGAATCCGGCTTACGGATTTTGGTCATATAGGGGCGTCCGGCCTGCATCTTCATGTGAAACAGACTGCCGTTTGCATCCACCATCAGATAACCTTCATCGTAAGGTTTGCGGCTGGTGATATTCGCGGAATAGCTCTTCATCGGCAACACGAAACCGCGGTCATTGAATATCTCGGTGAACCGTCGCGAACGGCCAGGATTCACCTCATTGGTTTCCATCTCAATGAATTCCACCTGACCATCACGGAAACGGAACACTTCCTTGGGATCTTCCAGGTCAATACGTGCCGGCATGGATTCCATTATCAGATACACATCAGCCATGCGCTTGTTGATGTCACGCGGTAAAGAGGAGAAAACCCATTGGTTGTGTTTAAGCACCGGGATCGAAACTTCGATACCGTTGATTGAATCCGGCATCTGTTCACGCGCCATGAGCTGAGTGAAATATAGTTGCGGCAGCAAAGAATCGCGCTGCTCTTTGGTATATGCAACACCTTCTTCACGCTTTCCGTCGGCATCGAGCTGATAGATAACCGATTCTTTTTCTCCGGTTCTCTCAGACACAATCATCCGGTCGTTGATCGGAGAATAAGCGATAAACGGATCTGAGGTTCCGACAGGAAACAGAAGAGAGTACAGCCACGGCAGAAACCATGAAAGGACAACAACACTCAGAGCCACAAGTAAAATTGTATATGCTTTTTTCATAACTGTCAGTCTTGACGGCCCTCCTTGAACCTGATTATTGATCCGAACGGCAGAATAGTGAAAAGGACAATGGCGATGATGATAAGCAGAATCATGCCGTTGTAAGCCTCAAGAGCCGGTTGAAGAAAATATATCATTAACACAGCGATTGCAAGAAGCGACAGGACGATGCGACGGCGCCATGTTCCTTCCAGGCAGATCGCTGTCACAAACAGGTAAGCGGTGAAACCTGCGAAATACCAGGGCAGAGTCGTCAGCATGACACGTCCCACCACTTCGACAGGCAGAATTCTGAAATCATAGACCGCGATAATAAGCGCCTGCAAAAGATAAATTATCAGCAGTTCCACCAGCCCGGTCAGCAGCATGATTCCGACAAGCCTGTGCTGCGGATATGGCAGATGCAGAGTCAGCTTAAGCCGTTTCTGTGTCATTTCCGGAACCATCTGGGCCACACCGACTGCCAGTCCTACAAGAAACGGAGTGTACTTTATCATATCTATGAAAGTATTGTCCTTAAGAAGCATGATGAGCCATAGATGTTCGACTCCTTTAAGTTCAATCAGACGGTTCATCATGGCGACTGTGTAAAGCGCTATGCACACCGTCAGTCCGAGTGAAATGAAGAAAACCATCCTGGTTTTCACCCATTCTTTAAATATAAGAGCTCTTTCCATGTGTCTGTTATCAATATTTTCCTGTTAGTCCGATAAACGCATCTTCGAGCGACATGTCCTGACGGGCAAGGCTCTCCGAACCTACACCGAGAAAATCGAGAGCTGCCTTCACCTCATCGAGAGGCTTGAAGGTATAGAATTCAAGCTCATCCTTGATTTTACCCGGATTCACAAACAGGGCGTCTGATGAAAATTTTTCAACCAGCACATCAGTTGAAAGCGTATAGCGTGAAAAATCGCGCAGAAGCTCGTCGACAGGCATCTGAGTCAGGATCTTTCCGTAATCAAGAATGATGCAGTCGTCGATCAGACGTTCAAGATCCTGAATGATGTGCGATGTCATGAACACCGTCTTCTCTTCAGCTTTGGCAAATTCACGCAGGTAGTCTATGAACAGGCGGCGATAACCGGGGTCGAGACCGAGCGAGAAGTCGTCGAGAACAAGAAGATCGGCATTCTGAGCCAATATGAGGCCCAGCGCAACCTGCGAACGTTGCCCGCACGACATTGACGAAATTTTCTGTCCCGGAGAGACATGCAGCTTGTTCATCAGTTCGTAATAGGCGTCGCGGTTCCATTTAGGATAGAAGCGGGAATAGAAGCGCTCGATCTGTTCGATGGTCATAAATGCGTACTGCACATGGCCCTCGATGAGCAATGCGATGCGCGCGCGGGTAGCGGGAGTCATCTCGGTGATCTTCTCACCGAAAATCCTGCATTCGCCCTTTTGCGGTCGCAGATACCCCATGAGTATATTGATCGTGGTTGTTTTGCCTGTTCCGTTTTTCCCCAACAGGCCGAGTATGCGTCCTTTGGGAACTTCGAAACTAAGGTCGCTGTAAATGATCCGGCCTGAGCCATAGCGCTGGGTCAGATTCTTTACAGATATTACCGATTCAGAGTCGTTATTCATTACTGTTATTTGTGTCTGTTTTCTATTTAGCTAAAATTCAGCGGCAAGCGTGACTGATGCTCCGTGGCAGAGTCCTTCCTTACGATAGTCTGTAACCTGATAGGCAACTTTCAGAGACAGGATAAAATTGGCAAACTGCCGCGAGAGTCCCGCACCTGCATTGAAATGCAGACGGTCAGCCGAACGCATCTCATAATTCGATATCACACATTGTCCGAGTGATGTCTGAGGATCGAGATCCGTCAGCACAACTTCCGAATGACAAGTCTTGGCATAGGCTGTCCGGACTGAAGTTTCCCAAAGCCAGTTTTTACCGGAAGCAGCTGAAAAATCGGCCTGCAGACCCGGCATTATGTGGCTTGCGCCTGATTTACGCAAAGGATCTGAATATTTTTCCTCATCCGATTCGTAGACCACCGTGGGAGTAAGCGTAAGTGACCTTACGTCGCGTCCTATCTGTACCGGGAGCATGAGGCGCAAAGTAGCGAGATCGTGTGAATACGGCGAACGGCTGCCGATCTTATCATAGCTTGATCCGGCAGATGTGCCGAACAGGTTCTCCGTCCCTTTGCGCCGCAACAACGAGCCGTCGAAAGTCGGCTGCACGGTCAGAGCCGTGCCGAATGATTTCCGATAGGAGATCTTCCAGTCGATAATATCATTATCGGTGTAGCCGAGGGTCAGATTATTGTAATTGCGCAATAACTGATTCATCCGATACCGGCTATAACCGGCTGTTGCCGCGAGGCCTTGTTTCTGAAGCGGAAGCCATTGCAGCCCGACACCGTAGCCGAACGAGGAATAGCCGCTGTTCTTGTTGGTATTTCCCATAAACCGCTTGTAGAAAGTACCCAGACCGGTCAGTGTATAGGTATTTATCTCATTCAGCGGATTATAAAAGTCAAGATCACAGTTCTGGTTATAGACATTCACACCGGCTTTCAGACCGATCATATTCTTACCGGCAACGGTATAAGCTGCCCCCAATACGATGTCAAGGTCTGAAACCACGGTTTTGATACGCGGGTCACGGTTTCGATAAGCGATTTCGGCACGATAGGCAGCCTGCACTCCGACGGACCAGCGGTCGAAGCGGCGTGCATAACCGCCGGAAAATCTATAGCAGCGTGTACTCAGATTCCCTCCGGCACTGTCACCGAGGACATAAGGCGCCACACGGATATAATCAATGCAATCCGACCAGCGCACCGACCGATAGGTGCCGGTCTTGAATGAAGCTGTTCCCCAGACCACACTTTCAGTTCCGATCCTGGTGTAGGAAGCGGCTGACAGATCGAAAAGATTGTGTCCGTTGCCCGACTGCTCCATCACAGGTTTCTCCTGATGGTCAAAATCGCCTTCCGCTCCGATTGATGACACCGAGACGCTGTCACGGGCCAACATCGCAGCAGGATTGTGCTCATAGTTTTGCATGAAACTGCGGTTGACGGGAAGCGACAGCCGTTGCAGTTCACGCAAAGACAGAGACTGAGCCATTGACCCCGAAAACAGGGGAATGGCAACAGTCATTGCAATAAGACGATTTTTTAATCCTGTGATCACTGACATCAATAGATTTTATATTCAGTTTTTAAGCAACCTCTTATTTTGCTGAAACGATTTCAAAATCCTTGGCGGAATCGTTGGTATCCATGAGGATAGTGTTGCCTGCGGCCGAAACTCCGGAAACCTTGCGGACGAATTTCTTACCGAAACGGTTCTTATCAGTCTTCTTTTCAGTGATAGCGGCGTAGCTTGCATCGACAGAGGAACTGAGCGCTCCCTGAATCCAGCTTTCGGTCGGACAGAGGTTAACACCGTCGATGATCCAGTCATACTTGATAAGATAGCACTTGTTGCCGGTCATTTCTTTCTGAGTCACGCTGCTGATATATTTGTAAGTACCGTCATAGTCGGCAAGGAACTTCTCGGCGGTCATGCCTTCGGGGAAACGCACGAGAGCATACGAACGGTTGCACTGGTTGGAGGCAATCCAAATTGTGGGTGAATATGAGTACCATTTGTCAAGGTTAGGGACGTCGGGATTGTCAGTGTCCTTGACCGAAGCGGAAGTAGATTCGTCATACCATTCAAAATCAGCATCAGTGTGGTTGAGTGCTCCGGCCACCTGGGCAGTCCAGTCAATGGCCTGATCGACGATCTTGATGGATTCACCGGGATTTATCGCTACGTCATGACCGTTGCCGGGGATAACATAGACTGTCTGGACTGTAAAATTATTTTCACGCTGATTGGCTTCGGTAATGATCACGTTGGCATCTGTGTTGAGCAGCTTGCTTTCAACAATTGCAATGCCGTCGGCATACTGAACCTCATCGGTATTATTATAGATGGTGAAATATGAGTCATAGAGACCGTTGGTACCGGCAGCGTTCAGTGATCCGGCAAAATAGATCTCACCGAAGACGAGGGTATTTGAGGGATTGTAGAAGAACCATTTCAGATTTGCCGACTGGGCGTTCGAACTGATGACCTGCTGAGAGGCAATGGTGCGGAGAGTACGCAAAACAGAAACACCTTCATCATTGGTGTAGCGCACTTCCATCGTTCCGTCAATATCATAAGTTCCTGCGGGAATCACGTCTGTTCCGGCCAAAGGAAGATTGAAGGTATATGTCTTGCCTGTGTTAAGTTCCTTATAGGTCACAGTTCCTGATTCAACAGAGTAGTCCGACGGCAGTTCCGCCGGATATGTCGGAGCGATGACTACGGGATAAGTCACTGCCGTGTCATCGTCAGAGCAGGAAGCTACACTCAGTCCGAAAGCGGAGCAAAGAGCAGCACTCAAAAACAGATTCTTGATCTGAGATTTGTTTAATGTCATGATAATTGGTTATTTTGATGATTTGATTGATTTTCTATATCTTAAGATTCAGTTCCATCCCGAAATATGGAGATGAATAACGGCGTATGGTCATGCCGTAGCGTTCATAATCCGGAGCCACATAGACAAGACGGTTGACATACACGGCCAGCCCGATCCGTTTCTGCCAGAATGTCTTGGTAGCCTTGAAATTGACCGTTGTTTCGACCGGGACCGTCTGCTTGACAAACGAGCTTTCAGAGAAATTTCTCACTAACTGTTTCAGATAGGGATCTGAGAGACATTCGTCAGTGTAGGGATGAAGATTTCCGTCCACATCCATGTATTGTACCGGCACTCCGTCGCGCGCCAGAGTCTGGCGGGAAGTAAACCAGAGATTCTGCACTCCGATCGAGAAATTCAGTCCGAGACGGGGAAGATCCGTGTCGAAAAGTATGTTTGTATTGAAACTGCGGTATTCACTGCCGTCAAGGTCGTCGTAGAGCCCCACGTACTGAAGCTCACGTCCGTTGACAATGATGCTGGGTTTGTACCACAGCGACTGGCTGTTGCTGTTCGTAGTCTTGAAAAACGCTCCCGAAACAGTTATGCGGGTATTGATCTTGGGCAGACGGCGCGATTGAAGTGTGTATTCCACACCTTCTTTCAGCGTACGGCTTCCGTTGGTGGTTTTGCTTCTCACCGCAAGATATGTCTCGGTCTGAAATGGAAGCTCTTCGATCTGAGGACCACGTCCGGCTGCATAAGGGTCAAAGCCGGAGGCATCGTAGCGGTTGTAGGTATATGTATGCACAAAACCGGAACTGCGGAAACCGTCTTTCATATTCTCACGGAAATAGGTGACAGAGAGCCTGTTTCCGCGATATGTGACATCGGCCCTCACCTCCCACTTGAAATTGCGGGCTGCACGGAGCTGATAGTTGGTCATATCCTCAATGTAGGTCATAACGTTCATCACACGGTAATCCTCTACCTTATGATAATAGTTCAGCTGCTCGAAATCCGTGTAGAGTTTCTCCGGATAGAGATAAGCGGCGACAGGCATTTTGGTATGCCACCCGGCACCGGCGGCAACCTCAAAACCGAGCGGATAGTTCCTGATATATGCGGGAGGTAAATTCCACACAAAATTGAAACGGGGATCGAAATATGGTTTCCCGCTGAGTTCATAGCGGCTGTCGAGATGCAGGAGCTGGGTCTCGCGCAGACCGGCGGTGAGGCTCAGGGTGTGCTTGCCGGCATAGAGTTTGGTCTCACTCTCGGCATAGGCCGACAGCTGGTGCATGGCCGGAACATCGCTGAACGCGCGCGGACGGGAATTGTTGCCGGCGGTCAGCGGACGCGAGATGTCATATACAGGACCGCGCCCGTAGTTTTTGCTCATATTCCACTCGACACCGAATTTTAAAGTGGATGCGACATGACTGCCGCCGAACCGAAGACGTCCAGCACCTTTGAGCGAAGCCGTAAACGGACGGCCCTCGACTTTATAGTCCGCCAGATAGAGCATCGGCAGATAACCTATATAGTTGCTTCCTGCAACGAGTGAGATCGGCAGGGGCATTACTCGCGAGGAGGCTACATGTTTCTGCTGCTCAAGCTGTTCATGTGAATAGCTCAGACCGGACACAAGGCTGAGTTCCTGAAGTACGGGAGAAGCCGACAGGGCATAACGCAGAGTATTGTCCCAGCGGAAAGCATGTTTGCTGTTCTCGTAATAGTCAATCGTATTATTGACGGCGAGATCCGGATCATCGTCATCCTTCTCAAACATGCCGCTGTAACTGAGGCTGGAATTCCATGTCACGCGGGCGGCGGGACCGTTCCAGCGTTTTACGCTGCGCAGCGAACCTGTCACTCGCTTGAAATTCTCACGCTTGTCACGCGGATCGATCTTTGAATCGAGATAATCGACTCCTGCATTCATGACCCACGACTCATCGCCGCTCAGATCGAAGCCTTTGCCGACATAAAAAAGCTGGCTCTGTGTGTCAGCCTTGAAACGGGCCTCAAGACGTCCGGCACCGCTTTTTCGTCTGATATTGACAAGACCGGACGTGAGTTCGCCATATTCAACCGAAGGTATCCCGCGGACGATCTCAACACTTTCAATATCGTCAGTCGACAGCGAGCGCATATCGACACCTTTGCCGGTCGAAATACGCGCCGAACGGTTTGCGTCAGGTGTGGTCTGCATATCGGCGTCCGTGTTCATGCGCATTCCGTCAACCACGAAAGCGGTTCCGAGGGCAGAAGTGGCGTAGTCATCGCCTGGCGAGACTCCCGCTGCCGTTCTGAGATCTATACGGTTGACAGTGTTCATCTCAGGATCTTTTGTCACACCGCCGGGCAGCAGACCTATAAGATCCGTGAAACTCGACGGTTGGAGATGCCTCATAGCCGTCGTGTCTATAAGTGATGCAGATGTGGCATTGTAGCCCTCGCGGGCCGTCACCACGACTTCACTGAGCGAATTTGAGGGTTCCAGTCTGAAATTGAGAGTCAGGCTGTCACGTTCTTTAAGCGACAGGCTGCGGAGTTGCGGTTTATAGCCCACAAGGCTCAGCTCAATCACAGCCTGACCGGGATGAGCAGTCAGAGTGATCGAACCGTCGGCATCCGTATGTCCGCCGGAAACGCCGTCGGCAGAGAGTTGGCTGAAAGTAACCGCAGTAAATTCCAACGGCTCTTTAGTCACGGCATCACTGACGTTGACAACCAGTCTCACCCCGGCCGACACATGCAGACCGAAACCGACCGACACGATGGCGGCGGAAAGGACTCTAAAAAAGAATACTTTATGTATTGATTTGAGTATCACTCTGAGACTGATTTATTTACACATATTTTCTATGTGCAAAATTACTCCAGCCTCTAAAAACGGGAAATACCTATTTTATGGTAATTTCATCATGTCAACAGCCCCGTCAATACCTACAAATCATTATTTCCCCTACTCCGTTCGCCTCAGTCCGTCAGCAACAGCGGCAGCTGACCGCTCTCCGTCAATCGCAGCCGAAACAATCCCACCGGCATAGCCAGCTCCTTCGCCGCAGGGATAGAGACCTTTCAGCCGGATGTGACACAGCGACTCGCTGTCACGCGGTATGCGCAATGGCGATGAAGTGCGTGTCTCGGCGCCTATGAGGACAGCTTCATTTGTCAGAAATCCACGGTTTTTACGGTCGAAATCCCTGAATCCCTGCTGCAAGCGCCGTGCGATACCTTTTGGCAGCAGTCTGTCGATACGTGCCGGATGGGCACCGGGTGCATACGATACCTGAGGCAACGAAGCCGAAGGACGCCCGTTGACAAAATCAATCATCCTCTGCGCCGGAGCGTTCTGAGTCTGACCTGCTTCCTGCCAGAAAGCCTTTTCGATACTTTCCTGGAACCGCAGCATTTTCAGTATTCCCTCAGGATCTTCGTCTGTTCCCACTGCCGGAATATCCTCAGGCAGAACCTCAACCACCATAGCGGCATTTGCCCAGCGGGAAGAGCGGGCAGAACCTGACATGCCGTTGACTGCAAGCTGTTCGGGACCGCTTGCCGATGGGATCACAACACCGCCGGGACACATACAGAAAGAATAGACTCCGCGGTCATCGACGCGCGTGAGCATCGTATATTCAGCCGCAGGCAGGTAACGGCCCCGTCCCTCTTTTGAATGATAGCGCAGGCAGTCGATCAGATGCTGCGGATGCTCAAGACGCACCCCGACAGCAAGCCCCTTGGGCTCCATCGTCACGCCCGACGAAAGAAGCGACCGATAGACATCGCGGGCTGAATGACCTGTGGCAAGAATCACCGGACCCCGGTATTCCTTACCGTCGGCCGTAATGACGCCCTTGACTTCATCCCCTTCAATTATAAGTGAGGTCACACGGGTTGAGAACCGGACTTCGCCGCCGCAACGGATGATAGTCTCTCTCATAGACTTTATGACGCCGGGAAGTTTATCGGTACCGATATGCGGATGCGCGTCCACCAAAATATTTTCAGCCGCTCCATGCTGAGCGAAAATATTAAGGATCTTGTCGACCGGGCCGCGTTTTTTAGACCGTGTGTAAAGTTTCCCGTCTGAAAACGCTCCTGCCCCGCCCTCGCCGAAACAATAATTCGAGTCAGGATCTACGACACCCTTGCGGGAAATATCGGCCATATCCGACCGACGTGAATCGACGTCTTTGCCGCGCTCCAGCACGATCGGGCACAAGCCCTCTTCAATCAGACGCAGAGCTGCAAAAAGTCCGGCCGGCCCGGCTCCCACCACTATGACCTTGCGGGCATCGGCAGCAACAGGCTTATACTCCACCGGCTGTATCAGTGAAAGTGAGGAGGGTTGCTCGTCAATGTATGCCCTGACCGACAGGTTGACCATCACCTGACGCTGACGGGCATCTATTGACCGCCGGGTCACAAGCACATGCGTGACTGAATCCACGCTGACACCTGCAAGTTTTGCCACTTCGCCGCGAAGCAATTGCTGTTCGGCAGCCACACGCGGGCTGACCCGGAGATCAAGAGTTTTTTGCATTGAGTTCCATTTTTTTCATCGTGTGACCCATCCACCACCATAGGGTGACAAGAGCCACTATAAAAGCTATTATATCAGAACCTGCCATTGAAGCCCATACTCCGGGGACACCCCACAGACGAGGGAATATGATCAGGAAAGGTATCAGGAAAAGCAGCTGACGGGTGAGAGACAGAAAGATGGACATCTGCGGTTTACCGACGCTCTGGAAGAAGTTCTGAATGACGATCTGACAGCCGACCACCGGATAGCAGATAAAATAAATCCTGAACCCGTCGCGCGCTATGCCGACAAGCGTCTCATCTGTTGTAAACAGAGCCGAGACCACATCCGGAAAACCTTCGCTCACAATCCAGCCGACAAACGTGATTGCGACACCGATCCAGATGCCAAGCCGCAACACATGTTTCACACGGTCAAAATGATTCGCACCTATGTTATATCCCAATATCGGCTGCATTCCCTGGGTAACACCGAATACGATCATCACGAAAAACATCGTCGTGCGATTGAGAATGCCATAAGCGCCGACCGCGAGATTTCCGTCCGCGCCGCCGTAGTCAAGAAGTGCACGATTGATGAAGATAACCACCACACAGGCACATACATTCATCAGAAACGGCGACAGGCCGATGGCATAAATGCGTTTTATGATCGTCCAGGTCAGCCATTTGTTGTGGCGTTTGAAATGAATCGAACTCTTTTGCGACAGGAAATGAGACAACACCCAGACAAATGCCGAAAACTGCCCCAGCACCGTTGCCCAGGCAGCCCCCCGGATACCCCAGTCAAGAGTAAAAATGAAAATAGGAGCAAAAATCAAGTTGACCACCACCGATATGAGGGCCGAAATCATGGCCTTGCGCGGATAACCTGTGGCTCGCATCAGATTATTCAGGCCGATAAACACAAATCCGATCGGCGTTCCATACAGAATGACCTGCATGAACTCACGGGCATAGGATATTGTGGCATCCGTGGCCCCGAAAAAGAACAATATCGGGTCAAGGAATATAAGGGTCAGACCTCCGAACACGACTGAATGGATCAGACACAGAGTGAAGACGTTGTTGACCACATCCGTAGCGCGGCTGTAATTTTTCTGTCCGAGAAAGATCGAACTGATTGTAGCTCCGCCGGCTGCGATGAGCATACAGAATGCCGCGACAAGATTCATCAGCGGAAATGTGATGGCCAGTCCCGCAATTGCCATCGGACCGACACCGCGCCCGATGAAAATACTGTCGATGATATTGTATAACGATGTGGCAACACTCGCAATAATAGCGGGAATCGAATATTGAGCCAATAATTTCCCGACTGAACTTTTGCCGAGATCCTCCGTCGATGTGCTTGCTGTTACTGCCATAACCTGTTACCTGAGAAACTATACTACTGAAACGAGAGAACAAAAATACTAACTTTATGCCACTCCTTTATAAGATAAAAAAAATTTAACAAAAAAGTTATGACTGTCCGGTCTGACATTCCACTTTTTTACGTTGTCATACATCCCCTTATGTATGCAGCTGACGATTTGCAAAAAACGAGCGTGTAAAGAAAAGCAACAGCAGAGTGCCTGCGATCTGAGATAAGGCTGTGATCCAAAATGCGGCCGAATAGCTGACATATTCTACAAAAAATCCGCCGATCAGGATTCCAAGTCCCATGCCGCAGTCCCATGAAGTCAGGATCGAAGAATTTGCGGTGCCTCTCTGATCATGACGCGCCACACAGATGAACATATTCAGAAATGCGGGATACATGCGGCCGTTACCGAGACCGATAAGTATCGCCGACATGTAATAGGCCCATTCGCCCGGCGAGAGAGCAAACAGAGTATATCCGGCCGAACTGATCAGAGCGCCCTGAAGAGCATTCTGCGTAAGACGTCCGGCCCGCAATGATTTCACCCCATAAAGACGCGAAACGAAAAGTCCCCCCGACAGAAGTGCGAAAAAGAGCCCTGTCCCGTCCGTTATGCCTAACTCCTCTTTGCCATAAATAGCGACATAATTGCTCATCACACCCCAGCAGAGACCAAACAGCAGTATATTTACAGCCATCAGCCATGCACGGCTCAGAAAGAAATGGTCCATGCTCAGTTTGGGCTTTCCTTCAACCGGTTTCCGCTTAGGCAGGCGGATGGTGCTCACACAATAGAAACCGACAAATGCTACCGCGAGCGAGATCCAGAACAGGAGTTTGAAATTTCCGCTCCATGTATAGATATAAATTCCGGCCGTCGGAGCGATTGCCATTGCCAAATTATTGCTCAATCCGTAGAATCCGACCCCTTCATTGCGTCGTGAAGAGGGCAACACGTCAATAGCAACCGTGCTGTTCGCCACAGTGGTGGCTCCGAAGGGCAGACCGTGGAGAGTGCGGACTAAAGCAAACATCAGGATAGTGCCGGCTCCTATATAGCCCGTAAAACAGATAAAAAATGCGAAAAAGCAGAGCATCAGCACCTTTTTACGGTTAAAAGTATCGACAATGAATCCGCTGAAAGGTCTTACAATCAGAGCGGCCACAACATAGCCTGACAATACCAATCCGATAAGATCCTTGTCGGCTTTGAACTCGGCATCGAGATAGATCGGCAGCAGTGGCGTCAGCAGATAAAATGAAAAAAACATCATGAAATTGCCGATCATAGCCTTGCAATAGTTTCCATTCCAAAGCTTTTCCCTGACTGCGGATGAGTCCTGCACCGGCTCTGCTGAAGATTTTGATCTTAGATCTTCCATAAAATCACCTCCTTTCCCTCCTTCTCAGAGGGCTCCTATTGAAAAACTCTGCAAAGTTACGCATAATCCGCGAGATTGCGATATGTATTTGCCAAAATACAAAAATTGTTTATTATCTTTGCATTTGGCCAAAAGACATCTCCGGAAGCAACAACTTTTATTATTACCGCAATGTTATTACAATGACAAATTAATATGAACTCCCAACCAATAAATTTTTAAATCATGGACTTTTTAACTAATGAGAAGCTTACCATTGTAGGAGCAGCCGGCATGATCGGTTCAAACATGGCTCAGACTGCAATCATGATGCATCTCACACCTAACATCTGTCTTTACGATCCTTATGCACCCGCACTTGAAGGAGTTGCCGAAGAACTTTATCACTGTGGCTTTGAAGGCCTTAATCTGACCTTCACCTCCGACGTAAAAGAAGCCCTTACCGGAGCCTCATATATCGTCTCTTCAGGCGGTGCCGCACGTAAAGCCGGAATGACCCGTGAAGATCTTCTTAAAGGCAACGCCCAGATCGCCGAGCAGTTCGGTAAAGATGTGCGTCAGTATTGTCCTGACGTAAAACACATGGTTGTCATCTTCAACCCGGCAGACATTACCGGTCTTGTAGCCCTGCTGTATTCCGGCATTGAACCTTCGCGTGTAACCACTCTCGCAGCTCTCGACAGCACACGCCTCCGCAGCGAACTTTCAAAATATCTTAAGATCCCCGCTGACGAAATCGTAAACAGCCGTACATATGGCGGTCATGGCGAGCAGATGGCCGTATTCGCATCGACCACCACTGTTGACGGCAAACCCTTGGTCGACATTATCGGCACCCCGCGCCTGCCTCTTGAAGACTGGCTCGAAATCAAACAGCGTGTGATCCAGGGCGGCAAGAACATCATCGACCTGCGTGGACGTTCTTCATTCCAGAGCCCGGCTTATCTCTCCATCGAGATGATTGCAGCGGCTATGGGCGGCAAACCTTTCCGCTGGCCGGCCGGAACATACGTCAACAACGACCGCTTCAAACACATCATGATGGCCATGGAAACAACCATCAGCAAAAACGGTGTGGAATGCAAGCCGATCAACGGAAACCCCGAAGAAGAAAAAGAGCTTGAAAAGAGCTACCAGCATCTTTGCAAGCTTCGCGACGAAGTGATCGAAATGGGCGTCATGCCTCCGATTGCCGACTGGCATCGTCTCAATCCCTACATGGATGAAAAGACCTGCTGATCCAAGTCGCAAACGGACAAAAAAAATTACTCGTCGTCACGACGAATAACTTTTTTACCTTAAATCTAATACCATGAAAAACTTATTCGCAAAAGTAAGCGATTTGACAGCCCTTGTCAAGTGAATTAACAATAATTCAAACTTATTTTACGATATTTAACTAAATTTATTTCCTATTCCACATTTGCTACCCTGCCGACAGGTGTTAGTGTTGTGGAATAGGAAATAATTTAATAAATTTGCAGTGACGTTCGGTTTGTTTTTCTGACACCGGACGAAACACCGGAACCATCTATATAATCATCCAAAATGGGACAAATGATCGCCATTGTGGGACGCCCGAATGTGGGTAAATCCACACTTTTCAACAGACTTACCCAGTCACGCACAGCCATTACCAACGACGAGGCGGGTACAACGCGCGACCGTCAGTACGGCAAAGTGGATTGGAACGGGAAAGAATTCTCGATTGTCGACACCGGCGGCTGGGTGGTCAACAGCGAAGACGTTTTCGAAAACGAAATCAATAAACAGGTTCATCTTGCCATCGAGCAGGCTGACGAAATCCTTTTTGTGGTCGATGCCATGAACGGCGTGACTGACCTCGACGATCAGGTGGCCGAGATTCTTCGCCGCTCGACAAAACCGGTCATTCTTGTTGCCAACAAGGTCGATGCCGGAGATTCGCTCTACAATATAGCCGAATTTTACAGCCTCGGTCTCGGCGACCCGATGGGAGTGTCAGCCGTCAGCGGCTACGGCACCGGTGATCTCCTTGACGAAGTTGTCAAAAAAATGCCTGAAAAGGAGGACGACGAGGAGGCTCAGCTCGACGACATACCGAAGATCGCCATCGTAGGCCGTCCGAACGCCGGAAAATCGTCGATCATCAATGCTTTCATTGACGAAGACCGACATATCGTGACCGACATCGCCGGTACCACAAGAGATTCCATCTACACCCGCTACAACAAATTCGGGTTCGATTTCTATCTTGTCGACACCGCCGGAATCCGCAAGAAGACAAAGGTAACGGAGGATATTGAATACTATTCCGTCATCCGTTCGATAAGGGCCATCGAGGCTTCCGACGTCTGCATTCTGATGATTGACGCCACCCGCGGCATCGAAGCGCAGGATGTCTCGATCTTCTCGCTCATCCAGCGCAACAAGAAGGGACTTGTCGTTGTGGTCAACAAATGGGACCTCGTCGAGGACAAGTCAAAAGAAGCGATCAAACATTACGAAGACGCTATCCGCGAACGTTTCGCACCGTTTGTCGATTTCCCGATCATCTTTGCCTCGGCTCTCACCAAACAGCGCATCTTCAAGGTCCTTGAGACTGCCCTCCACGTCTGCGAAAACCGCAAGCGCATCGTGCCGACCTCGCAGCTCAACACCGTGATGCTGGAAGCCATCTCGGCCTATCCGCCACCTGCCAACAAAGGCAAATTCATAAAGATCAAATATGTGACCATGCTGAAAGGCTCACCGATCCCTACTTTCATATTCTTCTGCAATCTCCCGCAGTGGGTCAAGGAACCCTACCGCCGCTATCTGGAGAACAAGATCCGGGAAACATGGGATTTCCACGGCACACCTATAAATGTTTTCATGCGTGAGAAATAACCCACGCATGAAAACCTCCCCCTCTTCCTCCCTCACGCTTTCTCCTCCACACTGGTAACTATTACCTTTATAAACGTCTATATAAACGTCATTATCATGAAAACTGAAACTCCCGCCTATTATATAGCGGTGGATCTTGGCGCGACAAGCGGACGCCTGATCTTGGCATCTTTCGACGGTGAAAAAATTTCAACCGAAGAACTGCACCGATTCAAACATCCGATGCTCCCGATAGCCGGTCATCTGTTCTGGAACCTTCCCGGCCTTTACCATGAGATTCTGACCGGACTGAAAAAAGCATCCGACCGCCTCAATGCCCTCGGAGTACGCGCACAGTCCATCGGCATCGACACTTGGGGATGTGATGTGGCCTACTTCCATCCTGACGGCACTCTCGCAGGTCTCCCCTACTGCTACCGTGATCCGCACACCACCGGAGCCGTTGACAAATTCTGCCAGAAAATGCCCAAGGAGACCGTCTATGGCAAAACAGGCATCCAGTTCATGGATTTCAACACTCTCTTCCAGCTCTATACTCTCAGCAAAGAAGCCGGAAACGCACTCCATAACTCTGACAAAATACTCTTTATACCTGACGCGCTGGCCTACATGCTCACCGGCAATGCCGTCACGGAATACACCGTCGCTTCAACCTCACAGATTCTCAATCCGACAACCGGCAAGCTCGACAGCGAGCTGCTCGCACAAATCGGTCTGAGCGAAGATCGCTTCGGACCGCTCGTAAATCCCGGCCACAGGATCGGGACCCTCACTCCGGCGGTTCAGCAACTGACAGGCCTCGGCGAAGTGCCCGTAATTGCGGTTGCCGGCCATGACACAGCCTCCGCCGTCATCGGAGTCCCCGCCAAAGACGAAAACTTCGCTTACCTCAGCTGCGGCACATGGTCGCTGCTCGGCATCGAGACTCCGGAACCCATCATCAACGAAAAGGGCTTTGCCTACAATTTCACAAACGAAGGAGGCCTTGACGGAACCATCCGCTATCTTAAAAACATCTGCGGAATGTGGATTTTCGAACGTGCGCGCACCGAACTTAAGGATGCTCCGGCCAATGTAGCCGACCTCTGCGCTCTCTACACGGAATCCTCGATCGAAAGCACGATCAACCCCGACGATCCCTCTTTCGCAAATCCCGCCTCGATGACTCAGGCAATCTGCGACTACTGCTCACGCACCGGACAGAAACTTCCGGAAACCGTGGCCGATTACGTCCGTCTGATCTTCCGCAGCCTCGCGCTCCGCTACAAGGAAGTGCTCGGATGGCTGCGCGAACTCTCGCCGAAAGAAATCAACACTCTCCACGTCATCGGCGGAGGCTCGCTGAACGCACACCTGATGCAACTGACAGCAAATGAGCTGAAAATGCCCGTAGTTGCCGGTCCGACCGAATCGACCGCACTCGGCAATGTCCTTGTGCAGCTCCGCGCCGACGGCCGTGTCAGCGATCTCGGCGAAATGAGACGTGTGGCCGCCGCCTCCACCGAGACAAAAACATATCTCCCCGAATAACAGCAACCAAATTTACCTAATTATCACATAAATCTTCTTATCATGAATGAAGGAACTGTAAAACAAGCTTATGAAATAGCTAAAGAGCGCTATGCAAAACTCGGTATCGACACAGACAAGGTACTTCAGCAGATGCAGGATTTCCACCTCAGCATGCACTGCTGGCAGGCTGACGACGTGGCCGGTTTCGAAAATCAGGGCGGTTCACTGACCGGTGGCATCCAGGTCAACGGCAACTATCCCGGCAAAGCCCGCAATATCGACGAACTCCGCGCCGACATCCTCTATGCCATGAGCCTCATCCCCGGCAAGCACCGTCTGAATCTTCATGAGATCTACGGCGACTTCGGCGGCAAATTCGTTGACCGCGACCAGTGCTCGGTAGAACATTTCCAGAGCTGGATCGACTGGGGCAAAGCCAACGACATCAAGCTCGACTTCAACTCCACATCATTCTCTCACCCCAAGAGCGGCGACCTCAGCCTTGCCAATCCCGACAAAGCCATCCGCGACTTCTGGATCGAACACTCGAAGCGCTGCCGCGCCATCTCCCAGGCCATCGGTGAGGCCCAGCAGGACCCCTGTATCATGAACACCTGGGTTCACGACGGCTCTAAGGACATCACTGTAAACCGCTATCTCTACCGTGAGCTTCTCAAAGACTCCCTCGACCAGATCTTCGAGCACAAATACGACTGGATGAAGGACTGCGTCGAATCAAAAGTATTCGGCATCGGTCTCGAAAGCTACACCGTAGGCTCAAACGACTTCTATACATCCTACGCCGCTAAGAACAACATGATGATCACCCTCGACACCGGCCACTTCCACCCGACCGAAAGCGTTGCCGACAAGGTGTCAGCCATGCTGCTCTTCGTGCCTGAACTGATGCTCCACGTAAGCCGTCCTATCCGCTGGGACTCCGACCACGTGACCATCATGGACGACCCGACCATGGATCTCTTCAGCGAAATCGTCCGCGCCGGCGCCCTCAACCGCGTACACTACGGTCTCGACTATTTCGACGGAACTCTCAACCGTATCGGAGCTTATGTCATCGGCAGCCGCGCAGCTCAGAAGTGCATGCTTCGCGCTCTGCTCGAACCGACCGAAACTCTCCGCAAATACGAGCTTGACGACAAGAAGTTCCAGCGTCTCGCCCTGCTCGAAGAATGCAAGAACCTCCCCTGGAATGCCGTTTACGACATGTTCTGCCTCAAGAACGGTGTGCCTGTCGGCGAAAACTACATCGCCGAAGTGGAGCAGTATGAACGTGACGTCACAAGCAAACGATGATACTGATCGGACTTCTCATCATCGCGATCGGCGCTTTCTGCCAGTCCAGCTGCTATGTTCCCATCAACAAGATCAAGTCCTGGAGTTGGGAGAGCTACTGGATTGTGCAGGGCGTGTTCGCGTGGCTCATCCTTCCGTTCCTCGGCGCCCTCTTAGCCGTGCCTGAGGGCCATTCCCTGACCGAACTCTTCACCGCCGACCAGTCGTTCAACATTTGGATGACCATTCTCTTCGGTGCGCTGTGGGGTGTCGGAGGTCTGACTTTCGGCCTTTCGATGCGCTACCTGGGCGTGGCCCTCGGCCAGTCGATAGCCCTCGGAACCTGCGCCGGACTCGGCACAATCATGGGTCCCGTACTGCTCAACATCTTCTTCCCCGAAAACGACCCGCTGTCACAGCTCACCTCCGCCGTAATCCTCGGCGTCGTCGTGACTCTTATCGGCATCGCCATCATCGGTATCGCCGGATCGATGAAAGCCTCCTCGCTCAGCGAAGAAGAGAAAAAAGCTGCGGTCAAGGACTTCAACTTCCCCAAAGGAATCACCATCGCCCTGCTTGCAGGTTTCATGAGCGGCTGTTTCAATGTCGGCCTTGAGTTCGGAAGCGGAATCAACTTCGGTTCGCTGACTCCCGATATTTACAAGACTCTTCCGGCCACCCTGCTCGTCACTTTGGGCGGATTCGTCACCAATGCGGTCTACTGTTTCTATCAGAATCAGAAAAACCACACATGGAGCGACTATACCAAAGGCGCGGTGCTCGGCAACAATCTGCTCTTCTGTCTGCTTGCCGGCGCTCTTTGGTACAGCCAGTTCTTCGGACTGGCGCTCGGCAAGGGATTCCTGACCGATTCGCCGACACTGATGACTCTCTCGTTCTGTATACTGATGGCCCTGAATGTGGTCTTCTCGAACGTGTGGGGCATCATTCTGAAAGAATGGAAAGGATGTTCGCCAAAAACGATCACCGTGCTTGTCATCGGCATCGTGGTGCTCATCGTTTCGTGCTTCCTTCCTCAACTGATCTGACAACCGATATTTTTCACATAAGTAACTCATAAAAAATCAATCTTATGTCATCAATATTAGAAAATCGCCCCGCGCTTACCGCCGAGGTTGAAAAAGTCGCTGAAGTAGCCGGCTATCTCTGGCAAAAAGGCTGGGCCGAGCGCAACGGCGGCAACATCACTGTCAATATCACCGAACATGTCGACGATGCCATCCGCGCCATGCCGGCCATCGCACCCGCGACTCCGATCGGAATGACTCTTCCCAACCTCAAGGGCTGCTATTTCTTCTGCAAAGGCACCAACAAACGTATGCGCGATCTTGCCCGCAAGCCGATGGCCAACGGCTCCGTCATCCGCATCACAGATGACTGTGCCCACTACGAAATCATCGCTGACGAGCCCGTGCGCCCGACTTCGGAACTCCCCTCTCACCTTGCCGTCCACAACTATCTGATCGGCAAAGGCTCCAACTATAAGGCATCGCTCCACACCCACCCGATCGAGCTTGTGGCCATGTCGCACTGCAAGAAATATCTTGAAAAAGATGTGGCTACCCGCCTGCTCTGGAGCATGATTCCCGAAACAAAGGCATTCTGCCCGCGTGGTCTTGGCATCATCCCCTATCAGCTCCCCGGCTCCAACATCCTCGCCGAATCAACCATCAAGGAACTCGGTGACTACGACGTTACACTTTGGGAAAAGCACGGTGTATTTGCCGTCGACGAGGACATCATGAACGCTTTCGACCAGGTGGACGTGCTCAACAAGTCTGCGCAGATCTATATCTGTGCCAAAAACATGGGCTTCGAGCCTGACGGCATGTCTGACGAACAGATGAAAGAGATGACCGTCGCCTTCAACCTGCCTAAGTAAGCGACCGACAACTTACCGCCGCTGCCACCCCGGCAGTGACGATCCAAAAACCGGGCTTGTCATTCATAATCATCAGGAATGACAAGCCCGGTTTTTATACTTTGCTATACGAAAAGCCGTCATCTGCTCCGGAGTTCCCAGAATGCTACCGCTGCGGCTGCGGCGACGTTCAGGGAGTCGACATTGTGGGCCATCGGGATACGCACTGTGTAGTCGGCATCGGCAATCGTTTCTGATGCGAGACCGTCGCCCTCCGTCCCCATGACTATCGCGAGACGTGGTTCATCCTTAAGCGCGGGATGATCCAAGGGCACGGATTTATCAGTCAGCGCCATCGCCACTGTCTTGAATCCATTTTCCCGAAGCGAGCCTACCGGCCCCTCAAGCCATGTCCAGGGAACGAGGAAAACGGAACCCATCGAGACGCGGACCGCACGGCGGTTAAACGGGTCGCAGGAAGAAGGCGTCAGCACAACCGCATCAATTCCCAGCGCGGCCGCCGACCTGAAAATAGCTCCTATGTTGGTCGTATCGACAACGCTGTCGATGACAACGATTCTACGGGCATCAGCAAGCACGGACGACAATGCAGGCGCAGCGGGACGCCGCATCGCGCAGAGCACTCCGCGTGTCAGAGTGTAGCCCGTCAGATCGGCGAGCAGCTCCCGGTCGCCGGTATAGACCGGCACATCGTCCGCACAGCGCTCTATGATGTCAGCCGCATCACCGGTGATGTGGCGCCGTTCGCAAAGCAACGCCACAGGCTCGTATCCGGCATCCATCGCCACCCTTATCACCTTCGGACTTTCGGCTATGAAAACACCCTTGTCAGGTTCCAGACGGTTTCGCAGCTGCGCTTCGGTCAGAGAGCTGAACATCTCCGTACCCGGATGATTCAGTGATGAGATTTCAATTATCGGCATGGTTTCAGGTATTCAAACTAATGAAAAATCTACTCCAAATTATCACAAAATTAAGTCAATATTACGGTTATTGCAACCTCCGGAGGGCGATTTCCGCGAAAATATTTCAATTCCCGCCCAAATCTGTGTAACTTTGCAGCCGCAATAAAAGAAACGAATTAATCAAACAGACCAAATGGCTTATAATCTTTTGAAAGGAAAGCGCGGCATCATCTTTGGCGCGCTCAATGACATGAGTATTGCCTGGAAAGTAGCTGAGAAAGCTGTGGAAGAAGGCGCAACCATCACTCTGTCAAACACTCCGGTCGCTGTCCGCATGGGCGATGTCAGCAAACTCGGTGAAAAACTCCATGCCGAAGTAATTCCGGCCGACGCCACCAATGTCGAGGATCTCGAAATGGTTTTCCAGAAGTCTATGGAAATCCTCGGCGGAAAAATCGACTTCGTGCTCCACTCGATCGGCATGTCGCCAAACGTCCGCAAAAAACGTCTCTACGATGACATCGACTACGATCTGCTCAACAAGACCCTCGACATATCCGCGATCTCATTCCACAAGATGATCCAGGCTGCGAAAAAACTCGACGCGATCGCCGACCACGGCAGCATCGTCGCTCTGAGCTACATCGCCGCCCAGCGCACAATGTTCGGCTACAACGACATGGCCGATGCCAAGGCGCTTCTCGAATCGATTGCCCGCAGCTTCGGCTACATCTATGGCCGCGAGAAATCAGTCCGCATCAACACCATCTCGCAGTCACCCACTCAGACAACCGCAGGCAGCGGCGTCAAGGGGATGTCATCGCTCATGGACTTCGCCAACCGCATGTCCCCCCTCGGCAACGCCACAGCCGACGAATGTGCCGACTACTGTATCGTCATGTTCAGCGACCTCACCCGCAAAGTCACCATGCAAAACCTCTATCATGACGGCGGTTTCTCAAGCATGGGTATGAGCCTCCGTGCAATGGACCAGTACGAAAAGAGCTTCGACCAGTTCCGCAACGAAGACGGCACGATACAGTACGGCTGATCCGCCATCAGCCATAAAACTGACAACGGCAGATCCGGGAAACGGGACAGTTTCCCGATCTGTCGTTTACTGTTTAAATTCTTTTGAAATGAAAAGCCAATACCTGTATCACATTCTTGCCATAATCTCCGTCTGCATCTGGGGCCTGACATTTATCTCCACAAAGATACTCCTTGGCGCGGGCCTTTCGGCAGAAATCATCTTCTTTTACCGGTTTCTGATGGCCTACGTCTGCATGATCGCAATTTACCACAAACGTCTGTTTGCCGACAACCTAAAAGATGAGTTCATGCTTCTACTGTCCGGCATTACCGGCGGCTCGCTCTATTTCGTCACCGAAAACACGGCGCTCGCGCTGACTTTCGCATCGAACGTTTCGCTTATCATCTGCACGGCGCCGCTGTTTACCATCATGTTCGCACACCTCACCGCAGAAAACCGTCAGCCTCTTCCGGCAAAAATGATCACCGGAGCGTTCATAGCCCTGTCAGGCGTAGGCGCGATCGTCTTCACCCCCGGCGAAGAAGTCAGGTTTAATCCGGCAGGCGACCTGCTGTCGCTGAGCGCCGCCATACTCTGGGCCGTATATTGCATCCTGCTGAGAGGTCTTGGCAAACGTTATTCGGCCCTTTTCCTGACAAGGAAAGTCTTTTTCTACGGTTTGCTGACCATCTCGATCTATCTCATTTTCAAGCAAGAGCCGCTTCTCGATCCTGCGCTGCGTCTGCCGGTCGTGGCCGGCAATCTGATTTTCCTCGGTATCGGTGCCTCACTGCTGTGCTATCTGATGTGGAACGCCACTGTGAAGAAACTCGGCGCACAAAAAGCATCCAACTATCTCTATCTTAACCCACTTGTCACCGTCATCGCCGCAGCCATCATACTTTCAGAGCCTATAACGGCCACAACCATCGCAGGCTCTGTCCTGATCATCGGCGGTGTCTTCCTCGCAGAAAAATAGCCTGACGGTCAAGCTCTGAAATGACGGATTTACCGCGATAATAGCAATTGGAAGTAAAAAAATTCGTATCTTTGCAGGTTGTTTGACAAAACATGCAACCCATATCCGCAAATATTAAATAAACCACGTATATTATGCTGACAGCAAAGGAAATACGAGAATCTTTCAAAGAGTTTTTCCGTTCCAAGGGCCACCATATCGTGCCCTCTGCTCCGATGGTGATCAAGGATGACCCTACCCTGATGTTCACCAATGCCGGAATGAACCAGTTCAAAGACATCATTTTAGGCAATAAAGCCGCGAAATATCAGCGTGTCGCCGACTCGCAGAAATGCCTCCGCGTTTCCGGCAAGCACAACGACCTCGAAGAGGTAGGAATGGACACCTACCACCACACAATGTTTGAAATGCTCGGCAACTGGTCGTTCGGCGACTATTTCAAAAAAGAAGCCATCGACTGGGCCTGGGAATATCTTGTAGACGTGCTCAAACTTGATCCGGCCCGTCTGTATGCCACCGTGTTTGAAGGCGCTCCCGACGAAGGCCTCTCCCGCGACGATGAAGCGGCTTCCTACTGGGAAAAACATCTTCCCGCCTCACACATCATCAACGGCAACAAACACGACAACTTCTGGGAGATGGGTGATACCGGACCCTGCGGTCCCTGCTCGGAAATCCATATCGACCTCCGCAGCGATGAAGAACGCGCACAGATCGACGGTGCTTCACTCGTCAACAAGGACAATCCCCTCGTAATCGAGATCTGGAACCTCGTCTTCATGCAGTTCAACCGCAAGGCCGACGGCTCACTCGAACCGCTGCCCGCAAAGGTAATCGACACCGGCATGGGCTTCGAGCGTCTCTGTATGGCACTTCAGGGCAAAAAGTCGAACTACGACACCGATGTTTTCACACCTCTGATCAACCGTATAGCACAGCTTTCGGGCAAGGAATACGGTAAGGATGCCAAAGTAGACATCGCCATGCGCGTCATCGCCGACCACGTCCGCACCATTTCATTCTCGATCGCCGACAGCCAGCTTCCCGGCAACGCCAAAGCAGGCTATGTGATCCGCCGAATCCTGCGCCGCGCCGTACGCTACGCCTACACTTTCCTTGATCAGAAGCAGGCATTCATGTACAAGTTAGTCAATACTCTGATTGACTCGATGGGCGAGGCTTATCCCGAAATCGCAGCACAGCGCGACCTGATCATGAAGGTGATCAAGGAAGAAGAAGATTCTTTCCTCCGCACGCTCGACAAAGGTATAGCCATTCTCGACGAAGCCATCAAAAACGCCCGCAAGCAGGGCAAGGACGAGATTTCAGGCAAGGAGGCATTCGTGCTTTACGACACATATGGTTTCCCCCTCGACCTCACAGAGCTGATCCTCAAAGAAAACGGCATGACCCTCGACAAGAAAGAGTTTGATGTCGAGATGGAGGCTCAGAAAACACGCGCACGCAATGCCGCTGCCGTGGAAGCCACCGACTGGGTTATCGTCAACGAAGGCGAGACAGAATTCGTAGGCTATGACTGCACATCGGCTCCAACCCGCATACTCCGTTACCGCAAGGTGACTCAGAAGAACAAGGAGTTCTATCAGATCGTTCTCTCGACCACTCCTTTCTATGCCGAAATGGGTGGTCAGGTCGGTGACAGCGGATGGCTGGAAGCTGACGGCGAGAAAATAGAGATCTACGACACCAAGCGCGAAAACGGTCAGGCGGTACACCTGGGCAAGAAGCTTCCTGCGAATGTCAACGCTGAATTCACAGCCAGAATCAACGAAGCCAACCGTCGTGCGACCGAATGCAACCACACGGCAACCCACCTGCTCCACGCAGCTCTCCGTGAAGTGCTCGGCACACACGTTGAACAGAAGGGTTCATACGTTTCCCCCGGAATGCTCCGATTTGACTTCTCTCACTTCCAGAAAGTCACACCGGAAGAACTCCGTAAAGCCGAACGTATTGCCAACGCCAATGTGCGCAAGGCCATCGCTCTTGACGAACACCGTCACATGCCGATCGCCGAAGCCCTCGAAATGGGAGCTATGGCACTCTTCGGTGAAAAATACGGCGAAGAAGTCCGCGTAGTCAAATACGGCGACTCCGTAGAGCTCTGCGGCGGTACCCATGTGCCCAATACCGGCAACATCGGTATGATCCGCATCGTTTCCGAGTCAAGCATCGCTGCCGGAATCCGTCGTATCGAAGCTGTCACCGGCGAAGTGGCTGAAAATATGATCGACCAGCTGAGTGACGACATGCGCAGCGTGGCCGAACTTCTGCACAATGCTCCGGATGTCCTGCAAGCACTCCGCAAATCCATCGAGGAAAATGCCGAACTCCGCAAGCAGGCCGAAGAATATTTCCAGGAGCGCATCCGCACCCAGAGCCGCGAGGCCCTCGAAAAAGCCGAGACTGTCGGCGATTTCAAACTCGTGAGCCTCACCGGGGTACGGGTACCGGACGTTGTCAAGGGCATCGCGTTCAATATCCGCCAGCTCTCACCCGAAAAGACCGCGTTCATCGCAGCTACGCTCGACATGACAGGCAAACCGCTTCTCACCGCGGCTTTCACCGATGATCTTGTCAAGGCCGGTATGAACGCCTCGACAATCGTCCGCGAGGCTGCCAAGGCCATCAAAGGTGGTGGCGGCGGTCAGCCCGGATTCGCCCAGGCAGGCGGTAAGGATAAGGACGGCCTGATCCAAGCTTTCCAGTCCATGCACCAGGCAGTGGCGAAATAACGCTCTTTCCTGACATAATAAGCCTAAGAGTCGCTTCCGTGATCGGAAGCGGCTTTTTTGTTCTTATGAGAGGAATTTGTGTCGCTCCTACGGAGCTTTTGGGAGGATAGTTGGTGATGCGATACCACGGCTACGGACCCCTACGGGGCCCTTGCGGTGGCCTAAGTTCGCCCCGCCGCTAACGCGGCTTGCCTGATACGGGAGGACACGGAGATTCGTTTCGGGCCGGAACGCGGGTTGTATTATGGAAGGCAAATGTAAGCAGGCTGAGGATGTTGCAAAACTCAATATTCACAGTAGGGACGCTTTTTAAAGCGTCCGCAATAGGCTGAGGAATACCGTATTATGATGAAGGACGCTTTAAAAAGCGTCCCTACCGGAGGCTATTACGACAGGTTTTGAAACATCTACATACTTGAGCCGGTAAGAGGCTGGGATTCTTTTTTGGCGGGAACGTGGTTTGTATGGTTGGGCTGGTGTGGAGCAGGCTGACCGCGTTAGCGGTCGGGGAATTCAGGCCACTGCAAGGGCCCCGTAGGGGTCCGCAGCTGTGGGAATGCGCCATCTCCCTGAAAAAAGAGCGCCATCGGTGCGAAACTGACATCAAGGACGCATCCGGCAGGTGGTGTTACTGACGTGCGAGGCGGCGAGTCAGGCGACGGGTTGCGCGGCGCAATTCCTGCTCATAGAGACGGCGTTCGCGGCGGTTGCGGGGTACGAACGACGCGGGTTCTTCGTCCTCTTCATGGCTTTCCGTGACGGTGCCAGGCTGATTTTCCGTAGCAGAGGTTGCGAGGATCGCGGCAAGCTCGCTGAATTGTCTGTCAACAGCAGCCTTGTTGTCGGCGGCACGCCGGCGGGCGCGGCGCGAGCGCTGGAGCGCCTTGTCGATCTCCATGCGCAGCAGATTGAATGTCAAAAGGATAGCGGCGTCAGCTCCCGTCGGTGGAACGGTGCCGTCGGCCATATAGCGGTCAATGCAAGCCAATGTTTCCTCCACGGCATCCATGCGCCCTATGAGGCCAAGCGATTCGCGGACACGACCGGTGATGGAGGCATAAAAATTCTTTGATACAGGGCATAGTGATTTTTGAGCATGTCTTTTCATAGCAATATTGTTTTTAGTGTGTGATTCAATACCGCAAAGATAAGCCACGAAAATCCCGATTTAGTGCGATAATGCGGAGAAGGCAAATTTTTTTGCGACCATGTTAAAAAAAGAGGAGACCGACCGGCCTCCCCCTTTTATATTTCATGCTGATTTTTTTTAATTTTATCATTTGCGGACGCAACGGATAGGATGTCCATATGTGTATTTGTGGCAATCATCCGGACCGCTGACAACAACCTTAGTGGATGTCCCATTGAGACGGAAAGTACAGAGGCCCTCGACTTTCAACCAACTTGTGGAAACTGTTGAACCCCAAAAGTAAGTATCGGAATAGATCGCCGTAATATCACCATTAAGATATGTACCTGTTGCGACAGCATCAAAACCAGTGATATTGTTACCTGTCATGCCTTCTCCCCACATCCCGAAGTCAGCAGCCTTAAAATTGGCGGCATTATCTCCGCCTCCGGCAATACGGAGTTTTTTCCACTGTTCAGTCGAAGGAACTTCCCAGCCCTCAGGGGCAATGCCTTTTTCGCTTGTCACACAATAGCCGTTATAAAGATGTCCTGCGACCTTAAGCCAGTCGCTGTCAGTGCTTGCAAGATATGCACCGGTGGTGTTTGCTTTCCAAACGGCATCTTCGCCGGAGGAAATTGAGGCGATGGAAGTGCCGTCGCGGAAATATGTCGTGCGGAGGTTTTCAGCCATCCAATACTGAGTGCCGATTTTTACAATCTTATAGGTGTTGCGTTCAAAGAGTCCGCGACGGTCGGAAATCACGTAGGGACTGAGAGTTGATGCGACAGTCTCGCCACTGTAAGCCGGAAGAATTTTATCACCTGCAACATAAACTGTTGTGAGAGCCTCACCCTCCTGGCCGACAGTGGCAGTGTTGGCATCCATATCCCACACTACGGAAGCGCCGGTCGAGGTAAGGCCCTTTGTGAGGTCGGCACGGCCGTCGGCATTCATCGGATAGACGACTACAACCTGCTTTTTGATGGAATTGATGTATTCCTTTGCAACCTCAGCCACCTGCTTGTCGCCGTTCATCACTTTCTGAACCCAACCTGTTGAAAAATCAGCGGGGATCTGCACGGCAAACACTTCCGTCGGTTCCGGTGTTTCCTGTTCACCGTCGAAAGTGATGCGTTCGATGTCGGCTACCTTATATTGCACATTATCGCCGTTTTTGAGATGGACATTAAGAGTGTATGTTGTGGTCTGGGCAAAAGCTGAAGCAGCGCAAAGGAGGAGTGAAGGGAGTAAATATTTTTTCATAATCTGTTAAAATCAATTTTGGGAGGTTAGCGGATAAATTTGATAGTCTTGCCGTTGGCTTTCACAATGTAAACACCCTGCGCCATCGGATTAAAGTCAATGCTGACATTCTCAATGCCTGACTGACGCGCCACAAGAACACCTTTGAGATTATAGACTGCAACAGACAGAGGCTGTCCGGACGGAGCACTGACAGAAAGAATTCCTCCGCTGATGCTCAGACTGACGTCTTTACGAAGCGAGACTTCAATATCGTCAAGAGCACTCGCTTCAAGATCAAAACTGAGATTGTCAACCAATGCAAGCTGATAATCAAAATTACCGGTGGCGGTCTCAACCGTCATCCTGTCGCCGTCAAATGTGATCTGACTGATACCGGTAAGGCTGATCTCAGCCTTCTTGCTGTCAGTTCCCGTGACGATCAACTTGTCGTCTGCCTTTGACGTGGCTGTCACAGCCAGTGCTCCTGACAGAACGAGGGCAAATTGCAAGTAATGTAAATTCATTTATTCTATTTTAGTTAAATAATGTGGGTTCCTTTGAAATTGCCGATACAAGAAGAGGGAGAGACTCGATATTGCTATTTCCATTAAAGCATTTACAAAAATAGACATTTTTAAGCACAATTCAAAAGAAATGTAATTATTTTGAACAAAAATATAACAAATTCCAATAAATGCATCAATAAAAGTTTAAAATCACAAACGATATACCGATCTGAGACAAAACAAATGCGCAATACAGAGAGATTTTCCGCATTGCGCATTATATTGTATTAGAATCGTGTTCTGTTTAATAGGCGAACATCGGATAGGGCTGCATCGTGGCGTTGACTTTGGCGCGGACGGCAGCGATGTTTTCGGCGCTCTCCGGATTGCGGAGCACGGTGTCGATCATTTCTGCAATCTCCAGCATAAGAGGTTCTTTCGCGCCGCGGGTGGTGATGGCCGGAGTGCCGAGACGGATACCGGAAGTCTGGAACGGACTGCGTGAATCGAACGGCACCATGTTCTTATTGGCTGTGATGTCAGCCTGCACAAGTGCTTTTTCTGCAACCTTACCGGTGAGATCGGGGAACTTGCTGCGGAGATCGACGAGAATACAGTGGTTGTCAGTACCGCCGGATACAATGTCGTAGCCCATCTCAATGAGGGCACCGGCAAGAACAGCGGCGTTTTTCTGAACCTGAAGCTGATATTCGCGGAATTCGGGAGCAAGAGCTTCTCCGAAAGCCACGGCCTTGGCTGCGATGACATGTTCGAGAGGACCGCCCTGTACGCCGGGGAACACAGCCGAGTCGAGCAGCTGAGACATCATCTTTACAACACCCTTGGGAGTCGTCTTGCCCCAGGGGTTCTCAAAGTCCTTGCCCATCATGATGACACCACCACGCGGACCGCGGAGAGTCTTGTGGGTGGTGGTCGTTACGATATGAGCATATTTTACGGGGTTGTCAAGAAGACCTGCGGCGATCAGACCTGCGGGATGAGCCATGTCAACCATGAAGATGGCACCGATTTCATCGGCAAGACGACGCATACGGGCATAGTCCCATTCACGGCTGTAAGCACTGGCGCCACCGATAATGAGGCGCGGACGTTCGCGACGGGCCACTTCCTCCATCTGCTCGTAGTCGACGCGGCCGGTTTCACGGTCCACGTTGTATTCAAGAGCCTGGAACACGAGACCTGAGAAGTTGACAGGGCTGCCATGGCTGAGGTGACCTCCGTGACTCAGATTGAGACCAAGGAACTTATCGCCGGGATTTAGACAGGCCATGAAGACCGCCATGTTGGCCTGGGCACCCGAATGAGGCTGCACATTGGCCCATTCGGCGCCGAAAAGCTGTTTCAGACGCTCGATAGCGATGCTCTCTGACTCGTCAACAACTTCACAGCCGCCATAATAGCGGTGGCCGGGATAACCCTCGGCGTACTTGTTGGTGAGGCACGAACCCATGGCCCGCATCACCTGGTCACTTACGAAGTTCTCGGAAGCGATCAGCTCGATTCCTTTTTTCTGGCGCTGGTGCTCGCGCTCAATGATGTCGAAGATTACTTTGTCTTCTTTCATACCTTAAATAATATAGGGGTGAGTTTTATTTTTTCTTTACGCTCCATCCGAACCGGCCTATTTCAGGACCCTGTTCAAAATAGTGTCCGTGGGAATAGTTAAGCAATCCGGCGGCTGCGAGGTCAAAGGCGCCGGTCTCAGGATCAATGAGACTTTCCTCGGCAAGGACATTGACCACATCGGCAATGAACATGTCATGACTGCCGAGTTTCACGATCTCCTTGACACGGCATTCTATCGCCAGAGGCGATTCGGCGATATAGGGACAGGCTACTTTTTCGCCCTTGTGCGGAGTCAGCCCTGTCTCTTTCCATTTATCATAATCCTTGCCTGAGCGTACACCGACCCAGTCGGTGGCACGCGCCATTTCGGCCGTCGTGAGATTGATGGTGAACTCCATCTGCTCCTTGATCAGAGGATAGGAATAGCGCTCAGGCCGCACGGAGATATAGCACATCGGCGGATTCGTACAGATAGTGCCGGTCCAGGCGACTGTCAGCATATTGCTGCGGGCCTCAGTTCCGCAGGTTACGATAACCGCCGGAAGAGGATAGATCATCGTGCCGGGTTTCCAGGAAATTTTCATGCCGGATCAGATGATTTTGGCGTCGATGCTTTTCACTACCTGCGAACAATAGTGGCAGCAGATGGTGACATCGTCGCGGTTGATGACATGGAAGCGGGTGCGCATCGGCTCGTTGTTGGTGATACACTTGGGATTGCCGCACTTGACAATGCCGACAATCGTGTCGGGGAGCGAGACAGGAAATTTCTCGACAACTTCATAGTCACGGATGATGTTGACCACAGCAGTGGGGGCTATCAGCGCTATGCGGTTGAGGGTCGATTCCGGGAAAAAGACATCGGCCACCTTGATGATTCCTTTCGTTCCGAGCTTTTTACTGTCGAGATTGCAGCCGATGGTGACGGCTCCGGTCAGATTTTCAATGCCGAGAATTCTTACGGCCTTGAAAAGTGAAGCCGACGGTATATGGTCGATCACAGTACCGTTGCGCAACGCGGCCACTGCAAGTTCTTGCTTTGAAACAGTCATTGTTACTTATTCCGAGATAAAAATTAATTTGGAAAAAATTTATTATTACAGCCGATGATCAGGCTTCGATGCCGAGAGCGCGGCAGATTATGGCCTGACGCGCATAGAGACCGTTGCGGGCCTGCTCGAAATAATAGGCATGCGGATTGTCGTCGACATCCTGGGCTATCTCGTTGACGCGGGGCAGCGGATGGAGGATGCGCATGTTCGGACGGGCATCGGAGAGCATCGAATTGTTGAGATTGTAAAGATCCTTTACTCGTTCATACTCCATGATGTCCGCAAAACGTTCGCGTTGGACACGTGTCATGTAGATAATGTCACTGCTGTTTATGACTTCCGGAGAGAAGTCACGGTGCTCGGTGTAACGGATTCCGTTTTCATCGCAGAATATCTTGTATTCCTTCGGCATACCGAGTTCTTCACAGGCAACGAAGCGGAAAGTCGGGTTGAAATAACGCATGGCCATAAGCAGTGAATGGACCGTGCGTCCGTATTTGAGGTCACCGACAAGGGTGATAGTCAGATTTTCGAGGGTGCCCTGGGTTTTATAGATCGAATACAGATCGAGCATTGTCTGCGAAGGATGCTGGTTGGCTCCGTCACCGGCATTGATGACAGGCACATCGGTCACTTCCGAAGCATACCGGGCCGCACCTTCGAGATAGTGGCGCATAATGATGACATCGACATAGTTGCTGACCATCTTTATGGTGTCCTTGAGGGTCTCCCCCTTTGAAGAACTTGTGGTATTCGCATCGGAAAAACCGATCACACGGCCTCCGAGACGGTTGACAGCTGTTTCAAAACTCAGACGCGTGCGCGTCGACGGCTCGAAAAAGAGAGTTGCGACGACTCGCCCCTCAAGCAGACGCCGGTTGGGGTTTTCCTCGAAGCGACGGGCCATGTCGAGAAGCGACATTATTTCATCACGGCCTATATCGCTGATTGATACAAGACTTTTGCTATTCATTGCAGTGAAATGTGAGTTCACTGCAAATTTACAGATTTTTTCTATTAATCATAAAGAAAAACAGCAGGGATTTTTCGGGTGCCGCCCCAAATTTTTACCGCGATCCGGGCGGCAATTCCCAATGTGGTCACATTCAAGCCTCTGACAGCTGACGGCGCATTTCGCGGATGATAGACATCGACTTGCGGTTGACGAGCACTCCGAGAGCGGCGCCTATGACTGCGCCGGCCAGACAGCCGTAGAGCATATAAAATCCGTAGACCGATGAAAAAGTGAAGCACATATACATCACGAGCGGAAAAGCGAGGGTCATTCCTATGGCTTTGAGCCTGACACGCGACGTCTCGATGGCGCAGACAGCGGCAAGCGCCTCACGGGTCGACATCAGGGAGAAACTGAGCCGCCGCACTCTGCGGTAGTTGCGGAAGTGCATCGAGCCCATGAAAATAAAAAAGCATATCGACAGAATGGCAAGCGTAGGGGTTGCGGCAAAATATGGAATCATGACTAAGATGCCCATCAGACAAAGCATGGTCAGAGCGAGGCTGATCGACGCGAGACGATCACGCAGGGTGGAGACGCGCCCGGCTCTGACGCGCGACATCAGTTCGGAAGTCTCCGGCACGCCGCCGTAGCCCGGAGGAAAACTGATGGAGTTCCATTTGCTTCTTAAATCGTCAATATCCATGATTGTATAGTGATTTGGATTCTTTAATGTTCCGACAGGCGTCATTTGTTGCGTTCGGCAAGACGCTGTTTTATGCGGTGGAGGCGCGTGGCCACGTTGTTTCGTCTGAAACCGGTAACTTCAGCGATCTCTTCGTAAGACCGCCCGTCAAGCCACATTAATATTATGGCTTTGTCGAGTTTGTCAAGCCCGGAAATCAGCCTGTACATCTCGCGCAACTGTTCGGCACGGCTTCCGTCATCAGCCTCAAGATCCGCGGCAAAATCAAGCGAAGTCATCGAAGATGCGTGGGTGTTATGACGCCGGAAAAAGGTGACGCAGGTATTGATCGCGGTGCGGTAAAGCCAGGTGGAAACGGCCGATTCGCCGCGAAAAGTGTCGAGACCCACCCAGATATTTGCCAACACCTCCTGATACAGATCCTGAAAATGATCGCGGTCGGCGGCATACATATAGCACACCTTACAGAGCAACTGGCGGTTGCCGTTGACAACCTCCAGGAATCTCGCTTCTTTTTCACTCTGCCGCATTTGGATTTCAGGAACAATGATTGATGGTGAGACACAGCGTTTTTTCGCTGTTTCCTATAAGTTTCTATGCCGTTAGACGCAATTTCAGGCGAAAAGTTACATCGGTCTGAAATTTTTTAGGTAAATTTGCGTCTAATGAAGAAAAAATCTTCATCACCAACCTCATCACAACGACAACAGACACAACATGGATATTCTGCAAGTTGAAAACGTCAGTAAGGCATATTCTTCTCATTTGGCATTGGACAATGTCTCGCTCAGCGTCCCCGAAGGCAAGGTCTATGGCCTTTTAGGTCCAAACGGAGCGGGAAAGACGACACTCATACGCATCATCAACCACATAACGGCGCCTGACAGCGGGCGTGTGCTTCTTGACGGCCATCAGCTTACCGAAGATGATGTGTGCCATATCGGCTACCTGCCTGAAGAACGCGGCCTTTACAAGAAGATGAAGGTCGGAGAGCAGGCTCTTTTCTTCGCGCGCCTCAAAGGTCTCTCAAAGCAAGAGGCTGTCGGACGTCTGCGCGAATGGTTCGGCCGCTTCGACATACTCAACTGGTGGGACAAGAAAGTCGAGGAACTTTCAAAGGGCATGGCCCAGAAAGTTCAGTTCATCATCACCGTGCTCCACCGCCCGAAACTCCTAATATTCGACGAACCTTTCTCCGGCTTCGACCCGATCAATGCCGAGCTTCTGAAAAACGAAATCCTGAGGCTTAAGGACGAAGGATCGACAGTGATCTTCTCCACCCACAACATGAGTTCCGTCGAAGAGATCTGCGACAATATCACGCTGATCAACAAAAGCCGCAACATCCTGAGCGGCAATGTCGAGGAGATCCGGCGCCAGTATTTCGGCAACCGTTACGATCTGCTTTTCACCGGCGATGAACGCCGCCTGATGGAGAGTCTCCGGCCGCTCGGCAGCGAATTCGAACTCTCCGCCGCAGAACCGGAATCGGAACGCCGCCGGCTAACATTCCACCTCAATGACGACGCCACGCTACACGATGCGATAGCGATAGCCAACGAAACCGTGAGCCTCGCGGGCATAAACGAGAGTCTGGCTTCCATGAACGAGATATTCATCAAAGCCGTCAGAGAAGACGAAAGCCGCCGCTAAGCGTAATCCGTCGAAAGCATCTTTCTTCACATTCGAATCACGACACCCCAGAGAATACAATCATGTCAAAAATAGGTATAGTCATCGAGCGCGAATACATGGAGCGCGTCAAGAAAAAAAGTTTTATAATCACCACCCTGCTGATGCCCGTGCTGATGCTTGTGCTGATGGCCCTTCCGGCACTGATCATGAGCTATGTCGATTCATCCGCCACGACTGTGGCGGTCATCGACAACAGTATGCAGATTCTGCCGGATCTCCGAAGCTCGGACGACCTGAGATTCTGCCCGGCGACAGACGCGACCGTTGATTCAGCCCTGACCCGCGACGGGATCGACGCCGTACTGGTCATTCCGGCTAACATCATCGACAACCCGCGCGCAGGTCTGAAATATTACACCAACGGACCTTCATCCGTAGGCACCGAGACCGGAATCACCGACCGTGTCAACAGCATTATCGAGAACCGGCGCCTCAAAGCCTACAATATCGAGAATCTTGACGAGATACTCGAAAGTGTCAAAAGCGACGTGAGCCTGACCACCGTCCGGGCTGACAAAGACAGCGAGGAAAGCAATTCGTCGATGTTCAGCTATGGGGTCGGCATCGCCATGACATTCACACTCTACATGTTCCTCCTGATCTACGGGCAGATGGTGATGACCTCCATCATCGAAGAGAAAGGCAACCGTGTGCTTGAAGTTGTTGTCTCATCCGTCAAACCTGTGCAGCTGATGATGGGCAAGATCATCGGTGTGGCGCTCGTAGCCGTCACGCAGATCGTCATCTGGGGGGCATTGTTGGCTGCAATGTCGTCATTCGTGCTTCCGGCGCTTGTTCCAGCCGACGCCATGGCCGATGTCGCCGCAGTACAGAGCGGCAACTTCGACGGGATCAGCGACACCTCATCAATCGAAATGATCCAGGCAATCGGAATGCTCGGTAACGTCGGACACATCCTGACACTGATAGCTCTCATGACTGTATTTTTAGTCTTTGGTTTCCTCCTCTACTCGTCGATTTTCGCAGCCGTGGGTTCTGCCGTCGACAATATTCAGGATGCAAGCCAGCTGACCTCGCTCGCTGTCTTCCCGATCATCTTCGGTCTCATTTTCGCAATGGTCGCCGCCGCCGACCCGATGGGAAGCGTGGCATTCTGGATGTCGATGTTCCCCCTGACTTCACCGATGGTGATGGTGGCCCGCATTCCGTTCGGCATTCCGGGCTGGGAAATCGCACTCTCGCTTGCGTTGCTCGCGGCAGGTTTTGTCGCAATGGTATGGCTTGCAGGAAAGATCTATCGCGTGGGCATTTTCATGTATGGCAAAAAGCCGTCGGCAAAAGAACTCATACGATGGATACGATATAAGTAACATTCAAATCTTTAGAACCCGTAAAATATATGTGCGAGCGATTAAACTTTTGACCCGCTCGCTTGTCTAATCTATAACACAATATCTCTCACACTATGAATATCAAGCGAATTTTCACATTCTTAGCCGGGACCTTGATCGCCGCCGGAGTGGTGTCTGCACAGTCATATTTTGACGATGACATCTACTTCGACCCTGCGAAAGCGAGCAAGCCTGCAAAAAAAGCAAGTCCGACAAAGAATAACAGGACAGCTGTGGTTGTCTACGACTATCCGTCGGCCGACAATTACACTGTCAACGGCACCCGCTCAATCAGCGTCGATGACTATAACCGCCGCGGAATCTTTGCCACGGATTCGCTGACAGCTGACACAACCGCAACCGACTTCGCATATACCCGTCGTATCGAGCAGTTCTACAATCCTCAGATTGTAAGCGGCTCAGGCGACGAGGAACTGGCCAACATCTATTATATGGAACCTGACCAGGTCAATATATATGTCAACACCCCGTCGGCATACTGGGGCTACGACTATTTCTATCCCTACACAGCCTGGACATCGCCTTACTGGTACAACAACTACTGGCGCTGGAACTCCGCCTGGTACTGGGGATCGTGGTATGATCCTTACTGGGCATGGAACTGGGGACCCGGATGGGGTTATCCCGGATGGGGATTCGGCTGGAATTATCCGGGCTGGGGCTATCCCGGATGGGGTCCCGGCTGGGGCTGGGGAGGTCCGGTCTACACCGGCCCGCGCCGTGCACCCAATCTGCTTGCAGGCCGTCACCCCGGAGTCAGCAACACAGGCCGTCCGAGCAATGCACGTCCCAACGGCGGATATGTCAACAGCCGCCCAAATGTCAGCACCAACCGCTACCCGGCTGTGACAAACAGTCGTCCGAACGTCACCACCAACCGACGTCCCAACACAAATACGACAACCTCCCGTCCGACGACCAACCAGCGCCCGAACAACAACAATAATTATAACAATAATAATTATAATAACTACAACCCCAACAGCATCGGCGGACGCTACGGCACAGGCAGCTATGGCACAGGAAGCTTCGGCGGAAGCCGTGGCAGCGGCATGAGCACCGGAGGCGGTTCCCGTGGTGGACGCGGACGTCATTAATCTTCAACAACACACTCACAAACTTCAGCTTATGAACAGGAATTTATTGGCAGGGATGCTGGTAGCTCTTCCATCAGTAATGATGGGTCAGACGGCACTCGATGCGTTCTCAATTTCGCAGAGCGATCTGCGAGGAAGTGCCCGCTTCATGTCTATGGGCGGTGCGTTTACAGCTCTCGGCGGCGACATCTCGACTCTCAATCAGAATCCCGGCGGTATAGGTGTCTATCGCAGCAGTGACATCGGCGTCACTCTCGACGTAACTTTCCAGTCGGGCAAATTCAATGCCGGAGTCGGCTCCACGTCCCGCAACCACACAAATGTCGCATGTAACAACTTCGGTTACATCGGCACCGTGAACTTAGGCTCCAACTCCATCATGCCATTCTTCAACTGGGGTGTGAGTTATTCGCGCGCAGCCTCTTTTGACCGCCGCTTCCGCGGTTCGTTCGGCAAGATCGACACATCGCTCAGCAATTTCGTTGCCGACAATACAAACCGGACCTTCCTTGATAACGGCGGTATTCCGCCGCAGCAGATGCAGTTTGTACAGGGCAGCGACTACAACCCCTATTGGGACAACTACAACGGCAACCCCTATGCTCCCTGGCTGAGCACTCTGATGTACACCGCAGGAGCCATCAATCCGCTCTCGGCCAACAGCACGACCTACGACGGTCTCTACAACTATCAGAACTCATCGGCTGTCGCTGACATCGAAGTGGAGGAGAAAGGCCATATCGACGAATATTCGATTGATTTCGGCGGCAATATTTCCAACACCGTGTTCTGGGGTATCGGTTTCGGCATCACCGACGTTGAATTCCGCTCCCGTTCGTACTATACGGAAAACATCGACAATGCCATGGTGCTGGCCTCGGCTTATGACGGAGGGACTGTCACCGGAACAGCCGACTACACCCTTGCGAACTACAAGCACATCTGGGGCAGCGGCTTCAATTTCAAGGCTGGTGTGATCCTCAAGCCGATCAACGAATTCCGCATCGGTATCGCCGTGCACACTCCCACCTACTACAATCTTTCATACGAAGGGAGCGGCCAGGTAGGCTATTTCTATGATTCTCCGGAATATACGCAGCCTGTCTCCGGCACGGCAGTCACAGACGACCAGTACATGCGTGAATTCGATTGGAAATGCCGTACACCCTGGCGCCTCATGGTCGGAGCGGCAGGTGTGATCGGAGGACGCGCAATCATCAGCGCCGACTATGAATACCGCGCAAGCAACGATATCAAGGTTCAGGACTACGACGGCAACGACTATCGTGATGTCAACGGCGATATAAAGAACTACTACAAGGCAACCAACATCATGCGTCTCGGCCTGGAATACCGTGTCACCCCGCAGTTCAGCGTCCGCGCAGGCTATTCTTACGAATCGTCGCCTGTGACAACGACCGCTATGACCGGCTATACCACCAACGGTCAGGCCATCGATGCCAACTATGTCTATACCTCCGGTCCGGACGACACCGAAACCCAGCCCTCGTACTCGTTCGACAAGTCGACCCAGTATATCACCTGCGGCCTCGGTTACCGTTACAAGAATGTCTATGCCGATCTGGCTTATGTACACCGTCACCGTTCGAGCAAGTTCAACGCATTCTCGAATTACAATGAGTTCGGCACAGACCACTATGTCCCCGCTCCCACCGGCAAAGTCAGCGACGACAACAATTCGCTCGTCCTCACCGTCGGAGTGCGTTTCTAAGCTGTATATTAACTGCATAACAGATTCTGATGGCCAAGAAGATTTCGCGACCGCACAAGCGCAAAGTCGCGGATCAGAATGAAAACATAGATCTCGACAATCCCGAATTCATCAAAGCCTGGGAATTGTTGCAGCACACAAAACAGTCGATTTTCCTGACCGGTAAAGCCGGGACGGGAAAATCGACTTTCCTGCGCTATATAACAGCCCACACAAATAAGAAATATGTGGTTCTCGCTCCGACCGGCATCGCCGCTGTCAATGTCGGAGGCGTGACACTGCATTCATTTTTCAGAATCCCCTTCAAGCCGATAGTCCCCGGTGATCCTGACTTCGCGCCAAACCGCATCAAGGAACGGATGAAATATCCCGGCAGCCTCGTCAAACTGATCCGCGAACTTGAGCTGATCATCATCGACGAGATTTCGATGGTCAGGGCCGACATCATTGACTTTGTGGATCTTCTGCTGCGGACTTACACAGGCAATCAGCGCGAACCGTTCGGAGGGAAACAGCTGCTGTTCGTCGGCGATGTTTTTCAGCTCGAACCTGTGCTCACCGGCGACATGCGCGACATTCTGCGCAAATTCTACCGCGACGCCTTTTTCTTCTCGGCACATGCTTTTGACAAAATCCGCCTCGTGCCGATCGAACTGTGCAAAATCTACCGACAGAGCCAGGGCGAGTTTGTCGAACTGCTCGACCGCATACGCATGGGCTGTGCCACCGCCGAAGATCTCGCCAGGCTCAATTCGCGCTGCTCAGCGCCTACGCTTCCCGAAGCCGCAGGCGACGAAAAACCGACCATGACCCTCGCGGCCCGACGCGACATGGTAGACAACATCAACGAATCGAGGCTGAAAGCGATCGAAAAGCCGGTGTTTACGTTTATAGGTGAGATCAAGGGGGATTTTCCTGAAAACTCGCTACCCACCGACCTTGAACTGTCGCTGAAAGAGGGAGCGCAGGTTGTTTTCATAAAAAATTCGCCGGACAAATTCTGGGTCAACGGCACAATAGGCACCGTGACCTCCCTGACGCAGGACTTGCTCGAAGTGCGCCTTGAAAACGGGGAAGTCCATGAGGTAGAGCCTGAAAAATGGTCTAACATCAAGTACACATTCAACCCCAAGACCAATAAAATCGACGAAACGGAACTCGGCAGTTTCGTGCAATACCCCGTAAAACTCGCCTGGGCACTCACCATCCACAAAAGTCAGGGGCTGACCTTCAACAATGTCATCATCGACATGGGGCGCGGAGCCTTTACCGGCGGACAGACCTATGTCGCACTCTCGCGCTGCCGCAGTTTCGAGGGACTGACACTGCGCTCGACCGTGGCCGACAGAGACATCTTCGTGAATCCGGCCATCATAAATTTCAGCCGCTCGTTCAACGACCCGATTCTCATCAACGATGCTCTGCGCAAGGCTCATGCCGAGGAATGCTACGAAAACGCACTCCTTAAAGCCGACGAAGGTGATTTCAGCGAAGCCTTCGATCTCTTCATCGAAGGACTGAAATCGAAAAGCATCCTCGAAAACAAAAGCGCAATGAGGTTGGTCCGCAGAAAACTGGCTGTAATCGGGCAACTCAAAGCCCAGATCGAGCGGCTTGAGGCCGACATCGCCGCCGATCGCGAACGGTTCAGAGACATGGCGATGGAATACACCTCGCTCGGCGACGACTGCCGCATCGACGAAATGCCTCTCCCCGCTATCGCCAACTATGACAAGGCACTCGCCCTGCTCCCAGGTCACATCCCGGCCATCTACGGCCGCGGACTCGCCTATATGGCCATCGAGGACTATTCCAATGCTGTCAGTGACTTCGGGCAGGTTGTCAGACTTGATCCTGCCAATTTCGACGCCCTGATCCGTATGGCCATGGCCTATTATCGCCTTGACGACATCCACAATGCCATGGACCGCTGCCTTGTGGCACTTTCGCTCACCGAAACCAACGACTATCCGCGCCCAGCGCTCCACAATCTCCACTCCCTGCTCGCCGACATCTATGAGACAAGCGGCGACAAATCCTCGGCACATCATCATCGGGAAATAGCGCGCCGCCTGCTGAAATAAAAAATAGAAAACAGAAAACCCGGCTATGGTATTCGGATTTTACGCCGAAACCTCAGCCGGGTCTCTTTTACTTTTCAGTACGTCTGTTTTTTCAGTGGGTCAACGCTGTCATCATACGTTCTTCGGATAAAGCTTCTCACGGGCTGCGATGACTTTTTCGTCAGTGATGTAGTCGTCATAGTCCATCAGTTTGTCGATGGTTCCGCCGGGAGTCAGCTCTATAATACGGTTGCAGACAGTCTGAATAAACTCGTGGTCATGACTTGACAGGAGCAGATTGCCCTTGAATGCCTGAAGAGTGTTGTTGAATGCCTGAATCGACTCAAGGTCGAGGTGGTTTGTCGGCGAGTCAAGCACGAGAGTGTTGGCGTCGGTCATCATCATCCGCGCGATCATGCAGCGCATCTTCTCGCCTCCGGAAAGCACCGATGCCTTTTTGAGAACTTCTTCGCCGGAGAAAAGCATTTTGCCGAGGAAGCCTTTGAGATAAATCTCGGAGCTGTCGTCGGAGAACTGCGAAAGCCAGTCGACAAGATTGAGGTCGCAGTTGAAGAACGCCGAATTGTCGAGGGGCAGATATGCGGTGGTGATTGTCTGTCCCCACTCATATGTACCCTCGTCAGCCTTGCGGTTGCCGGTGATGATTTCGAAAAGCGCCGTCATGGCTCGCGGGTCATGGCTGAGGAAAGCGATCTTGTCGCCCTTCTCCACCTGGAAATTGACATCCTTGAAAAGGATCTCGCCATCGACGGATGCCGTCAGGCCCTTGACCTCAAGAATCTTGTTGCCCGGCTCACGGTTGGGAGTGAAGATGATGCCCGGATAGCGGCGCGAAGAGGGCTGGATTTCCTCGACATTGAGTTTTTCAAGCATCTTCTTGCGCGAAGTGGTCTGTTTCGACTTGGCAACGTTGGCGCTGAAACGCTGGATGAACTCAAGAAGTTCCTTGCGCTTCTCCTCGGCCTTCTTGTTGGCCTGCTGCTGCTGACGCAGGGCGAGCTGTGAAGATTCGTACCAGAAGCTGTAATTGCCGGCGAAAAGTGTCAGCTTGTTATAGTCTATATCGAGTGTATGTGTGCAGACAGAGTCGAGGAAGTGACGGTCGTGGCTGACGACAAGCACTGTGTTCTCAAACTTCGACAGATAATCTTCGAGCCATGCCACGGTGTCGAGGTCAAGGTCGTTGGTAGGTTCGTCGAGAAGCAAGTTGTCGGGATTGCCGAAAAGAGCCTTTGCAAGGAGCACACGCACCTTTTCATTACCGCTCATGTCGCGCATCAGCGTGTAGTGCTTGTCCTCCTTGATGCCGAGACCGCTGAGCAGAGCGGCCGCATCGCTCTCGGCATTCCAGCCTTCGAGTTCGGCGAACTTCTCCTCAAGTTCGGAGGCACGTATGCCGTCGGCATCCGAGAAATCCTCTTTGGCATAGAGGGCGTCCTTTTCCTGCATGATGTCCCAGAGGACAGTGTGACCGCGGAGCACGGTTTCCATCACCGTGCAGTCGTCAAACTTGAAGTGGTCCTGTTCCAGCACACTCATGCGTTCACCGGGGCCCTGTGTAACGGTTCCGTGGGTCGGCGAAAGCTGATCGCTGAGTATGCGCATGAGGGTCGATTTGCCGGCTCCGTTCGCGCCGATTATACCATAGCAGTTGCCCGGAGTGAACTTGAGATTCACGTCCTGAAAAAGCACTCGCTTGCCAAACTGGATTCCTAAATTATTAACAGCTATCATCTAAGTTTCTTCTAAATATAACTCTTCGAGTATTGTGTTTTCGTTTTTCGGGGTGCAAAGTTACGAATTTTTATCCACATAAACTAATGACTTTTCGATCGGTATCTGATTTTATTGCGTATCTTTGTAGAAATTTATGTCACACCGATCATCTTCAGAAAAGATCATTCAGAAAATGGGAAAATATAATTTTGACAAACCGGTCGACCGCAGAGGTACCGGAGCTTTGAAATATGATGTGCTTGAGGAGCGTTACGGCGACGCTGATCTGCTTCCGCTCTGGGTCGCAGACATGGATTTCGAAACGCCGGAATTCATCACCGAAGCTCTGCGCCGACGTCTTGAACATCCCCTGTTCGGCTACACCGTGGAACCGACCGAATACTGGCCGACCGTAATCCGCTGGATCGCCGAGCACCACGGCTGGCAGGTGGAACGCGACTGGATCACCTACATTCCCGGCATTGTCAAAGGGATAGGCATGGTCATCAATGTCTTCGTCAAAGAAGACGAGAAAGTAATCATCCAGCCGCCGGTCTACCATCCGTTCCGCCTGACACCCGAAGGCAACGGCCGCGAAGTAGTCTTCAATCCGCTGATAGAAAACCCCGACGGCTCTTACAGCATGGATTTCGACAATCTCGAAAAAGTAGCCGATGAAAAATGCCGTCTGCTCATTCTCTCCAATCCGCATAATCCCGCAGGCATTACCTGGGACCGCGAAACGCTATGCCGTCTTGCCGAATTCTGCCACCGCCGCGGCATCCTCGTCATCTCCGACGAGATACATTCGGACATGGCCCTGTGGGACAACCGCCACATACCTTTCGCCTCAGTCAGCCCTGAAGCCGCCTCATGCAGCATCACGTTCGGCGCGCCGTCAAAGACGTTCAACATCGCCGGCATCGTCAGCTCATACGCCATCGTCCCCGCCCCGCAGATCCGCGACAGATTCTTCGGCTGGCTGCGCGCCAACGAACTGAACGACCCTACCCTTTTCGCTCCGATAGCCACCATTGCGGCATTCAGTCAGGGTGAGGAATGGCGCCGTGAAATGTTGCGCTATGTCGAGGGCAACATTGATCTGGTCACAGACTATTGCAGGGCCAACATACCGCAGATCAAACCGCTGCGCCCGCAAGCCAGCTTCCTTGTGTGGCTCGACTGCCGCGCTCTCGGCCTTGACCATGATGCCCTTGTCGATCTATTTGTCAAAAAAGCCCGGCTGGCACTCAACGACGGCGAAATGTTCGGGCCTGAAGGCCGCGGATTCATGCGTCTCAACGTTGCTTCACCGCGCGCCGTCATCCGCGAGGCCCTCGACAGGCTCAGCACCGCAGTCAGAGAAACCGCAAAAATCTGAATATCTATATCAGATCTATTTTTAGTTTTTTATGATCGGATTATTGGTCAACAACTGAATATTGAGTATATTTGCAGTAACATAACCGACAGGACCTTTGATAGTAAATTCCAATGGTCCGATTTTTCACCTCTAAGGTTCATCAATTAAGGTTCATCAATCTCTAATTTTCTATGAACATCCAGATCTCCAAAGCTAACTCTCCCGCAGGAGAAATCACTCTCTATACACTCACCAACGCCTCAGGAGCTTCGGTTACTCTCTCGTCGCTCGGAGCCGGCATCGTTTCAGTGATCGTCCCTGACAAGAACGGCAAAATGGCCGATGTCGCCCTGGGATATAAAGATCCCGAATCCTATCTTGCCGACGGTCCCTGTGCCGGAAAAATCCCCGGACGGTTCGCCAACCGCATCGCCCGCGGCCGATTCACACTCGACGGCAAGGAATTCACTCTCGCGGTCAACAACGGTCCGAACGCCCTCCACGGAGGTCCCACCGGCTTCATGAACCGCATCTGGAAGAGTGCAGCCAACGGCGACTCCGTGACCTTCACCTACCGGGCCGCAGACGGCGAGGAAGGCTATCCCGGCAATCTCGACGTCACCGCAACCTACACATGGTCAGAGGACAATGGGCTTACGCTCCGGCTGACGGCCGAAACCGACGCTCCGACAGTGATCAATCTGACCAACCACGCCTACTTCAACCTTGACGGAGAAAACGCCGGATCTGTTCTCGATCACGAACTCCGCCTCAATGCCGCCAACTATCTTCCGACCGACGACACCCAGATCCCGACCGGCGAACTCGCCGCTGTTGCCGGCACTCCTATGGACTTCACCGCGTTCAAAGCCATCGGACGTGACATCAACGAAGATTTCCATCCGCTGAAAGTAGGCAAAGGCTACGACCATTGCTGGATACGCGACAATTATACCAAAGGTGTGATCGGCGAGGCTGCAGTGCTCCGCTCGGCAAAATCAGGCCGCGAACTGCGGATCTCCACCTCTCAGCCCAGCATGCAGGTCTATACCGGTAACTGGCTTGCAGGCTGCCCGGAAAGCATTTCAGGAGGCACCTACAACGACTACGACGGCGTGGCAATCGAGTGTCAGAACTTTCCTGACGCCCCCAACCATCCCGAATTCCCGACATCACGTCTCAACCCGGACGAAAAATATAACGAAACAATAATCTTTAAATTCACAACTCTCTGAGTCATGAAACCAACCTTATTTGTACTTGCTGCCGGCATGGGCAGCCGCTATGGCGGTCTTAAACAGCTTGATCCTCTTGGTCCCCAGGGCCAGACCATCATGGACTATTCGATCTATGACGCCATCCAGGCCGGCTTCGGCAAAGTTGTCTTTGTCATCCGCAAAGATTTCGAAAAGGATTTTCGTGAAAAAATTCTCTCTAAATACGAAGGCCATATACCCGTCGAAGTTGTCTTCCAGGCAACCGACAAACTGCCCGAAGGCTATGTATGCCCGGCAGACCGTACTAAACCCTGGGGCACCAATCACGCCGTAATGATGGGCAGCGAGGTGATCAACGAACCTTTTGCCGTGATCAATGCCGACGACTTCTATGGCCGCGACGCTTTCCGGGTGATGGCCGAGGATCTCATGCGTCCCCGTGACCGCAAGGGTGACTATTCGATGGTAGGATTCCGCGTAGGCAACACCATGACTGAAAACGGTTCCGTTGCCCGTGGCGTATGTTCGAAAGGCACCGACGGCAATCTCACAGGCGTAGTGGAACGCACTGCCATCTCATATGCTCCGAACGGTGACATCGTGTTTACCGACGAAAACGGCGTAGAGCAGACCCTCGATCCGATGACTCCGGTCTCGATGAACCTCTGGGGCTTCACTCCCGACTACTTCGACTATTCCGAACGCGAATTCCGCACCTTCCTCGACAAGGATCTCAACACACCCAAAGCAGAATTCTTTATCCCGTTAGTGATCGACACCCTCATCCATTCAGGCGAAGCCACAGTCAAGGTGCTCGACACCGATTCACGCTGGTTCGGTGTCACCTATGCCGCCGACCGTCCCGGTGTTGTCGAAAAATTCGCCCAGCTCCACGCTGACGGAGTCTATCCCGAAAAAATGTTCTAAAAATCTCTCAACCATCACACATTTACCCAACCATGGAACTCAAGAAAAAAGTCAGCGAGGCTTTCGCATCGCATTTTGGAGGTGAAGGAACACTCTACGCCTCTGCCGGACGTATCAACCTCATAGGCGAGCATACAGACTATAACGGCGGCTTCGTTTTTCCGGGCGCAATCGACAAAGTCATTATGGCTGACATCCGCCCCAACGGGACCGACAAGGTCAACCTCTATTCGATAGACCTCAACGAGTCATCCACTTTCGGTCTGAACGAGGAAGACGCTCCGGCCCAGCAGTGGGCACGCTATGTGTTCGGCGTATGCCGCGAAACGATCAAGCGCGGCGGTTCCGTCAAAGGATTCGATGCCGTATTTGCCGGTAATGTTCCCTTAGGAGCAGGTCTTTCCTCCTCTGCCGCTCTGGAATCATGCTTTGCATTCGCTCTCAACGACCTTTTCAACAATAACTCAATCGACAAATTCGAGCTCGCCAAAATCGGCCAGTCAACCGAGCATAATTATTGCGGAGTCAACTGTGGCATCATGGACCAGTTCGCTTCCGTATTCGGAAAGAAGGACTGCCTGATCCGTCTCGACTGCCGCTCTCTTGAATTTGAATACTTCCCCTTCAAGATCGACGGTTACCGTCTGGTACTTGTCGATTCAGTCGTCAAACACGAGCTTGTTGATTCACCCTACAACAAACGCCGCCAGTCTTGCGAGAATGTCGCACGCCGCCTCGGCATCGACACCCTCCGCGATGCCGATATGAACATGCTCAACTCGGTCAAGGACGAGATCTCAGCTGAAGACTACATGCGTGCAAAATTCGTCATCGAAGAGAAGGAACGTGTGCTAGATGTCTGCGAAGCTCTCAACCGAGGAGACATCGAGACCGTAGGCAGACTCATGTATGAAACCCACCGCGGTCTGTCAAAAGACTACGAAGTGTCATGCGAAGAACTTGACTATCTCAACGACATCGCCCGCGAATGCGGCGTCACAGGCTCCCGCATCATGGGCGGCGGTTTCGGAGGCTGCACCATCAACCTCGTCTCAGACTCGCTCTATGACAACTTCATCTCGACAGTCACCGCAAAATTCAATGAACGTTACGGCCATCAGCCCAAAATCTATGATGTGGTGATTTCAGACGGCGCCCGTCGTGTGGAATAATCCTTAACCACTCAGACACTCCTTTTATACTCTTTCCTCTTTTTTATCTTAATCACTGACACACACTGAACAATAGACATCAATGATTAAAGCCCGAATATCACTGACTTTAATACTTCTATCAGCCATTCTCGCGACAACCTTCACCGGTTGCCGCGAGAAGCCGTCTGATGAGGACCGCACTTATTACTCAGAACTCCGTGCGGTCAAAAAACTCGTAACAGGCCGGATGACCATATCCAAAATGGCCACTATCGACGATATACGCCTCGATGAGGCGCAGGGACTCCGACAGACAGCCTCCGCTCTGCTCGCGGCCATCAAACCCGGCTCACGCAAGGCTGCCTATTCCTATAACACATACCTGCGCGCCTACATCGACATGGACCGCCTGACTCCTGACGACATCCGCCTTTCTCCAGACGGCAAAACCCTCGAAATCGACCTGCCGCCGGTTGAAATCGAGTTTGCCGGACGCGATGCCGAAATCCGCGAAGAGCACTACCGCGTCACCGGCCTTCGCTCCAACATCAATGCCGACGAACGCGCCCGCCTGAAGGAAGAGATGAACACTCTTCTCAAGGAAGAAGTCCGCCGCAACCCCGCCATAGCCTCCAGGCTTAAGGAGATCGCAGAGACAAAAGCCGCAACATTTTTCACCGACTGGGGGCGCAACAGGGGCCTCGACGTCATGATCAATTTCAGCGAGTGACACCTATTCTCACTCCCGCACCATACAATCCACACACACTGATATTATGAAACTTCTAAGCATATTACGATGGACCGTGCTCCTCGGCATTGTCGCAGCGGTCGTCTGTCTCTGCATCACTTTCAAAAACTCGCCCGAAGCATCGAATTTCAAGCACCACGCTTCTGTCGTGACCGAACTCCGGCCCGCGATGGAGCTTTGCACGGTCGAGATCATCGAAGATGTGCCTATCAAAGGACACATAGGGACCAAGCATATTTTTGCCCGTACAACACTCAACGGTTACATATCCTTCAACCTCGACAGCATCGCCACCACGATGAGCGGTGACACTCTCGTCGTGGTTCTTCCTCCGGAAACAGTCGAAATCAGGGAATCGACACAACCAGACACTTATGAGGTGATCGACACTTGGAATGAAAAACTGCTCGGCTCGTCAAAATTCACCGCAGCCGAAGAAAACGCGATCAAACGCAAAGTTGTCGAAAATTTCCGTAAAGCGGTCTATGCCAAAGGCTATGTGCGCCAGGCAAGAGCCGACGCCGTGGCGACCCTCGGACAGATGCTCCCCGCCATGTCTGCCACGCCCGTCAAAATCGTCGATCGTGCTCCCGGCGGATATCTGCTACCGTAACCGCCGCCACTATTCAGACCGTACACCGGCGGCAAAAACAAGAGCGGCCACACAGCTTTGCATTTAGACGAATTATTACTAATTTTGCAGACTGAAAACTTCGCGTCATGACACTTTCTCTGTCATACGCGCGCGTACATATTTAATATAACTGCTGATCATCATGAACATAGCCATAGTCGGAACCGGTTACGTTGGTCTTGTCTCCGGTGCTTGTTTCGCTGAAATGGGCATCGATGTTACCTGCGTGGATATTGACAGCCGCAAAATAGAATCTCTGCTGCACGGCGAAATTCCAATCTATGAACCTGGCCTCGACGAACTCGTCAAACGCAATGTGGAAGCCGGACGTCTGCATTTCACCACTGATCTCACTTCTTGCCTCGACAATGTCGAAGTGGTGTTTTCAGCAGTCGGCACACCACCTGACGAGGACGGCTCGGCCGATTTGAGCTATGTGCTGGACGTGGCAAGAACCTTCGGCCGCAATATCAAAAAATACACTATCCTTGTCACCAAATCCACCGTTCCGGTCGGCACCGCGGCCAAAGTCAAGGAAGTGATCGCCGAGGAACTTCGTCTGCGAGGCGAGAACATCGAGTTTGAAGTGGCATCCAACCCCGAATTTCTGAAAGAAGGTGCAGCTATAAAAGACTTTATGTCGCCTGACCGTGTGGTGGTAGGTATCGAGTCTGAACGGGCCCAGAAAGTGATGACCAAACTTTACCGTCCGTTCCTGACCAACAATTTCCGCGTCTACTTCATGGACATACCGTCAGCTGAAATGACAAAATATGCGGCCAATGCTATGCTTGCGACACGCATATCCTTCATGAACGATATAGCCAATCTCTGTGATATAGTAGGCGCCAATGTCGACAATGTACGCCGCGGAATCGGGACTGACGCCCGCATCGGCAAAAAATTCCTCTATCCCGGCTGTGGCTACGGCGGCTCATGCTTCCCGAAAGATGTGAAGGCACTTATAAAGACAGCCGAGAAAAACGGCTATGACATGAAAGTGCTTCGCGCGGTGGAAGATGTCAACCAGCGTCAGAAATCAATCCTTTTCCACAAACTTCTCCATCTGCTTTGCCTCGATGACAAATCTGACCGTCCACTCGAAGGCCGCACGGTAGCTCTGTGGGGACTGGCGTTCAAGCCTGAAACCGATGACATGCGCGAGGCTCCGTCACTCGTTCTCATCGACCGGCTGCTCGCGGCAGGTGCGCAGGTAAAGGTATATGACCCCGTGGCCATGAATGAATGCCGGCGCCGTATCGGCGACAAGGTTATCTATGCCAAAGACATGTACGAGGCTATCGTCGACGCCGACGCACTCGCCCTTGTTACCGAATGGAAGGAATTCCGCGTTCCCTCATGGGACGTAATGCGCCGTCTGATGAAAAACCTGCTGATTGTCGACGGCCGCAACATCTACGACCGCGACGAAGTGATTTCCGAAGGTTTCAGCTATTCCGCTATCGGAAAATAACCTCTCACCTCTCTCAATTTTTTCAATGCAACAGACAGATCACAACCCAAATCTCAATAAAGTGTCCGAAAAAGGGCGAAAACCCGGCGCTCCTAAGAAAGCGAAAAGCCATCGCGGCATCATAGCCACGCTCTGGATCATTTTTGCCGTCGGCGTAGTTGGAATTTTTTTCTTTCTCTTCCTCATCTACAACGGCGTAATCGGCTATATGCCCCCTGTCGAGGAACTGAAAAATCCGACTGACCGTTTTGCGTCCGTGCTCTATTCTTCAGACGGCAAGGAAATCGGCCGGTATTTTGTCGGTACCGGCAACCGCGTCTATGCCGATTTTGACGAAGTGTCGCCTTACGTGATCGACGCGCTGATCTCGACCGAGGATGTCCGTTTTGAAGAACATTCAGGCATTGACATGCGCGGACTTGGCCGAGTATTGTTCAAAACAGTGCTTATGGGCAACAAAAATGCCGGCGGCGGCTCCACTCTGACTCAGCAGCTCGCCAAGCAGCTCTATTCGCCGTCAAGTTCCGGATTTCTGTCACGCGCCATGCAGAAACCGATCGAATGGATGATCGCCGTAAAACTGGAGCGCTACTACTCTAAGGAAGAGATCATCAAAATGTATCTCAACCAGTTTGACTTCCTCTATAATGCCGTCGGAATCAAATCGGCGGCTCATGTCTATTTCGGGAAAGCGCCGAAAGATCTTAAAATCGAAGAAGCCGCAACTTTGGTCGGTATGGTCAAAAATCCCGCTTATTATAATCCCGTAAGGCGGAACGAGCGCACACGGCAGCGCCGCAACGTCGTACTGGCACAGATGGAGAAAGCCGGGAAGATCACCAAAGCCGAACTTGATTCCCTGTCGGCTCTGCCACTGACACTCAATTTCAACCGTGTGGACGCCAAAGACGGTATCGCCCCCTACTTCCGCGAGGAACTGCGGCGCATGTTGCGCGCGCAGAAACCCGAACGGCAGAATTACCGTGCCTGGGAAATCCAGAAGTTCATCGACGACTCCATCGCCTGGGAAACCAATCCGCTGTTCGGTTGGATAGAAAAGAATCCCAAACCGGACGGTTCGAAATACGACATCTATACTGACGGACTGAAGATCTACACCACGATCGACACCCGTATGCAGGCCTATGCCGAGGAAGCCGTGGCCGAACATCTCGGCGGCTATCTCCAGCCTGCGTTTTTCCGCGAAAAACGCGGTTCAAAGGGTGCGCCCTACACCTCAGACCGTGCCGAACTTTCGGAAATCCGCCGCAACCACCTCATACGAAATGCGATGAAGAACACTGACCGCTACCGCAACATGGTCAAGGCCGGTGCCTCACGCGAGGAAATCGACAGAGCGTTCAATACCCCGCGCGAAATGAAGGTGTTCACTTATCGCGGATCTGTCGATACGGTGATGACTCCGCTTGACTCTGTTCTCTATCAGAAATCATTCCTCCGCACAGGTTTTATGGCCATGGACCCGCTCAACGGTCACATCAAGGCATATGTCGGAGGTCCCGACTTCGGTTATTTCCAATATGACATGGTTTCCACCGGACGCCGTCAGATCGGATCGACCGTGAAGCCGTTCCTCTATACCTACGCCATGGAGGAAGGTTTCACACCCTGCGACGAATTTTCCAACACACAGCCCGTGATCACTGACGAAAGCGGACGTATATGGGCACCCCGAAATGCCGGATCGGCCCGCGTCGGCGAAATGGTCAACCTGAGGTGGGCGCTTACCAATTCAAACAACTGGATTTCGGCACGCCTGATCTCGCAGCTCTCACCGCCATCGCTTGTCCGCACCATGCACAACTTCGGCATCACCGCCGAACTTCCTCCGGTAATGTCGCTCTGTCTCGGTCCGGCCGATGTCTCTGTCAAGGAAATGGTGACAGCCTACTCGGCTTTCGCCAACAATGGCATGCGCGTAGACCCGATGTTTGTCACTGCGATCGCAGACAACAACGGCAACATAATCTCTGAATTTTCACCCCGCCACACAGAGGTCATCAGCGAAAAGGCCTATTACCGCATCCTGTCAATGCTGCTCAATGTGGTCAACGAAGGTACCGCCAACCGTGTGCGCTCGCGCTTCGGACTCACCGCCGAAATGGGTGGCAAAACCGGTACGACCAACTACAATGCCGACGGCTGGTTCATGGGCTTCACTCCTCAGCTCGTCGCCGGAACGTGGGTCGGAGGCGAAGAACGCTTCATCCACTTCAACACAATGGCTTACGGCCAGGGTGCTTCCATGGCCCTCCCGATCTACGGCCGTTTCATGAAGAAAGTCTACGCCGATCCGACACTCAATTATTCGCAGAGCGCACGCTTCGAGTTCCCCGGCGGGATAGACCTGTGTGAAAAAGAATTCTACGGCTACTACGAAGAGGAAGTCGACGCAGACACCAATGCGGAAGACACCTCCATCGAAGGAGTCTTTGACTGATCCGGATCTCCGTCAGCGAATCCGGACTACAACCGAACGGCAAAATCGGACTGTAAGCCAAAATATTTGGCGTTATCAGTGAAAAACATTATCTTTGCCACCGAAAAATGGTAACTCTGCCGCGAAGAGTCACGGCCAAAAGAGTTTAATAGGGAACCCGGTGCGAATCCGGGACAGTGCCCGCTGCTGTAAGTTCCGCCTCACACTGCAATGTGAGAAAACGGCATCTGCATCAAAGCCATTACTTCTACGGGAAACGAGATTGAGCAATCGCTCCCATTGTCTCCCCCCTGAGTGAGAAGGCGCAGATGACCGGAACAAGTCAGAAGACCTGCCATTTATCGACATATCAATTTTGCGTCTGCGGGAATTTACAGACAGGAATCGACACCCCTCTTCAACCTCCACAGATCTTGTCGGGCCATCCGTCCGAGGATAAATTCTGACAAAAAGAGGCCGAATAAAACACAGTGTACCGACACATCATCCTATCCGCATCTTTTCCGGCGCAAAACCGCAGAAAAGACGCGGATTTTTCTTTTCGGCACTTTTTTTAACCAATCAATAAACCAAGACAACATGACTTACAAGTTTTTCAACCTCCTATACATCATAGCCGTGATATTGACGCTGTCGCTGACAGCCTGTTCCGACGACAATGATGCTCCTGAACCAGTTGCACCAGAATTCACAGTCACCGACTGCGATGGAACTCAGAAATTTACCCGCGGAGAGAGCAGATCATACACAGTCGACACACAAAACGTCGCCAATGTATCAATCTCAGCTCCGAAAGGCTGGACGGCAGATTTTTCAGACGGAGTTCTGACAATCACCGCACCTTCCGACTCCGAGACCGACGTTGTCTGCACCGGAGAGATCATCATAACCTCCGTTTCCACCGACGAACTGGAGACCGAAACGAAAATCGAGGTATCAACCTACGAACTGCGTGTCCTGACATTCGAGGATGCCGATGCAAGATTCAGCCCCTTCACACTTTCCTATTGCGGAAAAACTGTGTCAACCTGGAGCGATCTGATCGACACGAAACAATACGGCGGGGAGTTGCTCTACGGACAGAGCGGCTACGGAATGGACGCGCCTTATACATGGTATGACGAAAACAACACCGGCCTGCGCCACAGAATGCCTCAGGGTATGGGTATGTACTGTTACTGGAGCGGAGGTCATGCAGTCTCAAACTACGCCGACACCGACCTCTCGCACGGCGATTTCTCGCATCAGCTCTCAGTCTACGGCACCGGAGGTCATAACGGCTCACGCAATTTCGCCATGCACGACGGCTATATCGACGGTTCATCTTTCAACATGAATGAAGAACTGCCTGCCATCGAATTTGCCGATGGAACGGCTCATACGGTCGACCATATGTGGGTCATGAATTCCACTTACGCCATGAACTGCTATGTCTCAGGCAACGGTCTGACCGCAAAAATCGGCCCCGATGACTGGGTACAGCTCATTGCCACCGGCTATGACGCCGCCGGGACCAAAACCGGTGAAGCAAGAATCTACATGTGCAACGGCCCCGACAATATTGTACGCGACTGGACTAAATGGGATCTCACATCCCTCGGCAAGGTGGTCAAAGTCGAATTCAACATCACGGGTTCGTCGGACAACGGCTACGGATTCAGCCAGCCGGCCTATTTCGCGTATGACGATGTCGCCGTGCGCTTTGCCGAATAAATTCTGAAAATCAGCATTTACAACCTTATAATGAATCGAATGATAAACCGCGCGAATATTGTTGCCGCCATACTTATGGCGGTGACAATACTCGTATCCTGCAACAAAGATGACGTGATCGAGGACGAGGTCGGTCAGAAACCGGAAATTATCCTTGACAGCGAAACGGGAGTCTATTCAGTTAACGCCGGAGAGACGCTTACGATCGCACCCTCCTACCGCAACGCATCAGGGGCGAGCTATCTCTGGACCCTTGATGACGGAACCGTGATTGCCACAACTCCGGAGCTTACCCGTGTATGGCCCGAAACCGGTACCTTTTATGTCACCCTCACAGTCAGCAACAAAGACGGAGAGGCCACCGAGGAACTGCGGGTCGATGTGACCGTGCCGGCGGCTCCTGTCATTTCTCTGCCGCTGACAGGCAACAGCCTCTCACTTGCCGTAGGGACGGAATATCTCTTCCATCCTGAAATCAGCAATTCCGGATCAGAAGATTTTAAAATATCCTGGACACTCGACGGACAGCATGTCGGCGACAAAACCGACTATCTCTTCAAGGCCACGGAAACCGGCGATTACACTCTTATCGTAAAAGCCTCCAATCCTGACGGCGAGGATTCAAGAGAAATTCTGATCAAAGTCATGGACCGTCTGCCTTACAGGCTGACCTTCCCTACCCCGTCATATTTCCAGACTTCAACTACCCGCTACACCTTTGCCGGACGACCTGTTTATATCACTCCGCTGATGGAGAATCTCGCGGGCAACAACTTTGTATGGTCAGTCGACGGTGTTGCCGCCGACTACACCGACCGGACATTTCGCTTCACGCCGTCAGCTCCGGGCGAATATCTTGTGAGCCTGACGGTCGATGACGAGGCCACGGCAAGTCTCAAGGTCATCTGCGTGGATGCCACTGAAAGCCAGCGTTACCGCAAACCCGCCGCCGGGAGCTCGGCCACAAGCACAAAAGTCTTTGAATGGACCCCGGCTCCGGGACAGTTTATCGGCGAGACCTCAGGCGCAGGAATGAGCGGAACGGAAACAACACCCGAACAGGCCAACGCATGGGCCGAACGGCGCCTTGCCGACAAATCTTATGTCTCACTGGGCGCTTTCGGAGGGTATATCATCGTAGGTTTCGACCACAGTATCTCCAAACGCGACGGACAATATGATTTCGCCATCATGGCCAACGCATTTCTGAATGCCTCATCCGGCGACGGCGGCTCAAACGAGCCGGGCATTGTCTACGTCATGCAGGACGTCAACGGCAACGGACTCCCCGACGACGAATGGTATGAACTCCGCGGATGTGAGACAGGCAAAGCCGAAACGCGCCAGAATTATGCCGTCACTTATTATCGTCCCGCCGGGCCAAACATGAATGTCCAGTGGACTGACAATTACGGAGCCTTCGGATGCGTGGACTATCTCAGCGCTTTCCACAAACAGGATTACTATTATCCGGCATGGATCACCGCCGACTCATATACACTCTACGGCACCTGTCTCCACAACAGGACAAGTCAGGATTCGGCTTCCGGATTCTGGGACAACAGAGCTTTCGGATGGGGATATGCCGACAACAAGGGAAGCGATGACATGGGCAATCCGACCGGTAATGACGGAGAGGGCCAGCGCAACGGTTTCCTGATCGAAAATGCGATGTACCCCGATCTGACTCATATCAATCTCCAGTACATCGATTTCATCAAAGTGCAGACCGGCATCAATTCCAAAGCCGGATGGCTCGGCGAGGTCTCGACCGAAGTATTCAATTTCCAAGATCTCTCTCTGACAAAACAATAAATCTTACTTTTTTTCTGCCGACCGACAGGTCTCGTCGGCAGGAGGGACACAAAGGAAAGACAGTGTTCCCGCCGTCCGGATTTCCGGACAAATAAATTTTCCTTTGCCTCCCTCCTGCCGATGAGCCGCCGATCATTTTTCAGAAGACACAAAGAAGCTGACGATACCCGTTAAAATCACTGTCTATTGGCATTTTCGCATAAATGACGTAATTTTGCGCCGCCAATGTCCACGACCAGAATCATGACTATAATCCGACTAATACTCCGACATCTACCCTCATTCCTTCTACTCATCTCTTCACTGGCTTTCAGCGCGTGTATGGAATGGGACTATGGCGAAACCGAAGATTTCGACGTCACAGGCTCAGGTCTTTTCATCACGAACGAAGGCAACTTCCAGTACGGCAACGCGACCCTGAGCTACTACGATCCCGCGACAAACACGGTTCAGAACGAAGTCTTTTTCCGCGCCAACGGAATGAAACTCGGCGATGTGGCCCAGTCGATGTGCGTTTACGACAACAAAGGCTGGATCGTAGTCAACAATTCACATGTGATTTTTGCCATAGATCTCAATACGTTCAAAGAAGTCGGACGCATTGAAAACCTCACCTCTCCACGCTATATTCATTTTCTCAGCGACGAGAAAGCCTATGTCACCCAGCTATGGGACAACCGCATCTTCATCGTAAATCCTAAAAAATACGAGATCACCGGCTATATCACCGTTCCGGACATGACGATGGAAAGCGGATCGACCGAACAGATGGTCCAGTACGGCAAATATATCTACTGTAACTGCTGGAGCTATCAGAACCGCATAATCAAGATCGACACAGAAACAGATCAGGTTGTCGACCAGCTGATCATAGGCATACAGCCGACCTCTCTTGTCATGGACCGCTATGACAAAATGTGGACCATTACTGACGGCGGTTATGAGGGAAGTCCTTACGGCCACGAAGCCCCCTCGCTCTACTGCATCGATGCCGCGACATTCAAGGTAGAGAAACAGTTCAAGTTCAAATTCGGCGACGCTCCATCGGAAGTACAGCTCAACGGTACCCGTGACATGCTCTATTGGATCAACAACGACATCTGGCGCATGGATGTCACAGCCTCACGCCTTCCGGTAAGGCCATTCCTTGAATACCGCGACACGAAATATTACGGACTGACCGTCAATCCGACCAACGGAGAGGTCTATGTGGCCGATGCGATCGACTATCAGCAGCAGGGCATGATCTACCGTTACACTCCGGACGGTGAGCTGATTGATGAATTTTACGTCGGCATCACACCCGGCGCCTTTTGCTGGAAATAAGAGGTTGTCAAAAACAAGTTCCAACATCCGGATCTCCCGATTATGAAAAAGATTCTGATCATACTATCACTGCTTCTGACAGCAGTAACGCATATATCCGCCCAGCGATCCTACCGGCTTGGCGAGGTTGTCGTCAAGGCCAAGCGTCCGATGAAAGAGATCGGCGTGACGAAAACCACTTTCGACAGTGCGATGCTGAAAGAGAACATAGCCCTGTCAATGGCCGACATCCTCACATTCAACTCCTCGATATTCGTCAAGAGCTACGGCCGCGCGACGCTGTCGACCGTCGCATTCCGCGGCACATCGCCGAGCCACACACAGGTGACCTGGAACGGAATGCGCATCAACAATCCGATGCTCGGCATGACGGACTTCTCGACGATACCATCCTACTTCATCGACCAGGCGTCGCTGCTTCACGGCACCTCGTCAGTCAATGAGGCGGGAGGCGGTCTTGGGGGCCTCGTGCGGCTCGGCACAGCGCCGGATACTCCCGAAGGTTTCAATGTCCAGTATGTCCAGGGGATCGGCTCGTTCAGCACTTTCGACGAATTTGCCCGCGTCACCTACGGCAGCGACAAATGGCATGTCTCCACACGCGCCGTGCACTCTTCGTCGCCCAACGACTATAAATACGTCAACCATGACAAGAAAGTCAACATCTACGACGATGACCACAACATCATCGGCCAGTATCACCCGAAGGAGCGCAACAGGAGCGGATCTTTCAAAGACACACATATCCTTCAGGAGGTCTACTACAACACGCTCAAAGGCGACCGTTTCGGGCTGAACGCCTGGTATATCGACTCAAACCGCGAGCTTCCGATGCTGACCACAGACTACGGCGACGCTTCCGACTTCGAAAACCGTCAGCGCGAACACACTTTCCGCAGCGTACTTTCGTGGGAGCATACAAAATCAAAATGGAAAGCCGGAGTGAAAGGGGGCTATATACACACATGGATGGCCTATGACTACAAACGCGAGGTCTCAAAAGGCAACTGGGCCACGATGACACGCTCGCGCAGCAAGGTCAACACATTCTACGGACAGGCCGAAGGCGAATACACTCCGAGCCGCAAATGGTTCTTCACCCTCAACCTCTCGGCCCACCAGCATTTCGTCCGCAGCGAGGACAAGAACATCATACTCCAGGACGGCGACAAGGCGATCGTCGGCTATGACAAAGGACGCATCGAGCTGTCAGGCTCGGCCTCGGCCAAATGGCAGCCGACAGAAAGACTCGGCATGTCAGTTGTGCTTCGTGAAGAGATGTTCGGGACCCAATGGGCTCCTCTGATTCCGGCATTTTTCATCGACGGACTCGTATCGCGCACAGGCAACATAATGCTCAAGGCTTCCATCTCGCGCAACTACCGTTTCCCCACCCTCAACGACCTCTACTTCCTTCCCGGCGGCAATCCCGATCTGCGCAACGAACACGGTTTCAGCTACGATGCGGGCGCAAGTTTCGAAATAGGCAAAAAGGAAGTTTACAACCTCAGCGGAAGCGTCACATGGTTCGACTCGCGCATCGACGACTGGATCATCTGGCTCCCAACCACCAAAGGCTTCTTCTCGCCGCGCAACGTCAAGGAGGTCCACGCCTATGGTGTAGAAGTCACAGCCAATCTTGGGCTTCAGCCTTTCAAGGGATGGTTTCTCGATCTGAACGGCTCGTATTCGTGGACTCCGTCGATCAACGAAGGCGAGAAAATGTCGCCGGCCGACCAGTCGGTGGGCAAACAGCTGCCATACGTACCGAAACACTCCGCCTCACTCACTGGACGTCTCGCCTGGCGCTCATGGGGATTTCTCTACAAATGGTGCTGGTATTCCGAACGCTTCACAATGTCAAGCAACGACTACACCCTCACCGGTCATCTGCCGCAATATTTCATGAGCAATATCTCGCTTGAAAAAGGGCTATCGTTCAAGCCGGTCGATCTGTCGCTGAAATTTGCCGTCAACAACCTCTTCAACGAAGACTACCTGTCGGTCCTCTCCCGCCCTATGCCGGGAATCAATTTTGAATTTTTCGTCGGCATAACACCGAAATTCAGGAAGAAAAAATAAGCCGGATTTTACTTCCGGCCGTCATTATGATTCCTGTGTCCGCTGTGGGGTGAGAATTTGCTCTTTTGCCGACGAAGGATTCGGTCTACCTCCTGAGCGGTTTTTCTTAACTGACGGGGAGCGATTGTCTCACGAACGATCCTGCGCGAATAACCGAGCATGGTCTTTGCAGACAGAGTGCGAAGAAATTCAGGATCAAGGCCGTTGCTGCCGAGACGCCAGCGATCGAGCGCATCGGCATCCTTGAATATCGAATAAAGGCGTAAAACTCTCTCAGCATTCTCTCCGAAGCGCTCGCTGATGGCCTCTCGACCTTTCGAATCGGCAAGATCGTGGTAACGCATCAAAAAAACGGATTCAGGGTGGAAAGTTATTCCTCCATTCTCCTTACAGAATTTTTCATAATAGACCGCAGCCCTCGCACCGTGGCCAGTGTCGAGGTAATCGTTTTCCCGGCGGGTGTCATGGAATATGGAGGCATGGGCCAAAATTTCAAATGCTTCACGGTCATCTCCGAAAATCTTCTCGCCTATAAGGAGCGCGAACAGGAGCACCCGTTCGCAATGGTTTGCTGCATGGATTTCACTATCGGGCCTGTTAAATCTCACATGCCGATACATGAAGCCGTTCCACTTAAGGAACACTTCTTTGACCACTGGCGAAAGGCTCCGTATTTCGGGCCGAGGTATGTTCATCAGAAGAAATAGGTCACACGGACGTCCCATGTGCGGTTTTTGGCGCTGTAATCAGTGAGTACCTTGGCTTTGAGCGCATAGGTCATGCCCCATGTGTAGGAAGCTGAAAGTTGCCAGCGTTTGAGGATCTCGACGCCCGCACCGGCTGTCAGACCGAGATCGCCGCCTGAAAACTTCATGGCGTCGCATTTGCCGTGTGCAACCTGGATGTTGAACGTGGGACCGCCGTAGACGAAAGGTGCAAGGTAGTCCTCAAAACCTTGGAATCGGGTGTATTTGAATTTCAGATGGAAAGGAATCTGGAGATTGTGGATATAGATGCGTTCCTTGCCGTACTTACCCTCCCACATTGTAAAATCGCCCATATTCAGTGACGCGCCGAGCTGTTCATAGCGCAAGCCGAGATTGACACCGAAACCGATGCCGGGAAACATCATTTCGCCGTTGACACCGACAGATTCACCGAACCCCTGATCAACGGTCAGGATCTTCTGCTTGAACTTGAAGCTGTTGAAATTGATTCCGACTGTGGGTCCCCAACGGAACTGAGCCGAAGCGCCTAATGAACCGAACAGGACTGCTAAAAATATGATAAGTCTGAGAGATCTCTTATTCATGTAGATATGACTTTATGTAAAACACGATCGCAAAGTTACAACTTTTTCTTTAAAATTCTTGATATGCCATAATTTTATCATAACTTTGCATTAACCAATCATTACAAACGCAACAAATATTAACAACTACCGGATACACATGAAAAAATACATTTTAGGCACAGTAGCACTTTCGCTCGCATTCGGCGCTTTCGCTGATGAGAGCAAGGCGAAAAACGACACTGTCGGAGGCTTCAAGTTCACCGACGTCAAGTTAGTAAAGACAACCCCCGTGAAAGACCAGAACAAGTCGGGAACATGCTGGAGCTTCTCAGGCATTTCATTTCTTGAAGACGAGATCCTCCGCAAGACCGGCAAGGAAGTGGACCTGAGCGAAATGTTCATCGTGCGTCACTGCTATAACGACAAGGCCGACAAATATATCCGCATGAACGGCACCATCAACTTCGCGCAGGGCGGCAGCACTCTTGATGTCCCCTATGTGATGGTCAACTACGGTCTCGTGCCCGAAGAAGCATATACCGGTCTGCAGTACGGCACCGAAAAACACGAACATGGAGAGCTCAGCTCGGTGCTGACCTCGATCGTGAATTCAGTCAACAACGCCAAGACCAAATCGCCCGTCTGGAAAAAGGCCTTCAATGGCGCTCTCGACGCATATTTCGGCGAGCTCCCCGAAACTTTCGAATATGAGGGCAAGACCTATACTCCGCAGAGTTTCGCCAAATCGCTCGGCATCGACGCCGCCGACTATATCCCCGTAACTTCCTATACGCACCATCCTTTCTATCAGCCCTTCGCAATCGAGGTTGCGGACAACTGGCTTTGGGAAAAATATCACAATGTACCGATGGAGGAACTGAAAGCTATCGTGGACAACGCTCTCGACCACGGCTACTCAGTTGCCTGGGCTGCTGACGTAAGCGAACCCGGCTTCAATTGGACCGACGGTTATGCAGTGATTCCCAAAAAGAAAAGCGAAAAGGACATGACCGGTACGGAACTCGCCCGCTGGGTGAAACTCAGTGACAAAGACCGTGAAAAGGAAAACAACAAAGTCAACGGACCGTGCGAGGAAATCACCGTGACCCAGGAACTCCGTCAGGAGATGTTCGACAAGCAGGAGACTACTGACGACCACGGCATGGTCATCGTAGGCAAAGCTGTCGATCAGAAAGGCAACAAATATTACAAGGTGAAAAACTCATGGGACACCAACCATGTCTATGACGGTTTCTTCTACGTCTCTGAGCCTTATTTCCTTGCAAAGACTCTTGACATTCTTGTGAACCGCGAAGCAATTCCCAAAGATATTGCCAAGAAGATGAAGATTTGATCTCCATCCAGGCAACGATACAAAGATCATTTCTGCCGGGATGCCGAGGCTCCCTGAAGGCGCTGATGCCGTTTGGCAATGTCAGTCATCACCATTCCGGCAACAATAAACACCATGGCCGCAATCTGGAACCACCGGATTGTGGCCACTTTCATTATGACAGAGGCAATCGTGGCCACGACGGGAAGAAAATACTGATACATCGACACCAGTTCGCTGCCGATCAGTTTCTCGGCCGGATTTATCAGAAAATAAGACAGAAATGTCGGGCACAGGAGCACGAATGCAATGCAGGTCCACGGCAGCCAGTCGGACGAGTGGAAAATTTCGGCGTGAGGCAGCGACGGCAATAGAAATACCGCCGGAATACAAGACATCAGAAAAACCCAGCGCAACATCGACACAGGCCGGTAAGTACGCATCGGACGCTCAAGTATCACAAGGTAGAACGCATAGCAGAGCGTCGAGGCAAAGGCAAGAAGATCGCCAAGCAGATTGTCGGAACCCTTCTCACCACCATGCTCCGAGGCTATGACGATGACAGCTCCGGCAAAGGCCGTGATGACTCCGCCGATTTCAAGCCATGTGGCGCGGCGATGCTGAAAAAGTATACCTATCAGGATTACAAACACCGGCGGGAAGGTCATGATAATCGAAATGTCGATCGGATCGCCGTAGCGCAGCGACAGGTTGAAGAGATACATGAAGCAGAACAGGCCCAACGCGCCGCCGAGAAATATGCGAAGATAATCATGACGGGCAATCCGTTCGGTCCTGACAAAGACCGAGGCAATCCACATCAGTATGCAACCGCCGAGGAGGCGGAAAAGTGTCAGATCGACCGATGACATCCAGTCGGGGATCAGAATCTTGGCCACCGGAATATTGACGCTGAAAAAAATAGTTGAAAGCAGGATAAATAAGTTGCCCTTTATCAGTTCGCCTGCCGAACGTGGCCGCAGGTCGGGGGCGGTCGATGTCTTTGCCATATTTTTCATAGTTTTTATTATAACAACAATATTGACTACCTTTGTTCTTTCAAGCAAGCATTGAAACTCAAAATTCGCCGATTTTATCCGTGAAACTCCATCTTTTCAATCCTGAAAACGATCTGGCGCTCGGTCTGGGCTGCCGCAACTATACACCCCCGCCTCATGCGGCGGCCATACACCACGCAGGGGCTCTGCTGCCATTATGGTGGGCCGAGGAGGAGGACCGGATCTTGGCTCCGGCCCCGATGGCTCCCGATGCCGAACGGCTGCGGGATTCGTTCGGACTTTACGGGAAAATTTACGATGGAAATGCGGAGCGGATTGAAGCTGCCCCCTGGGGATGGAGCCTTGATGCGAAGCGTCAGTTTCTTAATGCCGGAGTCGACGGACGCTTTTTGCCTTCCGACAGCCATATCGGACGCCTGCGCGACCTCAGCCACAGACGCATGAGCATCAGAATTCTGCAAGAACTCGGTGCGGACTATCCGCTGCCGGTGGAAACAACGGATGCAAACGTGGCCGTGGAACTCGAACGCCGCAATCCCGGATGCTTCATTAAATCACCATGGTCAGGAAGCGGCCGCGGGGTATTCTGCGCCCGTTCCCTTGACGGGAATGCTCTGCGGAAACGCGCCGAGGGAATAATCCACCGTCAGGGAAGCGTCATGATCGAGCGCGGACTTGACAAACGGCTCGACTTCGCGGCTCTGTTTCATGCCGGAAACGGCCGGGTCGTTTTCAAAGGATGGTCGGTATTCAAAGCCGAGGCGCGGGGAATGTACAGCGGAAATATCGTAGCTCCACAAGACATGCTCAAAGCCATAATTTCGAAATTCATCGCACCCGGAACACTCGACCATGTCGCCGCCAAATTGGAGACGATACTCACCGACTTACTCGCTACGGACTATGAGGGATGGCTCGGCATCGACATGATGGCCTATTGCGAAAACGGACTCATGAAACTAATGCCTTGCGTAGAGCTTAATCTGCGCATGACAATGGGAGTCGCGGCTATGAAAATCTGCGAGCGGCTGTCGGTCCGGGACATTCGTCTGCTTGCCTGGCATCACGGACGGGAAACAGAGATTTGCGGGAATGCAACAATACTTCTGCCGCCTACCGACGGTTTCACTCTGAGTCTTACACCTGTATCAGACAGTCTTTAACAGCGAATAAAGGCGCTGCACGGGAAGCCCCATCACATTGTAGAAACTTCCGGAGATACCCTTGATGCCGGCGGCTCCGATCCATTCCTGGATTCCATAAGCTCCGGCCTTGTCCAATGGCTTGTATTTGCGGATATAAAAAGCGATTTCTTCCTCAGTCAGCGGAGCAAATTCCACCGATGATTCAGCAGAAAACGTCTGCGAACCCTCAGCCGTACGGACCGTCACTCCGGTGACAACTTTCTGCTCTCTTCCCTGCAAGCGCGCAAGCATCCGGCAGGCATCAGCCTCATCGGCAGGTTTACCCAATACCTCACCATCAATAATCACAACGGTATCAGCTGTGATGACTAACTTATTGTCTCCCGCCTCCAGCGGATAGGCCGAGGCTTTGAGACGCGAAAGATAGGCAGGGACATCCTCGGCACACAACCCTTCAGGGACCACCTCGTCAACCGGATATGAAGTATCTACCCTGAAATCTATGTCGAGCATTTCCAACAGTTCCTTACGGCGGGGCGATCCGCTGGCAAGAATCACATCATAGTCACGAAGATTTTCAAGTGGGTGAAACATAGCTCTTTGCTTTTTATCGGGTGTGAGATCAATATTTTATTCTTTCTACAATCTTATGGACAGGAATCCTGTTGATCAGACGTGTGTTGATCAGAGAGACAAGCAATCCGACTCCGAGAGCGGCCACTACGGTGCCCTCGCGGACTCCGATGATCTTATGAGCCATGACAAGTGAAGTCACCACAGCAAGAAGCACCAGACCGACATCGGTCATCACCTTGACCCGACCGAAATCCTTGCCGAAACGCCGTGAGGCGTATTTCACAAACCCTTCGCCACTCATAGCCACGACATTGGGCTTCATTTCCAAAGCCACACCGAAAGCCTGAATCAGACAGCCGACGGCAAGAAGAGCCAGCGACCATATATAAGAAGGTGGAGTCATCCATTTGAGCATCCACATGTTGAGATCAAGAAACACTGAAAAAAGCAGTGAAAACGGTATCTGCATCATGATTTCCATATAGTCTCGCCGTGTGCCTATGCCTCTAAGAAACCAGAACTGACCTCCTATCAGCATCATATTGAGCAGAAATGTGGCCATTCCGAGAGTCAGCGGAGTGTTGAGACTCAACACATATGAAAAACTTGAAATCGGCGAGGTCCCCAGCGACGAACGTATTATCAGAACTACACCTAATGTCAGAAAATACAAACCGATAATGAAAACCGCATACCTGATAATCCAATTTTTCATATTCTATATTCCTTTCTTTATTATTGTTCTCTTCAAATCCGCTTTTGATACAGCAAAAGGAGCAGCCTTTCCAGACAGACTGTCCAAAGGTGCTTCAATATCGAACAATCAAAGCGCCTCCAATTTTTTTGCAAAGTTAGCGAAATTTTTCCTAAAAAATTTTGCCGAATAAAAAAACATCCATACCTTTGCGGTGTGTTAGTAATGTACAACACTAAAATACACCAACACATTTTCACGAACAACAACTATCATCTATAAACCCATTCATTCTCTCAAGACAATGAAAAAAACAATTTTTTCTCTCCTTCTCCTTATCGTCACAGCCGTCAGTGTAAACGCTCAGTTACTTTGGAAAATTTCGGGCAACGGACTTGAAAAACCTTCCTATCTTTTCGGTACACACCACATAGCACCGGTGTCAGTCATTGACAGCGTCCCCGGCATGAACGATGCCATCGCGAACGTCGATAAAATCTACGGTGAAATGATCATGTCGGAAGCAACCGCACCTCAGTCGCAGCAAGTAATGATGGGCTACGCAATGGCTCCGCAGGACAGCCTTCTGACCACAGTGCTCGCACCGGCACAGATCGACTCACTCAACACTATGCTCAAACGCTACATGGGTCCGATGGGTTCCGCCAATCAGTTCGCACAGCTCAAGCCCGCAATGCTGTCTACTCTTTTAGCACTCATGCAGAGTCAGACAATTTTCCCGAACTTCAATCCGCAGCAGCAGCTCGACGGCGAAATCCAGAAACGCGGCGCCGCACTCGGTAAGGAGATCGGAGGATTCGAAACCATTCAGGACCAGTGCAACGCCCTTTTCGGCTCATCAATCATCGAACAGGCTGAAAATCTCATGGATATGGTGCGCCATGACGATCAGGCCGCAGGAATGGCGAAAAAACTCGCCCAAGCATATCTGTCAGGCGATCTCAATGCTATGCTCGCTCTCATGGAAGATCCCGCCAACGGAGCATCGGAAGAATGGACAGAACGCATGATCAACCGCCGCAACGCAAACTGGATGCGCGTAATGGCAGGTCTGCTCCCGACAGCCTCGGTATTTATCGCCGTAGGAGCCGGTCATCTGCCAGGTGACGCAGGTCTCATCAGTCTGCTGCGCAAAAACGGTTACTCGGTCGATCCTGTAAAATAACGCTTCAACTTACACATATATAATATATAAACCATGATCACTATCGACCATCTGACCTATGCCTACCGACGCGGTTTCACCGCTGTCAACGACGCATCCGCTGCGATCGCACCAGGCATCCATCTTCTGCTGGGTGAAAACGGAGCCGGCAAAACGACCCTCCTCCGGCTGATTGCCGGGCTCCTCTTCCCCACCTCAGGAGCCATCACCGTGGAGGGCACTCCGACCACCGAGCGGTGCCCGTCGACCCTCAAAAAAGTGTTCATGCTCCCCGACTCCATCGAGATTCCGGCCCAGACTATCCGCGAGTTTGCAGGAATGCACAGCCGCTTCTACCCTACTTTTTCACAAGAGACCTTCGACCAGAACCTGCAAGACTTCCATCTCACCGGCCATGAGGTTTTCACCCAGCTCTCCTTAGGCCTGCGCCACAAGTCGCTGTTAGCTTATGTCATTGCACTCGGCGTCGATGTCCTTCTGCTCGACGAACCGGCCAACGGTCTTGACATCGACTCAAAGAAAGCGCTCCGCAACATGCTTGCGCGATGCACATCGCCGGAACAGACCGTAATCATCTCAACCCACACCGTATCTGATCTGCGCGAGCTCTATGACGGACTGATTGTCCTCTCCCGCGGCAAGTTGCTGATCGCGCGCCCAACGTGGGAGATCGCCGAGCGCATTTCCTGTGTGAGTTCCCCGATTCCACCGGCCGAAGCCATCTTTACAGAACAGGGACCGGGGGTTTTCCTCTCGATCGTACCGAATCAGGGGCAGGAGGACAGCGATCTGAACTATGCGCTTCTCTACTCGGCGCTGATGTCAGCCGCCCGCGACGTATTGCTCCACAAGATCAATGATTAATCTTCAAAAACAGAGACTATGGACACCATATCCGAACTCAACGACAAATTTTCATGGCACCGCTGCCTGAGCATCGGTCTGCTCTATAAGAAATCTCTCATCTATTATCTCATCGGTTCGGCGACAATCACAGCGCTTTGCTTCCTGCTGGTGGAGTTTGTCAATCATGCCGGAGGAAATGCCTTGACCGTATATTCAATGACGAGTGTACTTATAGCCGCGTCACTGTATTTCAGCCCGATAGCATTTGTGCGACGCGACGACACACTGATGAGCCTCCTTCCGGTCAAAACATCAGAGAAGTTTGTGTTCTATCTGCTCTTCTCGCTCATCGTAGCCCCGATTGTCATCGAAGGGATATGGTACGGACTCAATTTCATCTTCACCCTCATCAATAAAGACTGGGATCTGACCGATATAGTATATGCACAACTTTCATCTATGGGAAGCGAGGTGATCGAAATTCTCGGCGAAGAGAGAAAATGTCCGCTCAAAACCTATCAGATTTTTATGGGCATTTCCCAGTCATTGGCAATAATCGTTACCGGACTTTACACCGTGTTCCGCGCTTCGCGCCACCGCACAATCAAAGGAATCCTCGCCGCCATAGCAGTCCTCTTCGCCATCAGTCTGATCGCCGGTATTACCGGAGGCGTCCTCGCCGCCACTGCTCTCACAAGCGGAGTCAGCCCGGAGAAACTGACAGGCACAATCATGCAGATGATGACGCCATATATGATTCTGATCAGCATCCTCTGTATTTTCTACGGCCTGTTCATGGTCTGGAAATTCTACCGTCTCCTCGCCACCCGTCAGGCCAAAAACTGACGGCCGAACCTCAGAGGTTGTTCAATAACAATGATAACTACCCACTATTCAAACACAATATATGGATTTCACATCTGACAAACCGATCTACCGCCAGATCATAGATTTCAGCTTCGGCCAGATTCTTACCGGAGTCTGGACCGCAGGAGAGCGGGTGCCGTCTGTCAGAGAGCTTTCGGTCCAGCTTTCAGTCAACAGCCATACAGTCCTTAAAGCCTATGAATATCTCCAGAGCGAGGGAATAATTGTCCCGCGGCGAGGGATGGGTTTCTATCTGACAGACGATGCAATGGACCATGTCAATCAGGCAAGACGCCGTGAATTCTTCGACATGGCCCTTGACCGTCTGTTCAAAGAAATGGATCTCCTCGGCATTTCGATAGACGAGGTGGTGGCACATTACAACCGCACCAAAACCTCCTGACATACTGCATAGACGCCACACGACACAAGCGGCCGCCCGAAAGCTTCGAATAGCTTTCGGGCGGCCGGATGTGTGTGTCGCGTTATTCAGTAAAATATCTTATCAATAGTTCCACTGGCAGGCAACCATGCGCAGGCTGTTGCAGGCAATCGTGCGGAAGTCGATGATGGTGTTGTAGCGGCAGTTGATATAGGTAAGAGCCTGGTCAAACGATACATCGAGAGTGTTCAGCTGATTGTTGTTGCAGATAAGACGCTGGAGGAAAGTCTGGTTGGAAAGATCCAGTGTGGTGAGGTCGTTGTAAGAGCAGTCAACATACTGGAGGTTGGGGCAGCTTTCAACAGAAAGTGTGGTCAGATCATTGTAAGAGCAAACGAGGTCAAGCAGAGCGCCGCAGTCGCGGACACCGAGTGAAATCATATTGTTGTCCGAGCAGATGAGTGTTGCAAGCGAAGGCAGACCGGAGATGATCAGGTTGGAGATTTCGTTGTCGTCGACATTGAGGTTCTGGAGATTCTCTACACCGACAAGCTGGAGAGTGGTGAGCTTGTTATAGCCGCAGTAGAGGTTCTTGAGAGCTGTACAGCCGGAAACATTGAGAGATTCGAGGTGGCATCCCTGGCAGTTGAGGGTCTTCAGGTTGAAGTTGTTGGCAACATTGAGTTCCACAAACAGGTTGCTCGATACATTCAGAGTCTGAAGGAGAGGAGTGTTCGAAAGGTCGATTTCGGTCAGACGGTTCTTATAAACTGCTACCGAGATAAGTTTTGAACATCCGGAGAAATCAATCTGAGAAAGTTTGTTGCGGCTTGCATTGAGTTCTGTAAGCGCGGGGCAATTGGCAACACTGAGTGAAGTGAGTTCGTTTCTTGAGACATCGACTTTGGTCAGAGCTTTGAAATTGGCGAGGTTGAGGGTGCCACCCAATTTCTTATCTTTCCACTCGATGGCGGTTACATGTCCGTTTTCGACGGTCACACCTTCGATTGATGCGATTGCATTAAGGTCGGAAACTTTAAGGGCCGATGCATTGGTTCCCTCTTTTGCGGGCTCAGAAAGGAAAGCCTTCAGCTGTTTGGCTTCATTCTTGTCGAGACTCTGAGCAAATGCAGCCACGCTACCCAGCATGATTGCAATAATTAATAACGCTTTTTTCATAAAACAATAGTTGGTTTTGTTAATTTTATCTATCTAACAAACCGTGTTCGCGAAAAGTTTTATGAAAGTTAAAAATAGTTTTCTCAATAGTCTCAAAGGCCACATTTTTTTATTTACGAATCAGCCCTCACCTTCTGAGTCCGATCGACAGCGCATCAGAATGGAGCCGCCTCCTCTCCGGGGGCGCCTAAAATGTCGGCCGATCCGCCGCTGAAAGGACTTGACTGACCGAAGCCATCGTTAAAATCACCGCCGTCGGCATTGAGACGCGACACTTTAGATCCGCTTGTCATCTCAGGCTCGCCGTCCCAGTTTTCGAAGCGTGCATAACGCGATTTGAAACGCATCTTCACATCGTCAACTCGACCGCTACGGTGTTTTGCGACGATAAATTCGGCCAGACCGCGGATGTCGTTGCCTGCGGCATCGACTCCGGAACGCAGGTAATATTCCGGACGGTGGATAAAGCAGACGATGTCGGCATCCTGTTCGATCGCACCCGATTCACGGAGGTCGCTCAACTGCGGACGCTTGCCGTCCTTGCTGTCGGCGCCACGCGATTCGACACTTCGGTTGAGCTGCGAGAGGGCCACGATAGGTATGTTAAGTTCCTTGGCGAGCTGCTTGAGCGAACGCGAGATCATCGACACCTCCTGCTCTCGTGAGCCGAACTTCATGCCGGAGGCATTCATCAGCTGCAAGTAGTCGATGATGATGAACGAAACATTGTGCTCCCTGACCAGACGGCGCGCCTTGGTGCGCAGCTCGAAAATCGAGAGCGACGCCGTGTCGTCGATATAGAGCGGCGCACTATACAGATTTTTCACCCTCGACATAAGCTGATCCCACTCCATCTGTGTCAACTGACCGCTCTTGATCTTCTCACCCTCGATCTCGCAGGTGTTCTGAATGAGACGGTTGACAAGTTGGAGGTTTGACATTTCAAGCGAGAAGATGGCTACCGGAATATTGTAGTCGACAGCCATGTTCTTGGCCATCGAAAGCACAAAGGCGGTCTTGCCCATCGCAGGACGAGCGGCTATGATAATAAGGTCGCTCCGCTGCCAGCCTGAGGTCAGTTTGTCAAGTTCATGATAGCCGGATTCGAGACCCGAAAGACCCGACGCACGGTTTGCGGCAGTCTGTATCTGCTCGATGGCGGCGTTGATGACGGGGTCGATCTGCGTCACGTCTTTCTTGACATTGCGCTGCGAGATCTCGAAGAGCTTGCCTTCGGCCTCCTGGAGAAGGTCGTCGACGTCGTAGCTTTCGTCAAAGGCCTGCGACTCGATCTGCGAGGCGAATTTAATAAGTTCGCGCGCGAGATATTTCTGAGCCACGATACGGGCATGGAATTCGACGTGTGCGCCCGACGCCACGCGAGAGGTCAGTTCGGAGATTCGCAACGGTCCGCCCGCCGCCTCAAGCTCGCCCATCAGACGCAGCTTTTCCGTGACGGTGAGCATGTCGATGCTCTGCTGCGCGGCGCCGAGACTCTGGATCGCAGCGTAGATCTTCTGATTAGAAGGATCGTAGAACGATTCGGGTTTCAGAATGTCACAGACAACCGTGTAGGCATCTTTTTCAAGCATGAGAGCACCGAGCACCGCTTCCTCCAGATCATTGTCGCGCGGAGGAATGCGGCCTCCGTGATCAAAGGCCGAAACATGTTGCGGTTTGGAATTTCTGCGTTGAGAGCCTGCTGAGTTGTCCTGTGGCATGATGTGCGTGGGGGAATGTTATTGAACGACTGATTTATTTCAATACAAAGGTACAAAATAAATTCATCTTTTAGCCACTTCTTCAAGCAATGCGCTGCGGAATTTTTCGAAAGTATGCTATCGTGACCACGATACCATGCAAATCACAAAAAAAACGTAACTTTGCCGCAGATTACCATTTCTCCCGCATTTTCAATTTCATCCCTTATATAATAAATATCTCACCACACAATCTTCCGATGATCCTGTTTCCCAACGCGAAAATCAACCTTGGTCTTGACATTCTGCGCCGTCGGCCCGACGGTTATCACGATATAGAAACCGTCATGTTTCCTGTCCCCTGGCGGGATGTTCTTGAAATAGTTCCCGCAAAGGGGAATGAAACCACTCTGACGGTCAGCGGCCGCCACGTAGACTGTCCCCCTGAAAAAAACCTTGTGATGAAAGCCTACCGGGCACTCGCCGAGAGGGTCGAAATTCCTCCGGTCGATATTTTCCTGCGCAAGATCATCCCTGACGGCGCGGGACTGGGCGGCGGCTCAGCCGATGCGGCATTCACACTCAAAGGGCTTAACGATCTCTTCGCACTGGATCTCTCCGATGACGACCTCGCAGAAATCGCTGCGCGCCTCGGAGCCGACTGTCCTTTTTTCATATATAACCGTCCGATGCTCTGTACGGGCATAGGCACGGAGTTCACCCCCGTGGACCTCGACCTCAGCGGACTAACGCTCGTAATTGTCAAGCCGCAGACAAGTGTCCCGACTGCCGAAGCCTACCGGCACACCACTCCGGCCATGCCGCAGACACCGATAGCCGAAATCATCAGGCAGCCGGTCGGCGAATGGAGCGGACGTCTGAAAAACGACTTCGAGCCATCGGTCTTCCCCGCCTACCCTTCCATCAGCGAAATCAAAGCCCGGCTGAACGGCATGGGCGCCGTCTACACCTCCATGTCAGGTTCAGGCTCGTCAGTCTATGGACTTTTCGGGGATGACATTTTGGCAGACACTCTGACAGAGGCTTTCGCTGGATCGGCAGTATTCACCGCAAAACTCTGACCGCGGCAGGAAGTCTTGCTTTTTATTGGATCATTGAACGTTATGCCCCCGGATTTGTTGTAAAATCAGAAAGAGGCCGGGCCAAAACCACGTTTTCAATAAAAAATGCCGCCGCGGCAACGGTTTTGGCAACCTTTTTGCTTGGTATGTTACAATCATCCGACGATAAAATAGAAAAACGACATATATTATGAGCCACAAGCAAAATAAACATCAGGACAACGCCACTCCGCGTCCGGAGGAGGCATCCGAAGGAGCCGTGCTTGACGACGTTCAGGAAGCATACGACGAACAGAATTCTGTCGAAGACGAGGAAAACGAGATCATCAACAAGCAGCTCTCCGACATCGACGCTCTCACACAGCAGTTGAAGGACGCTGAAGCTCAGGTCGAAAAAGAAAAGAAAGAATATCTTTTCCTCATGGCCGAGTTCGACAACTTCCGCAAACGCACCGTCAAGGAGAAATCAGACATCATCCGCAACGCATCGGAAAGTGTGCTGAAAGGCCTGCTCCCGATCGTCGATGACTTCGAACGCGGCCTTGAGGCAAGCGCAAAGCTCGAAGATCCCTCTTCGATCCGCGAAGGCATGGAGCTGATCTATCAGAAACTTGTGAAATTCCTTGCCGCCAACGGTGTCAAACCGATCGAAAGCACCGGCAAGCCCTTCGATGCCGAACTTCACGAGGCCATCGCGATGGTCCCTGCGGCTGACGAATCGCAGAAAGGGATCGTCATCGACACCCCAACCAAAGGATATACAATCAACGACAAAGTGCTCCGCCATGCCAAAGTGGCCGTGGGCCAGTAAGCAGCTTATCCACTTATGGCAACCAAAAGAGATTATTATGAAGTGCTCGGCGTCGACAAAAACGCCGACGAAAAGACCATAAAGAGCGCCTATCGCAAAAAGGCCATCCAATATCACCCTGACAAGAACCCCGGCGACAAGGAAGCTGAGGAGAAGTTCAAGGAAGCTGCCGAGGCCTACGATGTGCTCTCCAACCCCGAAAAGCGCGCCAAGTATGACCAGTTCGGTCATGATATGGGCCCGCAAGGCTTCCCCGGCGGTGGCGGATTCCATGCCGGAGGATTCTCGATGGAGGACATCTTCTCGCAGTTCGGCGATATCTTCGGCGGCGGATTCGGCAACATGGGCGGATTCGAGACCGCAGGCGGTCGCTCGCGCCGCCGCCAGCGCCGCGGTTCCGATCTCCGTATAAAGGTTAAACTTACTCTTGCAGAAATCGCCACCGGAGTCACCAAGACCCTCAAGATCCCGACCCTCGTCAAGGATACCCACTGCAACGGCACCGGAGCAAAGGATGGCACCGCATTCTCGACCTGTCCCACCTGCGGCGGCTCAGGCACAGTGTTGCGTCAGCAGCAGACCCTTTTCGGTCTCTCGCAGTCAGCAGTCGAATGTCCGCAATGCAAGGGCGAAGGAAAGATCATCAATGAAAAGTGTACTTTCTGCCAGGGCGAAGGCGTCATCCGCGAAGACCGCACTGTCACCTTTACGATTCCGGCAGGCGTGGCCGACGGACAGACTCTTACGGTCAAAGGTCAGGGCAACGCTGCCATCCACGGCGGAGTCAACGGCGATTTGCTCGTGGTCATCGAGGAAATCAAGAACCCCGAACTTATCCGCGACGGCAACGACGTGATCTACAACCTTATGCTCGACATCCCGACTGCCGCCCTCGGCGGATCGGTTGAAGTCCCGACCATCACCGGACGCGCCCGTCTGAAAATACCAGCAGGCACTCAGCCCGGCAAGGTGCTCCGTCTGCGCGGCAAAGGTCTCCCCTCGACCGACGGCTACGGCACCGGCGACGAACTGATCAATGTCATGGTCTACATCCCCGAAACTCTCAACGACGACGAAAAGAAAGCTATCGAATCGCTTCAGGGCAAACCGAACATGACACCCACCCAGTCGACCAAAGACCGCATATTCAGCAAACTCCGCCACATATTCGACTGATCCGTACCTGCGACGGACATCGGTTTATCGCGGAAAACAGACATAACTATTCCCGTGCAACGCAGTCTGACAAACTGTCTGCACGGGAATTTTATATTGTGAGATTGATTGCGTAACTTTGCAGTCAATAAAACACAAATATCATGTCACATACCCGCGAGGAAAAAATCGAGGCCCTGGGGCGCGTCATCGACACGCTCGACATTCTGCGTGTAAAATGTCCCTGGGACGCCAAACAGACCAACGAATCCCTGCGTCCGAACACCATAGAGGAAGTCTATGAGCTTTGCGACGCCCTTATAAACGAAGACAACGCCAATATCCGTAAGGAACTCGGCGACGTTTTGCTCCATGTCCTTTTCTACTCCAAGATCGGAGAGGAAAAAGGCGCGTTTGACATCGCCGACGTCTGCGATGCCCTGAACACCAAACTGATCTATCGCCATCCGCACGTGTTCGGCGACACATCCGTCAGCTCTACCGACGAAGTTCTCCAGAACTGGGAGGAACTCAAACTGAAAGAAAAAGGCGGCAACAAGACAGTGCTCTCCGGAGTGCCGACAGCCCTTCCCGCCATGATCAAGGCCGACCGCATTCAGGAGAAAGCAGCCAATGTGGGCTTCGACTGGGAAAAGCCCGAACAGGTCTGGGACAAGGTGCGCGAAGAGATGGCCGAATTCGAAGATGCTGTCGGAGAGATGGATGCCGAGCATCGCGAAGAGGAAATGGGCGACCTGATTTTCAGCATCATCAATGCAGCACGCCTCTACAAGATCAATCCCGAAAACGCACTCGAAAAGACCAATAAGAAATTCATCAAGCGTTTCAACTATCTTGAGAAAAAAGCGCATGGAGCAGGCAAGTCTCTCAAAGAAATGACATTGGAAGAAATGGATGCCATCTGGGAGGAAGCGAAAAACTCATGAACTACAACGAACTGAACGCCCACCCGCGCGATCCGTTTCTGAGTTTCGACGCCGAAAGCCACACCTATACTCTCGGCCGGCAGACGCTGACCTCGGTAACGACAATCGTCGAAGATTGTTTCCAGAAATTTGACGCCGACTACTGGGCCGCCCGCAAGGCTCCCGCAATGGACATTTCGCCGGAGGAACTGAAAGACCGCTGGGAGGCAAACGCCCGGCACTCGCGCGAACTCGGAACAATAATGCACGACCGCATCGAGCATTATTATCTCGGAGAGGACTACGGTGACGACGGCGATGCCTATTCAATTTTCCGCCATTTTGCGGCGGCCGAACGCCTCTATCCCTACCGGACGGAATGGCGCATATATTTCGAAGACTATGGTGTGGCCGGTACCCTCGACTTCCTTGAACGGCGTCCGGACGGCACTTTCAACATCTACGACTGGAAACGGTCGAAAAAACTTGTGACCCCGGACGGACAGATCGAACGCTCAAGCCGTTTCGGAGCCAAGGGGCTCTATCCGGTAAACCATCTCGACGACTGCTCCTACACCCACTATGCGCTGCAACTCAGCATCTACCGGCTCATACTTGAGGAGCGCTACGGAATCCGCATCAGCGCCATGAGATTAGGGGTGTTTCATCCGGAATGTCCTATGGCCTACATCATCCCTGTGCCCTATCTGCGCATAGAAGCTCAAGCCATTCTGATCAATCATGCACGCAAGAAAACCATGGCCGAAAGTATGGCAATTGGTTAAATTTACTTAAAAATATGATTGCCCGGACTTTCAGCTGTCACTATTCTCGTAGATTTGCGTCTTATTAATGTCTGTGACATTAATATATTAAAATAGCATATAAACCATTCTATACATCTCACCAAACCAATCATGATCAAAGCTACTTTCAGGCTGCTGTCGGTCAGCATTGTCATGCTCTGCATGGCTCTCCCCGGCATACTCAGAGCTCAGGCGCAGAATCCGATGCTCCAGCCGCTTCCGGTCGATAGTGCAGTGCGCATCGGCAAACTGCCCAACGGACTCACCTACTACATCCGTCACAACGAATATCCTAAAGGGCAGGCTGATTTCTACATTGCCCAAAATGTGGGATCTATCCTCGAAAACGACGATCAGAGAGGCCTCGCTCACTTCCTTGAACACATGTGTTTCAACGGCACGACCAACTTCCCTGACAACCTTCTGCGTGACTGGCTCGAATCAATCGGTGTGAAATTCGGCGCCAACCTCAACGCTTACACCGGTGTCGACGAGACTGTCTACAACATCAGCAATGTCCCGGTGGCTCGCGAAAGCGTTCAGGACTCCTGCCTGCTCATCCTTCACGACTGGGCCAATGACCTTACTCTCGCACCTGCCGAAATTGACAAGGAACGCGGTGTGATCCATGAGGAATGGCGCCGCTCCATGCAGGGTCAGATGCGTATTCTTGAAAAAATCCTTCCCGACCTCTATCCGAATTCCAAATACGGCCACCGTCTGCCGATCGGCACAATGGAAATCGTCGACAATTTCCCCTATCAGGCGCTGCGCGACTACTATGAGAAATGGTATCGTCCCGACCAGCAGGCTGTAATCGTGGTGGGTGACATCGACGTTGACCGTATCGAAGGCAAGATCAAAGAGATGTTTACCTCCATCGAAATGCCCGAAAATCCGGCTGAGCGCGTCTATGAGCCGGTGCCCAATCACAAAGGAACTCTTTACGGAATCGGCAGCGATCCTGAACAGAAAAGTCTTTCGGCACAGCTGATGTTCATCTTCAATCCGCTTCCCGACGAACTGAAGAATACCCCGGCTTATTTCGTAAACGGCTACATCCAGGGTATGATCGCTTCCATGATCAACAATCGTCTCGGTGAAATCGCATCCAAGCCCGATTCGCCTTACGCTGGTGCGGAAGTTGACTTCGGAGGCTATTTCCTCTCGTCGAAAGTCAAAGATGCCCTGAGCGGTTCTGTCGCAGCAAAAGGCAAAGACATCATCGTTCCTATCCAGGCCCTCTACCGCGAACTGTTGCGCGCACAGTGCGGCGGTTTCACACAGAGCGAATATGACCGTGTGCGCAGCCAGTATCTCTCGGCCTACGAACGTGCCTACAACAACCGCGCCACCCGTCAGACCGGTTCGTTTGTCAATGAATATGTCAAGAATTTTACTGACAAAGACCCGATCCCTTCGATCGAAACCGAATGGGCACTCGTACAGCAAATCGCAAATAACATCCCTCTCGAAGTGATCAACAGAAAAATGGCCGAGGCCGTCACCCCCGACAACCGTGTGCTCATGGTTCTTATGCCCGAAGCCGAAGACATCACTGTACCCACCAAGGAAGCGATCGCCGAAGCTCTGGCTGCCGTCGATGCCGAGACTATCGACGCATTTGTTGACGAAGTCAAGTCAGAACCTCTGATCCCCCAGGCTCCCGTTGCAGGAACTGTCACTTCAACCACCGACAATCCTCAGTTCGGCACCATCGACTGGACTCTCTCTAACGGCGCAAAAGTAATCGTGAAGCCCACCAAATTCAAGGAAGACGAAATCATCTTTTCGGCTTACGCCAAAGGAGGCTATGCCGACTTCTCCGATGACTACACCAACACCATTCTCTTCCTGTCTATGTCGCTTCCGGCCCGCGGACTTGGCAGCTACACCAATACCGACCTGTCGAAATACACCGCCGGCAAACAGGTTGCGCTCAACTGCGGTTTCGGAAATTACAGCCGTTCTTTCTCCGGCTCAACCACTCCGAAGGACATCGAGACTCTTCTCGAACTCCTCTACATGAATTTCAAGGATATTGAATTCACCGCCGATGAATTTGCAGCTCTTCAGACTGCTTACAGCGGCTTCCTCGCCAATCAGGAAAAGAGCCCGGAATATATTTTCCAGAAAAATATCCTCGCTACTCTCTATGACTCGCCCCGCGCACAGATGCTCAACTCCGACATCATCAACAAGGCATCCCGTGAGCAGACAATCGAGATCGCACATGCAATGACCGCCAATGCCGCCGACTGGACTTTCGTGTTTGTCGGCAACGTCAACCCCGAAACCCTCAAGCCCCTTGTCGAAAAATACATCGCATCTCTGCCCGGTGATCCCAAGACCGCAGTAAGGAAAGTTGAGAAGTACAACCCGGCCCTCTTCATGAAAGGCGGCGACAAGACCGACACTTTCACCACCACAATGTCCACTCCCCAGACTCAGGTAGCTATCGTTGAAAGCGGCGACATCGAATACACTCCCAAGAATGCGATGCTCGCTTCCATTGCAGGCCAGATCCTGACCAACCGTCTCATCAAGACAGTCCGTGAGGAAATGGGTGCCGTCTACTCGATCAGCGCATCAGGTTCCCTCGACCGTTCGGGCCTCAATCCTGCAAGCATCATGTCGGAATTCCCGATGAAGCCTGAAATGAAAGAGGAAGTTCTCGCTTTCATCAAAGGCCAGTTCAAAGACATGGAGACCAACATCGCCGCCGCCGAACTCAATCCGGCCAAGGAATACATGGTCAAAGCCTTCACAACCAACAAGGAACTGAACGGCCCGTGGCTTTCAGCCATCGTCGGAACGCTGTCCAACGGTGTCGACACATTCAACGGCAACGTGGATGTAGTCAACTCTATCACTCCGCAGGATGTCATGGACTTCATGAAAGCCCTCAATGCCCAGGGCAATTACCGGGTACTCATTCTTGATCCCGCAAAATAAGCGCGACGGTTTGCCCGACGGCATATAAAATCTTTTCAAAGGAGTGCGGCCTCATCCCCGATGGCCGCACTCCTTATTTTTATGCCAAAAAGCATATCCGCAAAGTCTCAAGTCTGAATAATTTGTTATATATTTGCATATTGATATAATCATCAACACGACAATTTGAAAATCAACAAACAAATTATATCCATATATCATACTTACTCATGAAATTTACCTTCAATGTGAACTACCGCACCGAGTGGGGCGAATCGCTCTATCTCACAGGCTCGCCGCTTGCCCTCGGCGAAAATGATCTGAGCCGCGCGGTGCCTATGAAACTTGTCGGTGCGGAAACCTGGACCGTACATGTCGAAATTCCCGACACCGTCAAGGAATTCAGCTACGGTTACATTGTCCGTCACGACAACGGTCATGTCAAACGCGAATGGGGAAAACCACGTCTTTTCGCCTATGCTCCTGACACTCATCTTTTCGAAATCATGGACCGCTGGCAGGACCAGCCCTGGGACAAGCCTTATTACAGCAGTGCTTTCACCGATTGCATCTGCCACCGCGGAGACCGTGCGGCAGCAGTGGTTCCCGCAGCCGGAATGCTCACCCTGACTGTCGACGCTCCTATGATAGCCCCCGACGAGGCTGTGGCTGTGGCAGGCGAAGCTGACGCAATGGGCGCATGGGACCCGACCAAGGCTCTGCGTATGAGCGATGCGGCATATCCGACATGGACCGTGAACATTCCCGCCGCTGCCTTGCAGCCGGGATGCGACTATAAATTTCTGATTGTAAAGAAAGCTACCGGCGACGTAGTGGCATGGGAGGGCCGCGACAACCGTCACATCGACATTGAGCTCAAACGCCCCGATCAGGCCACGGTCGATGCCGGACAGCGCCTGGTCAATCCCCTCGCCCCCTGGCGCGGAGCAGGCGTGGCCATTCCGGTGTTCTCATTGAGGAGCGAAGATGATTTCGGAGTCGGAGACTTCCTCGATCTTAAGCTGATGATCGACTGGGCCGCACAGACACGCCAGAATTTTGTCCAGCTTCTCCCGATCAACGACACCACCATGACGGGCACATGGACAGACTCATACCCCTACAACGCCAACTCGACCTTCGCACTTCACCCGATGTATCTGCGCCTGCAGGCCATGGGCCGTCTGAAAAACGAAGAGCGCCAGCGCTATTTCGATGACCTCGCCCGTGAGCTCAACCGCCTGCCGCAGGTCGATTACGAGCGTGTCAACAACGGCAAGAATGAATTTACCCGCGAACTCTTCGCCCAGGACGGCCGCGAGGTCCTCGCCTCGGAGCCTTACCGCAAGTTCTTCGAAAAGAATGCCGACTGGCTGATACCCTACGCCGCCTGGTGTGTGTTGCGCGATCTCAACCACACCCCCGACATGAGCCGCTGGGGTGAATATGCCGTTTACGATCCTGAGAAGATCAGGGATTTCATCAAGGATCACAAAGATGACATAGATTACGTCTGCTACATCCAGTATTTCCTCGACAAGCAGATGCGTGAGGTAAGCGACTATGCTTCGGAACGCGGTGTGGCGATCAAGGGCGATATTCCTATCGGCATTTCACGCACAAGTGTCGATGCCTGGATCTCCCCGCGTCTCTTCAATCTCGACTGTCAGGCCGGTGCTCCGCCGGACGATTTCTCCGTGCTCGGTCAGAACTGGGGCCTCCCGACCTACAACTGGGAAGAAATGTCGAAAGACGGCTTTGCCTGGTGGAAAGCCCGCTTCCGCAAGATGGCTGAATATTTCGACGCCTACCGTATTGACCATGTGCTCGGATTTTTCCGTATATGGCAGATTCCGATGGACGCTGTTCACGGTCTGCTCGGAGTGTTCAACCGCGCTCTGCCTTTCAGCTCTGACGAACTCCGCAACAGCTACGACTTCTGGCTCGACGAACGTCAGACGCGCCCCTACATCATGGACTACATGCTCGGTGATTTCTTCGGCGAGACCGCCGATGAAGTGCGCGATCGTTTCCTTGTCGATGAAGGATACGGCCGCTACCGCCTGAAAGATGAATTCAATACCCAGCGTAAGGTGGCCGACTTTTTTGCCGGTCAGGAGAAAAACGACCGCAACACCCGTATGTGCAACGGCCTCTTAGGTCTGATTGACGAGGTGCTTTTCATCGAAGACCCCTACGAAAAAGGCAAATACCATCCGCGAATCTCCGCGCAGTTCACCTATGCCTACCGCGCGCTCAACGACTATGAGCGCTGGTGCTTCGACCGACTGTACAACGATTTCTTCTACCGCCGCAACAATGATTTCTGGTACGGCAAAGCCATGTGGAAGCTTCCGCCGCTGACCGATGCCACCGACATGCTCGTCTGCGCCGAAGACCTCGGTATGATCCCGGCATGTGTTCCGGCAGTCATGAACAATCTCCAGATCCTCGTGCTTGAGATCCAGCGCATGCCGAAAGATCCCAACGCCGCATTCGGCAACACATGGACATATCCCTACCGTTCGGTATGCACCACATCGACCCACGACATGGACGGAATCCGCCGCTGGTGGGAAGCTGACCGCGCCGCAACACAACGGTTCTACAACGAAGTATTGGGTGAACCCGGCGAAGCTCCGCTGTACGCCGAACCGTGGATCTGCGAACGCATCGTCAGACTCCACCTGCAATCGCCGTCGATGCTCTGCATACTTCCTCTTCAGGACTGGCTGTCGATCGACGGAGTTCTGCGCCGTCAGGACCCGCGCGAGGAACTGATCAACATCCCCGCCAATCCGCGTCACTACTGGCGTTACCGTATGCACCTCACTCTCGAAGATCTCAACTCACAGAAAGAATTCAACAACCGCATCCGCGAAGAGATCCTCACCTCCGGCCGATAATCACTTCCGCCAAATTAACCATATTGCCCGCAGATGGAATACTAAAACCGCCTGCGGGCAATTTTATGTAATCTGACACGTTCTTTTATTAAATCTCTTACATTAAACCCAATATGCCAAACCTGACAACAAAACCACGCATCGAATATATCGACATCATCAAAGGTCTGTGTATCTTTTGGGTTATATGGTTCCATCTGCCGACTTGGGAAATTGTCCGCTATCCCCTCCATGTGCCGATATTCTTTTTTATTTCTGGTATATTTTTCAAAACCTATGCTCCTGGTGAGTTTTTCCGCAAGAAGATCAATACACTCGTCATACCATTGCTTTTCTTTTATATAGCCACATACCTTTATAGTCTCAGCCTTTATCTCTTTTTCAGCACATTCTCCTCCAACGGAGAACAAACGGCCTTTGATTTCGGATCTATTTTCTCAATTTTCCACATCTTTGATACCGGAGAAATCAAATTGAACATTCCTCTTTGGTTTATTGTCGTGCTGCTCTTTTTTCAAACGCTACTCTACGCCATTACGATTCTTTTCAAGTCACCTGTTATGCAGATCTCGGCATGTGTAGTTATCTCTCTGTTCCTAATATGGCTTCCAGTAATGCCGTCTACAATCTTCGGCAATCTATGCCTTTTCATTTTCTACTCTTCCGGATTCCTTTTCGGTAAAAAACTGCTCCACTATATCGAAAACAGACATTTCAAAGACCTGAGCATCTTTCTATTTGCGAGTGCAGCCATCTGGGTAGTTGCCGATTGGCTTGCCGGATTCGACGAGCCCGAATATCAGTCTAAAGCCCTGACTTATATCGCCTATTTCGCTCTTATATTTATCATTATTGTCGGGTTTAAATATCTATCAGGTTTTCTGCCTCTAAATAAGCTCATCTTCTGGGGCAAGAATTCCTACATACTTTTAGGTCTGCACGGATGTTTTCTCGACCTGTGGTCAACGGTCTATACCGTTGTCACACACCAACCGATCTCTGAAATTCCGGCTCTCTTTGTCCTGACAGCTACAATCTTATCATTCTATCCTCTGATTCTATTGCTCAACCGCTACTGCCCGGTGCTTGTCGGGAAAAAGGACCTTATAAAATACAAAACCGCCGGACGCGAGGAGCGCCCGGCTGTCACGACGGCGGCTGAGTGAGCCATCCTATTATTACAGAGGGTGGAAAGCACTTAAAGTTTCATGCCGATGCCGAAAAGGGCGAAGTCGTAGAGGGTCGGGTCTTCGGGATTGAAGCGGCGCAGGTGTGCGGTGACTTCATCGACAGCCTTGCGGTCGTTGGCCTTGCGGGTGAGCAGGCCGAGTTCGCGGGAGATGTCGCCGACATGAACGTCAAGCGGGATGTAGAGCTGAGAGGGTTTCAAGACATCCCACACTCCGAGGTCGACAATGCCGTCGTTGCGCACGAGCCAGCGCAGAGCCATGTTGACACGTTTAAGAGCCGAGGTGGTCAGATTCTGCGGCAGACAACGCGACGCAAGGTCCGTTTTTCCGGGATCGGAGGCTGCCATCTCACGGTTTATGGCTGCCACGAGGGTCCAGGCCGGAGCCTCGGAACCGGCAATCCGTTCATGACGCGCGAAATCCTGTAATGTGCCATAGCGCGAATATATCGAGCGGAGTCCGCGCAAGTAGTGTTTGAGATGGCGGATGAAGAAAGTGCGATGCACGTTGACCTCATCTGGCATCCCCTCGTAAGCTTCGTCCATCATGAAGCGATAAGGATGGTTGTCGAGCATCGCCAGCATCTTGTCGCAATCGCGGCAGATCATCTTGCGGTTGCCCCAGGCGATACCTGAGGTCAGAAGGGATGTAATCTCAATGTCGCGCAGATCCGAAAAACGCCGCGGAAACTGCACCGGATCGTCACCAACGAAAGACGGCGAGTTGATTCTCGCCGCCTCCGTATCAAGAAGATCCTTCAGATCTTTTTCTGTCATAACATTCACAAATCAGAAAATAAGTTTTGAATCGACAGCCGCAGTGTCCTTGTCGGCTGCAACCGAAGCGGCAGCCTGAGGCTCGAAACCGGCCATGGCGCTGTCAACGGCATCGATCAGTTCCTGACTCATCTTGTCGCGGGAAACGATGATACCTTCGGGATTGATCAGAAGGATGCAGGGAATGCCTGAAATTCCGTAGAGATCGGTCGGTACAGTCTGGGCATTGACGATGCAGGGCCACTGGAGATCGTGCTGCTTGATGGCCTTGAAAGTATTGTCAGGCTCATCCCATACGGCCACGCCGATGACATCGAGACCTTTGTCCTTGTATTTAGCATAGAGTTCCTTGATGACTTTGGTCTGACGGATGCAGGGACCGCACCAGCTTGCCCAGAAGTCTACGAGAGTGAAGCGGCCCGGTTTTACGTAATCGCTGAGTTTCTCTTCCTTACCGTTGTAGCTCACGGTGAAATCCTTGTAGTGCTTGCCTTCGGAAGTCTCGGACTTTGCGAGAAGTGAGTTGCGGAGCGATTCGAGACGTTTCGACGCTTTGAGAGCGGGATCTTTGGCCATGGCGGCGTCAATCTGATCGAGGCTCATCTCATAGGCGTCCTGAAGGAACCAGAAGAGACCTACCGGAGTGCCGACATTTTCGGAATATGCCTTTTTGGAGATGCCGGTATATTCCTGCTCAAGAGCCTTGGCCTTTTCCATTTGGGTGGAATCATTCTGGTCGAGAGTGCGGAATTCCTGAGCAATCTGGTTGCGGCGCTGGATGTAACTTTCAAATTTGTCGTTCAGCGGAGTACCGGATGCCAGTTTTGACTCCGAAACAACGATATTGCCCGGCTCGATAATGACAATCGGACCACGGCCGCCGTTCACACTTACTGTGCCGAGAAACGGAGTGTCGACATTGCCTGAGAACTTGACGACACCGTCGGTCACAAGCACAGAGTCGATCTTCTGACTCTCATCCCAGTTGATGAGATAGGCCATGGTGTTGTTATTTTCGGCAGGCACTGGGAGAGTCAGAGTGAAGTTGGGCTGCGCGTTGAGAGTACATGCGCTCACTGCCAGCATACCGGCGGCGAGCATTGATGTGATGGTTCTGTTCATAATTATGATTGGATATGATCTTTCGGACAAAAGTACGAATAATCCCTTAAACAGCCAAAATCAACTGCTGCCCGCGTTGGGTGTGGACACAAAAACGGCCATCAGATCCGTTGTCCGGAACCGATGGCCGCATTGCGGTTGCAACATATGCTGATAATGCTGTCTTATCGGCTTACATCATGCCGCCCATGCCACCCATGCCGGGAGCGGGCATTGCGGGAGCGGGATTGTCTTCTTTCTTGTCGGCGATCACGCAAGAGGTGGTCAGGAACATGCCGGCGATAGAAGCGGCGTTTTCGAGAGCCACACGGGTAACCTTGGCGGGGTCGATGACACCGGCTGCCATGAGGTTTTCATAAGTGTCGGTGCGGGCGTTGTAACCGAAGTCGCCTTCGCCGTCTTTCACTTTCTGAACCACTACCGCACCCTCTTCGCCTGCGTTGGCCACGATCTGACGGAGCGGCTCTTCAATGGCGCGGAGCACGATGTTGATACCAGTGGTCTCGTCGTCGTTGACACCCTTGAGGTTTTCAAGAGACTTCACGCAGCGGATATAGGCAACACCGCCGCCGGGGACGATACCTTCGGCGATAGCCGCACGGGTTGCCGAGAGAGCGTCGTCCACGCGGTCTTTCTTCTCCTTCATCTCTACTTCACTGGGAGCACCGATGTGGAGCACTGCCACACCGCCTGCGAGCTTGGCGAGACGTTCCTGGAGTTTCTCGCGGTCATAGTCGCTGGTGGTCTGCTCGATCTGAGCCTTGATCTGAGCCACACGGGCTGCGATTGCATCCTTGTTGCCCGCACCGTTGACAATGGTGGTGTTCTCCTTGTTGACGGTGATCTTTTCGGCACGGCCGAGCTGATCGACAGTGGCAGTTGCGAGCTGCATGCCCTTTTCTTCAGAGATTACCACACCGCCAGTGAGCACTGCGATGTCCTCAAGCATCTCCTTGCGGCGATCACCGAATCCGGGAGCCTTGACAGCGCAGACTTTCAGAGAACCGCGGAGACGGTTGACAACGAGAGTTGCGAGAGCTTCCTGATCAACATCCTCGGAGATGATCAGCAGGCCGCGGCCCGACTGAGCGGTAGCTTCGAGAACGGGAAGAATATCCTTGATGTTGGAAATTTTCTTGTCGTAGATGAGAATGTAGGGGCTTTCCATCACACATTCCATCTTTTCGGTGTTGGTCACGAAGTAAGGCGAGATGTAACCGCGGTCAAACTGCATACCTTCGACGATGTCGACGGTGGTCTCAGTGCCTTTGGCCTCGTCAACGGTGATGACACCTTCTTTCTTCACTTTCTTCATGGCTTCGGCGATGAGATGGCCGATAGCCTCGTCGTTGTTGGCAGAGATGCGGGCAACGTCTTCGATCTTCTTGAAATCGTCGCCTACCTCTTCGCTCTGTGCCTTGATGCCTTCAACCACAACGGCTACCGCACGGTCGATACCGCGCTTGATATCCATCGGGTTGGCACCGGCAGCCACGTTCTTGAGACCTACGTTGATGATAGCCTGGGCGAGCACAGTTGCGGTTGTAGTACCGTCGCCTGCGTCGTCGCCTGTCTTTGAAGCAACTTCCTTAACGAGCTGTGCGCCCATGTTCTGGAACGGATCTTCAAGCTCAACCTCGCGGGCCACGCTGACACCGTCTTTAGTGATGTGGGGTGCACCGAATTTCTTCTCGATGATCACGTTGCGGCCTTTCGGGCCGAGGGTCACTTTCACTGCGTCGGCAAGAGCGTCAACGCCTTTCTTAAGCTCTTCGCGAGCCTTTATGTCGAATTTTATTTCTTTAGCCATTTTCTGAATGTTTTTTAGGATTGACGATTATTTATTTCTCAAGGACTGCCAGAATATCACTCTGACGCATGATGAGATATTTTGTGCCTTCGAGTTCCACTTCGGAACCTGCATATTTGCCGAAAAGAACTTCGTCGCCGGCCTTTACAACCATTTCTTCATCTTTAGTGCCGTTGCCGGTAGCGACCACGGTGCCGCGGAGAGGCTTTTCCTTTGCTGTGTCAGGGATAATGATGCCTGCGGCTGTGACTTCTTCTACTGGAGTGGGTGTTATGAGCACTCTGTCAGCTAATGGTTTGATATTCATAAGTCTTAATATTAATTTATGTGGTTAATTATATTATTTGTCTTCAAAACAGTCCTTATATATTTAAGGTATCGGGATTGTTTCACGCTATCAGATAGAGCATAAACCGTGCCAGTCTTCATCTCTGTCAGTCCCGACTGACAAATTGACAATCTTTTCCTGAGAGCAGGACAAAATCAATGCCGGCTGACACGCTGCCCGCCGACATTTAAAACGTTTTCCCGACACCTTTGGTTCAGTCTCTTCCGCGCAGACCGCCTTCGATCTCGCGGTAAGACTCCTCCATCAGCTCACTCAGGTCATGACCGTCAGCCGACGGATAGATCGGTTTATGGATTGTCAGGCAGATATGCCCCGGATTCGGCATCTTTTTGAAACGCGGCAACACATCGAAGGCGCCGTCGATAGTCAGCGGCACTACCGGCAGATTGAACTCGATGGCCAGACGAAAAGCCCCTTTCTTGAAGCGCGACATCTTTCCGGTCCACGACCGCGCGCCCTCAGGGAAAACCACGAGCGACATTCCGCCGCTCAACTGCTGTTCGGCCTCCTGCATGGTGCGCCGTGTGGCCGAAGCGGACGAATTGTCGACAAATATCTGACGTGACCAGGCACAGGCCCACCCCACGAAAGGAATCTTGCGCAGACTCTGCTTCATCATCCAGCGGAAATTATGGCCGAGATAGCCGTAGACCGTAAAAATGTCATAGGCCCCCTGATGGTTGGCTACGAACACATAGCTCACCTTCGGGTCGATGTTCTCACGCCCTTTCACAGTTACCCTAACAAAAGCCAGCCAGCAGAAAAGCTTCGCCCAGAGCACCTGGGGATAATAGCCCCACCAGCGTCCGAAGCCGAGGGCTGAACCGATGACGGTGACAACCGCCGCAATGACCGTAGCCACTGCAAGCAAAGGGATCATTATCAGAATCTGATAGATGCGATAAAGGATAATCATTGGTATTGAGCTTAGATGATGTTTAATCAACAACAAAAATACACATTATTCCATATATTTTCAAAAAATGTGCAACTTACTGTAAGAAAAATCCATCTGTCCGGCAACTCTTGGTCATACAGCCTGAAAAATATCAAGAATTTATCCGCAACATCACCACATTATATAATATATAGTGATCCGGCCAAAATGTTAAACTTTCTTTCGCCGCGGTTAAAGAAATTTTTCTTTAATCCTTGTAAAGACCGATGTTTTGCCGTAACTTTGCGCTATAATCAGTTCAATAGCATCAATTTCTCAATTCAATTAAATAACTTTAATCCATTTCCAAACTACTATGTGGTTAACTTGCTCATCCATAGGGAGGAAGTTCGTGATGGCTCTCACGGGCTTATGCCTTGTCCTATTTGTCACGTTTCACTGTCTGATGAACGGAGTGGCTATCTTCTGGCCCGACGGTTATAATGCTATATGCGCGTTCCTCGGTGCCAACTGGTATGCACTGATTGCCTCGATCGGTCTCGCCGTCCTCTTCATCATCCACATCTTCTACGCCGTGTGGCTGACCCTTCAGAACCGCAAGGCACGTGGCAACGACCGCTACGACGTGGTCCGCAAACCCGCTCAGGTTGAATGGGCATCGCAGAACATGCTCGTGCTCGGTATCGTAATCCTCGCCTTCCTCGTGGTTCACCTCATCCAGTTCTGGGCAAAGATGCAGCTCGCCGAAATCACCGGTGTTCACTTCCCAGATCCTCAGGACGGCATGTACTTCATCAATGTGGCTTTCAGCTGCATCTGGACTCCGATCATCTACATCATCGGTTTCATCGCTCTCTGGTTCCACATGAACCACGGCTTCTGGTCTATGTTCCAGAGCTGCGGCTGGGACAATGACACCTGGCTCCCCCGCCTCAAGACAATCGGCTGCTGGTGGACTTCGATCGTTGTCATCCTGTTCATCATCCAGGCAATCGTGTTCACAATCCGTGCCAACAGCGGATGTTTTTAATCTTATTCCGTAAATAATATCACAACCACAGATATGGCAGACATCAAAAACCTTGAGGGCATGATTGACTCTACCCCCATCATGAAGGATTACGCCGACATCGAATCCTCAGCCTTACCTGAATATCAGATCGACTCCAAGATCCCCGAAGGCCCCCTCGCTCAGAAGTGGACCAACTATAAGGCACATCAGAAACTCGTCAACCCCGCCAACAAGCGCAATCTCGACGTCATCGTGGTGGGCACCGGTCTGGCAGGCGCATCCGCAGCCTCAACCCTCGGCGAACTCGGTTTCAACGTGCTCAACTTCTGCATCCAGGACTCGCCCCGCCGCGCACACTCCATCGCCGCACAGGGCGGTATCAATGCAGCCAAAGACTACCAGAACGACGGCGACTCCATCTATCGCCTCTTCTACGATACAATCAAGGGCGGCGACTTCCGCTCGCGCGAAGCCAACGTCTACCGTCTGGCCGAAGTCTCCAACAACATCATCGACCAGTGTGTGGCCCAGGGCGTTCCTTTCGCCCGTGAATACGGCGGCCTCCTCGCCAACCGTTCGTTCGGCGGCGCTCAGGTGTCACGTACATTCTACGCCAAAGGCCAGACCGGCCAGCAGCTCCTTCTCGGTGCCTATGCTTCGCTCAACCGCCAGATCAAGAAAGGCACAGTGAAGTCGTTCAACCGCCGCGAGATGCTCGACGTGGTCATTATCGACGGCCGCGCACGCGGTATCATCGTCCGCAACCTCATCACCGGCGAGATCGAACGCTACGCAGCACATGCAGTAGTTCTGGCCACCGGCGGTTATGGCCGTGCATTCTTCCTTTCGACCAACGCTATGGGCTGCAACGGCTCCGCTGCTGTCCAGGCTTTCAAGAAGGGTGCCTACCTCGCAAACCTCGCCTTCACCCAGATCCACCCCACCTGTATCCCCGTTCACGGCGAAGATCAGTCCAAGCTGACCCTCATGAGTGAATCGCTCCGTAACGACGGCCGCATCTGGGTGCCCAAGAAGAAAGAAGACGCCGAAGCCATCCGCGCCGGCAAGAAAAAACCGACCGATATCCCCGACGAAGACCGCGACTTCTACCTCGAACGCCGCTATCCGGCCTTCGGTAACCTCTGCCCCCGCGACATCGCCAGCCGTGCCGCCAAGGAACGCTGCGACGCAGGCTACGGCGTAGGTACCGGCAACGCCGTATATCTCGACTTCAAATACGCCATCAACCGTCTGGGCAAAGACGCTGTCCGCGACCGCTACGGCAACCTCTTCGACATGTATCAGATGATCTCTGACGACAATCCCTACGAGACTCCGATGATGATCTTCCCCGCCAGCCACTACACGATGGGCGGCATCTGGGTTGACTACGAACTCCAGACCTCAATCAAAGGTCTCTTCGCGATCGGCGAATGTAACTTCTCTGACCACGGTGCCAACCGCCTCGGAGCATCTGCACTTATGCAGGGTCTTGCCGACGGTTACTTCGTGCTCCCCTACACTATGCAGAACTATCTGAGCGACCAGATCAAGGTGCCTCACTTCTCGACCGACTCGAAAGAATTCGACGAAGCAGAAAAGGGTGTACGCGCCCGCATCGACAAGCTCATGGCCATCAAGGGAACCAAGTCGCCCGACCAGATCCACAAGCGTCTCGGTCATGTGATGTGGAACCTCGTAGGCATGGGCCGTACTCTCCAGGGACTTGTCAAGGCTCTCGACGAAATCGAGGAAGTACGCAAAGAATTCTACACCGATCTGCGCATCGTAGGCCGTGCCGATGACCTCAACACCGAACTTGAAAAGGCTCTCCGCCTGGAGGACTTCCTTGTTATCGCCAAGATGATGGCTATCGACGCCCTCAACCGCAACGAATCCTGCGGCGCCCACTTCCGCGAGGAATATCAGCTCGCCGACGGCGAAGCCGCCCGTAACGACAAGGACTATATGTATGTCAGCTGCTGGAAATACACCGGCGACAACGAAAAGCCCGTGCTTCTCAAAGAACCGCTCAACTACACCGAGATCAAGGTTCAGACCCGTAACTACAAATCATAATCCTCCCCACACCACTTAAACATTGCAAGTAAAATGGAACATACTATAAATGTAAATCTCAAGATTTGGCGTCAGCGTGGTCCCAAGGAGCCGGGTTCTTTCCAGACCTACCGCGTTGAGAACGTCTCCACCGGAAGCTCTTTCCTTGAAATGCTCGACATGCTCAACCAGCAGCTCATCGACCGCAACGAAGAGCCCGTAGTCTTTGACAGCGACTGTCGCGAAGGCATTTGCGGCATGTGTTCTCTCTACATCAACGGACACCCCCACGGTCCCGTTCAGGGAATCACCACCTGCCAGCTCCACATGCGCAAGTTCAACAACGAAGACACCATCACCATCGAGCCCTGGCGCTCGGCCGCCTTCCCCGTTGTCCGCGACCTTATGGTCAATCGCAACGCTTTCGACCAGATCCAGCAGGCCGGAGGTTACGTGTCGTTCAACTGCGGCGGTGCCCCAGATGCCAACAGCCTCCCGATCTCCAAGGAAGTCGCCGACATCGCAATGGACTCCGCCACCTGCATCGGTTGCGGCGCCTGCGTGGCAGCCTGCAAGAACGGCTCGGCTATGCTCTTCGTCAGCGCTAAGGTAAGCCAGTTCGCTCTCCTGCCCCAGGGTCAGGTTGAACGCGCCCGCCGTGCCCGCGCGATGGTCAACAAAATGGACGAACTCGGCTTCGGCAACTGCACCAACACCGGTGCCTGCGCCGCTGAATGCCCCAAGAACATTCCGCTGAGCAACATCGCCCGTCTCAACCGCGAATTTATCAAAGCCAAGTTTGCCGACTGATCCCCGTCGGGAATCAGCGTCAGACTCTGACTTTCTACCAACCTACAAGAAGTGCCCTCCGGTCTCCGTTGACCGCGAGGGCACTTCCTTTTTTACATTAGTATGTTACTGTCGCAAAACCTATGACATTGCCTCCGGTAGGGACGCTTTTTAAAGCGTCCTCCATCACAACAGACTATTTATAAGGCAATTGTGGACGCTTAAAAAAGCGTCCCTACTGTAAAGAGTTTTGCAACATCCACTCCGCAAGAAACAGAGTGCTCTATTTGTTGTGACGGGCGTAAGCCTGAGCCATACGTGTGTGATAGGAACGTTTGGCATAGCCGGGGCCGTTATATCCTCTGGCAAATGCCGCCCAGTTTTTGGTCTTGAGATGCTTGACCAGGCCGGTGGATGAGATGAAGTTGGCAAACATTTCCAATTGATCACGTTCTGAGCGCGACATGCGGCAGACGAAATCGTCGATGTTTTCAGCTCCGCATTTCTTCCAGTTGAAACCGCCGATCTGGAACATGCCCCAGAAAGTCCCTTCGACAGCGGCATGAGGATTGATGGATTTTGCAGCCTCAAGACGCCGGTGGGCACGGCTCTGCGATCCGCGCGACGATGCGAAGACTACGGAATGTGATTTACTGTATTTCGAAAGATTGACACCGCGCCGGGTGGCAAAACGGCGAAACATCGAGAGGTCGAAGTTGATGAGCGGTTTACCGGGAGCTGCAAACCCTTCGTGGGTACGTCCGGCCTCGATCTCGACCACAGCCTTGATGGCGGCGACTTCGACACCGAGTTCAGCGGCCACTTCTTCGAAGTCAGTTTCGGTCAGCGTCAGAATTGTGTCGGTCGGGAGCATCATGAGATCGCATCCCTTGGTAGCCGATGCTATCGTGTCGGAGACATTATGGTGTCCCGCACTGTTGTCGGTCATTGAAAATAAAAGCGACGAGAGGAGAATGGAGAGTGATAAGAGAGTTAATCGTCGTATCATGTAAAAAGGAATTGATGAGACATCGGCAGCGCCCTCCGGCACGGCCCGTAGCAACAAAGTATGTCCGAAAAATGGACACACCATAATAATATAGACGCTTCAGGAGCGTAAAGGTTTAATTACATAATCTTGCGCGCCTTCACGGCGCCTGTTTGGAGAAAGGGGAAACCGGCGTCTCTCAACCTTTCAATAAGGCTGAAAGACTGCCGGTTATGATATTTTTATTTCTTCAGCTCACCGACTTTTTCAAGTGTGCGTTTGAGCTGACCCCAGAAACGTTCCACAGCGGGGATATACATGCTCTCTGAGGGAGAGTGTACGTCGCGCAGTGTCGGGCCGAACGAAACCATGTCAAGATAGGGATATTTGGTCAGGAAGAGACCGCATTCCAGACCGGCATGGATTGCCTTGATGGCCGGTTCGATACCGTAGAGTTCCTTATAGGCGTCGCGCGAGATCTTCATGATCGGCGACTCAAGGTTGGGCTGCCAGCCGGGGTAACCGTCGCCGTGTTCCACACGTGCACCTGCAAGCAGGAAGACTGCTTCCACCTGACGGGCGATGTCCCATTTGCGCGATTCGACAGAACTGCGCTGGCTGGTGGTGACAACGATTGTGTTGTTCGGAGCCATCTTTACTGATGCGAGGTTGGTCGAAGTCTCTACAAGACCTTCAAGCTCACGGCTCATTGATACAACTCCGTGGGGAGCACCGTAGATCGCACGGATCAGATTGAGCGAAGTCTGTTGATCAATGGTAAATTCGGGAGCATCGACGCTTTCCATCGTCATCTTGAGACCGGGTTCGATACCCTTGTATTCATTCTCAAGATCGGCTATATAATGGTTGAGCATCGTACGGACTTCTTCTTTGCGCGAAGTGTGGACACCGATAACTGCGTGGGCCGCACGCGGAATGGCATTGCGCAGATTGCCGCCGTCGATTTCCGAAACGACTACCTCGTGCTTGCCTGAAAGCATGAAGAGGAAGCGGGCAAGAAGTTTGTTGGCATTGGCGCGGCCGAGATGGATGTCACCGCCCGAATGTCCGCCATTGAGACCTTCGACATTTATCTTGAAATACATGAAATCGGAGGGAGCAAACGAGCGGTTGTAGGTGAAGAATGCCTGAGTGTCAACACCGCCTGCACAGCCTACAAAGATTTCAGCATCGTCCTCGGAGTCAAGGTTGAGCAGCATTGTGCCGGTGATCATGTCGGGGCCGAGATTGTTGGCTCCGGTCATACCTGTTTCCTCGTCCATGGTGAAAAGAGCTTCGAGAGGACCGTGTTCGTAGCTGTCGTCAACGAGGGCAGCGAGCGCGGCGGCCATACCGATGCCGTTGTCTGCGCCGAGGGTAGTGCCTTTGGTGCGTACCCAGTCGCCGTCGATGACTACGGGTATAGGGCTGTTGGCAAAATCAAAATTTTTGTCATTTGATTCGCAGACCATATCCATATGGCCCTGCATGATGACTGTGGGAGCGTTTTCATGGCCCGGAGTTGCCGGTTTGGTAATAACCACGTTGCCAATCTTGTCAGTTTTTACTGCAAGATTGTGTGCTTTTGCGAAGTCCAGCAGAAACTGGCGGATTTTTTCTTCCTTCTTGGAAGGACGGGGGATCTTGGTGATCTCGTCAAAAATCGCGAACACTTCGCGTGGCTGAAGATCTTTGATTTCCATATCGGGTAATTAATTAGTGTTAAATTTAATGGATTTCGGACACTAAATTATAAAATAAAATTGATATACGCGCAAAAATTTCGCGCAAATTGCTACTTTTGCATCGTAAAAGCCCAAATTGACAATGAAAACCTTACTTATCACGGTACTGTCGGCTGTCATTCTCGTTGGAATCGCAATCGTGGCTCTGGGAGTCAAAGTGCTCTTTGTCAAGGGCGGACGCTTTCCGTCAGGCCATGCTCATGATCTGCCGGAACTGCGCCGTAGAGGCATCGGATGTGCCCACGGCGGTGCAGACCACGACTCAAAACGATAATATCATTTATATACAGTACATATATACCTCTAATTTCTTAACATGAACAAGTTAGCAATATCAGCTTCATCGCTGCTTCTAAGTCTCATGGCCCTCAGCACTACCTCATGCGGCGGCTCTTCTAAAACTGAAGCCGCTGCCGATGCCCCGGCTTCGACAGCAGCTGCCGATAGCGAAAGCTCTCCGAGCATCAATATCCGCTATATCGACTCAGATTCGCTGATGACGCACTACAATCTCGCCAAGGACTTCCAGGAAGCTTCCATGCGCGCCGTTTCAAAAATTGAAGGTGTCCGCCAGTCCAAAGCGACTGAAATTCAGAAATTCGCCGCAGCTATCGAACAGAAAGGCCGCAGCAACGGATATCTCACCGAGGCAAGCTACAATGCCGACATGCAGAAGCTCCAGAAAATGCAGGCCGATGCTGAAAGCTATCTCGCAAACCTCAGCCGCAACACTGAAAACGAACTCGCACAGCAGCAGCTCCAGCTCAACGATTCGATCGAGAACTACATCAAGATCTACAACGCATCCAAAGGCTATGATGCAATCCTCTTCAAAGCCGCAGGCGTTTACTTCAACCCGTCTCTCGACATCACCAACGAAATCATCGAAGGCCTCAACGCCCGCTACAACAAAGTAGGCGACGCAAAGTAAAATCTTCATTCAACCCATACAACGACAGGGGCTGTCTTCCATCCGAAAGACAGCCCCTGTCGTTGTCATATCAATATCTATGACAATATGTGATCTAATAACTCTGTTGCAAAAGCATACGGTCTCGTTATAATCTATTGCTTCTTTTTCTTCGATTCCTTAAATTGCGGATATTTCTTGATTACATTCTTTTTGGCTTTTTCCCAATTTACCGCAAAAGTTTCATCTTTCAGATAGCCTAAAAGATGAATTGGCTGTTTGACTTTAATAGCTTCATATTTGTTTTTTGGAGTAAAATAGAACAGTATAACAGTTTTGATATAAGGCTTTTCGAATCTAAAACTTTCTTTGTATTCAGTTCTGACAAACTCTTTAAGGAATTTGTCGTAATCTATTTCAACCGGGACATCTGTATATGCCATTCCATTTACAAACACAGACTTCCTCCAAGTTTTCAGGCTGTCTAATTCCACAATATTCTTTTTGTTGAACTCATTCCATTTATAATAAAACTCAAAATCGTCGAGTGTCAGAGGGCTCTCATCTGCAAGTCGTGCAAATTCAGCTTTACGTTTCCTTACCAATCTACTTTCGTAGCGTTGTTTTGCAGGTCCATAATCTACATCAGAGCCTCTATATCTTAGATTTGCATGAATATATGACGGTATTTCTCTTTCATCATAGCCATATTGTTTGAGAATAGATATAATTTTATTCATATCATCTCTGTATTCTCTTGTAACCTGCTCTTCTTTTTGAAAATGGTCCAGTTCAGTTCTAAGATGATTAAGACCCGGATACCCCACTGCTTTTAACTCTTCCAGTGAGGTTGCTTTTTTGTATGCCTGTAATCTCCAATACCATACATTTACTTTGTATGTCGGATTTTCTTTTTCCCATTTAGCTATAAGAGGATTGGATATTTCTTCTACCCGTTTGCGTATTTCAGAAGCCTTGTCATAACTTATCTTTTCCTTAGCAGCCTGTTTGCGACCGCTTTGGGCCATTTCTATAAGCTGACGCTCCAACCCTGACGGATTGCCAAAGATTACATAATGATTGTTGCGGTCGGCCAATTTGTATGGAATGGTAAAATTTTCTTCAGAACTTCCTTTTGGATAATTTTTAATCCAATCTGAAAAATCGCTGCCACCCATATACTCCCCCAGGAAGTTGAGTTCATTAAGTAGATCTCCATTTTCATGGTCAGGAAGATTGGCGAGGTCCTCGTCGATATTCCATTGAAGCCCTTCAACACCTGATTTATTTGTTATAGGTTCCCACTTTACAAGATAACCATCACGGAAAGCCATTTTTATTCCACCACCCATGGCGGTTTTGGTAACAGATACATTGCCAACCGGTGTACCGTCTGATAGTTCAAATGTACATGCAAGCATTGGTGCTGACACACTCCATTTCCCTGTTGGTTTTCCGTTTCGGAAACTGCCGGATACATGTTCAGACACATCTTTAAACGGACCATACGTCCATCCTCCGCGAAAACGGTTATAGGAACCCTCTCGCCTTTTTATATTTTGAGTAAGAGTGTAAATACCATTGAGAACACCATTTGAATAACTACGTGTCATGGTTGATGTCCCTGTGAAAAAATATCCGTTTCCACCTCCATAATTATTATAAGTTGAGGTCAACTTCCACACACCGTCACGCTTACCGTCTTTCAAAAGGCCCGAAAAGGTCATGGAAACAGAGCCGCCATTGTTGGATTTGACATTACGGGTCAATTTGTAGTGATTTCCGTTTCTGACAGAAACCAGCCCTCCACCATGGTCGGTGGTCTGAGCCCAAGCGGTTACTGAGACCACCATGAGCAAGAACATGATAAAAATGTTGCGTTTCATATCTCTTGATTTATATAGTTTGTACTCGTATTGAATCAAAAAAAGAGCGACAGCCTAAACTTTTTCCTCATTTGCTTTAGCGGGTTCTGGTAAACCTTGAGTCCAAATAAGTAAAAAGCAGTCTGCGCCCTTGAACGGGTACAAACCTACTTTCGACCTAATCATTTGGGACTCATTAACTAATTTACCAGATTTGCTAAAAGCCAAATAACTTGTCTAAAAGTCGTTTGAAATATGTCTTATTATCCTATGTTTCTGTTTCTTGCTTAATTTTTTGAGTGTTCTTATTTCGCAAAGTAAGCAATAATTTTTGAAACATCCAAGAGCATATCGCAGAACTGCCTGAAAATATGTTGATTTTGAATCTATGAAATTTTACCGCTAAAATGAGATTCTGTTAAACCCAAAGTGTTAAACCTTGCTAATAGCGCACGTTTTTTATATAGTCTCTCCCCCACTCAAATTTATTTTGCCACAACAAAAATTATATCTGATTTTGCGTGATCAATTATGTAGTTCAAAACGCTTTTCGCTCGTATCGCCAAAGGGAGGCACACGGAATGAACGGCAAACTGCTGATAGCAGTAGCCTTGTGCAGAGAAAATTATATGTAAGAGTAGATTACTTCTTCCAGAATGTCGGGGTGAAGAGAATAAGGACAGTGAAAAGTTCAAGACGGCCGATCATCATGATCAGAGCCAATAGCCATTTGCCCGGATCAGGCACAACTGAATATGAACCGCCATAACCTGTCACTCCGGCACCGAGTCCGGTGTTGCTTATGCAGGAGAATGCCGAGAAAAACGAGTCGACCAAAGGCAGTCCCATTGCGGTAAGCAAAATTCCACCCACCATGATGATCATGACATAAAGACACAGGAATGCGATCACTTTCGACACAGTCTCATGCGGAATGACACGGTCGTTGACGCGGACCGTAAGAATATTGTTGGGGTGGATCGAACGCACGATCTCGTTGCGGCAGTTCTTAAGGAGGTAGATCAACCGGTCAATCTTCGCACCGCCGCTTGTGGAACCCGCGCAGGAACCGAAAAACATCAGCGCGAACGCCAGCGACAGGACGAAGGTTCCCCATGAGGAAAAGGCCGAGACTTCATAGCCGGTGGAAGTTATTGTCGAAATGATCTGGAACAGCGGGTCGAGCGTCACCGATTTGACCGAATGTGCCTGCCCGTTTTTGAAAATCGCGATAACAAACAGAAGATAGCTGCCGAAGATTATTCCTACGTATGTCCGGAAAACGTCGTTGCGCCATATCGGTTTGAAGTCTCCGTGCGCGGCCCGGTAGAGCAACACGAAACTTGTTCCGCCAAGAAACATGAATATCGTCATCACGATCTGTATGTAGACGGAATCCCACGCCTCGATGCTACCGTCGGCCGTAGAAAATCCGCCGGTCGACATCGTACTGAATGAATGGCACAAAGCCTCGAATACATTCATCGGGCCGATGATGAGCAAAACAAAGAGTACCGCCGTAAGCACTATATATATAAGCCACAGTCCTTTGGCCGTCTGCGAAATACGCGGACGGAGCTTGTCGTGGGTAATACCGGTCACCTCTGCATTGAACATCTGCATACCGCCGGAATGGTTGAGCATCGGAACGACCGCAAGAGTGAAAAGTATGATACCCATGCCGCCGATCCACTGCATCAGACTGCGCCAGATGACTATTCCGTGACTCAGATGGCCGATCGAACTCATGACAGTGGCACCTGTCGTAGTAAACCCTGACATAGCCTCGAAAAATGCGTCAGAGACGGAAAGCGGGTCATTGTCCATCAGCATGAACGGCAACATTCCGAAGATGGAGAAGAAGACCCAGACGAGGGCGGTAAGCAGAAAGCCTTCGCGCTTGGCCATACGCGGACTGCGCGGACGTATGCAGAAAGTCATCAGCGAACCGGCAGTAAGAGTCAGTCCCATGGTGAGGAGGAAGTCCGTCCAGTCACTCTCCCGATAAATCAGCGATGTGACCAACGGGACAGCAAGGAATGCCCCCTCTATGATGAGAAGAAGTCCGATGATACGGAGTAGCACCCTGAAATTGATTGTCGATGCGGAATCCCTGAATCTCATTAGACCTACTTGAATAATTTTTCAACTTTATGAAGCAGGCCGCTGAGAGTGAACACCACAACGCGGTCGCCCGGTGCTATGACGGTGTTACCTGATACGAGCTGACCTTTGCCGTCGCGGATAAGACCGGCGATTGTCATGTCGCGCGACAGACGCAGGTCTTTCACAGGCCCGCGTGTGATCTTCGATCCTTCGCCCGCAACAATCTCAGCCACTTCCGCATCGGCGAGGGCGAGACATTTCGAGGTGGATGTGTCACGGTCAAGAAGCATTTGGAAAATTCGCGACGAAGCAAGAAGTTTTTTATTGATGATGGTGCCGATATTCAATCCTTCGGCCTCTGAGATGAATTGCAGGTTTTCGACTTCGGCAATCGTCTTGAATACACCTAACTCCTTGGCTGAAAGGCATGTCAGAATATTGGTTTCGCTACTGTCGGCCAATGCGACAAAGGCATCCATATCAGATATGCCGGCCTCAATCAACGCATCTGTGTCGCGGGCATCGGCATTGATGATATGTGCGTCCGGACAGCGCTCCGACAGTCTCAGACATCTGTCACGGTCAATATCCATTATCTTGAAGTTGAATTCATCTCCGGCCATCGCACAGAGGCGTATGGCGATACGGCTGCCGCCCATTATGAGCACATCGCGTATTTTCCGCTGCTTTTTTCCGCAAAGATCCACAAGCGACCCCACATGGTCACGACGTGTCATGAAATAAACGATATCATTGCTCTGCAGACGGTCAAAACCGCCGGGAATGATGGTCTCATGGTCGCGCTTGATAGCTGCGACATGGAAATCATGTTCTATCCTGCCGAGGTCTTTGAGCTGCATACCCACGAGCGGGGCGTTGTCACGCAGTTTCACACCGACAAGGATCAGCTCTCCGTCATGAAGCTCGAACCAGTTGCGGACCCAGTTGTGGCGCAGTGCCTGGATGATTTCGAGTGCGGCAAGATATTCCGGATAGATCATGTCGTCAGCCCCGATATGGCTGAAAAATTCTCTGTTCGCAGGATCTTTGAATTCATAATTGTCGATACGCGCCACAGTCTTCTCGGCACCAAGACTTTTGGCGATGGCACATGCGACAATGTTGCGTGTCTCGAACGGAGTGACCGCAATAAAAAGGTCACAGCCTTCGACTCCGGCCTGTTTGAGAGTGGTAAAAGATGTCGGAGATCCCCTGAAAGTCAAAAGATTGTAGTTCGAGTCAAGCATCGCCAGTTTCTCACCGTCGCTGTCGACCACAGTTATGTCCTGCTCCTCATTGGAAAGAAGTTTGGCCAGATGAGTGCCAACCTCTCCGGAGCCTGCTATCACGATTTTCATTCCGTAGGAGTACTGTCGGTTTGTTTTTGGTTATGCAGATCCCTGATCGCGTCAAAGATTCCGTCGGCATCAAAGCCGCAGAGATGATGGAGCTGTGCGGGGGTGCCCTGAGCTATAAATCTATCGGGAACTCCAAGACGTCTGACAGGATTGGTTGCACCCATATCCGCAAGCATCTCTGTCACAGCACTGCCGAAGCCGCCGTCAGCAACCCCGTCTTCAACCGTGATGACCGGACAGTTTTTTGCAGCAACTTCCCGGACAATCTGCTCGTCCAACGGTTTTGCGAATATCATGTCGTAGTGGCCGATCTTTATGCCAAGTTCCTTTTCAGCGCGGTCTATCGCTTTGGTAACATCCGAAGCGACCGGTCCGATGCTCAAAACCACAATATCGCTGCCGTCATGCAGTTTCTCGCCTTTCCCGATCATCAGTTTTCGCATCGGTTCTTTAAGAGGCTCTTCACCGCGACCGCGCGGATAGCGGATAGCCATCGGGCCGTCGAAATCCTGTGCGGTCACCATCAGATGACGCAGATAGTCAAGATTGCGGGGCGAAGCGATCGTCATGCCGGGGATCGCTCTCAGATAGCTCAGATCGAAAACGCCGTGATGTGTGGCTCCGTCCTCCCCTACCAGACCGGCACGATCAAGACACAGGACCACGGGCAGTCCTTCGATTGCGACATCATGGATGATATGGTCAAAGGCTCTCTGCATGAACGAGGAATAGATCGCCACAAAAGGTTTCATACCTTCTTTTGCAAGTCCTCCTGCAAAAGTCACACCGTGACCTTCGGAAATACCGACGTCAAAAGTCCGCTCCGGAAATGCCTGCTGCAACTTATTCATCGAAGTTCCGGAAAGCATGGCCGCCGTCACGCCGACAATACGGTCATTCTTCCGTGCAAGTTCAACGAGAGTATCACCGAACACCTGCTGATATTTAGGCGGTCGTCCGGCACCGTCTTTCAGAATCTCTCCGGTGCCGGCATCGAAACGGCCCGGAGCATGCCAAGTCGAGGGATCTTTCTCGGCAGGTTCATAACCCTTTCCCTTGACTGTGCGGAAATGCAAAATCCTGGGGCCGGGAAGATCCTTCACATCCTCAAGCACACTGACGACCGTCTGAAGATCATGTCCGTCAAACGGGCCGAAATATCTGATATTAAGACCTTCGAAGATGTTTTGCTGCTTGGTCAGCAATGATTTCAGACTGTTGTTGAAACGCACGATCATCCCCTTCCCGGAATCGGTCACCAGTTTGTGGCGGCGCAAAAAGCGCGAGAAGCGATAGCGGAAATTATTGTAGGCTTTCGATGCCGTCAGATGCGCCAGATAGGTATTAAGGGAACCCACGGGACGGTCGATCGACATGTCATTGTCATTGAGGATGATAAGCAGATTGGAATTCGAATTCGCGGCATTATTCAGACCCTCAAACGCCAGACCGCCACTTATGGAAGCGTCTCCGATTACAGCCACGACATGGCGCGGAGGCTCATCCTTGCAGAGTGAACTTGCCACCGCCATACCCAAAGCCGCCGAAATCGAATTGGAGGCATGTCCGGCTGTAAACGTATCGTACTCGCTTTCTTTCGGATTCGGGAAACCGCTCAGACCGCCGAGTGTGCGGTTTGTGGCAAACTGATCCCTGCGTCCGGTGAGCAGCTTATGGCCGTAAGCCTGGTGTCCCACATCCCACACGATTCTGTCGTAGGGAGTGTTGAAGACATAATGCAGAGCCACTGTAAGCTCCACAGCACCCATGCTCGACGCAAAATGGCCGGGATGAGAAGCAAGCGAGTTTATCAGAAACGAACGCAGCTCGGCACAGACCTGTGGCAACTCGGTGACAGGCAACCGACGCAGATCGGCCGGCGAATCTATGCCTGACAACAAAGGATAGTCAGCCTTTACTGTTTCGTTTTCCATTTTTGACATATTTCTTATACAGAGGAACCCAGACAACAATTCCGGAACAGATGATTATAAATGCCACCCACAGCGTAAACGGCTGTGAAGCGATCACCATATAGCACAAAATGAGCCATATGGCGGCAATGAATCCGAAACGTATTTTGGTCGAGGTATCCATTATATCCAAGATTTAAACTATTCTCCCCGTTGAATCGGTTCAATAACCGGTATAGCTGTGAGGAGACAGTTTCTTAAGTTCAGCCTTGACCTCAGGAGTTACGTCAAGAGTTTCTATAAACGAAGCTATGCTCTCGGCTGTCACAGCGCTGTTCGTGCGGGTGAGAGCCTTGAGTGTCTCATAAGGCTTCGGATAACCTTCACGGCGAAGCACGGTCTGAATGGCTTCAGCTACAACGCTCCAAGTATTGTCAAGATCGGCGTCGATTGCCTGACGATTGAGAAGCAGCTTGCCGAGACCCTTCATGGTCGAAGCTATCGCAATCAGAGTGTGGGCCAAAGGCACACCAATGTTGCGGAGCACAGTCGAGTCCGTAAGGTCACGTTGCAGACGCGACACGGGAAGTTTGGTTGCGAGATGGCCGAAAACAGCATTCGCAATACCGATATTGCCTTCCGAATTCTCGAAATCAATCGGGTTTACCTTGTGAGGCATGGCCGACGAACCGACCTCTCCTTCTTTGATCTTCTGCTTGAAATACTCCATGGAGATGTACATCCACATGTCGCGGTCAAGGTCCAGAATAATGTTGTTGATGCGTGCGAGTGCGTCAAACACAGCCGCAAGGTTGTCGTAGTTTGAAATCTGTGTGGTGTATTCCTCCCGCTCGATTCCCAATTTCTCGCTGAGGAATTTCGCTCCAAACGCTCTCCAGTCAATTTCTGGGAAAGCGCAGAGGTGTGCGTTGAAATTGCCCGTCGCACCACCGAATTTTCCGGAAATGCTTACAGCATCGAGAGCTGCAAGCTGACGGCGGAGACGATAGCTGAACACACGGATCTCTTTGCCCAGACGGGTGGGCGAAGCTGGCTGACCGTGAGTCTTGGCAAGCATCGGAATCTCGTACCACTCGTCAGCTCTTGTCTCAAGATGCTCGATCAGCTCCATGAGCCGGGGACGGTACACCTCTTTGAGCGCATCGGCGATTGACATCGGCACGGAAGTGTTGTTGATGTCCTGTGAAGTCAGGCCGAAATGAATATACTCTTTATATTTTTCCAATCCGAGTCCGTCAAACTTTTCCTTCAGGAAATACTCGACAGCCTTGACATCATGATTGGTCACGCTCTCGATCTCTTTGATGCGGAGAGCCGACTCAACCGGGAAATCCTGATAGATAGCACGCAACTTACCGAACATCTCAGCCGGGACCGAAGCCAAAGCAGGCAACGGCAATTCACACAAAGCGATGAAATATTCAATCTCCACCTTGACCCTATACCGGATCAGCGCATATTCTGAAAAATATTCGTCCAAACGCTCACACTTTCCACGATAGCGGCCGTCAACGGGGGAAATAGCTGTCAGTTCAGTAAGTTTCATGATCTTTTATATCTATGATTGTCAGTTAAAACATATTTGCCACAAAATTACAAAAAAAGCGACATATAACCGATATGCAAACCATCAAAAAAGACAATCTCCCAGAACTCCCAGTACTCCCAAATCTCTCAAAAACGCCCTCCCTCGCTCCCTCAAACAAAAAAAAAGCGGGCCGGAAATCTGTCTGTCTGACAGTTTCCGGTCCGCGGAGTTTAGAGGGGGCGGTTATCTACTTTCCCACT
>UQVH01000006.1 GCA_900544535.1 uncultured Bacteroidales bacterium | reverse complement strand
AATGGAATCGGTCCTATTTTTTCAATCGCCCTCTAAAGTTTAGCGGACAGTAATAAAATAATATCCAGATTAATCAGACACTCTTAAAAAAGTTTTTTATGGCGACAACGGTTTTAAAAGCATTATTTCACGGCATCAGACACAGTAAAAAGACAACGGTATCGGGTTCGGGCGCAATTAGCGGTCCCTGAGTCCGATACCGGTTGAAATCAGCAGATTGTATGGATTCAATATCTGTGCGGTCCGCTTTGTCAGGCCTCGACTTCGCGGCCCCGGAGCCACACGCGGCTTATCAGGGGCGTCGCGTAGGCATAGGGGTAGAAGTCGAGCGAAGGCATCGGTTTCGTCAGATAGAAATTGGCAACTTTACCCGGAGCGATCGATCCGTAGTCGCGGCTTTCGTCCATGGCATAGGCTCCGTTGATGGTCGTGGCGTTTATCGCCTCGGCGGGAGTGAGCTTCATCTTGATGCAGCCGAGCGACATGACCATGCGCATGTTTCCGGATGGAGACGAGCCGGGGTTATAGTCCGACGCGAGGGCCACGACTGCGCCGCGTTCGATTGCTTTGCGGGCAGGACCGTAAGGCATTCCGAGGAAGAACGATGCACCGGGGAGCATGGTGGCTACCGTCGGGTTTGCGGCGAGCAGTTCGATCTCCTCGTCGCCGATGCGTTCGAGATGATCGACCGAGAGAGCCTTGTGGGCAACTCCGACCTGGACTCCGCCTGAAACGGCGAGTTCGTTGGCGTGGATCTTGGGACGCATTCCGTAGCGGGCGGCTGCTGTCAGGATGCGGTCGGTATCCTCGACGGTGAAGAAGCCGGCATCGCAGAAGACGTCGACGAAATCAGCCAGACCCTCCGCAGCGGCTGCCGGGATCATCTCGTCGCAGACCAGACTCACGTAGTCGCTCTGCCGTCCGGCATAGGCACGGCCTACGGCATGAGCGCCGAGGAAGGTGGCTTTGACTTTCATCGGTGTTGTCTCGGCGATGCGCCGGATGACGCGAAGCATCTTCATCTCGTCGGCTGTCGTCAGTCCGTAGCCGCTCTTGATCTCGACGCAGCCCGTGCCCATGGCCATGATCTCGCGTACTCTCGTCATTGCCTGGTGGTAGAGTTCCTTTTCGGAGGTTTCGTGGAGCAGATCGGCCGAGTTGAGGATGCCTCCTCCGCGTTTGGCTATTTCCTCGTAGCTCAGACCGTTGATCTTGTCGATAAATTCGTGCTCGCGGCTTCCTGCATAGACGATGTGGGTGTGTGAGTCACAGAAAGAGGGGAAGATATAGCCTCCTTTGGCGTCGACACACAGTTCACCCTGCAACGGCTGCGGACAGTCGTTCATTGAACCGAAGCTGCTGAAACGGTCTTTTTCGGTGCGCAGCCAGGCGTTTTCGATAGTGCCGAGCCGCTTCATCTCTTTCCCGCGGAGGAAAAGGGTGCCCCCGCCGTCGATTCCGGCGAGGACTCCGATGTTGGTGATCAGCATTACGGGAATCAGGGATTTGTACGGAGAAATTCTACTGATGCGGCAATGTAGGGCGACATGACGGTGTCGTTGTCGATGAAGGGAACCGTCTTGCGGTATTCCTTGTGCCATGCCTCAAGTTCGGGTGACGTTTTCAGCGGACGGCGCAGGTCGAGAGCCTGGGCGGCGTTGAAGAGTTCGATGGCAAGGATGCGCTCGGTGTTGTCTACCACGCGGCAGAGTTTGGTCGCCGAGTTGCCGCCCATGGAGACATGGTCTTCTTGGCCCTGCGACGAGGGGATAGAGTCGCAGCTTGTGGGCCAGCAGAGACCTTTGGACTGGTTGACGATCGAAGCCGCGGCATATTGCGGAATCATGAAACCGCTGTTGAGACCGGGATTGGCCACGAGGAACGACGGAAGATTGCGCGCGCCGGAGATCAGACGGTAGATGCGGCGTTCGGAGATGCTTCCGAGTTCGGCCATGGCAAGAGCGAGGTAGTCCATCGGGAGGGCTATCGGTTCGCCGTGGAAGTTGCCGGCAGATACGATGATGTCTTCTTCAGGGAAGATGGTGGGGTTGTCGGTAGGAGAGTTGATTTCTGTCTCGATGACATTGCCTACATAGTTGAGGGCGTCTTTGACCGCACCGTGGACCTGGGGCATACAGCGGAATGAATAGGGGTCCTGCACATGTTTTTTGGGCTGGCGGATGAGTTCGCTCCCTTCGAGATGCTTGCGGACCGCGCGGGCTGTGGCGAGCTGTCCCGGATGAGGACGGACTGCATTGACCGAGTCGCCGAACGGCTCTATGCGACCGTCGAACGAGTCGAGCGAGAGCGCGCCGATCTTGTCGGCAAGAGCGCTGAGACGGCGGGCGCGCAGAATGGCAAAGACGGCGTGCGACGACATGAACTGGGTGCCGTTGAGAAGGGCGAGGCCTTCTTTTGATACGAGTTTCACGGGTTCCCAGCCTTTTTCGCGCAGCACTTCGGCTGCCGGGCGTACCTCGCCTTTATACAATACTTCGCCGAGGCCTAAGAGCGGCAGACACATGTTGGCCAGCGGAGCGAGGTCGCCTGATGCGCCGAGTGAACCGAGCTGGTAGATGACGGGAAGTATATCGTCGTTGAAGAAGTCGACAAGGCGCTGGACAGTCGAGAGCTGTACGCCTGAATTGCCGAACGACAGCGACATGATCTTGGTCAGAAGCATGATCTTGACGATCTGCGGATCGACTTTGTCACCGCAGCCGCAGGCGTGGGACTTGACTAAGTTTTCCTGAAGTCTGGAAAGATCCTGGCTGTCGATGGAGATGTTGCAGAGCGAGCCGAAACCGGTTGTGATGCCGTATATCGGATGGTCGCATTCGCTGATTTTGTCGTCGAGATACTGGCGGCAGCGGTTGATGCGCTTTATGGATTCCTCGCTGAGGGCGATGGCCATGTGGTTTTCAAGGATTTCGCCGACTTTCTCTATGGTGAGGCGTTCAGGGCTGATATAATGAACCATATCTGATGTTTTCAATTTAATTTTAAATTAGAAGCAAGGTTATAGAAGAGATAGCAGGAGGTATTTAAATATCGTTGAAAGCCCGGTCGATGAGGCTGTCGTCGGCGATATTCGGGAGCGTCACGCGCAGAAGCGGCGTGCGTTCCATCTCGCGTTTGATTGCCGAGATGGCACCTTTGTTGCGGGCCCAGCTGCGACGGGCTATGCCGTTGTTGACATCCCAGAGGAGCATTTCGTCGATGTGGCGGCGCGAATCCTCTGAACCGTCGATGACCATGCCGAAACCGCCGTTGATCACTTCGCCCCAGCCTACGCCGCCGCCGTTGTGGATAGAAACCCAGGTGGCGCCGCGGAATGAGTCACCGATGACGTTCTGCACGGCCATGTCAGCGGTAAACTGCGATCCGTCATAGATATTGGAGGTCTCGCGGTAGGGAGAGTCGGTGCCGGAGACGTCGTGATGGTCGCGTCCGAGCACGATCGGAGCCGAGATCTCGCCGCGGGCTATCGCGTCGTTGAATGCCTGGGCGATCTTGGTGCGGCCTTCCGAATCGGCATAGAGAATGCGGGCCTGAGAGCCGACCACGAGTTTGTTGCGTCCGGCTTCGCGAATCCAGTGGATATTGTCGCGGAGCTGTCCCTTGATTTCGTCGGGGGCCTCTTTGAGAATTTCTTCAAGAACTTCGGCGGCGATGGCGTCGCTCTTGGCGAGGTCTTCGGGATCGCCTGAGGTGCACACCCAGCGGAAAGGGCCGAAACCGTAGTCGAAGAAACTCGGTCCCATGATATCCTGAACGTATGAGGGATAGCGGAAGGTGCCGTCTTCTTTCATGATGTCGGCTCCGGCGCGCGATGACTCAAGCAGGAAGGCGTTGCCGTAGTCGAAGAAGTACATGCCTTTTTCTGTGAGCTTGTTGATGGCAGCCACCTGACGGCGCAGCGAGTCCTGCACTCTTTCCTTGAATTCTTCGGGGTTCTCGGCCATCATCACCTTTGCTTCCTCGAAACCGAGTCCGGCCGGATAGTAGCCTCCGGCCCAGGGATTGTGGAGCGAGGTCTGGTCGGAACCGAGGTCTACTCTGACGCCGTCGGCCGCGAGACGTTCCCAAAGGTCGACGACATTGCCCTGATAGGCCAGCGAGACTGCCTCGCGGTTTTTGCGGGCTTCGGCTGTGCGGGCCATGAGTTCGTCAAGCGAGGTGTAGACTTCATCGACCCAGCCCTGGCTGTGGCGTGTGGCCACGGCTTTGGGGTTGACTTCGGCGATGATGCTGACAACTCCGGCGATGTTTCCTGCCTTGGGCTGTGCGCCGGACATGCCGCCGAGGCCTGCCGAGACAAAAAGCATTCCGCCGAGATTGTGCTCACCCTCTTTCAGACGTTTGCGTCCGGCGTTGAGCACTGTGATTGTGGTGCCGTGGACAATGCCCTGCGGGCCGATATACATATATGAGCCTGCGGTCATCTGGCCGTACTGCGAGACGCCCATTGCGTTGAAGCGTTCCCAGTCATCGGGCTTGGAGTAGTTGGGGATCACCATGCCGTTGGTGACAATGACACGCGGGGCGTCGGGGTGTGAGGGGAAGAGTCCCAGCGGATGGCCTGAGTACATCACTAGTGTCTGCGAGTCGGTCATCTCGGAGAGATATTTCATGGCGAGCAGATACTGCGCCCAGTTCTGAAATACGGCGCCGTTGCCGCCGTAGGTGATCAGCTCGTGGGGATGCTGGGCCACACGCGGGTCAAGGTTGTTCTGGATCATCATCATGATGGCCGCGGCCTGGCGCGAACGGGCCGGGTATTCCTCGATCGGACGGGCATACATTTCGTAGGCCGGACGGAAGCGGTACATATAGATGCGTCCGTAGGTCTCAAGTTCCTTGACAAACTCGCGGGCGAGTTCCGCGTGGAGGTGTTCTGGGAAATATCGCAGGGCATTCTTCACCGCCAGCCGCTTCTGGGCCGGAGTAAGGATGTCCTTGCGTTTTGGCGCATGGTTGACGCTCGTGTCATAGACCGGTGCCGGGGGAAGTGTGTCGGGGATGCCGGCGCCGACGGTCGCACGAAATTCTTCTTTTGTCATATTTTAAAGGTATAAGCGAAATTGGAGGTATAGACGGTTAGGGGTATGGGTTATTTGCCGGCGGAGAGGACTTCGTTGACAATTTCAAGCACTTTCGTCTCGGCGATCATGGCTTTTTCGGCAATCTCGGCGGCGCGGGCTGTCAGACGGTCGGCTTCCTCGCGGTTTTTGAGCGAGGCGGCGTTGATGCGGACATTGAGCTGGGCTCCGAGTACGGCCGAACGTGCGGCGAGTGCACCGACTCCGGCATCGCTGACCGATGCGGGATTGCCTGTGCGGGCCATTGATTCGAGAAGGGGGAAAGTTTCGGCTGCGGCTTCCATAGTCGACAGTGGAATGCGGGTGGCATAGAGGGTGGCGTCCTCGATAGCCGCGGCGCGGGCTGCTTTCTCCTCGTCGGTCGATTTCGGCATCTTGAAAGCGTCCATGATGCGGTTGAAGGCTTCGGTGTCCTCATTGACGAGGTGCAGAAGGCGCTGCATCAGTTCCTGACCTCTGTCGGCCTGGTCGGAGAACTCTTTCCAGCGGTCGTCCCAGCCGGCTTTGTGGCTTGAGAGGTTGGCAACCATTGTGCCGAGAGCTGCGGCGAGCGCACCCATGTAGGCTGAGATAGAGCCGCCGCCGGGAGCGGGTGATTCCGATGCGGTCTCTTCGGCAAAGCCGGTGCAGGTGAGATCTGTCAGATTCTTGCCGCCTTTGGGGGCAATCAGATATTCGATTACTTTTTCTTCGGGGCGGAAAGGCGCGAGTTCGTCGAGTCCCATTGACTTGACGGCCATGCGGATGAGCTCGCTTTCGGAAACGCCGGTGGAGCGCTGCTGTTTGTGGAGGAAGTAGCGGCCTGCTTCGATGAGGGTGCGTTTGGGCACGAGGCCTACGATCTCTGTGCCTGTCACGCGGACTCCGCGTGCGTTGGCGGCGCGGCAGACTTCGTCAAAGGCTACATGGAGCGGAGTGGTGGAGATGTCGGTGATGTTCATTGACACCTGTGCTATGCCGTATTCGTCGATGAACCAGCCGATGGCCTTGGTGGCCTTGAGGGTGCCGGGCTGCATGATTGTATTGCCCTTTTCATCCTTGAGCGGTTTGCCGTTGGGCTTTCCGCCTTCGCGCATCGGGCGCCCTTTTTCGCGGACGTCAAATGCGATAGCGTTGGCACGGCGGGTAGAGGTGGAGTTGAGGTTGAAGTTTACGGCGATAAGGAAGTCGCGGGCGCCGACGGTGGTTGCGCCTGTGCGGGCGGCTTTTTCGTCGAAGGGGCGGTCGCCGAAGTCGGGGCCTTTGCCCGGATGGTTCATCTTTTCGGGAAGAGCCTCATATTCGCCGGCGCGGCATACGGCCAGGTTGCGGCGTTCGGGAGTGAAGGCTGCGGCCTCGTAACAGTAGGTCGGGATCTCAAGTTCGTCGGAGATGCGTTTGGCAAGTTTGCGCGAGAGTTCGGCACATTCTTCGAGCGTGATGCCTGAGATCGGAATCAGCGGGCAGACGTCGGTGGCGCCCATACGGGGATGTGCTCCGTGGTGGTTGCGCATGTCGATCAACTCGGCTGCACGTCTGACACCCCGGAAAGCAGCCTCGACGACGGCTTCGGGTTCGCCTACAAAAGTGACTACTGTGCGGTTGGTGGCTTCGCCGGGATCAACGTCAAGAAGACTGATTCCTTTAACGCTCTCGATGGCGTCGGTGATAGATTTGATTACGGTTTTGTCACGTCCCTCGCTGAAATTGGGGACACATTCGATGATTCGTGTTTCCATGGAAATTATAAAGTGTTGGAGGTATTTTTTCAGGTTGCTTGGAGGAGATGTGCAAATGTAGTGATTTTAGTTAAAATATGCCATAGAATAATATTCTAAAATTTGGTCGGGATTCATAATAATCTGTCCTGCCGGACTGATGGGTTAATTGCGTGTCAGTCCGCTGAGCGGAAGTTCGCGGGTGCTTTTCACTTCGCCGAGCACGAAACAGCTGTTGAGCGAGCCGATGCAGTCGAGGTCGCCGAGGATGCGCAGCAGGAAATCCTGATAGGCCTGCATGTTGCGTGTGTAGATCTTCAGCAGGAAATCGTAATCGCCGGAAATGTTATAGCACTCGGCGATTTCCGGAATGTTTTTCATTGCGTTCATGATGCGCAGGGCGTTTTCCTGCGTGTGCTGCTTCATTTTCAGATAGCAGAAAGCCACGAATCCGCAGTCGATCTTCTCGGCGTCGAGCACGGCGACATAGCCTTTGATGTAACCCTCGCGTTCAAGGCGCTTGACGCGTTCGAATGTCGGGGTGGGAGAGAGGTGTATTGCGGCGGCGAGTTCCTTGTTGGTGAGACGGCAGTCGTGTTGCAGACAGTCGAGGATATGGAGGTCGATGGCATCTAAGGATGAGAGCTGGTTCATGGTCTGGCGTGAGTTTGGAGAATAATATTCTATGTATTTTATATGCTTGGATAAAGTTCGGTGTAAAATGTTCTGTATTGGCTGCTAAATTAGATATATTTTCTGTATTTTTCAAATTTGTTGGAATTTTATTTTACCCGTTGTAATTTTGTCATCATAAATAACGATCACCGCAGATTTCCGGAACTGCCTTGTACAAAAAATTTATTTATGTCTGAATACAAGCTACACTTCGAAACTCTCCAGCTCCATGTGGGGCAGGAACAGCCGGACCCGGCGACGGATTCGCGCGCGGTACCTATCTATCAGACGACTTCATATGTATTTCGCAATTCGGAACATGCGGCCGACCGTTTCGGCCTGCGTGACGCGGGAAATATCTACGGACGTCTGACCAATTCTACTCAGGAGGTGCTTGAAAAACGAATGGCCGCACTTGAGGGTGGTGTGGCCGCATTAGCGGTCGCCAGCGGAGCGGCTGCGATCAGCTATGCACTTGAAAATATTCTCCGTGCCGGAGACCATGTGCTGGCAGCCGACAATCTCTATGGCGGTACATCCAATCTTATCAGCCACACATTTGCGCCGCGAGGCATAGAGAGCACATTTGTCGATGTGCGCGATTTCGATCTGGTCGCGCGCAGTATAAGGCCTAACACCAAGGCTCTCTTTGTCGAGACTTTCGGCAATCCGAACTGCGACGTTTCCGATCTTGACAAACTTTCCGAGATAGCCCACAGGCACAACATACCGCTGATTGTGGACAACACTTTCGGCACTCCGTTTCTCATCCGTCCGTTCGAGCACGGCGCCGATATAGTCGTTCACTCGGCGACGAAGTTTATAGGCGGTCACGGAACGAGTCTCGGCGGTATTATCGTGGATTCAGGAAAATTCGACTGGAAGTCGGACCCGGATAAATTCCCGACCCTGGCAAAGCCCGATCCGAGCTATCATGGTGCTGTTTTCGCCGATGTGGCCGGAAATGCAGCTTTCGTCACCCGCATCCGTGCGGTACTTTTGCGCGACACCGGCGCGGCGATCTCGCCCTTCAACGCTTTCATTCTGTTGCAGGGCGTGGAGACTCTGTCGCTGCGTCTCGAACGCCATGTGGAGAATGCGCTGAAAGTGGTGGAATATCTGTCGCGTCACCCAAAAGTGGCTAAAGTCAACCATCCGTCGCTTCCGGAGCATCCGGATCACGAACTTTATAAGCGCCTCTATCCCAACGGAGCGGGCAGTATCTTCACATTCGAGGTGAAAGGCGGACGCGAAGAGGCATGGCGGTTTATCGACGCTCTTCAGATCTTCTCTTTGTTGGCCAATGTGGCCGACGTTAAGAGCCTTGTCATACATCCGGCCACGACAACCCACTCGCAGCTCTCGCCTGAGGAACTCGAACGGCAGCACATCACGCCGGCCACAGTCCGTCTGAGCATCGGCACCGAGCACATCGACGACATAATCGCAGATCTCGGACAGGCGCTCGAAAAAGTATGAAAAGCATAAGAGGTGTTTCATGACAAGAGAGTCATGAGACACACTCTGAAAATACAAGTATGAGAATTTTGATGTTTTCGCAGAGGGAACCTGCCATTACGCATCCTTATTTAGCATGTTATTTCAATTATTCCAATTTAACACTTAACATTGTAAACCTGAATTAATTGATACTCGCACATATCGGTCGTCAGAGATCGTGAGATCTCCGTCGATTTCGGTCGTGTATAACAGTGACAGGTTCCCTTTGCTTTTTTATCGGCAGAGAATGGTGGAATTTGTGTAATTCCTATGAAATTAAGCGTAGTTACCGCTCTGCACAGCTAAGACGGTTGTCAATCAGCATAGAAAAACTGCGTTTCAGGGCGCAGGATGGAAAACTCCACCGGTTTGGTGGAGAATTTATCTAAGCTGAAATCAGGCTTAAAGATGGTTCAGAAATTCTCGTGCATCAATTGGGTTTGCATCTGATATTTTCTGCCTCATGCGTCGGCGAGTAGTATAGAGTGTGTTACGGTTTAAATCAAAGAACATTAATATAACCGGTACCGGAAGTTTCAGCGCAGAGCATATGAAAATATAATATTCCTTATCTGAGAGACCCGGCATTTGTTTACGGAAACGACTCATAACATCCTGGTTTTCGCTATTGGCGAGATATTCCAAGAAAGCATGAAAATCCGGATTGTTTACGAAATCTTTAATCTCTTCTTCGACATTGTGGGCAGTTTTGCTTTTTATTGATTCTTTTTGGTTTGACTCATAGTAAGTTTCACAGAGCAAGCGGATAGAATCAAGATGTTTGCGTGAGATTGAGAAGCGCGGACCATCTTCTGCCGGCAATGGAGATGATGCGGTTGGATTACATTTCCGCTCGTTTAAGATTGATTCCAGTTCATCGGCAAGAGACATAATCTGTTCATTTTTTCGTTTCTGCTCTTTTTGGTTTTGACTTATGAAAAGGGAAATGATCATTCCTCCTGCTATGATGAGTATTATCAATGCTGTTAGCCTTATTACATCATTCTGATGCGACAGTTCCATAATCTTGATTTCATTTCGATGATATTCGTCGACCGTGCTGTGGACGTCTTGGCGTATGATTTCATCAAGAATCGAATCAGTTTCTGTAAAAACTTTTTTCAATTGGTAATAAGCTTCATCTGTTTTTCCGACCTCATATAGGATGTCAAACGGAATTTCAGCTTTATCCATATATTTTCTTTTGACAAAGCCGATTAAATCAAGTGCATCGTCATGTTTACCAGATTGCCATAACACATCTATATAGAGCCAGTATTGTTTCGGAGTCGTTTTGTCTGGAAATAATTCGATATATCGGTTGTAGTAATCGGCTGCTGCGGTATAATTTTTTAATCTGTGATGGCTATGCGCGATAAGGCCATATGCTTGGCCAATATAGACTGTGTCATTACGATGAATTGCGTCAGATAAAATTTCATTTGAAATTGCCAGCGATTCGGCATTACGTCTGGCATTGTTGAGCGAATTTGCCAATTGTAAATACTGATACCGGAGATTTAGTGAATCATTATTGCTTCTGAAAGTCTCATATGCGAGACTATCATACTTTACGGCTTCTGAGAATGCGAAAACCTGACCATAAATCTTTGCTATTTTTGCTTGGATATGCCCAAGCCATAACTGCTGGTTCTGTGATTCAGCGATATGTTCAGCCTCGATAAGATTTGTAATTGCATCGGAATATTTACGCGCATTCGTACATATAATTCCCGCATAATAATGAGCCAACATTCTGTCGTAGTGATTGAGTGTCGGATTAGTGTCGTAAAAATTAACCGCAAGGTTTATCAATGAATCGGAGGTTTCGTCGATGCAATTCTTGTGTTTTGCCTGCGTCAGGTATAGTGCATATTGCGCCAACTGATATTCGGACTTTATTTCGGCCGGATTAATCGAATGAAGAATCTTCAATGCTGTCTCAGGCTTTTTATCTATAATTTGTACGGCAGTTGTGATATTCTTAGAAATCTCATTGTCCGCATGATTAAATTTCAGGAATACGACTGACAAAATTATAAATACTATGATGATAAATTTTAATTTTTTCATCGAAGAGGAATTTGGATTGCAGAATGCGAGGCTCGATTGCGGCACTGTGATTTTACAAAGGTATGATATAATATTCCGGCATCCAAATATTTTTGAGAAAAAGGGACGAGTGTATTTTTCTATTCGTTGCTTCTTTTCATTACAAATTTTGAAAACACAGATGGTATAAACATATTTTAACTCCAATATGTCTAAAAAGTTAAATTGTTCAGACGATGTTATTGCGGGATAAGATGGCAATAGAATCTATCTGAATGTCCTGAACAAAAAATATACTTTGTTCAGGGGTGTAAATATTTGTTTATTAGTGCAATATGAGTGTTTGAGCAATCTTTTAGAACTATTGCGGGACACAAAAAACTATTATAATTTTGTCAGCAGAAATTAAAGATTGAAAAATAATCAGATCAATAATAATTATGATTACCTCCTACCTGTCATCACCGATTACGCTCAACAAGATCTCTTTTGCGTTGGGTTGGGTTTTAGTTATCGCTATGGCCTCATGGCCAGGATCGCTGGCGATTCAGATAACCATGGTCGTACTGGCCATATTGTTTGTCATATCGGCAATATTGTGCTTTATGGCTCATCGGAAACTGTCGGCCATGTTTAACGATATAAGCCAAAATCAGCTTCTGAATAGTCTGTTGTGGCTGTTGTGGCTTGCCGGATTCATCTGCGCCGGTTTCTCCGATTCTGTCGTCAAAGAGTCTGTCAGCAATGCGGCGACAGTGATATTGATAATCGGACTTCTCTTTTATCCTTCGCCGCATCCCGCCGATAAATCCAGGATGAATTGAGGTGCCGCGAAAAAATGTCATACTTCCCTGTCATTTATGAAAAATGGCGGGGAAGTTTCGTTGTTTAATCAAATTTCTGTGTAACTTTGTAGCTCTAAAAATAAATAAGAAAAAGATATGGATTTATTCGATAAAATCTCAGCCGACATAAAGAGTGCGATGCTCGCCCGCGAGAAGGTGAGACTTGAGACTCTCCGCGGAATTAAGAAAGAATTTCTTGAAGCCAAGACTGCCAAGGGTGGCGACGGTTCTCTTTCGGACGAACAGGCTACCAAGATTCTCGCAAAAATGGCCAAGCAGCGCCGCGAGACGGCTCAGATCTATGACGAACAGAATCGACTTGACCTCCGCGACAATGAGCTGGCCGAGGCTGCTGTCATAGAAGAATATCTCCCCAAGCAGCTGACCGAAGAGGAACTCACCGCCGAACTGAAGAAGATTATCGCCGAGACCGGCGCCACTTCTGCCAAAGAGATGGGCAAGGTCATGGGCGTTGCCTCGAAGGCTCTCGCCGGTCGTGCCGACGGCAAAGTGATTTCTGCCAAAGTCAGAGAACTCCTTGCCTGAGAGAACCGTACGTCCACGGATGACGCAAATAACCTCGGAGGTGCTTTATTGTGATGGAGGACGCTTTTAAAAGCGTCCCTACCTGAGGCAACTACCTGAGGCAACGATTACCGCGACATCCGGAAGTGACAGAAAAAATCAACGTATTCCGCAATACAATAAAGGAAAAATGCTTACCCTTCAGCAGATCAAAGAGGACCCCGAACGCATCATAGCGCGCCTCGCCGTCAAAGGATTCGACGGAAAACAGGGTGTAAATGACGTCATTGATTTCGATGATGAGCGCCGCTCGCTCCAATATCAGAACGACACTCTCGCCGCCGAACTTAAGAAATATGCCGACTCGATCGGCCGTCTGATGAAAGAAGGACGCCGCGACGAGGCTGACGAGGCCAAGAAGAAAGTGGCCGAGATCAAGGCTCAGCAGAAAGAAGTGGCCGACCGCCTCACCACAACCGAAAACGCCATCCGCGACATCCTGCTCGGAATGCCCAACATTCCCTGCGACGCCGTGCCCGAAGGCAAGACAGCCGAAGACAACGTCGTGGAGAAAACCGGCGGTCCGATGCCCGAACTTCCGGCCGACGCGCTTCCCCATTGGGAACTCGCAAAGAAATACAACATCATCAACTTCGATCTCGGAGTGAAGATCACCGGCCCCGGTTTCCCGGTCTATATCGGCAAGGGCGCACGTCTGCAGCGTGCCCTCATCCAGTTCTTCCTCGATCGCGCCGGTGAGGCAGGCTATCTTGAGATCCAGCCCCCCTACGTGGTCAATGAAGCATCGGGCTACGGCACAGGCCAGCTTCCCGACAAGGAAGGCCAGATGTATTACGTCAACGAAGACAAGCTCTATCTGATCCCGACCGCCGAAGTGCCTGTGACCAACATCTACCGTGATGTTATCATTCCGGCCGACGAACTTCCCAAGAAGAACTGCGCATATTCAGCCTGCTTCCGCCGCGAGGCCGGTTCTTACGGCAAGGACGTGCGCGGACTCAACCGTCTGCATCAGTTCGACAAGGTGGAGATTGTCCGCATCGAGAAGCCCGAAAACTCCTACGCCGCACTCGAAGAGATGAAAGACCACGTTCAGGGGCTGCTCGAATCGCTCGGTCTCCCCTGGCACATCCTGCGTCTCTGCGGAGGCGACATGAGCTTCACCTCTGCCATCACCTTTGACTTCGAAGTCTATTCCGCCGCACAGGGCCGCTGGCTTGAAGTATCGTCGGTTTCCAACTTTGAGACCTATCAGGCAAACCGTCTGAAATGCCGCTACCGCGGAGAGGACAAGAAAACCCACCTCTGCCACACCCTCAACGGCTCGGCTCTCGCCCTCCCGCGCATCATGGCCGCACTTCTCGAAAACAACCAGACTCCGCAGGGTATCGTGGTGCCCGAATGTCTGCGTAAATACACCGGCTTCGACATCATTGACTAAGCGACGCAGTCATTCCTGTCAGATATTCTGAATTGGCCGCCCCACTCCGATTTTCGGGGGAGGCGGTCAATTCAAACATTGAGGCCCGGCAGGCGTTTAGAAAATAACAGTTGTTATTAAACACCCCCTAAAACCCAATTCCTATGGAATCAACACGTCAAGCAAAAATATCCCGTCTCCTTCAGAAGGAGCTAAGTGAAATATTCCGTCAGCAGACGGCAAAGACCCACGGCACACTCGTGTCGGTCAGCATCGTGCGCGTATCTCCGGATCTGAGTGTCGCAAAAGTATATCTGTCGATTTTCCCTTCGGAGAAATCGCAGGAGCTTCTTGAAAGTATCCGCGAGAGTGCGAAGACCATACGCTATGAGCTTGCGCAGCGTGTACGCTTCCAGTTGCGGAAATGTCCGGAACTCTCGTTCTATCTTGACGATTCGCTCGACTATATCGACAACATAGACAATCTTCTTAAAAAATAACCATCACAATCCTTCCCCCGTAACGGATGCCCGCTCTGAGGATCGCCATACGCTATCTGCTGGCTCGCAAAAGCCACACCGCCGTCAACGTCATCTCCTATATCTCGATGGCGGGGATCGCGGTGGCTACGATGGCGATGATCTGTGTGCTCTCCGTGTTCAACGGCTTTTCGGATCTGGCTTCCGACAGGCTGTCGCTGGTCGATCCGGACATAAAGATTTCAAGAGCTGACGGGCGTGTGATCACCGCGTCCGACTCGCTTGCCCGTGTCGTCGGCGCCGCGTCGGGTGTCGCCAAGGTGATACCTACGCTCAGCGCTCAGGCTCTGGCGATCTATGGCGATGTCCAGGCGCCGGTCAATGTAGTCGGCATCCCCGACGGCTACGGCGATGTGTCGGAGATCGGCTCGCTTGTGATCGACGGGGAGATGGATATGTCGGACAGCCGCGGTCTGCCTTGTGCGCTTCTGAGTATCGGCACCGCCATGCAGTTAGGAGCACGTCCGTCAGTGGAATATCCTATGTATCTTACGGTGCCGAGACGCATCGGGCGCATTAATCCCGCGTTTCCGATGGCCGCTTTCTGCACCGACACCCTGCTTGTCAGCGGAGTCTATCAGACTAATCAGGCAGAGCTGGACAACGACATGCTGTACATCCCCCTTGAGTCGGCGCGCCGTCTGCTCGACTATGAGGACGAGGCTTCGTCTTTAGATGTGGGGCTCGATCCTTCGGCCGACGCTCAAGCCGTGGCTGCCGGAATCGCCGCCACGCTCGGCGACGACTATGTGGTGGCCGACCGTTTGCGCCAGCAGTCACACTCTTTCAGAATGATCGCTATCGAGAAATGGATCACCTTTCTGATGCTCGTGTTCGTTTTGCTGATGGCCTCGTTCAATATACTTTCGTCACTTTCGATGCTCATAATAGAAAAGGAGGAGAGTCTGCGTATTCTCAGTTCCTTAGGCACACCGTTAGCCATGATCCGCAGGATCTTCCTCTATCAGGGAGTGCTTGTTGGTGTGGCCGGTGGAGCGATAGGCATAATCATAGGTATAGTGCTCTGTCTGCTTCAGCAGCACTACGGACTCATCACCCTCGGCGGAGACCATTCGCAGATGTCGATAGTGACTTATCCGTGTAATCTGCGCGGTGGCGATGTGCTTGTCACCGCCGCAGTCGTGTCTGTCATCGGACTGCTGTCAGGACTGATCTCCTCGCGGAGCATCAGGTCCGTCTCTCTTCGGATGGCTTAGGAAGTGCATAAACAATAGAAATCAAAAAAATCCATTTATAAAACCCAATTCTTCATCACTATGGCAACCCAGAACTCGCATCGGTATTGTGTAATAATGTGTGGCGGCGTCGGCAGCCGTTTTTGGCCCTATTCGCGTGAAAACTGTCCGAAACAGTTCATCGACTTCCTTGGTACCGGTCGTTCGCTGCTCCAGATGTCCTATGACCGCATTCTGCCTCTTGTCCCCAAAGAGAATGTCTTAGTGGTCACTAATGAAAAATATGCGCCGCTGATCCGCGAACAGCTTCCGGATCTGCTGCCTGAGAATATACTTTTGGAGCCCGCGCGCCGAAACACAGCCCCGTGTATCGCCTGGGCCGCATTCCATATCGCAGCCCTTGATCCGGCGGCGTCGATGATCGTCACTCCGAGCGACCATCTGATCACACGCGAAAATATCTTTGAAGAGTGTGTCAGCCGCGGATTCGATTTTGTCGAGAAGCATGACGCGCTGCTTACACTCGGCATCACTCCGACACGTCCGGAGACGGGCTACGGCTACATTCAGGTGGGCCGTGAGGCCGAACCGGGAATACTGAAGGTGAAGACTTTCACCGAAAAGCCCAATCTGGAGCTGGCAAAGGTGTTTTTGGAGACGGGCGAGTTTTTCTGGAACTCAGGAATCTTCCTCTGGCGCGCTTCGTCGATCATCGAAGCCCTCCGCAAACACGATTCGGATCTGACCGCACGCTTTGACCGCGGGGCATCCGACTTCGGCACTCCGCGTGAAGAAGCCTTCATCCGCGACAATTTCGCATCTTTCCCGGCCAACTCGATCGACTATGCGGTGATGGAGAAGGCTGACAATGTCTATGTCGAATGTGTCAGCTTCGGCTGGAACGATCTGGGAACGTGGAGCGCACTGCATGACAATTCGCCCAAAAACGAAGACGGCAACGTAGCCCAGAACTGCAAGGTGCTTGCCTATGAGAGCACGGGAAACATATTTGCAGTCCGCGATTCTGAGAAATTAGTGGTGGCCCACGGCCTGAAAGACTATATTGTGGCCGATGCCGGCGATGTGCTTCTCATCTGCCCCAAATCCGAGGAGCAGCGGATCAAGCAGATGGTCAACGATGTCAGGATAGCCTATCTCGACAAATATCTTTAAACAGCCCTGCCTAAAATTCATCATAGTAACTTAATCCTTAAATGTAATCCTTACCGTCAAAGCCATGCAGGAATACAATCTTACCCCCGAAGAAGAAGACCGCTATGTCGAATCGCAGTTCCGGGATCTTCTTGACGGCTACATCGCCAGCAACCACAGAAAGAAGATCGAAATCATAGAGAAGGCTTTCCGTTTTGCAAAGGAAGCCCACAAAGGGGTGCGCCGCCGATCTGGAGAACCCTACATTCTCCATCCGATCGCAGTGGCCAAGATCGCCTCGCAGGAAATAGGGCTGGGGTCGACCTCGATATGTGCGGCGCTGCTGCACGACGTTGTCGAGGATACGGAGTATACGGTGGAGGATATCGAGCAGCATTTCGGACGGAAGATAGCGCGGATAGTAGAAGGGCTGACCAAGATCTCAGGCGGTATCTTCGGCGACAAGGCCTCGGCGCAGGCCGAGAATTTCCGAAAACTGCTTCTGACCATGAGCGAGGATATACGAGTCGTGCTCATCAAGATGGCAGACCGTCTGCACAACATGCGCACACTCGGCTCCATGGCGCCCAACAAGCAGTATAAGATTGCCGGAGAGACGCTCTATATCTACGCCCCCCTGGCTCACCGTCTCGGACTTTTCGCCATAAAGACCGAACTTGAGGACCTGAGCTTCAAATATGAGCATCCCGGCGAATACGAGCGCATTTCGGGACTCATCCGCCAGAGCGAGGCCGGCCGCGAGATGGTCTACAATGATTTTGCCACTCCGATACTCAAGCGCCTGGACGCTATGGGACTCAACTATGAGGCGAAGGCCCGGCTGAAATCGGTCTATTCCATCTGGCGAAAGATGGATACCAAACACATCCCGTTCGAGGAGGTCTATGATCTCTATGCCATGCGAATAATCTTCGATACGCCGGAAGGAGTGTCGGAAAAGGAGATGTGCTATAAGATATATGTGGCTCTGACCGATCTCTACCGTCCGCATCCTGAACGCACGCGCGATTGGATTGCCAATCCGAAGGCCAACGGCTATCAGGCTCTTCACGTGACCCTTATGGGCCCGGACGGCAACTGGATCGAAGTCCAGATACGCAGCCGCCGTATGGACGAGATCGCTGAGAAGGGTTTTGCAGCCCACTGGAAATACAAGATCGGAGAGCATGAGGAGGAAAGCGAGCTGAATGTCTGGCTCAAGACCATCAAGGATATTCTCGATGATCCCACTCCGAGCGCTATCGACTTTCTCGATACGCTGAAACTCAATCTGTTTGCCACGGAGATAGTGGTGTTCACACCCAAAGGTGAGCTGCTGACACTTCCGGCAGGAGCGACGGTGCTCGATGTGGCGTTCTCGCTTCACTCCGAGCTTGGCATGCACTGCATAGCGGGCAAGGTGAACCACAAATTGGTGCCTCTGTCCCATAAACTCAACTCCGGCGATCAGGTCGAAGTGCTGACCTCGCAGTCCCAGCAGCCGAAAGAGGAATGGATGAATTTCCTTGTCTCTGCCAAAGCCAAGACCCGTCTGCGCAAGGAACTAAGAAAAGTCCAGCAGCCGTTTATTGAAAAGGGCAAAAAGATCTTCGACGACTTCCTGATGCAGAACGACATCATTCTGAACAACAGTGTGATGACCAAGATTCTCGGCACCTATCACGTGCAGTCGCGCGAGGAGCTTTTCCTCAAACTCGGCAACGGAGAAGTGTCGATCGACGACTATCTGAACGTCAATACTTCGCGTGGAGCCCGTTCGCTTGTGAGCCGTCTTTTCCGTCTCGGATTCGGAGGCGACAAGAAGGCCGAGCGCGCCCGGAGGCTTCTGACCGCACCTGACGGAGCTGAGAAAGAAGCCGCTCCGAAGCCCAAAATCAATACTAAGGAGACCTATGTGCTGAAATTCAATGACAAGGAGCGCAACTTTATTTTTGCAGACTGCTGCCGTCCGATTCCCGGTGATGATGTGATGGGTTTCATCAACGATGACGGAACTGTGGAGGTGCATGCGCTGACATGTCCGCGCGCGCAGGTTCTCAAAGCCAGCTACGGCCCGCGCATTGTCGCCACCCGCTGGGATGAGGTCGCCGGCTATTTTCTTGCAAACATCAGAATCGAAGGTATAGACCGCCACGGGATTCTGCAGGAACTGACCGGCATGATCTCGACGGCGCTCAACATAGACATCCGCCGACTGAACATCGAGGCGGAGAAAGAGGTGTTCAACTGCGATCTGGGAGTGCTTGTCAGCAATACCCGTGCAGTCGATGAACTTTGCAAGAAGGTGCTTAAGATTCCGGGGGTGCGCAGGGCCGACCGGGTGCGCTGAAAAGCATCGCACGGCAATGTGCGGCATCCTTGCGGCACAATCGGGTGGAATTTTGCAATAAATCTTCGCCGACACTCAGATAATCTGCTAAAAAAGTCGTAACTTTGCAGACGGGTTACAGTGCACCCCGAAGTAACTACAAAATTCATTCACCCCATGCGACAGTTTAAGCGCGCCGTCCTGATTCTTGAAGACGGCACAACCTTTGAGGGGAAATCCTTCGGCTATGAGGCTTCGACCTCCGGTGAAGTTGTGTTTAACACCGCTATGACCGGTTATCCGGAGAGTCTGACCGATCCCTCCTATGAAGGACAGATCCTCGTGACCACTTATCCGATCCTCGGCAATTACGGCGTACCTCCCTGCCGGGAGCGCGACGACGTCAGTGAATATTATGAAAGTGACCATATCCATTGCCGCGCGATAGTAGCTCAGGATTATTCGTATGAGCATTCCCACTGGCAGGCCGACCGCTCTTTGGCCCAGTGGCTCAAGGAAGAAAAAATTCCGGGACTCTACGGCATCGACACCCGTCAGCTGACCAAGCATCTCCGTGAACACGGCTCAATGCTCGGAAAGATCGTGATTGACGGTTGTGACGATGTCGATTTTTATGATCCCAACCGTGAGAACCTCGTCGGAAAGGTTAGCTGCAAGGAAGTGGAATATCACGGAGCGGGCGACAAGACTGTCGTACTGGTCGACTGCGGTGTGAAGCACAACATCATCCGCTGTCTGACACGTCGCGGAGTGAAGGTAATCAGAGTTCCCTGGAACTACGATTTCACCTCAATCCCCTATGACGGTCTCTTTATCTCCAACGGTCCCGGCAACCCCGACATGGCCGAAGAGACTGTCGGTCTCATCCGCAAGGCAATGGAGATCGGCAAGCCGATCTGCGGCATCTGCATGGGCAACCAGCTGCTTTCGAAAGCCGCAGGCGCCAGAATCTATAAACTGAAATACGGCCACAGAAGCCACAATCAGCCTGTGCGCCGCGTCGGTTCGAACCAGTGCTTCGTCACTTCGCAGAACCACGGCTTCGCAGTCGACAACGAGACTCTTCCCGCCGACTGGGAACCTCTTTTCATCAATATGAATGACGGAACAAACGAAGGTATCCGCCACAAATCCAAGCCCTTCTTCTCGGCCCAGTTCCATCCGGAAGCAAGCTCAGGCCCGAAGGACACGGAGTTTCTGTTTGACGAATTCATCAACCTGCTCTAAGCATTCCCCTCATTAATTTTTCATCATGCGTAACGAAAACATCAAGAAAGTATTGCTGCTTGGTAGCGGCGCGTTGAAAATCGGCGAGGCCGGCGAATTTGACTATTCAGGTTCACAGGCGCTCAAGGCCATGAAGGAAGAGGGGATCACGACAGTCCTCATCAATCCGAATATCGCCACCGTCCAGACATCAGACGGTTTTGCCGACAAGATCTACTTCCTGCCGGTGACTCCTTATTTTGTCGAAAAGGTCATCCGCAAGGAGAAGCCTGACGGGATTCTGCTCGCTTTCGGCGGCCAGACTGCCCTCAACTGCGGCGTGGAACTCTATCGTTCGGGCATACTGGAGAAATACGGAGTGGAGGTGCTCGGTACACCGGTCCAGGCCATCATGGATACCGAGGACCGCGAACTTTTTGTGAAAAAACTTGACGAAATCGACGTCAAGACCATCAAGAGCGAGGCCGTCAGCTCGATTCACGATGCCTGTGTGGCCGCCAAAGAGCTGGGCTATCCCGTGATTGTTCGTGCCGCTTACGCGCTCGGCGGTCTCGGCAGCGGTTTCTGCGACAATGAAGAGGAACTTGTGGCTCTGGTTGAAAAGGCTCTTGCTTTCTCGCCGCAGGTGCTTGTCGAGAAATCGCTCAAGGGATGGAAAGAGGTTGAATATGAGGTTGTTCGCGACCGTTTCGACAACTGCATCACTGTCTGCAACATGGAGAACTTCGACCCCTTAGGCATCCACACCGGCGAGTCTATTGTTGTGGCTCCCTCGCAGACCCTTTCAAACGAAGATTACCACTGGCTGCGCAAGCTTGCCATAAAGATCATACGTCATATAGGCATTGTAGGCGAATGCAACGTGCAGTATGCCTTCGACCCGACTTCGATGGACTATCGCGTCATCGAGGTGAACGCGCGTCTGAGCCGTTCGTCGGCTCTCGCATCGAAAGCCACCGGTTATCCGCTGGCGTTCGTGGCTGCAAAACTCGGTCTCGGCTACGGCCTCTTCGATCTGAAGAATTCGGTCACCAAAGAGACTTCGGCATTCTTCGAACCGGCGCTTGACTATATCGTCTGCAAGATCCCACGCTGGGACCTTGGAAAATTCCACGGTGTACGCCGCGAGATCGGATCGTCGATGAAGTCTGTCGGCGAAGTGATGGCCATCGGCCGCACTTTCGAGGAGGTGATTCAGAAAGGCCTCCGCATGATCGGTCAGGGGATGCACGGTTTCGTCGGCAATAATCAACGCGATCTGCCGGAACTCGAACATGCGCTCAAGGAGCCGACCGACAAGCGAATCTTCGCCATCGCCCAGGCTCTGATGAAAGGCTACACCGTCGACCGCATCCACGAGCTGACCAAGATCGACAAATGGTTCCTCTATAAGCTCCAGAATATCATCGACACGGCGCATGAACTGAGTGACTACAACGAGATCGAGGCCATCCCCGAACCGTTGCTCCGTCAGGCGAAGGAACAGGGTTTCAGCGACTTCCAGATCGCCCGCGAGATCTATCAGGAAAAACTGACCGATCCCGAAAAGGCACTGCTCGAAGTGCGCGGCTACCGTAAACGCCTCGGTGTGCTCCCCGTCGTTAAGCAGATCGACACGTTGGCCGCCGAATATCCCGCACAGACAAACTATCTCTATCTGACATATAACGGTCGTGAGAACGATGTACAGTATCTTCATGACCATCGTTCGATTGTGGTACTCGGTTCGGGTGCCTATCGTATCGGCTCGTCGGTTGAGTTCGACTGGTGTTCGGTCAACGCGCTTCTGACTGTCAAGAAAGAGGGCTGGCGTTCGGTCATGATCAACTATAATCCGGAGACCGTATCGACCGATTATGATATTTGTGACCGTCTCTACTTCGACGAACTCACGTTCGAGCGTGTGATGGACATTCTTGATCTCGAACAGCCCCACGGCACGATCCTTTCGGTGGGCGGTCAGATACCCAACAACCTCGCTACACGTCTTGACGCTCAGAATATCAGCATACTCGGCACCACGGCCCGCAGCATTGACAATGCCGAAGACCGCAACAAGTTCTCGGCGATGCTCGACCGTCTCGGCATCGATCAGCCCCGCTGGCGCGAGCTGACAAGCATGGACGACATCAACGAGTTTATCGACGAGGTCGGTTTCCCGGTTCTCGTTCGTCCGAGCTACGTGCTTTCAGGCGCGGCAATGAACGTGTGTCACAATCAGGAGCAGCTGACCCGCTTCCTGCGTCTCGCAGCCAATGTGTCGAAGCAGCATCCGGTTGTCGTATCGCAGTTCATCTCATCGGCCAAGGAAATCGAGATGGACGCTGTCGCCCAGAACGGCGAGATCGTGGCCTATGCGATTTCCGAGCATATAGAGTATGCAGGCGTGCACTCAGGCGACGCCACCATTCAGTTCCCGCCGCAGAAACTCTATGTCGAGACCATGCGCCGCATCCGCAAGATCTCGCGTCAGATCGCCAAAGCGCTTGAGATCTCAGGTCCGTTCAACATCCAGTTCCTTGCCAAGAACAACGATATCAAGGTCATCGAATGTAACCTCCGTGCTTCGCGAAGTTTCCCCTTTGTGTCGAAGGTGCTAAAGATCAACTTCATCGACCTCGCGACCCGTGTGATGCTCGGTCTGCCTGTCGAGAAGCCGTCGAAAAATGCTTTCGACCTCGACTACGTCGGCATCAAGGCCTCGCAGTTCAGCTTCTCGCGTCTGCAGGGTGCAGACCCCGTGCTCGGTGTCGACATGGCTTCGACCGGTGAGGTAGGATGTATCGGCACAGACTCTTCCGAGGCTCTGATCAAGGCGATGATCTCTGTGGGCAACCGTGTTCCCGCTAAAGCGGTTCTGATGTCGACCGGTACGGCCAAGCAGAAAGCCGATCTCCTCGATGCGGCCCACGAACTTGCCAACTGCGGCTACACGATCTACGCGACCGGCGGCACACATGCCTATCTCAATGACAACGGCATTCCCGCCATCCGTGTATACTGGCCCTCGCAGCCCGACATGCAGCCGCAGGCTATCGAGCTTCTCCATGACCATAAGGTCGACATGGTTGTCAATATTCCGAAGAATTTCTCGACCACGGAGCTTACCAACGGCTACAAGATCCGCCGTGCCGCCATCGATCTCAACATTCCTCTGCTGACCAACGCGCGTCTGGCCTCGGCCTATATCGACGCATTCACAACCCATCCTCTCGACGAAATCGAGATCAGGAGCTGGGATGAATATTGATTGGCCGGGTGAACGGGAATATTTAGTAATATAATAAAGCAAAAATTAATCATTGACCTGTTGCAAAGCGCATTGATATTTCGTAAATTTGCTGCGCATTTTAGCAAAGGCACAGATCATCGATTCGCTTCCAAAGGCATAAGGTAAAAAACTCAACTATAATTATTATATAGACTATGAAAATTGAAAAAATTATCGGTCGTGAAGTCCTTGACTCACGTGGCAATCCTACCGTTGAAGTAGACGTAATCCTCGAATCAGGCGCTCGTGGTCGCGCATCTGTTCCCTCCGGCGCATCTACCGGCGTGAACGAAGCACTTGAGCTCCGTGACGGTGACAAGAGCCGCTACCTCGGCAAAGGCGTTCAGAAGGCTGTCGCTAACGTGAACGGTCCTATCGCTGACGCTCTCCGTGGCATGAGCGCTCTTGACCAGATCAAGATCGACGAGACTATGATCGCTCTCGACGGCACTGACACCAAGTCAAACCTCGGTGCAAACGCTATCCTCGGCGTATCACTCGCCGTTGCCAAGGCTGCAGCCGACTATCTCGACCTTCCCCTCTACAAATATATCGGTGGCTGCAACAGCTACGTGCTCCCCGTTCCTATGATGAACATCATCAACGGCGGCGCTCACTCTGACGCTCCCATCTGCTTCCAGGAATTCATGATCCGTCCTATCGGCGCCTGCTGTTTCAAGGAAGGCATCCGCATGGGTACTGAAGTATTCCACAACCTCAAGAAAGTTCTCCATGACCGCGGCCTCTCTACCGCAGTAGGTGACGAAGGTGGTTTCGCTCCCGCACTCGACGGCACTGAAGATGCTCTCAACGTGATCATCAAGGCTATCGAAGCTGCCGGCTATGTTCCCGGCAAGGACGTGACTATCGGTCTTGACGTCGCTTCTTCCGAGTTCTACAAGGACGGTCTCTATGACTACACTTGGAAGCAGGGCGCTGACGCTCCCAAATATACTTCACAGCAGCAGGCTGAATACCTCAAGGGACTCGTAGAGAAATATCCTATCGACTCTATCGAAGACGGTATGGCAGAAGGCGACTGGGAAGGCTGGAAGATCCTCACCGATCTCATCGGCGACCGTTGCCAGCTCGTAGGCGACGACCTCTTCGTTACCAACGTGAAGTATCTTGAAAAGGGTATCGAACTCGGTTGCGCTAACTCTATCCTCGTGAAGGTTAACCAGATCGGTTCACTCACTGAAACCCTCCGCGCCGTAGAACTCGCTCAGCGCAACGGCTACACCGCAGTTATCTCTCACCGTTCTGGTGAAACTGAGGATGCCACTATCGCTGACATCGCAGTTGCTACCAACGCCGGCCAGATCAAAACCGGTTCTGCAAGCCGTTCTGACCGTATGGCCAAGTACAACCAGCTCCTCCGTATCCAGGAAGAACTCGGTGCTGCCGCTCAGTACGGTTATGGCAAGCGCACCAAAATGCCCCAGGCTTAATAGTGTAGCTTGACAGTAAGCAAATAGAAAATCAATGCCGGTCTGATTCAGTTCAGGCCGGCATTTTTTATGCGGTAAAAAGTAAGTCGGTAGCTCAGAGAAGACCTAATAGTTGTTCGCCGGCTTTCTTGGTATCGACTTTGGTGATGATGTGAGTGATGCGGTGGTCGGCGTCGGTCACGAAAGTTGTGCGGACGGTGCCCATGTATTCGCGGCCGGCCATCTTCTTTTTCTGCCACACGCCGAATGCCTGATTGACCTCTGTTGTGGGGTCGGAGAGAAGAATGAAGGGGAGTGAATATTTGTCGGCAAACTTGAGATGGCTCGCTACGGAATCCTTGCTGATGCCAATCGTGGTGTAGCCTTTGGCCTCAAGCTCGCTGTTGAAATCACGCAGAGAGCAAGCCTCGGCGGTGCAGCCCGGAGTATTGTCTTTAGGGTAGAAATATATGATGAGAGCCTTTCCTGCGAAATCTGAGCTCTTCACTTCATTGCCTGCCCGGTCCAGACCGAGCACATCGGGTATCTTATCGCCAATTTCCATGATTATAAGTGATTAAAATTGAGTGGTTGTTGATTTGAAATGTCGGTGCAAATTTTTTTTGCGTCGATATAATAAAAAGGCAAATATCGTAAGAATCATCGGAATGTGCAATGCTTTCGTTTGAAATCGTGATTTTTTCGCGCTATCGGGACGGACTATTGCAATTTTTGCGTACTTTTGTATATAAGCGATTGTCCCGGTTGCACTGCCGAGGATGGTTGCGATTTTTAAATGAGACAATGAACGGAAAGATCTATAAATATCTTAAGCTTATAGGCGGCAAACGATTGCCGGCGCCTGTCAAACTTCTCGGTCTGTGGGCCATGCACATGCTCGGAAAACGGACGATCGGTGTGTTCATCGACCCTGTTATGGCATGTAACCTTCGTTGTCGAATGTGTTATTTCAGCGATCCTGACAAACGGGCACAAATGCACGGCCGAATGAGTGATGCAGATCTCGACCGTGTCGAAAAAGCACTTTTCCACAGAGCTTTGAAATTGCAGATCGGCTGCGGTGCCGAGCCGACGCTTTATCCGGATCTTGTCGATATTGTCAGACGTGGGCGTAAAGCCGGAGTTCCCTATATATCATTGACAACCAACGGGCAACTGATTGCTACCGGGAAAGTCAGCCTTATGGAGCTTGTTGCTGCCGGACTGAATGAACTTACCCTTTCCCTCCACGGTACTGACAAAGAGACTTATGAATATCTTATGCCTGGAGCCGACTTTGAAAATCTGCAAAAGCTTATAGAAATTGTCCGCGAGGTCAAAAAATGTTATCCATCTTTTGCTGTAAGAGCCAACTTTACAGTCAATTCCATGAATGTCGACAATCTTGCCGGTGATCGCTTCTGGAGTTTGTGGGGTGACGGCGCAGGTCCGGATATTGTCCAGTTGCGTCCGGTGCAGAATCTGGGCAAAACAGAGTGGACGGATTTCGATCACAGTTCTCTGAAAGAGAAATTCAGCGCTACGATAGGTGCTGTGGCTGATGAGTGCCGACGTCGCAGCATAACCTGTCTTGCTCCCACGCCGGAGCAGATTGATGCGGTCAATGACACTCAGGATGCGGTATCTGCGATAGTCGAGGATCTGACTTATTGTTATGTCAGCCCCGGCAGTTGCTATAAAGCGGATTTTGCAACATCTGATTCATATGAAAGCTACCATAGGCGCAAACATACAGCCAGGGGCCTTTTTTTTGCCGCATTCAAGAGAAACAAAGCTCGGCAGCGCCATGTAAGCAAAAAATTAAATTACAGTATCAAGTAGTCCGTTGGCGTAGTTGTATTCAAGCTGTCGTTTATCATGTCCAATCCGATTACCATCGTCATCCCGGCCTACAACAGGGCTCATACGCTGTCGAGAACACTTGCTTCAATCGAAAAGCAGAATGTCGCTCCGGCAAAGGTTGTGTTGGTCGACAATGCGTCGTCTGATTCGACTCTTTCACTGATTCGTGATTGGGCCGCGAAGCCACATCCCTTTGAGGTGACGGTTGTTGCCGAACAGAAGCGGGGAGCATGTGCGGCGCGTAACCGTGGATTGCAGGAGGTGGAGACGGAGTTCGTGATGTTTTTTGATTCCGATGATGAGATGTCGGCTGATCATGTCAGTGATTTCTCTGCTGCGATCAGCCGGAATCCGCAGGCGGATATTTTCGGGAGGGACATTATTACGGAAAGCATCGGCGGTAAACGAAAGAGGCTTTATTTCACTTCGCGTGATACGATTTTCAATCATCTTTTCAGAGGATGTCTTTCGACTCAGCGTATAGTTGTCAGAACAGATCTTGTACGGAAAGTCGGAGGATGGAACGAGAATCTGGCCGTATGGAATGATTTTGAACTTGGAGTCCGTCTGCTTCTTGCCACAGACCGGATTGTCAACCTGCCGGGAGCTCCTACGGTGATTACTTATCAGCAGGCTGAATCAATAACCGGCACATCTTTCAGCGCGAAAGCCGGACAGTGGGAGATGTCATTGGACAGTATTGAAAAAGGCTTTAGAGGAGCCGGACAACCGGATATGATAAAATGGATCGACTGCCGACGGATGATTCTTGCAGCGGACTATGAAAACGAAGGCCGGAAAGATTTGGCCGTGAATTTGCGGTCAGAAGCAAAAAAATGTGGAAGAGCGTCAAAACGGATGTCGGCAGTCTATCATTATCACAGACTATTTCATCGTTTGAGCTGGGTTGTGGCTAAACTGTTATTTTTTCTCTAAAAAATCAAGAGTGCTTTCAGCGGAGCATTTCGCTGACGCGGTGGAGGGCGGTGAGGAAGAGGTCACATTCTTCGATGGTGTTGTAGACAGCGAAAGAGGCGCGGACTGTTCCTTCGATGCCGAGCGATGTCATCAGCGGTTGGGCACAATGGTGGCCGGTGCGCACGGCGATACCGAGTTTGTCAAGGAGCATCCCCATGTCGTAGTGGTGCTCGTTGCCGACAAGGAATGAGATGATCGCACACTTTCCGGGGGCCGTGCCGAAAATTCTGATGTCAGGAATCTCGTCGAGCATTCGTTTGGTTGTATAATCAAGCAGCTTGTGCTCATGCTCGGCGATTGTGTTTATTCCGATCTGCTCCATGTAGTCGATGGCCTGATGCAGCGCGGCTATACCGATGAAATCAGGAGTCCCGGCCTCGAACTTATAAGGAAGTTCCGCAAAAGTTGTCTTTTCGAAACTTACCGACTCGATCATCTCGCCGCCACCCTGATACGGAGGCATCTTTTCGAGCAGCTCGCGCCGGCCGTAGAGCACTCCGACGCCTGCGGGGCCATACATTTTGTGGGCCGAGAAAGCATAGAAGTCTGCGTCAATGTCCTGAACGTCGATTTTCAGATGAGGCGCGGCCTGCGCGCCGTCGATCAGCACCGGGACTCCGTGACTGTGGGCTTCGGCGATGATCTCCTTGACGGGATTGACAGTGCCGAGCACGTTTGACGCATGGCAGACGCTGACGAAGCGTGTCCGCTCATTGAACAGCGACCGGTAGACGTCCATGTCGAGCGAGCCGTCGTCTTTGATCGGGATGACACGGATTTTTATGTCGGCTCTGCGTCCGAGCAATTGCCAGGGAACGATGTTGGAATGGTGTTCCATCACCGAGAGAATTACTTCGTCGCCGTCTTTCAGAAATGTTCCTCCATAGGACGCGGCCACAAGGTTGATTGACTCAGTGGTGCCGCGGGTGAAAATGATTTCCTCCTCGGAAGAAGCGTTGATGAAGTCCCTGACTTTCCTGCGTGTGCTTTCCTGAAGGTCGGTTGCCTCCATTGAAAGGGTATGCACCCCGCGGTGTACATTGGCCTTGGTCTGTGTATAGCCTGACATGATGCTCCTGACCACCTCGTCAGGAGTCTGTGAGGTTGCTGTGTTGTCTAAATAGACGAGTGGGCGCCCGTAGATCCTGCGGTCGAGAATAGGATAGTCAGCACGTATTTTTTCAATGTCAAGCATAGTCGTAAAGGTTGTATGGGGGTGTGGAACAGTCAGATTTGTCACGGTGCGACGTCCGCAGACATCATTCTTTTGACCGGCATCCGGCACAGTCGCCCAGAGTGCCGGCAAAACGGCGGTCGACCAGATGGAGCAGACGTTCGCGCAGGCCGCCGATATGCACATGGTTGATGACGTCCACCATGAAAGCCTGCATCAGCATAGTCCGGGCTTCGTTTTCGGGGATTCCGCGTGAACGCATGTAGAAGAGCGCTTCTGCGTCCAGCTGTCCGGTGGTTGCGCCGTGAGAGCATTTGACATCATCGTTGTAGATCTCAAGCTGCGGTTTACAGTGCATCCGCGAGGAGGTGGAGGCAAGGATGTTGCGGTTGCTCTGGTATGCTTCGGTGAATTGGGCTCCCAGAGCGACGAAAATGCTGCCTTCAAACGCACCTTCCGACTCACCGTCAAGCACATATTTAAACAGCTGGTTGCTGTTGCAGCGCGGAGCCAGATGACGGATGTCTGAATCGTTGTCGATGTGCATCCTGTCAGATCCGATTACCATGCCGGCAAGCATCGTCTCACAGTGTTCGCCGTTGAGCGTGACCGTGAAATCATTTCTTGTTGTGCCGCAGGTGAGCGTGGTGGAATTGAACGAGAAGTTCGAGCCGGCTTCCTGACGGACGAAGAGACGCGAATAGCGCGATGTCCTGGCTGACGATTCCTCTATTGAGCAGACTTCAAGACGCGCTCCCTTGCCGAGGACTACTTCAGAGATCTGCGATGAAAGATAGGAGTTTTCGCGTTCCTGTGTGTGGTCGCAGACGAGCAGCTGCAGTTCGGCCCCCTCTTCGACAACAATCAGAATGCGTCGGAAAGCGGCGAGAGGGACAGGCGAAGAGAAGACATTGACCAGCTGCAAAGGCCGTTCTACGCGCACTCCTTCCGGCACATAGATCATCACGCCGTCCTGGGCTAACAATGTATTGAGAGCGACAGTCGGATTTTCGGCCGGAGCGATTGTGTTGTAATATTTTCCGACTATATCCGGACGATCTGCGGCAATTCTTTTGAGCGAACCGAAAATCACTCCGTCAGGAAGTTTGGACTCTAATTTTGAAGTGGGATGGAACGAGTCGTTTATCACGAAGGCGAGCAGAGTCGACAGCGAGGGGACATCGCAGCGGAAACTTGCGGCCACATCGACAGGAATGTTGACGCGCGAGATGTTCACGCCATAGTCCGGTGCAAACATCTCTTCGATCGAAGTCTTTTCGAACCCTTCGGTATGTCTGTCAGGCAGACGCGAAGATCTCACGGTCGCAAGAGCTTCCTCGCGTCCGGCGTTGAGAGCGGGCGCGGAGTTGCGGCAGATCAGATCTTTGTTCTGCTCGTAGAGTTCGATATATTGGGTGAGGGCGTTACTCATATGTCGTTCTCCTCTTTGATCCAGTCGTAGCCTTTTTCTTCAAGTTCGAGTGCCAGTTCCGGGCCGCCGGTCTTGACGATACGTCCTTTATAAAGAATGTGGACGAAGTCAGGCTTGATATAGTCGAGCAGGCGCTGGTAGTGTGTGATGACGATGGTCGCGTTCCTGTCGGTCTTGAGTTTGTTGACACCGCCTGCCACGATGCGGAGAGCGTCTATGTCAAGACCGGAGTCGGTTTCGTCAAGAATAGCCAGACGTGGTTCGAGCACAGCCATCTGGAAGATCTCGTTGCGCTTCTTTTCTCCTCCGGAGAAGCCTTCGTTGACAGAGCGCGAGGCAAGCTTGTTGTCAAGTTCGACTATGGCGCGTTTCTGACGCATCATTTTTAGAAATTCGCTTGCCGAGAGTGGTGCTTCGTTGAGATATTTGCGTTTTGCATTCACTGCGGCACGCATGAAGTTGACCATGGACACTCCGGGTATTTCGACCGGATACTGGAACGAGAGAAACAATCCCTCATGACTGCGGTCTTCCGGTGAAAGCTCCAGAAGGTTGACACCGTGCAGGTAAGCTTCGCCCTCTGTCACCGTATAGGCCGGGTTGCCGGCCAAAACGCCCGACATAGTACTTTTGCCGGAACCGTTCGGTCCCATAATGGCGTGTACCTCACCTTCGTTTACTGTAAGGCTGAGACCACGGAGTATTTCTTTATCCTCCACTTTTGCGTGGAGATTGCGGACTTCAAGTAGTTTTTTGCTCATCTCTAAAATAATTGTCAGATGGTTTTGCTGAGGGCGTTTCCATTGGAAGAAAGCCGTCACAATCAGACTGCGAAATTACCAAATTTCTCTCATCTACCCAAACATTTTGGCAAGGACTTTGGTTTGACATACTTTATGCAAGGGTACCTTAAAAGTTGGAAGTGCAGAGCGCAGGTAGATTGCAATGATTCTATGAGACAGCTACGGTTTAAATTTATAAAACAAAAGTTAAATCCAAAAGTGTAACATTATTGTGTCTTCATTGTAACACAATTGTAATATTGGCGCTGTATCTTTGCATCGTGAAACAAACAGAGCTTCATTTCTCTCACAAAAAGCATGAAAGCTCGAAGATATAAAATCAATACCGAAACACGAAAATTTACGGTTGCAAAATAGTTTTTTAGTAGACAAAAACCAAGAATTTATCACATTTTTACAGAGAGGCTGTCGAGAACGACAGCCTCTTCTGCTATACACGTGCTTTATTTTCATTTGCCGAGGCTGAGACGCAAGCCGAGGTTGAGATCGAAATTCAGCGGGCGCTCTTTGTGGATTGAACTGATGCTTGAACCATTGTCAAGATAATAGCTGATACCCGGTTCTGCGTAAATGCCGAGATCGTCGGTAAGGCGAAGCTGTATGCCGCCGGCCGCATTCAGTGAATATTGCAATTGCTTTTCGTGTATGTCGGAGGTCTTTTTGCTGTTCTGGTGCCCGTTGACGCTTTCATGACCGGAAAGTTTTCCGGAAACGCATTTTTCAGCTAATGCTCCTGCTGACGCATAGAAATCAAACGAGTGCCAGGAAGCGAAGCGGTATTTGAGATTCAGGGGCACTCCTATATAGTGAAGAGTCTGTTCGCCCGCGTAGGAGTATGTGATATCTCCGGCTGTCACATCCGAACTCAGTCTTGAATAGCTCAGTCCGCTCTCAATGCTCAGGCGGGGAGTCAGATCATAGCTCACCGACAGACCGAAGCGGATCGGCTGGTGATGCTGCATTTTGAATCCCTGATTCCGATAGCCGTTTGCATTTGCCGCGGAAGACAGAAGTTCGGTGCCGTTGTCAGGGTTCAGCACGGGATCATCGGCCCAAAATGCGCTGTTAGATTTCAGATTCGTAAATCCGGAGTTTGAGGTTGAATACCCTATTGTGCCGGATGTGAATATTCCGACCGAGAAACGCTTGCCGGAGAGTTTGATCGGTCTGGCTGTTGTATGATCCTCGCCCGTGGCAGTCGAAAGGCCGGTCTGACGCTCTGAAATGCTTTTGGCCTGTCTGTTTTCAATCGGTTGCCTGTCTTCATTGTGTCCGGCGAGAGGCTGTTCGTCGGATGCTTCAGCAACCGCATTCCCGTCAATATCAGAAGTCTCCGGAGTATATCCGTAAGTTCCTGCGGCAGGATGAGTGGCCGGTGTGTGCTGTGCTATAACTGTCGGATGTGAATTTTTTATCGTCCGGATTGTAGCCGGCGGAGCATAAGTTTGTGTGGGGGACTGTGCCGGATCTTGGTTTTCGGCCAGAACGGGAGTCATGTCGACGTGGTTCTCCTCTCTCAGAAGCCGGATGCCTCCGAATAAAATGGCGCCAAGCACGGCGGCAGCTGTGAGCCATGAGAGTATGATGGCGCGCGGTTTCCGGCGCCGGTCCTCCGTGACGCTCTTGTGGCGCTCCTCGATCTGCTGCCAGAGTCCGGCAGGCTCTTCCGACTCGAAGTCAGCCATTTTGTTGCGTATCTCTTTTAGCCATTTGTCGTCGTTCATGATGACCGTCTGTTTATAAAGTCCTTGATTCTTGATGCGAGAAGCGCTTTTGCGCGGTGAAACTGCGAGGCCGATGTGCTTTCGCCGATGCCGAGGAGCGTGGCGATCTCGCGGTGTGTCTTGCCTTCGATGGCATAGAGGTTGAATACGACGCGGTAGCCGTCGGGCAGCCCGCGGATAAGTTCATGGATCACGGATGCGGGAATATCACATATCCCGTATTCCCGGTTTTCGCAGTCCGCCGTGTCTGTGAAATTGTCGGGAAGTTCCGTGAAGTCGATCCGTTGTGAATGGTTTATGTGTTTCAGAGCCTCGTTGACGAGGATTTTCGTCATCCATGCTTTCAGAGAGCCTTCGCCTTTATATGAGAATCGGCCCACCGATGCGAAAATTTTCAGAAAACTTTCCTGAAGGACATCCTTCACGTCCTCATCATTACGGATATAGCGTGAGCATACGGCTGTGAGGTACCTGACATATCTGGAATATATCAGCCTCATAGCCGCAGGCTCGTTGTTGCCGATTTGCTGCAACAGTTCGTGTTCGTTGCCGGCTGTGTTCAAAACCGCTGTATGAGATGATGATTATAGTTTTAACGTGAGGATGCGTAGGTTTCGTGTTTTATCGCAGCGATGCGGCCGGGATAAGATTTGAAGTCTCGTGCTCTTCCACTGCGACGGGTCGGAGAGCCAGATCGAATTCAGCCGATTTCGGACCGCTGAACGAGTTCCAGTGAAGCTTGACCTTGACGGGTTTCTCTGACCGGGAAAGACCGTTGAGGTTGAATGCGATAAGCGCGTCGGCAAATCGGCCTTCGGTATCGCCCTGTGCATCCTGGCGCAATTCGACTTCAAAAGGATCGTCGGGATTCATGCCTGAGACGAGGTTCAGGTAGTGGGGACGGTTACCGGGGCCCCATACGGTGCGGACACGCAGGGTAAGATAGCCGTCCTCGGCAACGGTCACCCAGTCTTTGACAATTTCGATCGGATCGTTCCCGTAAGTTTCGTTGTTGCTTTCTCCGAGATCTGCGACAGGGAGTTTGGTCCGGATGCTGTCGATGCGGTTGATCTGTACGCCGGAAACGCCATAGAAAGCATCCACAGGAGTATAGTTGACCAATGCGCGCACCTCTTTCTGCCCGAAAGGCGATTTGGGCATATTGGTCGGGTAGAGTGTGGTCTTGTCGTCGAGTATCATGGCGAAACTTCCGTCTTCCGCGGGACAGACGGTGACAAGGGCGTTGGGGGAAGTGGGACAGATGACGTATCTGTCGTCATCATCGTTGTCGAGACATGACTGCATCATAGTTGCGGAGCAAAGGAGCAGGGCGATCGGGAGCAGGTGTTTTACTTTTTTCATATCGTTTTTGTTGGATTGGTTTATTGATGTTCTTTGTCTGTATAAATCCGCATCTTCTGAAATCTTGCATCATGGAGGAAAATTTTTTCAAAAAAAATCGGATCTTGCGTAACTTTGCAGTGAAAAGTGAAAAAATGAAATGAGCGGAATGATCAACAACGACTCTTCTTTCCCGTCACCCGCAGTCGGGCGCTTCGCACCGTCTCCTACCGGGCGTATGCACCTCGGCAATCTGTTCACGGCCTTGCTCTCTTGGTTGTCCGTAAGAAAATCGGGAGGAAAATGGATTCTGCGGATAGAAGATCTCGATCCGCAGCGTTCACGGACCGAATATGCGCGTCAGATTGAAGATGACCTCCGCTGGCTCGGTCTTGACTGGGATGAAGGCGGTCTGGATGACAAAGGCCCGTCAGGACCTTACCGTCAAAGCCTCCGCGGAGAGATCTACGAGGCATATCTGCGGAAACTCCAATCCACGGGCTATACCTATCCATGCTTCTGCTCACGCGCCGACATAATGGCCACGCAGGCTCCCCATCAGTCTGACGGCCGCATAATATATGGCGGCCGATGCCGTCCCGCCACACTTCCATGTTCTGAACCGCCACTGCGCGACAGTGTGCGCCCGCCTGCCGTAAGGCTCTATGTCCCCGACAGGGAAATCTGTTTTACCGACACGGTCTATGGACCGCAGCGTGTCAATCTCTCTACCGGATGCGGCGATTTTGTGCTCCGGCGTGGCGACGGAGCCTGGGCCTATCAGCTTGCGGTTGTCGTCGACGATGCCCTGATGGGGGTTACGGAAGTGGTGCGCGGCAACGATCTGCTCCTGTCGGCCGCACAGCAGATCTATCTCTATGGACTTTTGGGCGTGAAAGCCCCGCACTATGCCCACTTGCCCCTGCTTGGCAACCGGGCTGGACAGAGACTCTCGAAGCGCGACAGCGCGATGAGCATGGAGGAACTGCGGAAAACCTTCCGCCCCGAAGAGCTTGTCGGGCATCTTGCACGGATCGCCGGTCTTGTCAGTGAGGAAACGGCGTACGCTCCTCAGGAGCTTGTCGGGCTGTTTGACTGGGACTGTATCAGACCGGTTCAGATGATCACTGTCTGAACAGTCTCCGGACAATAAGCATATCAGTAGCCCCTGCATAACAAAGGAGGAGTTAAGACAACTGCCTTAACTCCTCCCCTCACGTTTCAACTATTTATTTATGAGAGCCTCAGAACCTGGTTTCACAACCCGGTAAAGAGGACGAGGGATGTAAATTTAGATTTTCCTGCTTGTTATTGCTTCTTTATCTTTACTTACACTATTAGAACAACTGAAAGCCTCATTTGAAGCAATCAGGAGCGCTAAAAGACATTAAAAAACGTCAAGGGGAGGGGCGTTTGGGGGTGATATGTTAAGAAGATGTTTAAAATCATGAGATTCTCGACCAGTCGCGCACACGGGTGGTCAGATTGGAGAGTTCGACGAGTAGGGGCCGGTTCTCAGGGCTGCTGAGTTCGGGGTCCGTGTCAAGTATCTCACAGGCCGTGTCGCGAGCGAGCTGCACGATCTGCCCGTCGGTGGCGAGATTGGCGATGTGCAGGTCTATCGGCATACCGCTCTGCATGGTGCCCTCGATGTCGCCGGGACCGCGCATCTGCATGTCGGCTTCGGCAATGGCGAATCCGTCGGTGGTGGAAGTCATCAGTTCAAGGCGCTTGCGTGTGTCGGCGGCGATTTTCCGCTTCGACATCAGTATGCAGTAGCTTTGACCTTCGCCGCGGCCCACGCGGCCGCGCAGCTGGTGGAGCTGCGAGAGGCCGAATCGTTCGGCGTTTTCGATAAGCATGGTGGTTGCGTTGGGAACGTTGACCCCGACTTCTATTACGGTAGTCGCGACGAGGATGTGTGCCTCTCCGGAAGCGAAAAGTCCCATCTGATATTCCTTTTCCTGCGGTTTCATCTGACCGTGGACGAAAGCCACCTTATAGTCTCGGAATGTCTCGCAGATATTCTCATAGCCCTCTTCAAGCGATTTGAGATCGAGTTTCTCGTTTTCTTTGATCAGCGGATAGACTATGTATACCTGCCGTCCGAGCCGCAGCTGCCGTCCGATGCCCTGATAGGTGGCAAAACGGTTTTCCTCGTAGCGCAGAAGGGTCTGCACGGGCTTTCGTCCGGGAGGAAGCTCGTCGATGACCGAGACATCAAGATCGCCGTAGACCGTCATGGCGAGGGTGCGGGGGATCGGTGTGGCTGTCATCACAAGCACGTGTGGCGGGATGATGTTTTTGGTCCAAAGCCGGGCGCGCTGTGCCACACCGAAGCGGTGTTGCTCGTCGATGACGATGAAACCGAGGTTTTTGAACTTCACATTGTCCTCAATGACCGCGTGGGTCCCGATCAGGATGTGGAGCGAACCGTCGGTAAGCTGCGAATGTATCTCCTCGCGGGCTTTCTTGCGGGTGGAGCCTGTCAGCAGTTTCACGTTGATGCCCATCGGCGCCACCATCGAACTGATGGTTTCGAAATGCTGGGTGGCTAAGATTTCGGTCGGCGCCATCAGGCACGCCTGTGCATTGTTGTCGAGAGCTATCAGCATACACAGCAGTGCTACCAGAGTCTTTCCGGAGCCCACATCGCCTTGCAGCAGGCGGTTCATCTGACGGCCGGTGGCCATGTCGGCGCGGATTTCCTTGATGACCCTTTTCTGCGCCCCGGTCAGCGGGAAGGGGAGGAACTGAGAATAGAACGTGTTGAAGAAATGGCCTATACGCGGAAAGAGGAAGCCTTTGATGGTTCCGTTTCTGCGACGGACATAGCGCTGTATGTCGAGCTGGAGATAGAAGAGTTCTTCAAATTTGAGCCGGAAGCGCGCCTGTTCGAGCTGCTGTGGACTTTGCGGACTGTGGATGGCCGTCAGGGCCTCATGCAGTCCCATCAGGCGGTGGCGGGTGATGATCTGCGGGGTGAGGGTTTCGGAGACGGTCCGTATGCCGCTCAGGATTTCGGTGGCGGCGTTTGCGAAAGTACGCGACGAGAAGCCGCGGTTGCGCAGTTGCTCGGTCAGCGGATAGACACCGCGGAAGCCCCCCTGGGCTGTGGCGTTTTCGGGAGTGTCTACTTCGGGATGAACCATGCTCCAGCGGCCGTTGAAATTGGAGGGTTTCCCGAAGAGGATATATTCGGTTGCCGTGTGGTAGAGCTGTCTGAGTGATTTGATGCGCTGGAACCAGACCACTTCCATCAGTCCGGAACCGTCTGAGAAAAGACCGATGAGGCGCATTTTTGCTCCCTCTCCTTGGACGTTGAAGCTGACGAACCGTCCGCGCACCTGGAGCGAGGGCATGTCATCGCCTGCGAAGTCGATGATGCGGTAGACGGAGCGGCGGTCGATGTAATGTGTCGGAAAGTGATACAGAAGATCATGAAACGTCTTTATACCGAGATTTTTATCCAAAAGCTCGGCACGTTTCGGTCCCATTCCGCGCAGAAATTTTATATCAGTATGCCTCAGACGGTCCATTTCAGCAAGTTTTCGCAGTCAGATATGTTCAGTCGGTGAGGGAGAGGTAGATTTCGGCAACGGCCATGTCGCCGGGATTGGTGACTTTTATGTTGTGTGGGTCACCGTCGGTCAACCGCAGATTGCAGAAACCGGCCGCTTCCATGACGGATGCGTCGTCCGTAAATTCCGGCCGCAGTTCCCGGCGGTAAGCTTCGGCGAGCTTTGCGGCGGGGAATATCTGTGGCGTCTGCACGGAGCGGTAGAGTTTGCGGTCGACAGCTTTTGTCGATCCGTCAGCTGCGACGATGCGTATCGAATCGGTCACTGGGCACGACGGTATCACTCCGTCGGTTCCGGGAAGAGCTTCAAGCAGGTTGCTGATCAGAGAGTCTGTGACTATCGGTCGGGCGGCGTCGTGGACGCTGATCAGCCCGTAGCTGTCGGGGTTGAGAGTGCGGATAGCGTTTCTGACGCTGTGGGCGCGTGTCGGACCGCCTTCGACAATGCGGTGTGGCAGAGAGAAGTCATGCTCCGTGCACATTGATTTCCAGAGATCTGTCATGTCCGGGCTGAGCACAACGATAAGTTCCCAGTCGGGAGTATGCCTGTGGAGACGTTCGAGTGTGGTCATCAGAAGTGGCCGTTGGTCCAGCAGGCAGAATTGTTTGGGTAGATTGCCTCCATAGCGTGAGCCGCTCCCGGCAGCCACGACGATGTGGACGTTTTTTAATTGCTCTTCCATAGATTTCCGGAATTAAAGAGGTTGTTAGGCAACCTTTAAAAGAAACCCGGCGGACTCCCGTGAAGGGGAACCCGCCGGGGCGTTGATTCAATGGTAATTAATATCAGTTTCGGTTAACTAAGAGTGTGTAAAATAAACTGTGTTTATGGACTTGGAATTACACATTTTTAGTTACATAAAGCCGGACTCTCCCTTAGTTGCGGGGAGCTCCGTGGTTGCCGCCGTTGTTTTCACGACGGGGTCCGCGGTCGCCGTCACGGCGTGGTCCGCGATCACCTTCGCGACGGGGACGGTCACCTTCACGACGCGGGCCGCGTTCGCCGCGGGGTGCGCGTTCGCGCTCTACGTAGCCTTCGGGTTTGGGCTGAAGGGCACGCATTGAGAGACGGTATTTACCGGTTTTCTTGTCGATCTCGATGAGCTTGACTTCGAGTTCGTCGCCTTCTTTGAGGCCGGAAGCCTCCATGTTTTCGAGACGGTCCCATGATATTTCCGAGATGTGGAGCAGGCCGTCGCGGTTGGGCATGAATTCCACGAACGCGCCGAAATCAAGGATTGAGCGCACTTTGCCGTGGTAAACCTTGCCCTCTTCGGGGAGTTCGACGATAGCGTTGATCATTTCGAGAGCCTTGTCGATAGATGCCTTGTTCGAGGCAGCTACCTCGATATAGCCTCCGTCGGGGATCTCGTCGATGCTTACGGTAGCGCCGCTTGCTTCCTGGATTCCCTGGATGATCTTGCCGCCGGGGCCGATCACTGCACCGATCAGCTCTTTGGGGATGAGCATGGTGACGATGCGGGGTACGTGGGGCTTATAGTCCTCGCGCGGAGCGGGGATTGTCTCTTCGATCTTGTCGAGGATATGGAGACGGCCTTCTTTGGCCTGGTTGAGCGCCTTTTCGAGGATCTCGTAGCTGAGACCGTCGCACTTGATGTCCATCTGGGTGGCGGTGATGCCTTCGCGGGTACCGGTCACCTTGAAGTCCATGTCGCCGAGGTGGTCTTCGTCGCCGAGGATGTCGGAGAGGACTGCATATTTGTTGCCGTCGGAGATGAGACCCATGGCGATACCGCTGACAGGGCGTTTCATCTTCACGCCTGCATCGAGCAGCGAGAGGGTGCCGGCGCAGACGGTTGCCATTGACGATGAACCGTTTGACTCAAGAATGTCGCTGACGATGCGGCATACATAGGGGAAGTCATCGGGGAACATGCGCTTGAGGGCGCGGTGTGCGAGGTTGCCGTGACCTACTTCACGACGGCCTACACCACGCACGGGACGGGCTTCGCCGGTGGAGAAGGGGGGGAAGTTGTAGTGGAGAAGGAAACGTTCGCGGCCCTGGTTGAGCACGTCGTCGAGAATCTTCTCATCGAGTTTGGTGCCGAGGGTTACGGTTGCGAGCGACTGAGTCTCGCCACGGGTGAAGATTGCAGATCCGTGAGGTCCGGGCAGATAGTCCACCTCGCACCAGATAGGACGGATCTCGGTGGTCTTGCGGCCGTCGAGGCGGATACCTTCGTCGAGCACACAGCGGCGCATGGCTTCTTTCTCTACATCGTGATAGTAGCGCTTGACCATTGCGGTCTTTTCGTCGCGTTCTTCTTCGGGAAGCGATTCGATATATTCTTCGCAGATCTTGTCGAAGCTCTCCTGACGCCAGTGCTTGTCGGCACAACCGGCTTTGGCGATTGCATAAGCTTTGTCGTAGCACTTGTCGTGCACGTCCTTGCGGAGTTCTTCGTCGTTGGTTTCGTGGCAGTATTCGCGCTTGACGGTCGAGCCGACTTCTTCGGCAAGTTCCATCTGAGCCTTGCACTGAACCTTGATGGCGTCATGAGCGGCGCGGAGTGCGGCGAGAAGATCGGCTTCGGAAACTTCGTTCATTTCGCCTTCGACCATCATGATGTTGTCGTAGGTGGCGCCGACCATAAGTTCCATATCTGCCTTTTCAAGCTGTTCGAAAGTGGGGTCGATCACGAATTTGCCGTCAATGCGGGCTACACGGACCTCTGAGATAGGTCCGTTGAAAGGTATGTCGCTCACTGCAAGTGCGGCCGAAGCTGCGAGACCTGCGAGAGCGTCGGGCATGTCGACACCGTCAGAGGAATACATTGTGACCTGCACGAAAGTGTCGGCGTGGTAATTGTCAGGGAAAAGCGGGCGCAGTACGCGGTCCACCAGACGTGAAGTCAGAATTTCATAGTCGCTTGCACGGCCTTCGCGTTTGAGGAAGCCGCCGGGAAAACGTCCGTTAGAAGAGAATTTTTCTTTGTACTCGACTTGGAGAGGCATGAAATCAACGCCCTCACCGGCCTCCTTGGCCGTTACGACTGTCGCAAGTAGCATAGTGTTGCCCATGCGCAGTTCTACCGCTCCATCGGCCTGCTTTGCAAGTTTGCCGGTCTCTAATGTGATAATGCGACCGTCAGGCAGCTCGATGGTTTTTTTGATTGGATTCATAAATTGTTTCTATTTTCAGCTTGATAGGTTATATCTTCGTTTTTGCAGCTTATTTAAATTCAGTTTGCAAAGGTAACAAATATCTTGCAATAAACACGCTTTATAGTCTTGAAATAAGCCCCGTTAATCAGTCGCAATGGCCGATTTAGTGTTAAATATGTCTAATTTCGCCCTGTTTGCCCCGTCGGTCCGCCTGTCCCGGTGCATGACGGCTGTGGTCCCGGCGCCGATATTGGCCTGGATGATCGTAGGGGAAGTTGCAAAAACTTTTATTTTCTAAAAATTGTAATATAAACATTGATTAAGTAAATTTGCAACATGAACGCGTCAAAAGAAAAAATCAATAAGACTAACGCCGCACGTCTGCTGGATAAAGCTAAAATAGCATACGAACTCGTACCTTATAATGTGGATCCCGACAATCTTGCGGCCGAACATGTGGCCGAGGAGCTGGGCGAGGATATAAATTCCGTGTTCAAGACTTTGGTGCTTCACGGCGACCGCAGCGGCTACTTCGTATGTGTGATTCCCGGCAATATGGAGGTCGATCTCAAAAAGGCCGCCAAAGCGGCCGGTGCCAAAAAGGCTGAGATGATACCGATGAAAGAGCTGCTTCCTCTGACGGGCTATATCCGCGGCGGCTGTTCGCCCGTGGGTATGAAAAAGCCTTTTCCGACCTTTTTCCATCAGACAGCGCTCGATTTTCCTTTTATATATGTGTCAGCAGGACAACGTGGTCTGCAGTTCAAAATCAGCCCGCAGGATCTGATCGCCTATTGCGATGCTTCTGTGGCGGATGTCGCCGGAGAAAAAGAATCGTGATACTTCCCACCCCCAAAAAACAAACCACCTCAGCAATCCCAGATGAATACAATCGGTAAGATATTTACTTTCACCGGATTCGGCGAAAGTCACGGAGCTGCCATCGGCGGCGTTATAGACGGAATGCCCGCAGGGGTCGCCATCGACCTTGACCGGGTGCAGCATGAACTTGACCGCCGCAAGCCGGGACAGTCGGCTGTCACTACCGCAAGGAAGGAGAGCGATACGGTGGAGATTCTGTCGGGGCTTTTCGAAGGCCGCACTACGGGCTGTCCGATAGGATTCATTATCCGCAACGAGAATCAGCATTCAAACGACTACGATCATCTTCGTGATGCTTTCCGTCCGTCTCATGCCGATTATACTTATACAGCCAAATACGGACTGCGTGACCATCGCGGGGGCGGACGTTCGAGCGCGCGTGAGACTGCGACCCGTGTCGTGGCCGGTGCTTTTGCGCGGCAGGCTCTCGAACAGCTCGGAATCACGATTCAGGCATATACCTCGCAGGTGGGGCCGGTTGTGCTTAGCAAGTCGTATGAAGAACTTGATCTGAAGCTGACCGAGTCGAACCCTGTGAGATGTCCCGATCCGGAGAAGGCTGCCGAGATGGAAGAACTGATCCTGAAAGTGAAAAGCGAGGGCGATACGATCGGTGGGGTTGTCGACTGCGTCATCAGCGGAGTTCCTGCGGGTCTTGGCGATCCGGTTTTCGGGCGTCTCGGCGCCCGTCTGGCCGAGGCAATGATGAGCATCAACGCCACCAAAGGGTTTGAATACGGCATGGGATTCCGGGGCGTGGAACGTCGCGGAAGCGAGGTACTTGATCGCTTTATGGCCGCTGATGACGGCCGGATCACAACCGAAAGCAATTATTCAGGTGGCATCCAGGGTGGTATCTCCAACGGCTGCGACATAAATTTCCGTGTGGCGTTCAAGCCTGTGGCTACTCTGATGCAGGATGTAAGGTCGGTTGACCGCGACGGCAGGGAGGTTGTCATCAAAGGGAAAGGCCGTCATGATCCCTGCGTTGTGCCCCGTGCTGTGCCTGTTGTGGAAGCCATGGCTGCGATTGTCCTGCTTGACGCATATCTGATAAACCGCGGCGCGCGCTTATGAAGGCTTACAGGGATTTCTCTGATTTTCTTAAGGAACATTTTGATGTGAAGGTGCAGAAGATTACGGTCAATGCGGGCTTCACATGTCCTAACCGCGATGGCACGAAAGGGCGCGGAGGCTGCACGTATTGTAATAACCAGTCGTTCAACCCCGAATATTGCAGCCCCGCGCTGAGCGTGAGGGAGCAGCTTGAGCGCGGCAAGGAATTCTTCGCGCGCAAATATCCGCAGATGAAATACCTGGCCTATTTTCAGGCTTACACCAACACTCATTCCGACGATATAGACCGCCTGATGAAACTTTATGAGGAGGCGTTGGAAACGACGGATGTTGTCGGCCTTATCATAGGCACACGCCCAGACTGCATGCCTCAGGAGCTTCTTGACCGTCTTGCCGGACTGGGAAAATGGGTGATGGTGGAATACGGTGCCGAGAGTGCCTGCGACCGCACTCTTGAGCTGGTCAACCGCTGCCACACGTGGGCCGATACCGCCGATGCCGTCCGGCGCACTCATGAGGCCGGAATTCCTTGCGGGCTTCATCTGATCATGGGGCTGCCGGGTGAAGACTTGGATGTGATGCTCTCGACAATCGACCGCGTCAATGAGCTTCCGGTCGACACTGTCAAGATTCATCAGCTACAACTCGTCCGCGGCACCCGCATGGCCCGCGATGTGGAGAGCGGTCTCTACGATATACCGCGTTTCACGGCTGATGAATACGCCGATCTTTGTGTCAGACTGCTCCGGAGACTACGCAAGGACATAGCCGTCGAACGTTTTGTCTCGCAGTCTCCTTCAGAGTTGCTGATCTATCCGCGCTGGGGGCTGAAAAACTATCAGTTCACCAATCTGCTTAATAGATTGCTTACAAGATAAGTATTGATATTTGAATACGGGCAATATTATAAAATTAATTACTACCTTTGTGAAAGTGTAAATCTAATCAGATATAAAAGATTATTAAGAACCATGAAACAGGCATTATTATTAATAAGTATATTATTCATCGCGGTTGCTGTTAAAGCGCAACAGGACGTTACAAGGTTCCTTGGTATTCCAATTGATGGAACTAAAGCAGAAATGGTCAAAAGTTTAAAAAAGAAAGGGTTTAAATATAAGACTATTGCACCTGGTTGGGAACCCTTGGTGGGCGAATTTAATGGAGATAAGGTTTTAGTGGAAATTGAAACATATAAAGACAAGGTTAATCGAATTATTGTATGTGATGTAGACGCAAGCAATGAGCGTAATATAATAACTAAATACAATAATTTATGCTATCAATTTGAGAATAATCCAAAATATATTTCAAGTAAAGACGGTCAACAAATACCAAGGGATGAGGATTTAGATTATGGAATACATGTAGAAAAGAAGTCATATCAAGCTGTATATTTCCAATGGCCAACGGAGGTGGGAGATAGCATCATACATTATCAGGTGTTATTGGATATGGTAAACAAGGGCTTGATAAATTTGCCAAAAGAAGAACGTGAGATCGAGATAGAGAAAATCTATAAAGAAAAGTTATTTGAGCTTGCATCTAATAAGTTGGTCTGGTTTACTATACTTGAACGAATACCAGATCAGCAATATTATGTAGGAGCAAATCGATATGTGATAGTTATGTATTATGAAAATAAATATAACAAAGTTTTAGGTGAAGACCTTTAATAATTGACGATTGTTTATACTGAAAAAGGATTAGAATATCATGGAAGTAATAAATTTTGCAGATCAGCCGTCGCTGGTCAGTCAGTACATGAGCGAATTGCGTGATGTGAATGTCCAGCACGACATGCTGCGTTTCCGCCGCAACCTCGAACGTATCGGAGAGATCATGGCTTTCGAGATGTCCAAACGTATGCGCTACAAAACAGTAGACATTACTACCCCCCTGGCAGTGGCTCCCTGTCAGGTGCTTGATGAAGATGTGGTGCTCGCTACGATCTTCCGTGCCGGAATTCCGTTTCACAAAGGCTTCCTCGACTTTTTCGATCATGCGCAGAACGCTTTTGTTTCGGCTTACAGAAAGTATCGCGAGAAAGAAAATTTCGATGTGTTCATCGAATATATCGCCTCTCCGAAACTTGACGGAAAGACTCTCGTTATCACAGACCCGATGCTTGCCACCGGAGCTTCTATGGAACTGAGCTACCGCGCGCTGCTCACCAAGGGCAATCCTGCCCATATTCATGTGGCTTCGATCATCGCATCGAAAAAGGCGGTTGACTATGTGCGCGAGACTTTCCCGGCCGACAAGACCACTCTCTGGGTGGGAGCTATCGACGATGTCATCAACGAACATTCATATATTGTCCCCGGCCTCGGCGATGCGGGCGATCTCGCTTACGGCATCAAGGAGTAAACCGACGACCGCCTGAATAGAAAAAGCAACCGGACCTCACGTGCGGCAGATGATTTCTGCTTCGTGAGGCCCGGTTGTTTTTATGGTGTTAGGAAAATATCGCAGGATCCGGTGATTCATGCGATATTTCCGGCAGGATCAGTCAAGGCCGAAGGCTTTCTTGACAGCGGGTACGGCATCAAGTTTTTCCCATGTGAAAAGCTCGACGGTGCGGGTGAAGGGCTTTTCGTATTTCGAGTGGAAGGTCTTGGTTACTGTCATCGGCTGACGTCCCATGTGGCCGTAGCTGGCGGTCTCGCGGTAAATCGGGTTGCGCAGGCCGAAACGCTTTTCAATTGCATAAGGAGTCATGTCGAAGCAGGGCATTTCCGCTACTTTCGCTGCGATTTCCGAGTCAGAGAGACCGACATTGGCAGTTCCGTAGGTGTTGATGCAGAGGCTGACGGGTTTCGCTTCGCCGATGGCGTAGGCAACCTGGACGAGAACGCGGTCGGCTACGCCGGCTGCAACGAGGTTTTTGGCGATGTGGCGTGCGGCGTAAGCGGCCGAGCGATCAACCTTGGAGGGATCTTTGCCGGAGAATGCGCCTCCGCCGTGTGCACCGTGACCGCCGTAGGTGTCGACGATGATCTTGCGTCCGGTCAGACCGGTATCGCCGTGAGGGCCGCCGATAACGAATTTGCCTGTGGGGTTGACTAAAAGTTTTACATCGTCACCGATCAGCGCGGCTTCTTCCGGACGGAGCTTGGCTTTGACGCGTGGCAGAAGGATGTTGCGCACATCATCGGTGATCCTCTCCTGCATGGCGCGGTCAGCGGCGGCGCGGGCTGCGTCTGTGTCTTCGATCGGCTGGATGAATTCGTCGTGCTGGGTGGAGATCACGATCGTGTCGACGCGGAGCGGGCGGTTGTTTTCATCATATTCCACAGTCACCTGACTTTTTGAGTCGGGGCGCAGATAGGTGTGCTGACGGCCGCGTTTGATGTGGGTCATTTCCTTTTCCTCACGGCGGATGTTGGCGAGCTCGCGGAGCAGACGGTGTGAGAGGTCTATGGTCAGGGGCATGTAGTCGAGGGTCTCGTTGCAGGCATAGCCGAACATCATGCCTTGGTCGCCGGCACCCTGTGCTTCGAGTTCGGCGCGTTCGACACCGCGGTTGATGTCGGCGCTCTGTTCGTGGAGCGCGGAGAGGACGCCGCAGGCTTCGCCGTCGAATTTGAGGGCGCTGCGGTTGTAGCCGATGTGGCGGATCACATCGCGGGTGACTTCCATGAGGTCGATATAGGCTTCGCTTTTTACCTCGCCTGCGATGACTACCTGACCGGTTGTCACGAGGGTTTCGCAGGCGACTTTTGATTTCGGGTCGCGGGCGAGAAATTCGTCAAGTATGGCGTCGGAGATCTGGTCGGCCACTTTGTCGGGGTGTCCTTCCGAAACTGATTCGGAGGTGAAGAGATAAGTTTTCATATATTGAAACTGATAAAAATAAAAATGTCGAAGTCAGCTTGAAATTGCGTGGATCAGACGCGGCTGCTTCAACATTTTCCATCCATAGGCGGCTCAATGCCTGAAAGGCATTACCGGACCCGGATTCATTTATGCTCAAAAGTCAATCGTCGGAGTGACGATGATTTCTTTCGCCCCATTGCCTGTCGATCTTTGTTGAAAAGAGGTCAATGAAGACTGAAAGAAGTGCAGTTTTAGCATTTTTTGAAGTGGTTGCAAGCAGCCAAATTTGTCCACTTTTAATTTCGGATGCAAAGTTAAGAAGAATTTGCGGGAGATGCAAATATATTTAGGAGGGTATTTGATCTTTGCAGCCAAATACCCTCCTGGTTAGAGCTTTTTATTAGTTTTTGTTTTTATCGGCGCTGGACGAGTAATAGGAGACGTAGCGGCGATAGGGCGCACCTGATGTGAGAGTGCCGTTGAGGATGACCATGAAATTCTTGTAGCGGTGCGAGTCGTAGATACGATCGATTTCAGGAATCATCCGTCGGTCAAGCAGGCCGGCGCGCAGAATAAAGATGGTCATGTCGGCCAGCGGGGCAATGATCGAGGCGTCGGCCACAAGTTCGGCGGGAGGACAGTCGAGGAAGATATAGTCATATTCCTCACGGTATTTCTCGATCAGCTGTTTCAGCCTGTCGGAATACAGAAGTTCCGAAGGGTTGGGCGGAATGGTACCGACGGGGAGCAGGTAGAGTCCGCGGCAGGGTGTCGGCTGGATGTAGCTGTCGCAATTGTCTGTCTGACCTGAGATATAGTCCGTGACGCCGCGTGAGTGGTCGGACAGAATGCGCGAAACGGAGGCACGGCGCAGATCAAGGTCAATGATCAGTATCTTGCGCCCTTTTTCTTTCAGAGCAAGTGTTGCGGCAAGGTTGAGGGAAATGAATGATTTCCCTGAGCCGGGATTGAAAGAAGTCACCATGATCACGCGGTTCTGTTTGTTGCGTGTCATGAATTCAAGATTGGCACGAACCATACGGAATGCCTCGTTGAGGATGCTTCGGCCATGTTCATGGACAAGCAGGGATGGCGTTTCTTCAATCTGAGAGTTTTTCCCAAGAAGTTCACGCCAGCGGCGGCGTATGCGGCGTACACGCAGGGCGTTGTTGTTGGACGATTCCGGAATTTCACCGATAAGAGGTGTACGGATGCCCTCAAGATCGGCTCTGTTGCGCAGACGTGTGTCCATGCTCTCGCTGAGGAAGATGACAAGAGCCGGAATGACCAGACCGAGTACAAAGCAGATGATCAGGATGTTGCGCGAGATCGGGGCCGTCGGGCGGTTCGAGCCCATCGGCGGGGTGATGATACGGGTGTTGTAAGGAGTGAATGCGAGTGAAAGTTCATTTTCCTCTCTCTTCTGGAGGAGGTAAAGATAGAGAGCTTCCTTTACTTTCTGCTGGCGTTCGACGGAGAGAAGATATTTTGCCTGACCGGGAGATGAGGCTATCTTCTGGTTGGTGGAGCGGTCGCTTCTGATGAGAGAGTTGAGCTGTGTTTCAAGGGCGCGTTCCTGATTTGTCAGCGAGGTGACGAGCGCGCTCCGCATACTCCGGAGACTCTTGTCATAGTCCTGGATGAGAGGGTTGGTCTCTCCGGTGGAGTTGGCGAGATTGTCGCGTTTGAGCTGGACTTCGTTGTATTCCTTGATCTGCGCTTCGATACCGGCGTTGTCGAGCCCTGCGTTTGATGGAATCAGCTGGCCTTTTGTCTCCGGGTTGTTGACATAGTCTAGGATGAATCTGGAGATGGCTATCTGTGTGGATACAGCCATCTGCTGCTTGGTGTTTTCGTTGGCATTCTCCATGTACATGGCGGATGCGGCGGCTACATCGGGGACAAGATGTTCGCCCTTATAGTCGGCGATGTCACTGTCGACGTTGCCGAGTTCCTGCTCGATCACCCGCAGACGCTCGGAGATAAATTTGGAAGTCGAGCGGGCCATCTTGGCCTTGTCATCGACCCATTTTTCGTTGTAGATATTGATCAGTGTGTTCAGGAAGTCATCGGCACGCTGAATGCTGACATCCTTGAAGGCGAAGTCGATAACAGTTGATTTGTCGTCGGCGAGTGATTCGGACAGACGGTTTTTATAGGTTTCAATTGCGTCGGCAAGTGTGTAGCGAAAGACTTTGATCGGTGCACTGAACCCTTTGGCATAGGCCGGGCCATGGCTGATCACGATTGAGCCGAGCGGTGTGCTGATAGTGTCTCCGAGGCTGACGGTCATCTCGTCGGCATCACACTCGACAACTCCGGCTATCATTTTCGAAATGTTGACTTTGCCGTCGCCGAGAAGCCGGATCTCCATGAACGCCGATTTGTTTGACGGAATGGAGAGGAAGCTGACAGTTACGGGGCAAGAGTCGCCATAGAGGGTCATCTCTTTCAGATTGTGGCGGTAGGTGTAGTTTGTCTGGAGGCCGAGACGCTGGATCACATCTCCGATGATTGCCGGAGACTGGAATGCAAGCATCTCGTTGTTGACGTTAGCCGATGTCTGGAAAAGACCTATGTCGCTGAGAGCGCTGGCAATTCCCTGACTGCCCGATTCGGAGTCTTCGTTTATCATCACTGATGCCGTGCGGGTGTAGGTCTTGGGTGTGCTCAGGATATAGAGCACGCCGAGTCCGAGGCAGAGCGCGATGGATATTGCGAACCATTTCCACTGTGTCAGACAGAGGATGAAGAAGTCGCGGAGGTTGAAGGAATCTTCCTCGTTTTCTTTCGGGTCCTGGACTGGGACTGAGATCTGTTGTCCGGGGGTGATATTGTGGAGCTGGTTTTCCGGAAATGTGTTGTTATTTTGACTCATTGCTATGGCACGGGGTTAGAGGGCGTTTAATAACACAGGAGTTAAAATTTTATAAGGGGATGACTGCGTATACGGACGCTTCACAATTACTTCAGAATGATGAGCGATGTGATGGTAGTGGCCAGAGAGGCGAGGGAGATCCAGAACGATGTTGACTGGAATGTGTTGCCGTTGAGGGTGCTTTGGCGGATACGGGTCTTGTTGGGGTCGATGTAGATGACATCGTCCTGCTGCACGAAAAATGCGGGGGAATTGCGCAGCTTCTCGACATCAAGAAGACTGACAATGTAAGTTTCCTGCTTGTCACCGTGGTTGCGGACCACCTTGACTTCCTGGCGTTTTCCGTAGATTGTCAGATCTCCCGCGAGGCCTATGGCGTCGAGAATAGTCATGTCGTCACGGTCGATCGAGTATGATCCCGGTTTCGAGACTTCGCCCATTACGGTGACAATGCCGTTGGTGAGTTCAACTGTCACCACGGGATCACGGACGAGATCTTTGGATATAAGCATTCCTTTGATCAGAGCGGCAATTTCAAGGCGTGTCATTCCCTCCACCTGCACCTGACCGAGGAGGGGAAAGTCGATGAAGCCGTCGGGCGATACGGTGTAGACGCTTACTCCCTGGTTGGTTCCGCGCGAGGAGCCTGTCAATGCAGAGCCGAGATTGCGCGGAGCGTAGGGCAGGTTGAACATCTCGGTAAGCTGCGCGTCACGCGAATTTACGATAATCGACAGTTTGTCCGCAGGCTTGATCTTGATTGTCTGAGTCGGAACGGTATAGATCTGATTGTCCTTAAGATCCTGAAAATAAGTGATGTCTTTCGGCGTTGAACACGATGCCGATGCGAGGAGAAGTATTATAAGAATTGAGATCTGGTTGAAACGGAGATGCAGCATAATCAGCTTATGGCTTTGATGCGTGGTGAATGAAAAAACTTAGGTATGAAACAGTTTTCCGGAACTGTAAAGCCGTATTATTTTGCAAAATTAATAAATTTTAATATCAACTGCAATAGTAATGGTGGAAATGGCGGTGGCGTTAGAGGCGGAATTTCCGCAGACTGACTCCGGCGGTCGGGGGATGACATGGAAATGGCGTCCATCTTACCGGCCTCTGTTCGGCACGGGAAAATGGCCGCCATATTCATGTGTGTTCAGCCAGTAGTTTCAACTGTCTGTTACTGTCCTTTGTCAGTGATCTGGGTGTCGGGAGTGACAGTGCCGCCGGTTCCGCCTTCATCGCCGCCGGGTTCCTCTGTCTCGGCCGGGGTAACGTTGAATTTAAAGCGTGCAACGGCAAAACCTACCGATTTGTCGACCTGAAGAACGGTTGCCTGTACACCAAGATAGTGTTCGCCGACCTCAAGTTCTCCGGTCGGGATATTGATGGCGAAAGGCATGAGGTTTGTACGGCCTACTGGTATGCCGTCAAGGAAATATACGACATTTGTCAGGGTAGCTTCCTTTGTGCCTTCGGCAGGGATAGCTTTCAGAGCGGTGATTTCAAGGGTAGTGCCCTGAGCAACGCTCACAACTCCGTCTACTTCGGAACCACCTTCATAGTCAATGGCCAGGGATACATTGGGAAGATCCTTGTCATCGTCGTCACAGGAGGTGAAGACGCCGAGCAACGGAAGGACTAAGAGCAGATAAAGAAATCTTTTCATAAGTTGCAGTAAAATAGTTTAGTTAAGAAAATGAGTGTGTGTTAGGATAAAAAATATCAGAGTAGAGCGCCATGAGAGGCGCGGGGATCAATTCTTGAATACTATGTCGGAGCCGTCGTAGTCGATTATGATCGGGCGTTCGCGGTCGACTTTCTGCGCGAGAATGTCTTTCGAGAGCTGGTTGAGCACCATGCGGTGGATGACTCTCTTGACCGGACGGGCACCGAATTCCGGATCATAGCCTTCTTCGGCGAGGAAGCGGAGGGCTTTAGGGGTAACTTCGAGCGTGATGCCGTTTCTGGCAAGCATCTTCTGGATCGACTTGATCTGGAGGCCGACGATTTCCTCGATTTCCTTTTCATCGAGCGGGGTAAACATTATGATCTCGTCGATTCGGTTGAGGAATTCAGGTCTGATGGTCTGCTTGAGCAGTTCGATCACTTCGCCCTTGGTCGATTCAATGACTTCTCCGCGGTTTTCAGGTGTCATCTTCGAGAAGTTGTCGCGGATGACATTTGAACCCATATTGGAGGTCATGATTATGATGGTGTTCTTGAAGTTGACCATGCGGCCCTTGTTGTCAGTCAGACGTCCGTCGTCGAGGACCTGCAAGAGGATGTTGAACACGTCGGGGTGCGCTTTTTCGATTTCGTCGAAGAGGACTACCGAGTAGGGTTTGCGGCGCACCGCTTCGGTCAGCTGACCACCCTCGTCGTAACCGACATATCCCGGAGGCGCTCCGACCAGACGGCTGACGGAGTGTTTCTCCTGATATTCGCTCATGTCGATTCGGGTCATCATGTTCTCGTCATCGAAAAGATATTCGGCGAGAGCTTTTGCAAGCTCGGTCTTCCCGACACCGGTGGTGCCGAGGAAGATGAACGAACCGATCGGGCGACGCGGGTCATTGAGGCCTGCGCGTGAGCGGCGCACGGCGTCGGCGATGGCCGCGATGGCGTCGTTCTGTCCGACAACACGGTTGTGGAGTTCGGCCTCAAGATGGAGGAGTTTTTCCTTCTCGCTCTGCACCATCTTGTTGACGGGAATGCCGGTCCAGCGTGAAACCACATCGGCGATGTCTTCCGAGTCTACTTCTTCCTTGATGAAGGCCTTTTCGCCCTGCATCATTTTCAGCTGTTCCTGTATAGCGGCGTTTTCCTGCTCTTTCTGCTGAACTTTCGAGTAGCGGATCTCGGCGACTTTAGCGTAGTCGCCCTCGCGTTCGGCACGTTCGGCGTCGAAGTTGAGCTGTTCGATGTCTATCTTGTTCTGCTGAATCTTGTTGATCAGCTCTTTCTCGGCTTTCCACTTGGCGGTGAATTCCTTTTCCTGATCACGCAGGTCGGCGAGCGATTTCTCGATTTCCTTCACCTTTTCTTTGTCGCCTTCGCGCTTGATAGCCTCGCGTTCGATCTCCTTCTGTGCGATCAGGCGGGTGATCTCGTCAAGGGCCTGCGGCACGGAGTCGATTTCAAGACGGAGTTTTGAAGCGGCCTCGTCGACAAGGTCGATGGCTTTGTCGGGAAGGAAACGGTCGGTGATGTAACGCTCGGACAGGGTCACGGCGGCGATAATCGCCTCGTCGCGGATACGGACTTTGTGGTGGTTTTCATAACGTTCCTTCAGCCCTCGCAGGATGGCGATGGCGGCAGCCTCGTCAGGCTCGTTGACCATCACTTTCTGGAAACGGCGTTCGAGAGCTTTGTCCTTTTCAAAATATTTCTGATATTCGTCAAGGGTCGTGGCTCCGATAGAGCGCAGTTCGCCACGGGCGAGTGCCGGTTTCAGAATGTTGGCCGCATCCATCGCGCCTTCGCCTTTGCCGGCGCCGACAAGAGTGTGGATTTCGTCGATGAAGAGGATGATCTCTCCGTCGGCCCCGGTCACTTCGTTGACGATGGCCTTGAGGCGTTCCTCGAATTCGCCTTTGTATTTGGCACCGGCGACCAAGGCGCCCATGTCGAGCGAGTAGATCTGTTTGGTACGGAGATTTTCGGGAACGTCACCACGGACAATGCGCTGGGCGAGACCTTCGGCGATCGCAGTCTTGCCTGTGCCAGGTTCGCCGATGAGCATGGGGTTGTTTTTGGTTCGGCGTGAGAGGATCTGGAGCACACGGCGGATTTCGTCATCACGGCCGATGACAGGATCGAGTTTCCCTTCACGGGCGCGTTCATTCAGATTGATGGCGTATTTCGAAAGAGCCTGATAGGTGTCTTCCGCGCTCTGGTCTGTCGCTTTTTTGCCTTTACGGAGTTCTGCGATTGCCGATTCGAGATCGCGTTGGCTCAATCCGGCATCCTTGAGTATGGTCGAGGCCGGAGAGTTGACCGAGAAAATGGCTAAAAGCAGTGCCTCAAGTGTGACATATTCGTCACCTTGCTTTTTGGCGATGTCAAGAGCTTTCTGCAGGACATCGTTTGAGCTGCGGCTGAGGTATGGTTCGCCACCCGATACTTTGGGCTCGGCTGCGATCTTGCTGTCAACTTGTCGCATCAGAGTGGCAGTGTTGGCGCCGACTTTGGAGAAAATAAAGTTGATCAGCGATTCACCTTCAGTCATGACTCCTTTTAGGAGATGCACAGGTTCGATGGCCTGATTACCGGCTCCGCGGGTAATTTCGATAGCCTTCTGAATGGCTTCCTGTGATTTGATTGTGAAATTGTTGAAGTTCATGAGCTATGTTGAAGTAGTGAGTTTGTTTGTATCTGTACAGGTTTTGTAAAGACGTTTTCAGAGGCAGACTTTTAAAGTCTGTTTCTATAATAGCTAACAAAAATCGTGCCGATTGGTTGAGTTGTCATGTCAGATTCAGTGTGATTTCAGAATGTAGGGGTGTGACAGACAAAAAAACGAGCCGCCGCTTTCCTGAATCCGGAAAGCGGCGGCTGCCGTATTGGATAAGTGTGATTAAGTCGAGATTAGATTCCCTGGAGCTTGAAGGTAACGGGAAGGGTGTACCAAACGTTCACCGCATGACCGTTCATCTTGCCGGGGACGAATGCGGGAAGTGATTTCACCACGCGCACAGCTTCCTTGTCGAGATCGGGGTCCTTCGAGCGGAGCACTTTCACTTCACCGACCTTACCGGTCTTGGTGACAACGAACTGTACAACCACACGTCCCTGGATGTTGTTCTCCTGAGCCATAGCCGGGTAGCGGATGTGGTCGCTCACCCATTTGAGGAGGGCTGCGTCGCCGCCGGGGAACTGAGGTTTCTGTTCAACCACGGTGAATACCTGGTTGTCATCCACGGGTTCGGGTTTCTTTTCTTCAACGATTACTTCTTCTTTGTGTTCGCGAACCACATTGAGGTCGTCGGTACCCTTATCAAAGTCAGTGGTACCCACAGCGGTGTCAGTGTCCTTGAGTTCGTCCTGAGACTTGATTTCTTCAACAACTTCTTCGTCTTTGGTGATCTGGAGCTCAGTAGCCTTGACGGTGTTGAGGATTTCTTCAGGAAGAGCTTCGGGCTGCTGTTCCTCTACGCGCTGCATCTCTTCTTCTTCAGGTTCATCTTCCTGCTGATCGTCAGCTGAATAGTCAATCATCGCCTGTTCGATCTGGTCTTCAGGACGCACTTCAGCTTTCTGGAGCACAGTGTTGGCGAGGAGGCCGAGAAGGCCGATCAGGAGGAGCACGATGAGAATTACGAGCATCGCGCGGTTGTGGCGTCCGGCAGAAGCTTTGCGGAGCTCATAGGCTCCGAAGTCCTTGTTCTTGCCTTCGAATATAATGTCAATCCATTCTCTTGATGAAAGATCTACGTCTTTTGCCATAGTTTCAATAGAAATTTTTCAGGGTTAATTATATATCTGTCATCAAAAGATTACTTCTTGGGATTCTTTTTGAGGTAGTCGAGAATGAGCGCCGAGTCAACCTGATTGATGTTGTCAATCTGGTAGCGTGAGATCTGGTTGATCTGCATTTCGTCAAGCGCGCTGATCAGGCTTTCCCAAGAGGCTTCGGGAGTTGCCTTGATGATGACTACCGGGCGGGTAAGAGTCGAGTCGTTACGGATCTCGCGGGCGCGAGCCTGATAGATAGAGTCGTTGACTGCGGAAATCGGGGAGAATTCCTTTGCGCGCCAGCGTGCTTTTTCTTTTTCGATCTTGCCCAGAACCTGAAGGTTTCGGTCATGGAGGATTTTGCGGATGCCCTGCTGGAGTTTTCCGTCGTTTCCGAGGAATTTTTCAGCTTTCAGCTTGTTGTTGTCAATAAGACCGTCGTTGTTAGCGTCAGCGACTTCAGGCATACCTTCATAGTAATAAACTATGTTCATCGGGCGTCCTGTGTCGTCTTTCTTGACTTCGCCGTTGGCATTGCGTTCAGTGGTCAGGATGAGAGTGATGGCCTCTGATTCCTTTGCTTTGTTCATCTGCTGTTCCTCGACTTTCTCATTCGAAGGGAGTGAGATAGTGAGGGTCTGAGACTTGATCATAGTGGTACAAAGCATGAAGAATGTAATCAGAAGCATGTTCATGTCCACCATGGGGGTGAAGTCCACGTGGATAGACATCTTTTTCTGGGCGCCTTTTTTCTTCTTGCCGCCGTCTGATTGTTCTATTTGTGCCATAATGATTAGTCTTGCTCAGTTTTTAACGCAGTCTGGATGCTGAAGCGGTTCATCTTGAGAGTCTGAAGGTTGTCGAGCACGTCGTGAACAATGTCGTAAGAGGTGTCCTTGTCAGCCTTTACGGCGATACCTTCACCTTTTTTCATTGCTTTCACGAGGTTTTCGTTGCCTGAGTTGTAGATGGCACGCATCCAAATCTGGAACTCGTTGAGGTGGTCCATATCCTTGTTGTCATTGATAGGAATTCCGACGCCTTTCTGAGTCATGTCCGTGATGAACTTGTCCTGATCAGTCTGAGACATTGAAAGGAACTGGGGGAGTACCTGGAAAGGAACACCAAACATATTGATTTTAGAGAATGCTTCGCGCTGTGCTACCGTAAGCTGCACCTGATTGGAGGGGTGCTGCCTGTTGTAGAGCGTTACTGCTTCATCAAGAATCGTCTTGCGGAGAGCCTCAGATCCCCATGTGTCTTTGGTTTCGGCATCAGCGTCACCGGCAATGGAGATGAAGATTTTCCCCTCAGGGCTCACGAGTATCGACGCCAGATTGGCGGTCGGTACCTTCTGCTCTGATACAGAGGAGGGGGTCAGCACAGTGACCGGCTCCTTCTGAAGGAAGGTAGATGTCAACATGAAGAAAGTAAGCAAGAGCACAGTCACGTCACTCATCGCGGTCATGTCGATGAGGGTGCTTTTTCTCTTCATTTTTACTTTTCCCATATTACGATTATCTATTGTTAGAGGTTAATTTTATCTGGATTAAACCTGGAGTTTGAAAATCTGTAATGAGGGATTAGTGTGTAGCTGTGAATGTCTGCACGATAGAGTAACCGATCTCGTCGATTGCGTAGGTCAGGTTGTCGATCTTGTTGGTGTAGAAGTTGTAAGAGATTACAGCGAATGCACCGGTTGCGATACCGAAGGCGGTGTTGATAAGGGCCTCAGAGATACCGGTCGAAAGTTCGGTTGAGTCAGGAGCACCTGATGCGGCAAGAGCCTGGAATGATTTGATCATACCCATCACAGTACCGAGAAGACCGACGAGAGTACCGAGAGTGGTGAGGGTAGCGACGATCGGGAGGTTCTGCTGAAGAGCGGGCATTTCGAGAGCGGTAGCTTCTTCAACTGTCTTCTGGAGGTTGGCGATCTTCTGTTCCTTAGAGAGGACGGTGTTCTTGTCCATTTCCTCGTAGCTTACGAGAGCAGCGGCAACAACAGCGGCAACTGAGCCCTTCTGGTTCTTGCAGAGGTTCTTGGCGCCCTGGATATCATTTGCAGCGAGGCATTTCTTCACACCTGCAACGAACTTCTGGATAGAGCCTTTGCCTTTTGCAGAAGAGATGGCGATCCAACGTTCAACAGAAAGAACGATAACGGTAAGGAAGAGGGTCTGGAGGATAGGCACGATGAAACCGCCCTTATAGATGGTGCCCCAAAGGTCGATGGGGTGGCCTTCTTCAAAGTGAGATTCATGGCCGAACCAGAAAATGAAAAGACACACTGCTACAACGAAGCAGGCGAGAATAACCAAAAAGGCATTCTTGATTCCGGCTACATTGCTGCCGGAGTTGTTCTTGGCATTAGCCTTTGCGGGCTGGGTGGGCTTTTGAGCTTCCATAATTTGTAATTACTAAAATTTTAAGTTTATTGGTTTATTGGTTATTAGTTTTGATGATTGGATATATCAGAGAAAGTAGAGGCTATGTCGGTCTTGTGACATGGTATCGAATTTAAAGCTCTGTTGAGAGTGTTTAATAAACGATATTGCAAAATTATAAGGAAAATTCGGTGTTTGCAAACGTTTTGCGTCTTTTTTTCAGAGAACGGTAGCTAAAAAGGAACGTAACAGGGACCTCGGATTTTTAATTTTTAATTATTTGGAGATATTTCACTTAAAGCTTATTAATAATATTCAAATATATTTATTAACTTTGTGCCTTACAATTTCTAATAAGGTAAAATTTAATATCTAAGGATGAGAAGGACTGTCAACCTAACTAAAGGTTTAAACCTCAATCTTGAAGGTGGTCTGACTTCCGGGGTGTCCGCGGGCATGGCCCGTGTGACGCGTGTCGCCGTAGTGCCCGATGATTTTCCGGGTTTTGTGCCCAAGCTCGATGTCAGGGAGGGCGACAAGGTCAGAATCGGATCACCTCTGCTTCATGACAAAAATGATCCCTCTGTCAGACTCGTGGCTACGGCAGCCGGAACGGTCGAGGCCGTCGTGCGCGGCGCGCGCCGCAAGATCGAGCGTGTTGTTATCGCCGTTGATCCGTCCGACAGCTCTGCGGAATCCGTGAAGCCGTTTGCCGGGGCTGATGCCGTGGCCATACGCGGGGCGCTGGCTGAAAGCGGACTCTGGGCTATGATGCGTCAGCGTCCGTTTGATATTGTGCCGCGCTCTGATGTGCAGCCGCGCTCGGTGATGGTGACGGCTATGGATACGGCGCCGCTGGCACTGTCGCTTGAAGAGTGTGTCAAGGGTAAGGACGCTGAAATCAAAGCGGGCATTGAAGTGTTGCGTGCAATCTGTAAAGGCCCTATATATATAGGTGTGGAAAAAGGATCGCGTCTGCCTGATTTTGAAGGTGCCGAAGTCGTGGAGTTTCCTCGATTGCATCCCGCCGGAAATGCCGGTGTACAGATCGCCAATATAGATCCCGTCAACAAGGGCGAGACAGTGTTGACTCTCGATATTGTCACGCTGGCACGTATCGGCGCCCTTGCGTTGACCGGGGTGCCTGACTGGGCTGTTCAGGTGGCAGTGACAGGAAGTGAGATTGAGCATCCGCAGGTCATGACCGCTGTGGCCGGAGCCGACGTCGGGTCACTGATAAAGGGTGATGTCAGGAACGACGGACGCCATCACAGGGTTATTTCCGGGAATGTCCTGACAGGAGTCCCTGTCGGCGAGGATGGCTTTCTGCGCTATCCCTACCGTCAGGTGACGGTGATTCCGGAAGGAGATGACGCGGATGAATTCATGGGCTGGGCGTCGATGAGCCCGTCGAAGATGAGTGTCAGCCCCTCGTTTATCGGACGTTTCCTGCGCCGCAAGTTTGCTCCCGATGCCCGCCTGAACGGCGGACGCCGTGCGATGATCATGTCGGGAGAGTATGACAAGGTTTTTCCGATGGACGTTCTTCCCGAATATCTCGTCAAGGCAATTCTGGCCAAAGATATAGACAGAATGGAGGCACTCGGCATTTATGAGGTGGCTCCTGAAGATTTTGCCCTTGCCGAATATGTCGATCCATCGAAGTTAGAACTTCAGAAAATTGTCCGTGACGGCCTCGACTATCTTCGCAACGAAGTCTGACGATTGTTTTAGATTCAACTGTTCAACTAATGAAAGCGCTAAGAAATTATCTTAACAGGATCAAACCGAATTTTGAGCCGGAAGGAAAGCTGCACGCTTTCCGCAGCGTGTTCGACGGGTTTGAAACCTTTCTTTACACACCGAATACAACATCGACCTCCGGAGTCAATGTCCACGACAGTCTCGACTCCAAGCGTGTGATGATCATTGTGGTGCTTGCCCTGATGCCCTGTCTGCTCTTCGGCATGTACAATACCGGCTATCAGAACTGGCTGGCTGCCGGTGCGAGCACTTTCCCGTTCTGGGAAATAATGGCCTATGGTTTCCTTGCCGTGCTGCCCCGCATTGTCGTGGCCTATGTGGTCGGTCTGGGAATCGAGTTTGTCGTGGCCCAGTGGCGCCGTGAGGAAATCCAGGAAGGATTTCTTGTGACCGGTATTCTGATCCCGCTGATATGTCCGGTCGAAACTCCACTGTGGATGTTGGCTGTGGCCACCGCCTTTTCCGTGATTTTCGTGAAAGAGGTTTTTGGCGGTACAGGCTACAATATATTTAATGTAGCTCTTGTCACCCGCGCGGTGCTTTTCTTCGGCTATCCGGCGCAGATGAGCGGCGACAAGGTGTTCGTTTCGACCAATTCGATCTGTGGACTGGGCTACAATCTCCCGGACGGTTTCTCCGGGGCAACTCCTCTCGGCCAGATCGCATCGTTCAACGGCGGAGAACTTGAATTGCTCAATCTTCAGGGCAATGTCATCAGCGCCTGGGACGCTTTCCTCGGACTGATACCCGGCTCCTTCGGCGAGACCTCCACTTTGGCAATTCTGATCGGTGCCGTGATTCTGCTGGCGACAGGCATAGCCTCGTGGCGTATCATGCTTAGTGTTGTTGCCGGCGGCCTTATTATGGGCTGGATCGCCAATGTGTTCGCAACTCCGACTTATCCCGCTTCATTCCTTTCTCCGGTCGACCAGCTGCTTTTCGGCGGATTCGCCTTTGCCGCTGTGTTCATGGCGACCGATCCGGTTACGGCTGCCAGAACCAATGCAGGAAAATATTTCTACGGTCTCTTGGTCGGTGTAATGGCGATAATTATCCGAACCTACAACAACGGCTATCCTGAAGGGGCTATGCTGGCGGTGCTTTTGGCCAATGCCCTGGCTCCGCTGATCGACTACTGCGTGGTCCAGCTCAATGTCAACCGCCGCATGCGCCGTCTGCGCAGAAGCGCTCAGTGAGCCCGTCAGAGAATTTGCATAAACGTTCACTTCATCTTTTATAACAGCAATGAACAAGCAAAGCAATACATACACCATAATATATATAATAGTCCTTGTCGTGGTCGTGGGTACCGCGCTGGCGGCCACGTCGCTTGCCTTGCGTCCGCGTCAGCAGGAGAACATCAACGCCGACAAGATGGCTCAGATACTTGCCGCGGCGATGATTTCGCCTGAGAAGGGTAATGTTGTGGCTGACTTTGACCGCTACATCACCTCGCAGTTTGTGGTTGACGAGCGCGGCGAGAAACTTGACAATGTCAAGGCTTTTGATGTGGATGTCGCATCGCAGAGCAAACTCGCTCCGGACCGCAGGGAACTTCCTGTCTATGTGTGCACTACGGCCGACGGCTCGCAGAAATACATCCTCCCTGTCTATGGAGCGGGCCTTTGGGGACCGATTTGGGGCTATGTGGCCTTTGATGCCGACGGTTCGACAATCTACGGCGCCTACTTCGCTCATCAGGGTGAGACTCCGGGACTTGGAGCCGAGATCGAAAAGCCTGCTTTCAGCAATCAGTTTGCCGGCAAGCAGGTATTCAAGGACGGTCGTTTCCGGCCGATTGCCGTGGTAAAGGCCGGACAGGCTCCTCTTGACGGCGAAGACTATGTCGACGGTATCTCAGGCGGTACGATCACCTCTAAAGGTGTCGGTGCCATGCTTGACAACTGTCTGACTCCGTATAAGAAATTTCTTCAGAACCTTTCGCAGAAAGAGGCTCAGTGAAAGCCGCTGATGCGATGAACAAATACTCTATAAGTCATGGCTGAAAAAATTAACAATAAAGAGGTGCTTTTTAACCCTCTGTCAAAAAATAATCCCGTGGTGGTGCAGATCCTCGGTATCTGTTCAGTCCTTGCGGTTACTGCCAAACTTGAGCCCTCGATTGTCATGGGAGTGTCGGTGATCGCCGTTCTTGCTTTTGCCAACGTTATCATCTCGCTTCTGCGCAACACTATCCCCACCAATATCCGTATCATAGTCCAGCTCGTGGTTGTCGCCGGTCTTGTGGTCATCGTCGATCAGGTTCTGAAAGCCTATGCCTACGATGCGTCCAAGCAACTTTCGGTGTTCATCGGACTGATCATCACCAACTGTATTCTCATGGGGCGTCTCGAAGCATTCGCCATGGCCAACAAGCCCTGGCCGTCGTTTCTCGACGGTGTCGGCAACGGCATCGGCTATGCGATAATCCTCGTCATTGTCGGATTCTTCCGCGAACTTTTCGGAAGCGGCACGCTTCTGGGCTATCAGGTCATTCCGCAGAGTTTCTACGACGCGGGCTATGTCAACAACGGTCTCATGATTCTTCCGCCGATGGCCCTTATCCTGGTGGCCTGCATCATCTGGGTGCAGAGGTCTTACAACAAAGATCTTCAGGAAGACTGACCGCAGAGTGTTTCCCAATTAGTGTTTACTTAAATCCTATTCAGAGTTGGAAAATCTAAACATATTCATACGGTCGATCTTCATCGACAATATGATCTTCGCTTACTTCCTCGGCATGTGCTCGTTTATAGCCGTGTCGAAAAACGTCAAGACCGCATTCGGACTCGGTGTGGCCGTGACTTTCATGCTCGTGGTCACTCTGCCTGTCAACTATCTCCTGCAGACCTATGTTCTCAGTGCCGGAGCTCTCTCATGGCTCGGACCGGAATATGCCGATGTCGATCTTAGCTTCCTGTCGCTGATTATGTTTATCGCTGTCATCGCTTCGATGACTCAGCTTGTCGAGATGACCGTCGAGAAATATAGTCCGGCGCTCTATTCTTCGCTTGGCATCTTCCTGCCGCTGATTGCTGTGAACTGTGCGATTCTCGGAGGCTCGCTGTTCATGCAGCAGCGCGATTTCCCCTCGGTCTGGACCGCTGTATGTGCCGGCGGTGGCTGGGGACTCGGCTGGTTGCTCGCGATCACTGCGATAGCAGCCATCCGCGAGCGTCTTGCCACTTATTCAAACATTCCGAGACCGCTGCGCGGGGTGGGCATCACTTTCATCCTCACCGCTCTTATGGGCATTGCCTTCATGAGTTTCCTCGGAATCAAGATCTGATTTTGTTAATTGTTATTATTGAACCACAGATATGCTGACAATACTCTCAGGCGTTTGCATCTTTTTGATCATAACACTGTTTCTGGTGATGATCCTGTTGCTCGCCAAGAAATATCTTGTCCATTCGGGCAAAGTTAAGATCACAATCAATAATGATAAGGTTGTAGAGGCCGACTCCGGTAAATCGCTCCTCTCGACGCTTGCCGATGAAAACATCTTCCTTCCCTCGGCCTGTGGCGGAAAGGGAAGCTGCGGTCAGTGCAAGTGTCAGGTATTCACCGGCGGCGGTGACATCCTGCCGACCGAAAAGGTCCACTTCTCCCGCAAACAGCAGCAGGACCACTGGCGTCTCGGCTGTCAGGTGAAGGTCAAGGAAGACTGCTCGATCGGTATTCCGGCGTCGGCTCTTGATGTCAAGGAGTGGGAGTGCGAGGTAATATCCAATCGCAACGTTGCCACCTTCATCAAGGAGTTTATCGTCGCTCTTCCCGCAGGAGCCCACATGGATTTCATCCCCGGTTCCTATGCCCAGATCAAGATCCCGACTTTCGAAATGGATTATGACAAGGATATCGACAAGGAGTCGATCGGTGCCGAATATCTTCCGGCCTGGGAAAAATTCGGCCTGTTCGGCCTGAAATGCCGCAATACAGAGACCACCGTCCGCGCTTATTCTATGGCCAACTATCCCGAAGAGGGCGACCGCATCATGCTGACCGTCCGCATCGCTACTCCGCCGTTCAAACCGAAACCTCAGGTAGGCTTCCAGGATGTGATGCCCGGCATTGCGTCGAGCTATATCTTCACGCTTAAACCCGGCGACAAGGTGAGAATGAGTGGTCCTTATGGAGATTTCCATCCCATTGTCGACTCTAAGGCCGAGATGATGTGGATCGGCGGCGGTGCCGGTATGGCGCCTCTCCGCGCCCAGATCATGTGGCTGACGAAGACACTCCAGACCCGCGACCGTGTGATGAACTATTTCTATGGTGCCCGTGCGCTCAATGAGGTGTTTTATCTCGACGACTTCATGCAGTTGGAAAAGGATTTCCCCAATTTCAAGTTCCATCTTGCTCTTGACCGTCCTGATCCTGCCGCCGATGCCGCCGGTGTGAAATATACCGCCGGTTTCGTTCATCAGGTAATCTACGAGACCTATCTGAAAGATCATCCCGATCCGGAGGACATCGAGTACTACATGTGTGGCCCCGGCCCGATGAGTGCCGCTGTCAACAAAATGCTTGACGATCTCGGCGTAGATCCCGAATCTGTCCACTACGACAACTTCGGAGGCTGATCTCATCCTCCGCTCTATGGCAGAGCCGACCTTGCTCTGTCACGTATAAAACAGCATTGCCGGACGGCTTCTTGTAAGTCATCCGGCAATGAGTATATTCAGGCATCGGCCGATTCAGAGCTTGTTATTAGATAACTTCTTAATCGTCAAAGCTTTTTACAGTCCATCCCAGATCCTGATAGTGGATGAAGCTGACGGAGTAGGGGGTAAGGTAGTCCTGTTTGGGTGCGCCATATACATAGCCGAAAGGAGTTTTGTCGCGGAATGTGATGATGGCCATACATTTGCCGGTGCCGTTCTTGGCCATATCTTCTGTGCAGAGCACTTCCTTGACTTTCTTCAGTTCATAGCGGCCGAGCAGCATGTTGTGTTCTTCGGTGTTGACTTTGGCAAGTGCGGCATTGTAGGCTGCGTTGGGATCTGCTTTGACAGGCTGGGGATCTGGAACCACTTCAGCCACTTCTTCCTCAACAACAGCGACAGTTGAGTCGGCTGCGACAACTTCCTCTTCAGCCACTTCTTCAACGGGAGCAGCTTGTTCTGTGGCGGGTGTCGGGTTTGTGGTCTCATAGTTGTTCATGTAGTCGGGAACCACTTCTTCATAGTCCTTGTTGTCCTTGAAGTCCTTGATGACGTCGGCGCGTTGGGTGGTCGGTTCGGCGATTTCTAATTTCTTGCCTTCTTCGGTCAGTTGTACGCTTGCGAATATGTGGGTTTTGTCAACATTATAATATGTATATCCGCTCCAATAGCTATAATTGCGTTTCTGAACTTTCTCGATGACGGTTTCGGAGGTCAGCGTGATCATGCCAGCTGCTTTCAATTGCTGGAGCTCGGTGAGTTGCGATTCCGAAACTTCATAATAGCCTGTGTTGAACTTAACGGTTGCAAAATCTTCGGCAAAGATCGCTTCTTTTTTAAGAGCCTTTTTGGCAGATGATGAACTGAGCACGGAATCATCGCCGCATGAACTCAGGCTCATGACCATAGCGGAAGTTACTAACAAAGCAAAAATTTTTTTCATAGATTGGTTTTTTATTTAGGGTTAAAAAATGTATCGCTCTAAATGTACGGCATTTATGTAGAATATGAAGAATTTGTTTGCTAAATTTAATGATTATTAACTTTTGCGGGCTCAATTCAGGCTATTCCTCAAAATATAAGCACAATGCGGCGAAAATATTGTGTTGACAAACATTTTTACCGCATTATGCTTTATTATTCTGAAAGACCGGGCTGCTTATTCCCAGTCGTCGGTGCGGAAGGGGATCAGAGGGAGATAGTTACCGGCATGGAGATTGCCCGGCAGAAAGTCTCGCCAGCCATAGCGCACGGCAACCGGTTGGGGAACAGCCTTGCTTGAAATGACCATCTCATTTGTCTGCCAGTGGAGCCATACGGAGTCGGCAGGGTGGAAGATTTTGTCAGGACCTGCGATTTCGAAGCCCCGGATGTCATAATTGCGGCATATTCCGTCGCAGGGAGAGTCGATAGCCACCCATGCAGCGCCGTCCTTGAACCGATGGCTTTTGTAGCGCGGACTTTCTATCGGAAACTGCTTTTTGTCATAAGTCTTGTTCAGCACCAGATCGCACAGGCGTTTTCCGGCGGCGGCTTTGTCGGACGGGTGAATGTTGAAGCGTTCGTATGGTTTCACGAGGTCATTCGTACAGATGATTCCGCTGTTCGGAATCCGTTCGACTGCCTTTCTCTGAGCCTCGCGCAGAAGCGGAGCCTTCCCCTTTTCAGACGGATCGCCGTATTCGTAAGGAGCGATCTCGACGCAATAGAACGGTATGTCGCCGATTGCGATTTCATCTCTCCAGTATTTTACCATTGCTTCAAGACGTTCGGCATAGGTCTGATATGTCGATACGTTGGAGCATCCTTGATACCAGAGGATACCTTTGTAAGTATAGTCTTTGATCGGAACAAACATCGCATTGTACATCAGCATCGGGCGCAGATAGTGGACCATCGGCTCTATGTCTTTCGGGTCAAGCGATACGTCGGGATATGTCTCAAGCAGCTCTCTTGGCGTCCAGCTCTCAACCTTGGCGCCGCCATAGGCTGCGCTCACAATACCGACGGGCACATTGAGTACATCGCTCATCCTTTTGGCCAGATGCCATGCCAGAGCACTGAATTCGGGGGCAGTTTCCGGCGAAGGCACAGCCCAACTGGCATTCACGGTGTCCACCGGCGTGTAGCTTTGGGTCAGAGGAACGGTGAAGAATCTGATTTTGTCGGCCTTATCGCGCGCAGAGGCGATTTCGTCATATCCTCCCTCCGTGCAGCATCCGGGGAAGCCTTTCAGCGGCATCTGCATGTTCGACTGTCCGGAGGCAAGCCATACTTCTCCGACAAGCACATTACTGACTGTCAGCGGCTCGCCGTCTGAAATTGTGATGGAGTGTTTGTCGAAACTTCCTTCGGGGGTGTCGATCGCCACACACCATTTCCCAGTTCTGTCGGTAGTTGTGGTGTATGGCATCTTGTTCCACGACGGTGTCACGACAACTGTCGAGCCGGGATCGGCCTCGCCGAAAATGCGGGCATGAGACTTTTGTTGTAATACCATGTTGTCGCCGATCATGGCCGATGGCCTTACTTTGGCCGAGCCTCCCATTGCGATCATTGCAAGCGAGAGTATTGTCAGTGTTTTCTTTAAATGTGTCATAATGATTTGGGTGTATAGTCAAAATAGTCGAAAATACCTTCCCCTTTGTTGTCAGGAGAAGTGGCATAGAGTCCGATAAATGTTCCGGTGAAACCGCCTGCGGTCTCTGTCGAGAGATAGCGGGTGTTCATGGCTCCAAGTTCCTTGAAATTTTTCCCTCCGTCGAGCGAAACGGAGAATCTGTAAACGGTCGGGCTTGCCGTCACGCGCAGATCAACCTTTTTCTGTCCAGCCGGCAGTGTCATTTCCTTTTCGATGTGAGTCAGTTCATTCAGCCGGTAGCGGAGCACGACAGCTTTCTTGCCGTCTTTCAGATCGGTCACATAGAGATCGTAATGTGACGGTTCGGATGCAAAAACTGTCATACCGGCTTCGCTTCCGGGTGTCGCATCCACAAGGCTGACTGCCGTAGTCGCGGTGAACTCTATGTGTTCCTGACGGCGGAGGATCATTGACGGCGACCGCTCGGTGCTGTCAGGAGATACTGAGGTGGCTTTTATTTTCAGCTTACCTTTGCCATAGCTGTAATTCTCCATATCAGGATTTCGCAGCCATACCCATTCATGGCTCAATGTCTTACTGTCGAAATCTGTTCTCGGCGCTTTTTCCCTGACCGGCGACAGCGGGAGTGTCGGACAGGTCATGTCGAGATCTATCGTTCCGTTGCCGTTGACCACCGGCCACGCATTTTCGTCCCATCTTACCGGGGCTAAGAACGTTTCGCGGCCCAAAAGATGATGCGCTCCGTTTTGCTGACGGAATGCAAGACAGACAAGCCACCATGAACCGTTGGGAGCCTGCACGAGATCTGCATGACCTGTGCCTTGTATCGGATTGGCCTGGGCAGCACGGTTGAAATGGCAGAGTATCGGATTGGCTGGATTCGGAGTGTAGGGACCCTCGATGTTCCGGCTGCGGGCTATCGTCACGCTGTGGCCCATCTCAGTGCCCCCTTCGGCGATAAGCAGGTAATACCATCCGTCTTTCTTGTAGATATGCGGAGCTTCGGGGTGGCGTCCTCCCGTGCCGTCCCAGATACGGCGGCTTTCAGTCAGTTGCTCGCCTGTAAGCGGGTCGATTTCGCAGAGCCATATTCCCACATCGGGGTTGCTGACCATGTAGCATTTGCCGTCTTCGAAGTAGAGCGACGGGTCGATACCGCTCTGTTTAAGCCATACAGGATCGCTCCAGCCTTTCGCCGGATCGGTTGTGTGGACAAGGAAATTGCCCTTGTCTGACACATTTGTGGTGATCATGTAGAACCGTCCGTCGTTATATCGGATTGTCGGAGCATATATTCCACCCCAGACACTGGAGTTTTTCAGATCCAGCTGGCTTTTCCGGTCGAGTACATGACCGATCTGCTCCCAGTTGACAAGATCCTTGCTGTGATAGATCGGCACACCGGGGAAATAGCAGAACGATGAATTGACCAAATAAAAATCATCGCCGACAGCCACGACAGACGGATCGGGATGGAAACCGGGAATAACCGGATTGCGGTAGCCCTCTGCCTCGGCACACACCGGACACAGAGACATCGCAGCCATGGATAATGACAGGAGCAGAGATTTCATATTGGAGGTAGATTTGTAGGATTTCAAGAAGTTAGATTCAATAACATCGCGAAGATACAAAAAATAACGATTCATCTCTCTTTTTCTCCATTTAAAAAAGCGCTTGCCGGATTTTAGCCCGGAAAGCGCTTTTTTGAATAGGTTTTGACAGAACTCCTCACCGGATTTCGATGGAGAGGGGGCTGGAGACGGTCCAGTCGGTGGTGAATGTCAGCATGGATGCCGTGCGGTCATATTTCCATGCTCCTCGTTTCAGTTTGCGTCCGTCAATGGTGACTGACGACGGGTCTCCGTCGACAAGATAGATCTTGAACGTCAGCTTCTTGCTTTTTGGTGCTCCTGGGTAGGTACCTTTGGCTGAGACAGTCAGATTGATCCCTTCTATCGAGGCGTCGGCGCGGAAGTCGATAAGAGAATATGCCTCGTCCGTCAGCGATGAGGTCGATTTGCGGTCATCCTCAAAAAGTGTATATGACGATTCGCCGAGATAGGGGTAATAATTTATTGTATAGCTATCCGTCTTGTAATCCTCGGTGGATTTCATTTCATAATCGGCCTGCGGGATGATGGCGCCTGCACGTACAAACAGAGGAAGCACTTCGAGCGGTGCCGGATAAGTGATCGTGTCGCCTCCGTGGTAGATTCTGCCGGGATGGTTATAGTCGACCCAAAGTCCGTCGGGGAAGATTATGCACCGCTCGGTGGCGCCCTGAACAGTCACTGGAGCTACGAGCACATCGCGCCCCCAGAGGTATTCGTCTGTGATGTCGTCGAACTTGTGCGAACCGGGGCTGTAAAAATTGAGCGGACGCACAAGCGGCTGGCCTTGCGAAGCGTTTTCAAAAGCGAGGGTGTAGTTATAGGGTAGCCATTTGTAGCGTTCCTTGATCAGAGGAAGGATAATGTTCTGCTGTTCCGGATAATTGTAAGGCTCGGCTGTCGCCTGTGCATGAGTGCGCAGAATCGGCGAGAAAGTGCCTAACTGGAGCCAGCGCACGTAAAGTTCCGGATCATAAGGCGCCTCCGGATCAATGGCGAAACCGCCCACGTCGTGGCTCATGTAGCCCAGTCCGCTCAGCCCGGAGTTGAGCATGATGGTGATTTGCGGTTGCAGTCCGCCCCAGGAGCGCGAAACATCGGTGGACCATGGGTAGACGCTGTAACGCTGCAGTCCGGTTGTTCCTCCGCGCATCATAGTCATCAGACGCCGGTCCGGAAACTCTTTGGCAAACATGTCGGCTATGATCGACGACCAGTCGTTGCCGTAGAGATTGTGATATTCACGGGTAGTCAGCCCGTTGGCATGGATTCCGCTTTCAGGGTGCACCTCCGGCTCTCCGAGGTCGCCCCACCAGCCGCCGACTCCTTCGAGTGTGAGCTGTTTGTAGCGGTCGGCCATCCAAGCGCGGGTGTCGGGGTTGGAGACGTCAAACATACCGCCTTCGCCGACCCATATTTTGACCTCCTGCGGGCCTCCGGTCGAATCTTTGACCATCATGCCTTTGGCCGCGAGTTCGTTGTAGTTTTCCAGTCCCCGGCCGTTGCGCAGGATATACGGCTGGGAGATTATGACAGTGTTGACATTGCGGTCCTTGAGTTCGGAAAGCATTTTCTTGTGGTCCGGCCATTGGGTTTTGTCCCAGGCAAGGCGTCCCATATCTTCCTCTTTGCCATACCAGTACAGATCGAGCACGATACCGTCAAGCGGATAGCCCGCGCGTTTGAGTGTGTCGACTACTCCGAGTGTCTCCTGCTGGGTGCGATAGCCGTATTTCGAAGTGATATATCCGAGTGCCCAGAACGGCGGAAGTTTCTGGCGTCCGGTCAGCGCTGAAAGCTCGCGGGTCACGTCGGGAAGCGATCCCGCGCCGTTGATGAAATAATATGATACCGGCGAAGCCGATTCGGTCGTGTAGACAATCGGGTCTGACATCACCATCTTTGCGGCGGCAAAGTCATCGAAGACAACCGCATAGCCGTTCGACGAGATGAAAAGCGGCATTGTGATGTTCATCTGCTTGATGCGCTCCTCTCCGGCTGTATAGCCGTAGTTCTGTTTGTTGAACATCACGAGCGTGTCGCCTGCAAGGTTGAAACTGTAACCGCGCTCGCCCGCTCCGTAGAACGACCCCTCGCCGACGGTCGAAAGTTCCAGACGGCGCTCTCCGCCGCTGATTTCGCGTAGACCGTTGTCGCTGACCACGCGTTTAGGTCCGGCCACAATGTCGACCGCTCCCGAAACACTATCGATGCGGACCACGATGCCTCCTCCGGTGGTCATGACGCAGATGCCGGGGGCTGAGCTGACGGAAACATTTCCGGTATTGGAATCGAGGACGGATGTGCGGGTCTTTGCCGGAGTTTCGCCGGGCGCGCAGTTGCTGACCCTGATGATATTGTCGGTAACGGCGCTGACTGTTACTGTCTGCCCCGCAGGAGTCCTGAGGCTGACTTCTCTGTTTTGGGCCGTCATGTTTGCGGCCAGCGAAGCGGCAACCACAAGAATGGCTGTCCCTTTACCTTTGATTTTCATAGACAGATGTGTTTTAGACTGATGATAAAATTTTACGCACCACAAATTTAGCGAAAAACATAATATAAACAATCATTCCGGCTCAAAAGAAACGATAAATGACCGTTTTATTGATGCCGGAATGACAAGATGGTTCTCTTTGACTATTATCATCAGATGCCGGAGCTGTCAGTGGCTCCGTGTAAGCCTATGTATTCGCGAAGTGTGGTGACGTAGGCTTCAAAGGCTTTGCGCCCTGCGGCGGTCAGGCGGCAGAGGGTGCGGGTTTTCTTCCCGACGAAGCCCTTTTCGATCTCTATGTAGCCTGCTGCCGACAGCTTGTCAAGCTGGACGCTGAGATTGCCGGCCGTAGAGTTGGTCTTTTCCTTGAGATATACGAAATCGGCTTCGACAAGGTTCATGAGCAGCGACATTATCGCCAGCCGCAGTTGGGAGTGTATCAGCGGATCGAGTTCTTTCATAACTCCTTATTTAAGTTTCCGTGAGACAATTATCGCGGGAAGTACGAACATCAGCAGGAAACAGACCACATAGAGCGGAATGACCCATGTGACGAGGAGAGGAATGCCGCAGAGTTGCGCACAGATGATGCTGAAACCTGCGATGATACTGAAAATACCTCCGAATATATAGGTGTTTTCTCTTAGAAGAATGCCTTGCGCAGTGGCGCCGAATCCTACAACGATGAATGCGTAGTAGAGCATAGAGATCCAAGCCTGCCGGTAGCCGCAGAAATTGAATACAAGACAGATGACCGTGAGGATTATGGCGATTGCGCCCACTGTCAGCCAGATGTTGTTGCGGATCTGGGTGAGGCGTGTGAGGGGTTCGCGTTCCACATGGCTGCATTTGCTCATTATGAAATTGGCGGGAAATCCGATGGCCGGTATGGCGAGCCAGAGATAGTTGTAGCTCGGATTGCGTGTGATCATGAGAATCGGCAGAATCACGAGCGCAGTAACAATGGAGAGTATGGCCCACATTAGGGAGATTTTCAGCGTGGCTTTGGTTGTGTCAGGTTTTGGCTGCGAGTTTTCAATCATGTCGGTGATGATCGAAAGACTTTCCTGAGGAGTGAGTTTCTTGTCGTTCATTGTTGTTTGTGTTAGAGAGGTTGGAGAATGAAGATTATAGATCGGTTTATATTATAAACCATATATTGAAAAAGAAAGGAGTAAGTTCGCGCGTTGCCACTCCTTTGATTTCGATGCAAAGATAAATCGGTTTATTTTATAAACCAAATTTTTCAGGATATTTTTTGCCCCGTCGATTATATTTTTCTGATGCCTATTTTGAGCGGGTGTTTATATATGAAAAAGAAACCGGATACAGCAGAGTGGCGTGATGCTGTATCCGGATGTGATGGAAGTTATGAGATATGCGATATATGTGTCTCTCAGCGACTGCGGGTAAAGGTCTTTTTGTAAGGCCCGACGCCGGTGACTGTGACTTTTTCCCAATGAGAGGGGAGTGCGGAGGGTAGCTGTCGGATGCCGCTGTCGGTGATTTCCAGTCCGCAGAAGCCGTTGATCACCGCCTGAACGAAGCCCCCGGCTCCGGTGGTGAAATAGGGGTTGGTGCCCCCGGCTCCTTCCGATACGACTCCGAACGGCGGGAGTTGGTTGGGCTGATAACTGCGGACAAACAGTTCGTAGGCCTTGTCACCGTCGCCGAGACGTGCATGCTGGATTGCGAAGACGGCGAATGACATTGCCGGACCGCGTGGATTGATTTTATTCTCGTAATACTCCAGATCACGTTTCAATTGAGCCGGATCGGTGATCACGCCAAGCGGATAGCCCAAAAGGTTGACGTCGGCCTGTTTGATCTGTTGTCCGGCATAGCCCTCATATTCAAGAGTCAGGCCATCGTCTGATTTCGGAATGCGCAGTTTCGCTGCGACTTCACTCCACGAGGCAGGGGCGGTGACTCCGCAGACTTTGGCCGCTTTGACTGCCGCCTGGAGAGCTTTGGCCGCCGCTCCGTTGGTGAAGGCGTTGTCATCCACTCCCATTGCATATTCGTCGGCGCAGACAACATTGCGCACCGAATAGCTGCCGTCAGGATTTTTCTCGGCACGGCTTACCCAGAAATCCGCAACTTTTTCCATCATCGGAAAGCCATGGTCCTGCAGCCATCGGCGGTCTGCGGTCATGCAATAGTAGTTCCATGCGGCTATGGCGATATCGGCGGTGATGTGGTGCTCGAAAGCTCCGGTAAGGGCCCAGACCGGGCACGACTCTTCGCCGGCGTCATCACTCTCCCATGGAAACATGGCTCCGTCATAGCCGTAGGCCAAAGCCCGTTTCTCGGCAGGCAGCAGTCGGTCGGTGCGATAGTCCATCATCGAACGGGCGATTCCCTGATTCAGGAAGAGCATCGGAGGGAACATCCATAACTCTGTGTCCCAGAAGATATGTCCGTTATATCCTGTCGATGACAGACCGAAAGGCGGGATACTGAGGCGGGAGCCTTTTCGTGCGCTCGAATAAAGGTTATAGAGCGAAAAGCGGACGGCGCGCTGTGCGTCGTCATCACCTTCGATTATCACGTCACCTTCCCACATTTCATCCCAGAGTCTCTGATGTGAGCTCAGCAGCCGGTCGACACCTTCCTTGGCGGCATAGGAGACCTGGCGGTCACTTTCACCGTAGGGATCTGTGAAGTCACGGCCTGAGCAGACGCTGCCGATAAGCGAGAATGTGAAGGTGGAGTCTTTGGGAATCTCAACTGTAAACGACTGCTTTTCGTTGTCAATTAGGTCGCTGTCCGGAGTACGGCCTTCAAACAGAAAGGATGCGGATGCCGACACGGGAATCGAGCGGTTTTTGGATGGTGCGCTTACGCGCAGTATCTTGAGGTTCTGTCCGTCGATGTTGAGATGACGCACGGCCGCAGTGGGTGAGCCATACATTTCAGGGACGTTGATTGTGTTTCTGACTGTCAGCGTCAGGTCTTTGAGGGCATGGACTCTGACATTGATCAGTCCTGAATATGGCAGATTGCGCAGCGCACGGATGTCATAAGATATTTGAGCGTCTTTCCCGAAATCGAATTCTGTCGAGTGTACAGCGTTGCGCATGTCCACTGTCTGGCTCCACCCGGAGATGGATTTTCCGGAGACTTTTCGGCCATTGATGTTCAGCTGGAGATTGAATGGGTTGATTCCTTTGAGGAGGCTGCTGATGCCCATCGGTTGCTTGGAATCAAAAACACTGTTGAGGATGACTTCTTTCACGGAGAAGGGTTCTTTCCATGGGAGGAGTCCGATAGTGCCGCTGCCGACAATGGCGCCATAGTATGGAGAAGCGGAATAGTCGGTGGCCCGGATTTGCCAGCCGTTGGATTCTGTAGTTTCTGCACCGGTCGAGAGGCAGAAAAGGCTTAGAAAGATGATCAGTATACGTCTCATTTCGAAGTCTGAAATTAATCTTGTGATTTGATGGTTTAAGGCTGTTTGTGATGATACAAAGATAAGATTAATTTCTGTGATTTTCAATAGTATAAAGAAGATTGTGATCACTATGGCCGCAATATAATTGCGCTGCCTCAGGAGGCAATAAAAAAAGAATGAGTAACCAAGACCGAAGTCTAAGAATTACTCATTCTCCTCTCTCCTCAGCGGTATGGACGGGACTCGAACCCGCGACCCCCTGCGTGACAGGCAGGTATTCTAACCAGCTGAACTACCACACCAAGTAGAGTTTTTTAGAACGGAGGCTGACCGTTTCGCTCAACGTTGCCGTTATTTCCGTTTTGCGAGTGCAAAGTTAAGGACTATTTGTAAACTGTGCAAATAATTTCATCAAAAAAATTGAATAAAATGCACAATTTCTGATTTGGATTATAAATTGGTCGGTTTGGCGGGCGATTTCAATTCCAAATAGTGTTTTCTGAGAGGGGCATCCAGCTTTTCGATGGCATAGCGGAGCATGGTGCGGGGCATTTCGTAGGCATGAAGGTCAAGAAATTCATAAAGCATATCTTCATGCCCTCTCTTTCCCATTTCGCGAAGCATCCATCCGGTCGCTTTGTGTATCAGATCATGCGGATGGTTGAGATAGCGTCGGGAGATGGCGATGGTAGGGGCTGTTATGTTGTTTTTAAGCAACGTCCATGTAGAGACAATGGCGATACGCTGTTCCCAGAGATCGGATGACCGGCTCAAGCGATCGAGAATATCGGTCCGTCCGCTTTCACAGATGTATTCACCGATGATTTTGGGCGCTGAAAGGTCTACAAGGTCCCAGTTGTTGATGCTGCGGGTGTGGGCAAGATAAAAATCGACGATTTCGCGACGTTGGGGTTCCTCTGCTTTGCGCGCTCTGCGATAGCGTTCGACCAGGACTAACAACGCTGACAGCCGGTGATCGTGAACCGGCGAAGCGAGCATTGTATCGATGGCCTCGAAAGGCGCATCGGCCATGAGCCGTGAAATTTTCCGGACTGCCGGGACTGTGTTGCCAAGGAATATGTCTCCTTCGCCATATTGGCCCGGACCCGTCTTGAAAAAGCGCTGAAGTATCTCGCGTTTGCCGGGTATGATATCTGAAGCCAATGCTTCTTTCCAGGTGTCGATAAATTCAGTCATTGCTGTCAGTTGTGAGATGAATTGTTGAACATTGAAAGTACAAATATACAAAGTAACTCTGAAAAATCAATATTCCGTGTTGGCCGGAATTGATCTTTCAGAGTTACAATAAAACGTTGATTCTTTGTAGATAGCGTGAGGCTATTTCAGCAGTGGTCTGAAAAAATCCCAGATGATTTCCGCTGTCGGGAGATCTCGATCCGCCCAAGAATGTTTACCACCATATATTTCATAGAGGACAACGTTGCGGCCGGAAGGGGAGCCTGAGTGGACCGTGCGGGTGATCAGACGTTGGGGATCACGCAGAGATGCAAGCGAGTCGACGGCCACTTTGGTGCAGCCGTTGTTTTCGGCAAGTGAGCGCACAGCCTGAGGCACTGAAATGTAACAGCCCCAGCCTCCGTCGTTGGTCAGATCTCCTTCCCAGCGTGACGTGCGGTCGGCATTTCCATGAATTTCAAGAAAATGGACCGGAATAGAGAGCCTGTGCTGACGGTAGAGCCATTCGAACGCCAGTCCGGCGACAGAGGCATAGCCACGGAAAAGTTCGGGTGAGGTGAACGCCAGCTGGTAACAGAGATCGCCTCCGTTTGACATTCCGGCCATGAACACATTGTCGCGGCTGAGATTGAAACGCGATGTCACTTCCGCAAGAAGAGAGCGGAAGAAATCGGCCTCGTCCACTGTCATTGATTCCTGAGGAGGGTAGCCCACTTTCCAGCCGTCCTTGCCGCGGGAATCAGGCGCGCCGTCTGGGTAGCATACGGCGAAACCATGTCTGTCGGCAACCTCGTTAAGGTCTTTCAGCCATCTTTTCGACGACCCGTAGCCATGAGTGTAGACAACGAGCGGCGCATCTTGCTTAAGTCCGTCAGGAAGATACATGCGGTAAGTACGCACGGTATCACCATAGGTGAAACTGTGCTTCTCAGGCAGTGAATCCTGCGCGGCGGTTCCTGCGGACAGCAGAAGGGCGAGGAGCGGGAGGAGGCAGATGACAATACGTTTCTGCATGGCTGTTTCTGATTATTTTGAGCGTGCCTTCAGAAGAGACTGGAGTCGTTCGGGCTCATTGGTCGTGATGAAGTCGACATTGTGGTCGATACACCATTTCATATCGGCTTCGGAATTGACAGTCCAAACGTTGACCAGGAGACCGAGATCGTGGCATTCCTTGATCCATTCAGGGTGCTTTTTCATCACCTTGATGGCATAGTCGATGCCGGCGCCTCCCATCTGCTTGATCTGTGAGGGTATGTAGTCACCGTCGAGATAGTAGACTCCGGTGGCTTTGGGTGCATACTTGATAAAATTCTTGAAACCGTCGCTTGAGAAGGTGATGTAGTCGACTTTGTTTTCAAGCCCGTATTTTTTCACCATCGCCAGAATGGCCTTGACGGCAGCTTTCTCATGCGAGCGGCTGTCGTGGCGCTTCATCTCGCAGACTATGCGTGAGGGGAGCTTCGAAGCGGTGGCGAGATATGATTCGAGGGTGGGGACATGCTCTCCGTTGGCTAGCCTTTCAGCGAGGACGCGGGAGGCGGGAGAAGATTCGATATGCACACCGTTTATTTCCGGATCATGGTTGACGACAAGGACACTGTCAGCAGTCATCCATACGTCGAATTCAGAGGCATAGCAGTGTATGGAATCAGCCTTGACAATGGAGCGGATCGAATTCTGGGCGGAACCGTCGGTTTTCCAGTAGCCGCGGTGAGCGATCACTTTCGGCGATGCGGCCGCTATAGTGCCGGCCGCCACAAGAAGTGTGGCGGCGGCAAACAGACGTAATATTTTCATCGTGTACATTTAGATATTATACTCAATGGTTACGGGTTTATTGACAGAAGTGGCTGCGACTTTCACAACGTGGCATTTCGCAGCCTCGTCATACTCGGTCTTGGCTTTTTTGCCGTTGACAGTTACTTTGGCATTGTCCTTGAGGCAGGGGAGCTGGAGGCAGTAGGCGCGGCGTGTAGTCTGTCCGGGGTATGAACCTTCGGCAGGACTTACTGTTACAGTGGCCCTGTTGCCCTTCTGGGTGTAGCGGAGGGCAGTGGTTGCGTATGCGCCTTTCTGATAATCGAGCGAAATACCGTCATCCTCATAGAGGCTGAACACATTGTCTGCATCGGTGGCCGCAGGATAGACGCGCATCACGAGGGTCTCAAGCGGAGCTGTTGCCGGACGGGAAGTGTAGGGCTGCATCGGAAGCACCCAGCCGCCTCTTACATAGAGGGGGAATTCTTCAAGCGGTTTCTCGATCTGTGCGGTCTGGCCGCCGTCCTTACGCTCGTGGGTGAAGTAGTCATACCATACCTCTCCTTTGGGGAACCATACTTTCTGCGAGGCTACTTTGTCAGCACCTTCTCCGGGAGTGGAGATCGGGGCTGCAAGCAGGATGTCGCCGAAAGTGAACTGCTGGGGCTGACCGAAGGATTCTTTCTGATCGCCGTAGTCGATGAACATCGAGCGGTTGAGAGGCACCATGGTGTTGTGTGTCTGCCATACGCTTGAATAGATGTAGGGCATCATTTCGGAACGCATGTGATACATCTTTCTCATGGCTTTGGTCTCGCGGTCACCGCTGATCCATGGACGGCGGTCAAGGCGCTTGTCTTTGGTCGAGTGGACACGGAGGGCAGCGGAGAGTGCGCCGAACTGAGTCCATCTGACGGTGAGTTCGGGATTGGGATCGCCACGGAAGCCGCCGATGTCGTGAGCCCAGTAGTAGCATCCGCCCTGGCCGCTGCAAGCAGTCAGTTTCACTTCAAAAGCGAGCAGTTCCCAGTTGGCCTGAGCGTCGCCTGAGAACTGGATCGGGTGACGGTGGTCGCCCCATCCTGCCCAGCGGCTGTAACCGGCTCCGCGCTTGCCGTTGCGCTGCGAATCGCGGTAGTAGAGTTCGTTGATCCAGGCGAGGGTGGTGGAATGGTGTCCGCGAACGTGGGGATAGAGATAGTTCTGCTGCCAGTCGAGCCACCAGAAATCCACGCCCATGTCTTCGCTCGGACGATGTGCGTAGTCAAAGAATTTGGCCATGTAGTTGCTGTCGGCTGTGTTGAAGAGAGGTACTGTTCCGTCGGTCACTCCGAGTGCCTTGATGAAATCGGCATAGTGCTCTTCGTGGGGACGCAGACCGTCGTGAGGATGGTCGTTGAGCGAAACGGTCACGCCGCGGGCATGGCAGGAGTCGATCAGTGCTTTGGGATCAGGGATAAGCTCGCGGTTCCATGTGTAGCCGTTCCAGTTGAGATGGCCGTTGTGGCCGGTACCGACAGTGGCGTCATTGGTGTGCCAGCCCATGTCGAACACAATGTTGTCAATCGGGAAATCGTTCTTGTCATATCCGCGGATGATATCGAGGAACTCGTCGGAGGTATAGTCCCAGTAGCGGCAATACCATACGCCGTGGATATACTTGCGTGTCATCGGCACCTTGCCGCTGATGGCGCCGAGGCTGGCGAGGGCGGCCTTATAGTCGTTGCCGTAGACGAAGCAATACTGGTCCTGAATGTGTGAGTCGGTGTCGCGCGGTTTGATCCAGCCGTCGACAAGAAGATCGGTGCGTTCGTCGTCGATCATATACCATCCGTCCTTGCTGAGAATGCCGTCGTTCATCGGGATCTCTTTGGTGACACGGTCAAGCGTCTCTACGGGACCTCCGAGATTGTTTTTCGGCAGAAAGCGGTTGGTGAATTTCTTTTCTTTGCCGTCGAGCGTATAAAATACATGGAGATTTGATGTCGAGAAGGGGAAGCCGTCGTTCTTGTACCAGATACGCAGTGCCGGAGTCTTGATTTCGTAGCAGTTGTCGCCGAGTTCGCGGACGGAGATTTCCTCAGGCGAGAGCATGTTGGTGCGGTCGTAGGCGAACAGGGTCGGAGCGTCGATGAATTTTGCATCGTTGGCATATTCAAGACGCAGAAGGGTCGGGGTGATGATCGAAAGTCGGTTGTTGCCGAAAACCATCGGGTTTTGCGCAGTGGTCCCGGCAAAGGCCATTAGCCCTGATGAGATCATCAGGGCTAATGAAGAAATGTATTTCAAGGCTTTTCGCATGATTGGCTGTGATTCGGGTTATTTATTGTTGATAGTCTCGGTGTAGACGTTGCCGAAACTGTCTGTGGCGCGGAAGCTTACGCTCTGCCAGTTTTCACCGGGAGTGTAGAGGAACATATGGTCGTTGTTGTCTTCCGGTTTCGAACCGCCGTGGTTGGCCGGGAGTTCACCGCCGTTGGCTTCGGCAGCTTTACGTACATCGGGGTCCCAGCATTTGCCGCCGTTCTGAGAGGGTACCAGACGGGCGCTTGCGGGAAGCACTGTCCAGGCGCCGTTGTCTTCCTTGACCTCGACGGTCCAGTCTTCGTGCCAGCAGAAGATGTTGGCGAGAATCTTGTCGTAGGCATCGCCTGCTTTCTTCGACGGATTCCAGAGCACGGCGTCTTCTGGAGCGTAGAGCTTCATCTGATAGTTGCGGTCGCAGCCGTCGCCGATGAAGTATTTGTTGACGACTTTGTTGCCGTTGAACTCAAGGGCTCCGTAGCCGCGGGGCGCGCCGTCGTTGCACAGAGGATACCAGTATGCGCCCATGACAGAGGCAAAGGTAGTTTCGGTGATGTTCGATGCGATGGTGGTGGTGTAGTGGTTGTGGCTGTGGCCTGAGAGGATCTGCACATCCTTGAAATCTTTCACCAGATCATAGAGAGCGTTGCAGTTGGTCAGGTGTGAACTTGGGCGGTTGCGGCGCATTGTCGGTATGTGAAGACCGACAATTATGGCTTTGTCATGATCGACATAGCTCAGATCTTTCTCCAGCCATTCGAGCTGGGCCTGGGTGATTGCTCCGATGTAGTCGTTGCGGCCGTTGGCACCGCTGTAAAGTACGTCGTCAAGCACAACGAGGTGGCAGTCGCCGATGTTGGCGGAATAGTAGGTCGGACCGAGGGCGTTGCGGAAATCGCGGTCGCTTTCAGTGTCGTTCTTGATACCTTCGTTGTGGTCATGATTGCCGATAACGGAGAATACCGGTACCGGTATGTTGTGCATCTCTTTAGAGTAGGTGGCATAATAGTCAGGCTTGTTCCAGACGATGTCGCCGAGTGAAATTCCGTAGACATTGGCTGCGAGGCCGGATGCAAATTCTGCCATGCGGGGAACCATAGCTGTAAACTCTGTTATATCCTTGTCGTTACCGAGCTGCGGATCGGCCATTGTGAAAAGGGTCCACTCTGTTTTCGGCGAGATTGACACAAGTTTGAAATCACGCTGGATGATGGCTGCATCGGAGAAATCGAGTGTCTTGTAGAATTTCGGATCTCCGAGATGAGTCGGAAGCTCGCAGTCAGCAGGTACGGAGATGAAAACGTGCTGGCGACCTGTGGTGTACATCTGATATTCGCCGTTGGCGTCGGTAGTCATCACGTTGATGCCGTCGCTGACGACCACGCCCTGACGGGGGCGTCCGTCAACAGTCACCCGGCCTACAAGATTTTTGCCAAACTGCGCTTTGATTGTAAGCGGATCGGAGTCAGCTCCCGGGCGTCGTTCGGCCACAACATCGTCGGAACATGATGTCAGAAAGCTGACTGCCACAAGCGCTGAAGCTATATATCTGAAAAATTTCATAGAGTTTGAATGTTAAGGGGTTCAAAGGAGGAGAGAGGAGTGGAATTTATAACGGATTTTGTTCGAGGAGCGGGTTGCCTGCGATAGCTTCAGTCGGAAGCGGGAAGCGCTTCTTGTTGTCGTTTGTCGGCTTGTGGGCCCACCAGCTTTCAGTCGTGTAGAGACCGAGGCGGATGAGGTCAGTGCGGCGGCGTCCTTCGCCGAGGAATTCGATCTGCCATTCGTCGGCCATGCGGTAGACGTCAAGATTGGTATCGGTCACGGGGTCAGGATCGTTGCCGTTGACAAAGTTGCGCTTGCGCACATCGTTGATCAGCTGGGCGGCGCCTTTCTTGTCACCGGCGCGCCATTTGCATTCGGCGAGCATGTAATATACCTCGGTGAAGCGCATACAGGGCCAGTCAGGATTCCAGAGAAGGTCCTTGTCGTCGATGTTGGGGATAGGCATCTTGACCAGACGGATTCCGGATGCTTCCGAGCCGTCCATCATGGTGCTGCTGTTGCCGTTGACATTGACATAGTCGACAAGTACGACAGGTTTGCCTGCCATGTCTTTCTGACCGATGGCCACTTCGCCGGTGTAGGGATTCTTCTGGAGACCTACACAGAACATGCCTTCATATTCCTTGTTGCCGTGATATACGTAAGGCTTCTTGCGGAGGTCGGCATCGTTGAACTTCTCATAGCTCTTGCCGAGCTTGTAGTCCATGACCGGACCGCCTTCTTTTTCGCGAGAGGGCGAGAGCTGGAACCCGTTGTAGCGTGAGGCGGGGAAGGGGCAGTTGAAATATTTGTCGGCCTGGTGGTTGTAGAAATAGCGGTAGTACCAGTTGAATTCCATCTTGGAGTTCTGTGAGGGTACATACCACACGGCTTCGGGTGACTTGTCATTGTCGAAGCAGTGGGGGCCGTACCAGGTTTTGTCAATGTCATATGCGCCGTATTCGCCCTTGATGAGGTCCTCGCAGATCTTCGCGCATTCAGCGTAATGGTCACCGGCTCCGTAGGCTTCGGCGTTGAAGTAGAGTTCGGCGAGCATCATGGCTGCGGCACCCTGACGGATGTAGCCGTCCTGCGCCTCTCCGAGCGATGCTTTGGGTCGGATTAGAGGAATGGCGTTCTTGAAGAGCGTCTCGCAGTATTCGAAGGTCTCTTTGTCGGTCGAACGGGCGCAGGGAGCGTCGTTATTGCTGCGGAAGATGGGGAGGCCGCCGAAATAGTCGAGGCCGCGCATGTAGTACCATCCGAGAATGGCGTTGAGCTGGTTGATATGGTCTTTCTTTACTTCGTCAGAGAGGCCGATGGCGTTGTAGTTGACGCCTGAGAGGTCTTCTTTGGCTTCGAGTGTGCGGGAGATGGCGCTCATGGTACCGTCCCATACATTCTTCACATGGCGGTCGTCGCCGGTCCAAGTGTGTTCCTGAAGACGGATGTACTCACCGTTGTTGTAGAAGTCGCTTCCGCGGGTCGGGCAGGTCATTTCATCGGTGGTCAGTTCCTGAAGATACCAACGTTCGGCTCCGAGATACCACTTCCAGTGGGTGAAGGGGCGGCAGAGGATGGCATAGGTGTTCTCCGGACAGGTGATGAATGTGTCAGGGGTCACGCTGGAGTAGAATTTCTCGTCAAGCTCGCATGAAAAGAGCGTTGCGCCTCCGAGCAGTGCCAGTGCTATATGTTTGAAGTTACATTTCATAGTCGGTTGAATTTAATTCTGCATGGTTTAGAATGTCAGCTGGAGGCCGAATGTCCAGCGGGTTGTCTGCGGATACATATTGCTTGAGTTGCGGACATATTCCACACCGGGATAGAGACCGTTGATGCTTACTTCGGGGTTGTAGCCTTTGTAGTTGGTCCAGGTGTAGAGGTCGCGGGCGGTTACGTAGAAGCGGGCGCGGGTCAGATACTTGTTCCACTTGCTTGTGTCGAGAGTATAGCCAAGCGATACGGCGTCAATCTTGATGAAGGATGCGTCGCTGAGGAAGTAGTCTGAAGTGATGCGGGAGTCGTTGATGGCCGCATTGTCCGTATAGGCGATCTTCAGCACATTTTCCTGAGAGTTGGTCTTGAGGCCGTGATAGAGGATGATTTCGCTGAACACGTCATAGTCGATCCATGAGCGGAGGTTGATGCCGAGGTCGAAGTTGCGGTAGCGGAAATTGTTTTCCCAGGAGACGATGGCCTTGGGGATGGCGTTGCCGACCCAGTGCTTGTTGGCGTCGACAAGGTTGTTGACGGAGCCGTCTTTGGCGGGAACCACGTTGTTGTCCTTGTCATAGATGAGCCATTTGCCGTTTTCGTCAAGACCTGCATATTTGAAGAGCCAGAACTGGCCGATCTTTGAGCCGTTGACGAGTTTGTGCTCGTAGCCCATTGATGCGGGCATTGCGGAGGGAAGCATGAACGAATCGCTGTCACCGAGATTCTTGATCTTGGTGGTGTTGTGTGAGATGCGGGCGGTTGAGGTCCAGGAGAACTCACGCGACGAGAAGGGTATGCCGGTGATTTCGAATTCCCAGCCGGTGTTTGTGAGGCTACCGATGTTTTTCATCACTGTCGTGTAGACCATCGGGGGCACGGGGGCAGCTACTTCAAAGAGCATGTCGTCGACGCGGCGGTGGTACCAGTCGAACTTACCGGAGATGCGGTTGTTGAGCACTGAATAGTCGAGACCGATGTTGAGCTCTTTCTTTTCCTCCCATTTCAGGTCGGGATTGATGTTCTTGGTCGATCCGTAGCCGGGTTGCCAGATGCCGTTGGTGGGATACATATCGTTTGACTTGTAGGTGCGCACTGTGTAGCCGCTGCCGAAGTCGTTGTTACCGGTGACACCGTAACCTACACGGAGTTTGAGGTCGTTGATCCAGTCGATTCCTTCCATGAAGTTCTCGCGGGAGATGCGCCAGCCTCCGGAGACTGACCAGAAGTTACCCCAGCGGTTGTTTTTACCGAACTTGGAGGAACCTTCGCGGCGATAGCTGACGGTTGCCATGTATTTGTCGGCGTAAGAGTAGTTGGCACGTCCGAAGAACGAGAGCAGGCGCTGACGGGGATTCTTGTTTGATTCCATGGATGCCTGGCCGTCGCTGAGGTCGGTACCGGCGCTCATGTCCCAGGGTCCGATGCCGTCGACAGTAAAGTTGGCGTTGGTCATTTCGAAGCTTTCGGTGCCTTCGTTTTCATAGAAACTGTAACCTGCGACCGCGTCGATGAAGTGATCGCCGAATTCACGCATGTAGTTGGCATAGGCTTCAAACGATTTGTTGAGCGATTTGCTGAACTCGTGTGTGGCTTTGCCGCGTTTGCTTGAAGTGACGCTTTCGTTGTGCTTCTGGCTGTAATAGAGGTTGTACTGATACTGGCGCAGATCCAGACCCATTGTTCCCTGGACTGAGAGACCTTTCATGAGGTTGAGTTTCAGAGTGGCGTCGCCGAGGAACCACTGGTCTTTGGCGGAGTAGTCCTTGTATTCGATGTCGGCTACGGGGTTCCATGAGTTGCCTCCCATGCCGGGGCCGCTTACATTGTAGTTGGAGGGATTTTCGGGGTCCCACAAGGGTATTGTCGGGTTGAGTTCGATGGCTTTCTGGAAAGTATAGGAACCGTTGCGCTTGTCGCGGTCGGCCTGACGGAACTGCGCTTTCATGCTGATTTCGGCAACGCCGTCCCACATGTTGTAACGTCCGTTGAGACGGGCCGAATAGTCTGTACGGCCGTCACCTCTGACGATACCCTGCTGGTCGGAATACATAAGTGAAGAGTAGAGCTGAAGGTCTTTGGTACCGCCTGAGATGGTCAGCACGTGACGCTGGCTCAGGGGATTGTCGCGGGTAAGTTCCTTGTACCAGTCGGTGTCATAGCCATAGTCCTGGCCGAGACCACGTTCGATATATTCCTGAGATGAAAGGAGGTCGAGGTGCTTGCGTACGCTCTCGATCGAGAGTTCGCATGAGTAGTTGACCTGAGTTTTGCCCTCTTTGGCCTTCTTGGTGGTCACGAGGATCACACCGGCTGCCGCACGTGTACCGTAGATAGCACCTGCCGAGGCATCCTTGAGTACGTCGATCGACTGGATGTCCTCCTGATTGATAGCGCGGAGGTCGCCGCCGGGAATACCGTCGATCACAACCAACGGGCCCTGACCTGCGTTGACAGAGGCGACACCGCGGAGCTGATAGCCGTTGGAGGCGTTAGGCGAGGCACTGCCGGTGGTGGTGAGACCTGAGATCTTGCCCTGAAGAGCGGTTGCGATGGTGGCGCCGCCGAGGCCAGACATCATGTCGTCGGCGCTGATGGAGGTGATGGCGGAAGTCACACGTTTTTTCTCCATTGTACCGTAGCCGACAACCACTACTTCGTCAAGAAGCTTGTCGTCCGATTCGAGTACTATATTATAATGTGTCTTGCCGGACTGCACTTTGACTTCGGCTGGAAGTTTGCCGACATAGGTCACTTTCAGGACCTGTCCCGGCTTGGCGTTGAGCGAGAAGTTGCCGTCGATGTCAGCGGCGGCTGCCAGTTTGGTTCCTTCCACTACGATTGTGGCTCCGGTCAGTGGCTCGCCGTCAGTATCGGTCACTGTACCGGTGACTTGTGCGGCCGCTGTCATGAAGGCCGTCGAAAGCAGACTGAGGAATAAGGCGCAAAATAACCCCTTGAGATTTTTTGCTATATTATGTCTGTGTTTCATTGTTGTTTACTGTTTTTATTTGGTCTCGATTCGGGTTACTTTAAGGTCATCCATGAACCAGCGGTAGTATGAAGTCTTACCGTTGTCGGGATATTTTGGTACGGTTTTGAAACCGTTGTTGATGAACGGAGTCGCACCGATGATGATCCGTGTGTTGGATGTGGCGCCGTTGATGGTGACTTTAATGTCGCTCCATGTCCAGGGAATGTCAGTGTTGGAATTGTGATAAAGTTCAAGTTCCTTGCTTTGGGTTTTGCTGATACCGTCGACAATTTCGCCGTCACCTTCAATCACTACCGTGACTGTTACAGGGTCTGTGCCGTTTTTGGCTCCACGGAAAGTAACATCGACATTAGCATAGTGGCCGCCTTCGATAGGAAGCTCGTTTTTGATGCTGATTGCAGTCTGTTCACCGCCTTTGTTGAATTTCAGGTAACCGTCCATCGCATAGATCACTTTGGCCGATGCGTTGTAATCGTCGTATTTCTGATTGAAAAGGGCGAGAACATCATCAAATCCGTTGCCTTTGAAATCCCAGGTATAAATGTTGCGGGCATCGTTGGGCTTGCCGCCATTGATATGGCTGATCTGGTCAGAACCACCTTTAACCCATGAGAAGTCGTCGTTGTAGTAGACGAAACCGACAGCCTTGGAGTCAGGTTCGGGACGGTCTGAGAGCTGGATTACCGGGGCAGTGAGGACAAGACCGTGAGCGGTGGTGAGAGTGATGTTGCCTTCACGGGCGCCTTCGGTGTTGACTTCGGCGGTGAGGGTGACAAGGGTTTCACCGGCATCTCCGCTTGTCGGGTTTACGCTCAGCCATTCGGGCTTTGAAGTGAGTGTCCAGCTTTCGATGCAGCCGAGAGTGAGTTCTGAACTGAGACCGCTTGTCTCTGATGCGGCGAAAGTCAGTTTGGTTACAGGTGCACCGTCTTTTGTTACAGTGAACACGCTTCCGTCCTGCTTGACAGTTGTGTAGCGTGAGAGAGCACCGGCATTGACTGTGATCTTTGCTTCGCGTGCAGCTCCTGTCGCATTGAGTCCGACTGTGAATGTGATTTTTTCTTTACCGGCCTGTCCGGCTGTCTTTGATGGAGTGATCCAGTCGCAGCCTGCGGGGAGTTCGATCGACCAGTCGGAGTTTGTGTCGATCGTGAACGCGAGGGTCTCGTCTTCGGCAGCATTGCCGAGAGTCGTGACATTTATAAGGGCCGGGCTAACGGCGAGAGTGCCGACTTTCTTGTTCTGAGTGACTGCGAGGAGTTCGGTTTTGTCGCTGCCTGAGAGCTTGATTTCCACGAAACCGGAACGTTGCTCGCCTGTCGTGTTCTCGTCAGCGGTGACAAAGATCTTGTGGCTGCCGCGTGTGCCGGATTCTCTTGAAAGATGTATCCATTCGTCTTTCTGGCTTACGCTCCACCGACCGCTGGTGTTGAGGGTGAATGAGGGTTCTTCGCCTTTTGTCGTTAGGCCGTCGTATTCGACTGTAAATTCGCGGGTGTCGGCCTTGAAGTGGGCGGGAAGATTCTCGTCATCGTCGTTGCAGCCCGTGAGAGCAAGGCCTAAGCCTGTCGCGAGCGCGAGTGCTGACGCGAATATGAAATTTTTATGTAGTTTCATGATTGTTGATTGATTCTACGGTTAATAAGATTGTGGTGGCCTTAGCGCTCGATGCGCTCAACCTTAAGGTCGTCCATGTACCAGCGATAGGTTCCACTGTTGTTTATGCCGTCTTTGACATAAGTCTGCTCGCCGATGATGATCTTGGTTTTGGAAGAGATGCCGCGGAGGTTGACGCTGACATCGGACCATATCAGTTTGTCGGCCGACATTGCCACCGGTGCGCTGACAATGCGTGTGCCTGCCTGTGAGCCGCCGTCGATGGTGCCTTCGCCTTCGATGGCCACAACGACTGTGGTCTTGTCAGTATTGTAGCGTGCGCATTTGAAGCTGACTTTGACGTTTGTGGATTTTTCAGCTGCGATGCCGAGATTGCGGATTGCGATCGCAGTGATTGTGTTGGTGCGGTCAAACTTGAGGTAGCCGGCCATTGTATAGACGGTCTGCGCGTTTGAGTTCAAGTCTTCATATCGGCTCTGGAATGTCGGGAGCGGGTTGGTGAAGCCGTTGTCGGCATATTTCCATGTATAGATGTTGCGGGCATCGCCGATTGCCTGGTTGCCTACGTCATCAGTGCCTCCTACGCACCATGTGAAGTCATCCTGAAAATAGACATGGCCGACAGGCATATGGTCGTCACGGTCTTCTTCGAGATTCTGGATTACGGTGATTGTTTCGCTGAGGTTGGAGGCGGAAGTGACTGTGAGAAGTCCTTTGCGTACGGCGCCGCTTTCATTTTCCTGGGCAAGAATATTGACGCTTACGGCTCCTTTGCCGGTAGGCCGGTCTACGGAAAGCCATTCTGCGTCACTGGTAACTGCATAGCCTTTATTGGCAGTGATTGTGAGCGTGGCGGCGGCACCGCTTGAGAGTGTGCCGGTTCTGATCAACTCCACTCGGTTTTGATCTACCTTCAGACGGGGGACGGCGTCTTCTGCCGTGTCGTCCACACCACACGACGAAAAGCCGATAAAGCAAAGCATTATCGCCGGAAGTGTTTTGAGAAACGTTTTTTTCATAAGGTTGATTTGGTTATGTTGTTTTTTGGTATTTTCCGGGTTTTGACTGTCAGGTATGCGCATTTCCGCATGTCTGACCCGTTGGCATAGGACGCTTGTTTTTTACAGATCGGTTTTGTTATGTTTTAAGGGTGTATGATTCAGGGAGCAAGTTGGTTTGCACGGGAGAGTCGAGCAGGGTAGTCTCTGAGGTGGTCTCAGGTGGAGCGATTCGTCGGCTTGGTTTCGATTTTGGGTTAAAACGAAAGTTTAGTGATTTCAAGTCGCAACAAAAGTATAATATATATGCTAATTGACAAAATTTTTTTAGCACTTTTTTGTTGAATTTTGATTAAATTTCAAAAATAAGTGATAAAGATTTCGGTTTTTGGGGTGTTACGTGGTTTTATCGTTGCGTTTTGAGGGAAAATGAAAGGCTCGTGTGGGCGAAAAGTTGTGTGTGGCCGAAGCTGTTGCGGCTCCGGCTGATTGACAGGGTCGGCTAAGCCGGGTGTCGGAGGGGGATAATGTCTGTTTGGTGTCTGATCGGCGCGAAGAGTGAAGGGTGCTGTCAGGTTTCTGGCGGATCTTTATATCTGAGAATCCATGCTTGGTGCATAATCTTTTATGTCGACGATCCTCAGTTCGATTCCGAGGTCCTCGATGGCCTGGCTTATTGTAGCAGGGATGTTGGAGTCGGTGATGATGGTATCGACATCTGTGATGTTTGCTATCTTGCTGAATCCGCGGCGACGGAATTTTGAGGAATCGGCCAGAACGATTGTTTTCTGGGCAGTCCGCATCATGACCTTATTCAGATCGGCTTCGCGTATGTCGGTGGTGGTCAGACCGAAGTCAAGGTCGATTCCGTCCACTCCGATAAAGAGCTTGCTGCAACAGAATTCGCTGAGCGGAGCTTCGGCATATTTGCCGACAACCGACAGGCTGCTGTGGCGCAATGTCCCGCCTAACTGTATCACTTCGATGTTTTCGTTTGTACCGAGGAATTCTGAAACCTTGAGTGATGCGCTTATGACTGTCAGACGGTGGATCGGCTTGATACAATGGGCGAAAGCCAGCACTGTCGACCCTGACGCAATGATGATCGAGTCATCGTGCGTGATCATTGATGCGGCCTCGCGGCCTATAAGCTCTTTCTCGCGGCGCGCGAGTTTCTCTTTTTCAAGGATCGAGCGGTTGTTGATATATGGATTGATAAGCACGGCTTTGCCATGACTGCGATAGAGCTTGTTTGCGCTTTCGAGTTCGGTAAGGTCCTTACGGATCGTAACCGCTGATACATCCAAAAGCAGCGACAGGCTCGAAACAGGAATTGATTCATGGCGGATGAGAGTTTCAAGGATCAGATTATGCCGTTCTTCCTTTGTCATATATATTATATATATTAAGGTGTAATTAGGGTAATATTTGCACTATGTCAAGGGCAAATGTATTAATTATATTTGAGAATTTCATAAATAATTAGTTAAAAAACCGGGACAGGTGTAAAAAAGATCGTGTTTTTAACATTTACCGATGCAAAAATATTTTGTTTTTTAATAAAAGATTTATACTTTTGTTGCGAAATAGAAACGAAAATATTTCGAAAGTAAATCGAAATAAATTGCATGACCAGATCTTCTCTCCTTTAAATCCCGGATAAAATCCATGAATAAGAATCACAGTAAAGAACACTATGACGTCATAGTCATCGGCGCCGGGGCCACCGGAGCCGGAACGGCCCGCGACTGCGCGATGCGCGGACTGTCTGTGTTGCTCGTGGAGCGCTTTGACTTTACGGCCGGTGCCACAGGTCGAAATCACGGTTTGCTTCACAGCGGGGCGCGCTATGCTGTCACCGATCAGGAGTCGGCCAGTGAGTGTATAAAGGAAAACATGATTCTCCGGCGTATAGCACGCCACTGCGTGGAAGAGACCGGAGGCCTTTTTGTCACGCTCCCGGAAGATGATCTGGGATATCAGAAAAATTTTGTCGAATCCTGTCTGAAGGCCGGAATAAACGCCGAAGTGATAGATCCGGCTCAGGCAATCGCCATCGAACCTGCTGTCAACAAGGATATAATAGGTGCGGTAAAGGTACCTGACGGTGCGATCGATCCGTTCCGCCTGACAACGGCCAATGTCATGGATGCCCGTGAACACGGAGCCGATATACTGACGTATCATGAAGTGACGGATCTGCTGATGGAATCCGGACGAGTTACCGGAGTAGAGCTCCGCGAACAGCGCACAGGCCAGAAGTTCAAAGTGCGTTCCTCGCTGGTGATAAATGCCGGCGGTATCTGGGGGCAGCGTATCTGCGCTATGGCAGGCATAAAGGTTAATATGTTTCCGGCCAAGGGTGCGCTGCTGATTTTCGGACACAGGGTCAACAATGTCGTCATCAACCGTTGCCGTAAGCCGGCCGATGCCGATATTCTTGTGCCTGGCGATACGATTTCGCTTATCGGTACCACTTCGAGCCGCATTCCGCTTGATCAGGTGGACCGGATGGATGTCACCGGCGAAGAAGTCGACGTCCTGCTGCGCGAGGGAATCAAGATAGCTCCATGTCTCGCCTATACCAGAATTCTCAGGGCCTATGCGGGAGTCAGACCTCTGATCGCTTCGGACGATGATCCTTCCGGCCGTAGCATCAGCCGAGGCATTGTCTGCATGGACCATGCGCAGCGCGATGGTGTAGAGGGTATGATCACCATCTCAGGAGGCAAGCTGATGACTTATCGTCTGATGGCCGAGTGGGCCACGGATATGGCCTGTCGAAAATTGGGAATTACGGACAAGAAATGCCGTACAGTCGAAATTCCGCTACCGGGTTCGGATCTTCCGCGGACCGACGGCGAAGGCCGTAAGCGCAAATCGCATATAATCGAACTGAGCACTGATCAGAAAGCCGCCCAGGGACGTCACGGCTCGATGAGTTCCGAGATCGTCTACAATGCCGATGAAGACGATGCGCTTGTCTGCGAATGCGAACAGGTATCGGTCGGCGAGATCAAATATGCGATCAAGAAACTTCATGCCGACAGCCTGATCAATCTGCGTCGCCGTACCAGAATGGGCATGGGGACATGTCAAGGTGGGCTGTGCGCATGTCGCGCGGCCGCGATTCTCAGAGACGAGACCGGCAATCCTCCCGCCGCGCTTGATGATCTGGCAAGTTTTATCAACGAACGTTGGAAAGGGATGATGCCTGTAGCCTGGGGACAGACTCTCGTCGAAGCCCAGTTCATGACTTGGCTCTACCGCGGTGTCTGCGGACTTGCCCCGCGCGAGGAGGAATGCGAATGTCAGACAACAGAAAAGGCCGATCAATAAAACAATTCCGATGAAATACGATACTATTATAATAGGTGGTGGCCTGAGCGGACTGATCGCGGGTGTCAGACTCGCGCGTTCGGGCCGTAAGGTAGCCATAATCTCGTCTGGGCAGAGTGCCCTGCATTTTTATTCCGGATCTTTCGGATTGCTCGGTAATGTTGACGGAAAGGAACTCCTCCATCCTCTGGATGCGATCGGTTCGCTGCCTCCCGGACATCCTTATTCAAAGATCGGAGCAGCCTCCATTCCGGCGCTTGCCGATGAGGCCAAACGGATTCTGGCGGACGCAGGTCTGACTTTCGTCGGAGATGCTTCGAAAAATCATTTCCGGCTGACTCCGCTGGGACTTTGCGAGCCGACATGGCTGACGATGGATGACTATGCGATTTGTGAAGACCCCTCGGAGATCGGCTGGCGGAAAGCTACGATCATAAATTTCAAAGGCTATCTTGATTTTCTTCCAGGTTTTCTTGCCGACGGACTGAAAGCGCACAATCTGCCTTGCGACTTCGCAACAATTTCGCTCCCGGCTCTTGAACGGCTGCGCAAAAATTCATCCGAGATGCGTGCGGCGGCAATTGCCAAGGTGTTGAAAGGCCCTGTTCTTGAGATGCTTGCCTCTGAAATCAACAGAGCCGCCGGTGATTCGGATGTAGTGTTCATGCCGGCAGTCGTAGGCATCGACTCCGAACTCCCCGTCCGGGAACTGCGCTCGATGGTGCGTCCGAAGTTGCTGTGTGTGCCTGTTTTGCCTATGTCGGTATGCGGTATGCGCTCGCAGATCCGTCTGCGCAGATATTTCGAGCAGCTTGGAGGCACTTATTTCCTCGGTGACAATGTGACCCGCGGCTACATGGAGGGATCATCACTCAAGGAAATCGAGACAGCCAACCTCAGCGGGATGAGCCTTCAGGCCGATAACTTCATTCTCGCCACCGGCAGTTTCTTCAGCCAGGGACTCGTGGCCGAGCCTGACAGAATCTACGAACCAGTTCTCGGCGCTGATGTCGAGGCGCCGTCCGACCGGTCGCTCTGGTGCGGAAAGAGTATCTTTGACAATCAGCCCTATATGCAGTTCGGAGTGACCACCGACCGCGAATTTCATGTGACTTTCAACGGTGTGCCTGCAAGCAACGTCTATGCTGTCGGGGCGATTCTCGGCGGCACCAACCCAATACGCGAGGGATCGGGCGGCGGTGTCGCTATTCTCTCGGCTCTTCAGGTCGCCCGTCATATCATAGCTGCCTCGCAGGCGTAATCGTCGCCCTGTCAAACCAAAATCAACACATTCACGATGGAATACCAAGTAAAAAATATCAGTCCTAACAATCTTGAACAGTGCATAAAGTGTACGATCTGTACGGTTTATTGCCCGGTGCTTGCCGTAAATCCCGATTATCCGGGGCCAAAGCAGGCCGGCCCGGACGGAGAGCGTTACAGACTGAAAAATCCGGAATTCTATGACGCGGCGCTGAAATATTGCCTCAACTGCAAGCGCTGTGAAGTGGCCTGTCCGTCGAATGTAAAGATCGGCGACATCATTCAGACAGCCCGTCTGAAATACGACAAACGTCCGGTCTCCCTGCGCGACAGGATGCTGGCAAGCACTGATTTCATGGGAAAAATGGCGACTTCGATGTCGTTTATCGTCAATCCTGTCCTGAAACTGCCTGTCACAAAGGCTGCGATGGATATGACGCTGGGCATTGACCGCCACCGGAATTTTCCGACATATTCCTCGTCGACTTTTGAGTCATGGATGCGCCGCAAGGCTCCTGACCAGACTCATTTTGCAAATCAGCTGTCATATTTCCACGGCTGCTTTGTCAACTACAACAACCCTTCGCTCGGACGTGACTTTGTCAAGCTGATGAACGCCATCGGTTACGGCGTCAATCTCCTTGAGAAAGAGCGTTGCTGCGGTGTGGCCAAGATCGCCAACAAGATGGTTGACGAGGCGCGGCGCGATGCTCGTCTCAACATAGCCTCGATGCGCAAATCGGTAGGAGAGGGGCGTCCGGTCATCGCTACGAGTTCGACCTGCGTTTTCACTATACGCGACGAATATCCCCACCTGCTTGATGTGGAGAATGCCGATATCCGCGATAATATTCTTCTGGCTACCGCTTTCCTCAACCGTCTTGTAGATGAGGGCCAAGTGAAGCTTGTATTCCGTAAAGATTACCGTAAGCGCATCACATATCACACCCCCTGCCACATGCAGAAACTCGGCTGGGCCATCCATTCGATCTCGCTTCTCAGAAGCATTCCGGGGCTGACGCTGGTCCCTCTCGAATCGTCATGCTGCGGCATAGCCGGTACCTATGGCTTCAAGAAGGAAAACTATGCTTATTCACAGGCCATCGGGCGTGAGCTTTTCGACCGCATCCTTGAAGCCGGTGTCGATCTGGTAGCCACTGACTGTGAGACCTGTAAATGGCAGATCGAGATGAGCACAGGTGTCAAAGTGGAAAATCCCGTGACAATTCTTGCCGAAGCCCTCGATGTGGAAGCTACAATGAAAGCCAACGGCGTAAAATAAAATCTGTCTGCGGTCGGTTATACTATATATAATATAGGTGCTGATCTTGCAGAAGCAACTCTCCAACCATGAAACTCTAAAACCCTTCATTACATTATGTCGTCTGAAAACATCTATGCCGGCTGGAAACCTGAGGTCGTCAAGCGCTTCAAGTCTTGGCAGATGCGTACAATCATTGTCTCCATGATCGGTTACGCAATCTATTATTTTGTCAGAAAGAACTTTTCGATCGCCATGCCCGGCCTCACGGCCCAGTATGGCATCTCCAATACAAGTTTCGGTATTGTCATCGGTATCGGCTCGCTGATCTACGGTCTTTCGCGTTTCATCAACGGTTTTATCGTAGACCGTTTCAGCGCACGTGTGATCATGGCTATCGGTCTCCTGCTCTGTGCCGCTTCTAATTTCATGTTCGGTTTCGGCGTCAATATCAGTTCCTGGATTACGGGTGTCGACAGCGGACCTGACTTCATCAACATGCTCATCATGCTGATGGCTGTCACCATTGTGCTCAACCAGTATTTTCAGGGTGTCGGCTATCCTCCCTGTGCGCGCTTGCTCCCTTCGTGGATTCATCCGTCGCAGTTAGCTACGAAAATGTCGATATGGAACACATCACACTCTATCGGGGCCGCATCGGCCGTCGTGGTATGCGGTTACATCATGGGTACAATGGGGCGTGACCTCAGCGGCAATCCGGAGATTATAAGCACTATCGCAGCCAATCTCAATCTTGATCCCTCCAACAGCGAGCACATGAAAACCATTCTCAGCTATGCCACACATTGGGATGCCTGGAAATGGTGTTTCTGGATTCCCGCATGTATGGCGGTCTGCGGTGCCGCATGGCTTTATTTCGGACTCCGCGACGATCCGCGTTCCGTAGGTCTTCCGGAACTTCCCGGAACCCAGACCGGCAAATCGGAGGCCAAAGGAGACAAGGCTCCTTCGCGTGCAAAATTCCTCAAGGCAATGGTATGGACCAACCGCTGGATCTGGACTCTCTGTATTGCCAATGTGTTTGTCTATGTCATGCGTATGGGCATTCTTGACTGGGGCCCGAAATTCCTGACCGAGGCCCGCAATATGTCCATCGAGGATGCCGCCTGGTCTGTCGGAGCTTTTGAAATCTTTGCGATTGTGGGCACTATCTTCGCCGGGTGGGCCACAGACCATATCTTCCACGGCAAGGCTCACAGGATGTGTTTCGTCTGCATGACTTTCGCCGTGATATTCATGGGTATCTTCATTATGTTCCCGCAGCTTCCTATTATCGTTTCGACGATTTTCCTTGCAATGGCCGGCTTTTTCATCTATGGACCGCAGGCTCTGATCGGTATTGCCTCGGCAAACCATGCAACCAAAGAGGCTTCGGCAACTGCCAACGGTCTTGCCGGCATCTTCGGCTATTTCGGTTCTTTTGTTTCGGCAATCGGAATCGGTATAGTTGCCGACCGCTGGGGATGGAACATGGTTTTCTATATCATCATAGGTGTCGGCATACTGGGCGCCCTGACATTCATCTCCATGTGGATGGCTCCGCGCGACGGATATGCCCGCAGCAATAAATTCTACGAAGAGCAGACTGCTATTGACCAACTTCATGAAAAAGAACAGCATGACAACTAATAACATTTCGACCGCAAGCTGCGAGACATACATTTCGCCCCTTGACCGTGACACCCTCCTGACGGCGTGTCGCCGTGTGCGCCATGTGGCTCTTGACATGGACGGTACAATCTACATGGGTTCGACCCTTTTCCCTTATACCCGTCCTTTTCTCGATATGCTTGATGCAAACGGAATTGGCTACTCTTTCCTGACCAACAATCCAACCCGCAGCATCTCCGACTATCTTGCGAAACTCCGTAAACTCGGCATAGAGGTCGGTCCCGATAAAATGTACACCACCGCGGTGGCGACGATTGACTATCTGAAGGCGGAAATGCCTCAGGTCCGTAAAATTTTTGCACTCGGCACTCCAAGCATGTTGGCCGAGTTTGAGGAGGCCGGGTTTGAGATATTGCCTGTCGGGACTGAAGTGTTGCCTGATGCTTTGGTCGTCGCTTTCGATACCACTCTTGAATATCCGCGTCTTTGCCATGCCGCATGGCTTGCCTCGCAGGGTGTGCCTTATATTGCCACCAACCCGGACCGTGTCTGTCCGACAGATCTTCCGACCGTGCTCGTCGACTGCGGCTCTCTGTGCAGTGCCATCGAATATGCCACCGGACGCAAGCCTGATCTCGTAATCGGCAAACCAAATCCCGACATGCTTTCAGGCATCCGTCACCGCTACGGACTCGCCGCTGACGAGATCGCGATGTGTGGCGACCGCATCTATACCGATGTGGCGATGGCCCGCAACGCGGGAGCGCTCGGTGTACTGGTGCTTTCAGGTGAAACAACTCTTCAGACCGCCCTGGAGTCCGATCCGATGCCTGACATCACCGCCCGCAACATCTTCGAATTCGGTAAGCTGTTGCTTGAATCGAGAAACTGACAGAAATCAAACCATCACCAATCTATATAACATGAGACTGAATACGATAGGGCGCCTTTCACTGGTGCTGTCACTGATCGCCGCTTTGCCCGGCGGCGCCTATGGCAAGATTCTGAAGCTCGACACACCGTCGACATCGCTTGTTCTTGATGCCGAAAAGGGGAAAGCTCTTAAATTCCTCTACTACGGCGGTCTGATCTCCGACAATGATGCTTCGAATCTTCGTGCAGCCGGAAGCCCGGTGGCCGACGCTTATCCGGCCTATGGTCTTGATGCAACCCGCGAAGCCGCGCTCAGTGCCGTTCATGCCGATGGCAACATGACTCTTGATCTCAAGGTCGACAGCTATGAGTCGCGTAAGGAAAACGGAGCCGAAATCACGTCCGTGAAACTGAAAGACGCTTATTATCCGTTTGATGTCACAGTCTGCTATCGTACCTATCCCGGTGAGGATGTGATCGAGTCATGGACAGAAATTTCGCATCAGGAAAAGGGCGAGGTGACTCTCGACCGCTTTGCCTCGGCTTGTCTCCCTGTCCGTTACGGCAATGTCTGGCTGTCGCAGCTCTACGGCTCGTGGGGCAACGAAGGTCGTGTCGATTGTTCGCCTCTTACCCACGGGATGCGTGTGATCAAAAATCGTGACGGTGTCCGCAACTCCCACACCGCTCATGCCGAACTGATGCTCTCGCTCGACGGTAAGCCGCGCGAAAACGACGGCCGCGTCATCGGTGCTGCTCTCTGTTACAGCGGCAATTATAAGTTGGTGATCGATACGGACGAAACCGACTATCACCGCTTTTTCGCGGGAATAAACGAAGACAATTCGGAATATCACCTCAAAAAAGGTGAGGTTTTCACCACTCCTCCACTGGCTTTCACTTACAGCAATGAAGGAATGAGCGGTGTGAGCCGTCATTTCCATCGCTGGGGCCGAAACCACAAGCTTGCCCACGGCAACGATCTCCGCAAGATCCTGCTCAACAGCTGGGAAGGCGTCTACTTTGATGTAGATGAACCCGGCATGGAAAAGATGATGGAGGATATCGCTTCGATGGGCGGCGAACTGTTCGTCATGGACGACGGATGGTTTGGCGTCAAATATCCGCGCGACAACAACACTCAGGGACTCGGTGACTGGATAGTCGATACACGCAAGCTCCCTCATGGTATTCAGGGCCTGATCGACGCGGCAAAAAGCAACGGCATCAAATTCGGCATATGGATCGAGCCTGAGATGACCAACTCGAAAAGCGAACTCTATGCCGCTCATCCGGAATACGTCATCAAGCCGGCTCATCGCGATCATGTTTACGGTCGCGGCGGCACTCAGCTCGTTCTTGACCTTTCCAATCCTAAAGTGCAGGATCTTGTTTTCGAAGTAGTCGACACTCTGATGACAAAATATCCCGAAATCGACTATATCAAGTGGGACGCCAACATGTCGATCCGCAGTCACGGCTCACAATATCTCTCGGCCGACAACCAGAGCCATCTCTACATCGACTATCACAAAGGTTTTGCCAAAGTCCTTGACCGCATCCGCGCCAAATATCCGGACCTTACCATCCAGGCTTGCGCAAGCGGTGGCGGACGTGCCAACTACGGTGTCCTTCCCTGGTTCGATGAATTTTGGGTGAGCGACAATACGGATGCTCTTCAGAGGGTCTATATGCAGTGGGGAACCTCATATTTCTTCCCGGCTGTGGCTATGGCCTCACACATCAGCGCCACTCCGAACCATCAGACTTATCGCACCATGCCGCTGAAATATCGCACTGATGTTGCCATGAGCGGTCGGCTTGGCATGGAGATCCAGCCGCGCGACATGTCGGCAGCCGAGAGGGAACAGTGCCGCAGGGCAATCGCCGAATACAAGGAGATTCGTCCGATCGTGCAGCAGGGCGACATATATCGCTTGCAGTCTCCCTATGAGGGCTTGGGCGTGGCGTCATTGCTCTACGCTACACCCGAAAAAGACAAAGCGGTTTATTTCTGGTGGAAGACCGAGGCTTTCCGCAATCAGCAGCTTCCGCGAGTGAAAATGGCCGGCCTTGATCCGGACCGCAGTTACAAGGTGCGTGAGATCAACCGCATCGACAACAAGCCGCTTAAATACGAAGGAAAAGTCTTTACCGGCCGCTATCTGATGGACAATGGCCTTGAAATGCCTGCCGGCTATAATGTCGACAAGGACAAACGGACTGAATGGGGCTCGCGTGTGCTTCTGCTTACAGCCGAATAAGAAACTCCCGTCTTTTTATCCCGCTAAGGTATAAAAGGAGTCTTTAGGTCGGTCTCCACGGAAGGATGGTTAAACAGGCCCGTCTTTCCGTGGAGATTCTATCGATAGGGGGGATATAAGACAAGTCCGCCGTCGAAATCGCTTCGGGGCGGACTTTAGTGTGTTCAAATCAATACCTTAAAATTGTTTCCCTATTAAAACCAATCTTATTTATTACCTTTAAAATTATACCTTTTTGGAAACAGTTATAGTTGAAACATGAAACTTAATCTCTACAAAATAGTTTTTTATTATATGACGCCGGGTCTTTAGTCCCCCGGTTGTGATCAGTCCTTTGACTTAACGGTAGTCGGCAAACTGAGTCTGGAGTTTCTTGCGGGCGAAGAAGATGCGGCTCTTGATTGTTCCGAGAGGCAGATTCATCTTTTCGGCAATTTCATTGTATTTGTAGCCGGCAACGTGCATCGAGAAGGGGATGCGGTATTCATCGGGAAATGCGTTGATCGCATCCGTGATTTCATTTGCGCCGAAAGATCCTTCCGGTGTTTCGAGTCCCGAATCCTGCGAGAGATTCAGATGATAGAGATCTTCAGTCTGGTCGATGACTGTGGCCGAGCGTGCTACGCGACGATAATTGTTGATGAAAATGTTGCGCATGATGGTGAAAACCCAACCTTTGAAGTTGGTATTGTCAACATACTTGCTTTCGTTGTCAAGGGCCTTCAGGGTGGTGTCCTGTAACAGGTCATATGCGTTGTCACGATTTGAGGTGAGCATGTACGCAAAGTTGAGAAGGTTGCTCTGAAGGCTCATAAGCTTGTTCTGAAATTCCTGAGTTCCCATAATTGAAGCGTTTTTATTAGTGATGGAGAGTTGTTAATTTCGATAGATTGTCAGTGGTTTGTTTTGTTTGACACTTCAAAATTACAACAGCGGGAACGAAAATTCAGATATTTATTGTGAAAATATGTTAATTCAATGACAAACTTGTTATAATTATATACATTATGTTGATAATCAGTGGTTTGCTTAAATAAAATAAAGATTACAAAAATGTTACAATGGGGCGATTTTTGTAACAATTCTTAATAGCTGAGTCAAGTGTTTGCCAATGTGTGACGTTACGTCCACAAAATTAATAAATTATTTTTTATATCAGCATTAAAAATCAATCATTCAGATGCCGCCTGCCGCCCCCTGCCTGCAAAGGGGATGTATCTAAGTCAAAACATGCGTTACACGCTTATAATTTCACGCCTGTATGAACCAAAGACATATTTGTTTCGTTGGATAGAAAATTGCGAACGATCGAAATATTTATGAGTTATGAGCTTTTTATGGTATATTCTCATTGGAATTGTATCAGGATTTGTTGCCGGCAAATTGATGCGTGGCGGCGGTTTTGGAGTTGTTGTCAACCTGATTGTAGGTATAATCGGCGGTGTTTTCGGCGGCTGGTTGTTCGGCTTGCTTGGTATTACGGCTGTCGGCATCATTGGAAATCTGATTACTTCCGTGGTGGGTGCGATATTCCTTTTGTGGATTGTAGGATTGCTGAGCAGGTCGGTATCCCGATAGAGTGATTTGAAATTCACTAAAGATTTTTAAGTAAAAATAACGGAGACGGAAAATCACTTTTTATCCTGACTCATGTGTTGGGGGAATTCAAATGTAATATTGGTATAAAATACAGCGATTTTCATTATTGACTCTTTAGGTTAAAGATGTATTTTTGCAATTGAAATCCATATAGAGCGATAATGAAAAGATTTTTAACTGCGTCGGCCTATGGTTTTATACTGGCCGCCGCTGTGGCCAATTCCACTTATGCGACTGCTGGGAGTGATTCTCATTCTGTGATGGCTCCGTCGGCTGTCGCAGCCCCTGCTGATACAGTCAGAACTCTTGACGAAGTTGTCGTGACGGGTTCGAATACCGCTGTTCCGCAACGGCTGTTGCCTTACACTGTTTCAGTCATCGGCCAACGTCAGCTTGACGCGGCAGGTGAGACTCAGGTCCTTTCTGCACTTTCAGGAATGGTGCCGGGTCTTTTTGTCTCCCAGCGCAGTGTTTTCGGCTTCGGTGTCAGCAATGGCGGCGCGGGACATATAAAGTTGCGTGGTGTCGGAGGCGACAGGGCAAGCGCCGTGCTGATGATGGTTGACGGTCAGCCTCAGTTTGCCGGAATATATTCTCACCATATAGCTGATTTTTATGACAAGGAATATACGGAACGAGTCGAAGTCCTGCGTGGCCCCGGTTCGGTATTATATGGTTCCAACGCGATGGCCGGGACAATAAATGTAATCACTAAAAATGCGAAGAGTGACGGTGTTCATACTACCCTCCGGTCGCAATACGGATCATATAACACATGGCTTTCCTCGGCGACAAACATGATGCGCTTCGGGCGCTTTTCCTCTCTGGTATCGCTCTCATATAACCGCACTGACGGAACTGTCGATAATTTCGATTTCCGTCAGGCTGATGGCTACGCAAAGGTCGGTTATGATTTTTCTGACCGGTGGCATGGAAACGTTGACTTCACTCTGATGAATTTCCGTGGCAAAGATCCGATTTATCCGAAACTGTCGAATCCGGAGTCGACTGATATCTACCGGCAGAATATAATAAGAGGTGAGGCGGCGGCTACTGTGTCCAATACTTACGGCTCTACCTCCAGGACTGCGCGGATCTATTACAGCTACGGTAATCATTTCGTGGATGATCCCCGCCATTTCCACAGCAAGGATGACCGTTTCGGCATGATTCTTTACCAGAATTTCCACCCTTGGAAAGACGCCTCGGCGACTGTTGGTTTTGACTTCGATTCCTACTCCGGCGAAATTCCTGTCTCCGGAGGCAACCACCACACGGAGGGTTCTATCACAACACTTGCCCGGAAATCAATCACTGAATATTCTCCCTACGTAGTCCTGTCGCAGTCGCTTTGCGCTGAGATTCTAAATATCAGCGGAGGTTTGCGTATGGCCAACAGCGACCGCTTTGACACCCAATGGGTTCCGCAGTTCGGTATTGCAGTAAATCCGTTAACCTCGCTGACTGTAAAAGGCAATCTGTCGATGGGCTATCGCAATCCGTCGTTCAGGGAACTATATCTTTACCGTATGGCAAATCCTGATTTGCAGCCTGAGAAGATGATGAACTATGAAATCTCTGTAAGCCGGACGTTTTCCCGATATTTGTCTGCCGAGTTCACAGCCTATTACAGCAAAGGTGACAATCTCATACAGACAGTCGATATGAAAAATCAGAATACCGGCCGTTTCATAAACAAGGGAATCGAACTGTCGGCACACAGCCGGCCGCTGGACAACTTATGGATCACAGCTACGTACAGCTACCTGCATACCTCGCTCCGCAATCTTGCCGGAGCGCCCAGAAATCAATATTTTCTTGGCCTCGAATGGAAGCCGTGGCGCATTCTTGACATCTGTGCCGATCTGAAAGGTGTCGGAGGCCTTTATGTAGCTGAGAATATAAGCCGTCAGAATTATGCGGTGCTTGATCTTAAGGTGTCGTGTGATCTTTGCCGTTATGTGACGGTCTTTACAAGGCTTGAAAATCTGACGGATGCCAGGTATATGATAAACCGCGGCTATGACATGTCCGGTTTCACAGCGATGGGAGGGTTCAAGCTCAGATTTTAGTGCTGTGTTTCCGTGGAATTATATTCGCGCTATTGTCAGGGGGCGGTGTTTTTTGTAAATTTGTGCTGACGGCATAGACAGCCGCGATCGAAATATATGGACTATAAATTGCACTCTGATTTCTGTCTCTTGCGCTCAGGAGAATGGATGAATGGTTTTACCTCTGTGATAGGCGACGCACTTTTGCGTTGCGGGGATTTGTGTTTCAGACTTAACTCACTTCCGTCTTCGCAAATCGAAGAGCGCGGCAGGTTGTTGCGCGAGATAATCGGGAAAATCGGTTCTCGTTTCGTGGTTCACAGCCCTTTCCGTTGTGATCTGGGTTTCAATATCAGTATCGGAGAGAATTTTGTCGGAAATTTCAACCTGACAATCCTTGATGAGGCCGAAGTAACGATAGGCGATAATGTTTTCATCGGACCGAATACCACAATCTGCACAATCATTCATTCTGAAAATATCGAACAGCGTAACTCCGGAATAATGCGTGCTGAGCCGGTCGTGATAGAGTCGAATGTATGGATTGCGTCGGACGCGGTTATCCTTCCCGGCGTCACGATAGGCGAGGGTGCGGTCATCGGCGCGGGAAGTGTGGTCACTAAGGATGTCGCGCCCGCTACGGTTGTCGCAGGTAATCCGGCCCGCTTCCTCCGCAATACATAAAAATAGTATAAATATAAAAATAGTATAAATATAAATAGGTGGTAAATTAGATCCTGTAAACATAATTTCTTTATCGATGAAGCAATTTATATTTACTGTTATATTATCCGGAATTGTATTGTTGACCGGTTGTAAGAGTTCGTCTTCAAAAGTGTCGGATGGTGATGCCGGACAGCCGGCAGTTTTAGAAAATCTGAGGGACTCATTGGAGAAGATTGCGGCAAAATATCCCGGAGAGATCGGTATTGCGTTGCTGACCGGAGACGGTGACACCCTTGTCGTCAACAATGAGACAAAATATCCACTGATGAGTGTGTTTAAACTTCATCAGGCATTGGCTCTGTGCGATCTGTTTGAACAGCGGGCGACTTCGCTCGACACTGTGGTGGAAATTCCGGCCTCCTGTCTCAACCCCGACACATGGTCACCTATGCTGAAAGACCATCCGGAGAAAACGATTGAGTTGCCTGTGCGAGAACTTTTGCGCTACACACTCATGCAGAGCGACAACAACGCGAGCAATTACATGTTTGAGACCCTCCGCTCGGTCGCTGAGACAGACAGCTTTGTCGCCACTCTTATTCCTCGCGAGAATTTCCGTCTTGTCGTGACTGAAGCAGATATGTGGTCCGATCATGACCGCTGTTACGAAAACTGCTCGTCACCATTGGGAGCGGCCATGCTTATAGACCGCTTATATACTGACAGTACTCTCTGTCCCGTAAACCGCGACTTCATCTGCACGACATTGCGCGAATGCCGTACCGGCACAGATCGTATCGTAGCGCCGCTTGCTGATAAAAAGGGAGTTGTCGTCGGTCATAAAACCGGATCAGGATTCAGAAATGACGACGGCGTTCTATCGGCTCACAATGATGTCGCGTATGTGACTCTTCCCGACGGACGTCACTATGCGCTTGCCGTTCTTGTGAAAGATTTCCACGGATCTGAAGCGGAAGCGGCCAAAATCATAGCCGATGTTTCGGCAACCGTCTATGCGGCTCTGACTTCAGCCGACAACCGTTGAAGAATGAGAAACGTTTATACCTTATATATAATAAGAAATTGCAGGATGAAAAATTTTAAGCCAAAAGCCTGGGTGCTTCCCCAGCCGGTTCTGATAATAGGCACATACAACGCTGACGGTACTCCAAATGCCATGAATGCCGCCTGGGGCGGCCAGTGGGATTATGAGGAAATTGTAATTTCGATGGGATCTCATGCCACGACAGCAAATCTTGACCGTTGCGGCGAATTCACGGTTGCGTTTGCTACGGTTGATACTCTCGTTGCTTCTGACTATGTGGGAATTGTCAGCGCAAAGAAGTGCCCGGATAAAATCGCGCGTACCGGCTGGAAATCAGTCAAAGGCGAGCATGTCAATGCTCCGGTTTTCGACTGCTTCCCGATGACAATGGAATGCCGCATCAAGGAAAAGGTCCACGAATCTGAATCCGGTTACTATCTGGTTGCGGAAATCCTAAATATCGTCTGTGATGAGAAATATCTTGCCGCTGACGGCAAACCCGACGTCGAAAAAATGCGTCTCATCACTTTCGACCCCATCCACAACGGCTACATAGCCCTCGGCGCCCGTGTCGGCAACGCCTTCCACGACGGCCAGGCTCTGAAATAGTTGGGTTTCAGACTCCAAATTAGCAGTTTTCATACTACAAAACGCGGTTTTCTTACTACGTTTTCTGTGGTAGGAAGGGTTCGACGTGGATATTTGTGATTATGTCTGCGCCGAAGTTGGTGCGGAGGGCGCGTTCGACTGCGGAGGCGATGTCGTGTCCGGCCGCGACATTGATGGTAGGATCAACCTTGATGTGGGTGTCGATTATCAGTGAATGTCCGTTTCGGCGCGTGCGCAGACGGTGATAGGCTTTCACTCCGTCGACCCCCGCAATCGTAGCGGCGACTTTCGATACTTCCGAGGGAGGAAGTGATTTTTCCAGAAGTTCGTTGACCGATGGTAGTGCTATCTTTATTGCTGAAATGGCAATGAATACCGCGATCAGAATGGATGCGATCGGATCGGCTATGCGCCAGGTGTCGCCGAGAAAATATCCGGCTGACACTCCGATGAGAGTCGCTACCGATGAGATGGCATCGCTGCGGTGGTGCCACGCATTGGCTATCAGGGAACTGGAATTGATCCGTCGTCCGGCACGCACCGTATAGTGATACAGGAGTTCTTTGGCAAGAATGGAGACGATCGCAATGATCAGAGTCCACAGGTCAGGGCGGGGCAGAATCTCCCCTTGAGCGACTGCTCTGATGGTTTCTACGCCTGAAATCCCGATTCCTACCGCGACGATAAAAAGAATGATAGCGATGAGCAGCGAAGCGAATGTTTCGAATTTTCCATGACCATAGGGATGGGCGCTATCAGCTTTCTTGTAGGCTATGCCGACAAGGATGAGAATTATGAAATCTGTGGCGAAGTCGCTGAGTGAGTGGACACCGTCGGCAACAAGCGCATCGCTGTGGCCGTAGATGCCGAACGCAATTTTCAGAACCATCAGTATAGCATTGATCCAGAAGCCGATCCATGTCACATACCGGATAGTCCTTACTTCCGGTGCCGGGGCGGTATGATGTATGTTGTTGTGGGGCATTGGCGGTCTTAATTTGATTTACATTTGCATCGGTTGCAAATATAAGGTTTAATTTGCATTCCGCACCAAAATGCCATTGAAATTGTTGGAACAGAAAGCAACTTAAACTTTTATTTAATCATGACAAAGATTCTTTTAAAGCGCACATATGAGGCAGCTTCTCCGTCTGACGGATTCCGTATATTCGTCGACCGCCTCTGGCCACGCGGCCTTTCGCATGAGACTTTCCATTATGATCTCTGGGACAAGCAACTTGCCCCGTCGGATGAACTCAGAGAATGGTTCCACGCAGATCCGCAGACGCGTTGGGACGGATTCCGGCAGCGTTACGAGGCGGAACTCAAGGCTAATCCCGCGTTCGCGGCACTCAAAACCATTGTTGCGGAGCATCCGGTAGTCACACTGCTGTATTCCTCTCATGACGAGCTCCACAACAATGCCGTGGTGGTCGCCGATCTGCTGAAACAGTGATCTTTGCCCCATCTGAGGGGCGGTTCGTAGATTTTTTTTGCCGGTTGGTTTAATCTGTGAGGTGATTCCGGGATTTTTAGGTAACTTTACGGATGAATGCTTTTTGTGGACATGAATGGTAAAAAGTGTCCCGTAAATCGCTTAAACTCCGAATAATTACTGAATGATAATGTCACTGAGCCGTACGCGAAAACTTGAAACTGTCATCTATATCAGCCTGTGGCTTCTGGTCATGGTGATCTGTCTGCTGGATGTCATGAGGGCAAGAAGCTATACCGAGCTGCCGGTAGTGGATATTGATCTGCTGCGCCATCTCGCGTTAGGCTTTTTGCCGTTTATAGTCCTTTTCTGTGTCCACAACTCACTGCTGATCCCACGGCTGTTGTTCCGCAACCGCTATATGGGCTATCTCTGTGCGACAGCCCTGCTGGTGGCCGTGGTGTGGGGATTTCAGTATTTTCATTTTTTCCGTAATTTCGTGCAGCATGATTTCCCTGAACGTGTCATGCACCATCACGGTCCGCGACCGCTGTTGCCTCTCCCGCTGTTTCTCGATATGGTCTATGACCTGCTGATTCTCGGAGTCAATCTCGCTATCGCACTTATTTTCCAGCGCTTTGAGGATAAGCTGGAACACGAGAGCCTCATGAAAGCCAATGCGGAAAACCAGCTTGCTTATCTGAAAGTCCAGATCAATCCGCATTTCTACATGAACATGCTTAACAACATCCACGGCATGATCGACATAAACCCCGAAAAAGCTCAGGAAATGCTGATCGACATGTCAAATCTGATGCGCTACATGCTCTATGAAAGTTCGCAGTCGCGGATTGCGCTGTCAGCTGAAATCGGTTTTCTGCGCAACTACCTGAGTCTGATGCGCCAGCGTTTCCCTGAGAGCAGGGTCGAGATCTCTTCGCGTCTTCCGGCCGAAGAGGAGATACGCGGGGTGATGGTACCTCCGCTACTGTTTCTTGTGTTCATTGAAAACGCTTTCAAACACGGCATCAGCTATCGGTCCGAATCATTTGTCAGCGTGAGAGTGGAGGTGAGCGGCGGAAATGTCAGATTCCTGTGTCTCAACAGCATTCATCCCGCTTTTTCCGAAAAGAAGCACGAAGGAATCGGTCTTAAAAACATCAACCAGCGCCTGAAACTCATCTTCGGCGACCGCTATCGGCTTTCGACCGAAGCAACAGACAAAGCATATTCCGTAAATTTAACAATTCCGGCCAATGAAACTAAGGACTCTGATAATTGACGACGAACCGATCGCTCTTGAAAAACTTGGAAAATATGTCGGGAAAATTCCTTTCTTAGAGCTTGTCGGAGCCTGTGAAAGCGCGCTTGATGCCAGTGCTTTTCTCGCCGACAATCAGGTAGACCTGATCTTCACGGATATAAATATGCCTGATCTCAGCGGCATGGATTTCATAGCCTCCCTGCCGACGGCACCGATGGTTGTCTTCATCACGGCTTATGCGCAGTATGCCGTGGACAGTTATAGGTTGTCGGCAGTCGATTATCTACTGAAACCTTACGGGTTCGCCGAATTTCAGCGGGCCGCCAATAAGGCACTTGAAAATTATTCGGCAAAATCGGCTCAGCAATCCGCTGCCGGACAGCAGTCGCAGAACGATTCATTGTTTGTCAAAGTCGATTACCGTTATGTGCGCGTGTCGCTCACAACGGTGCGCTATATAAAGGGCTACGGCGAATATCTTCAGATCTTCACCACCGAATCATCTGCGCCGCTGCTGACTCTTAGCTCTTTTGCCGACATCAAGGAGCGTCTGACCGACAACTTCCTGCAAGTCCACAGATCTTACATCGTAAATATGGATCAGGTTGAAAGCATCAGCCGGGGCCGTATCATAATGGATGCCGACACATATATTCCGGTCGGCGACAGCTTCAAAAACGCGTTGCAGACATATCTGCTCGATCATTCAGTTGGTTCGGTCCGCAAGTAGCCCGTGCGGTTCGGACCATGCCGGTTCATCGGACATTTCAGGCGATTGGTTGAATTAATTTGGCCGTCGCCTGTTTTATTTTGTAATATTGCGCTACAAAATGATAATGCAAAGTATTTATGAAGTTCCGCTTACTGACATTCGCAATACTTCCTGCCGCATTTTGCAGCGCAGAGATCCAGGCCGAGACAACGTGGTCATACAGAGATTGTGTGGACTATGCCCGCGAGCATAACATCACACTTCAGAAATCGCGCCTAAGCGAACAGACGGCGGCCTATGATCTTGAAGAGGCAAAGGCCCAGTGGCAGCCTACACTCGACTTCGCCACGTCGCACGGATTCTCCAACTATCCCTGGGGAGAGAATCATAAGAACTCTTACAGCAGTTCCTATGGTCTCAATGCCGGCTGGACCGTCTACAACGGAGGACAGCGTGAGAATACTATCAAGCGCAACAGACTCCAGACCGAGATCGCGGCGCTGAACACCGGCGATGTCATGCGCACTCTTGAGACGGATCTTCTTCAGGTCTACATCAACATCCTCTATGCCCGCGAGTCGATCGGTATCTATGAAGAGGCCGTCAGCCTCAGCGAAGCCCAGGCCGACCGTGCACGGCAGCTCATGGAGGCCGGACGCATATCGCGTGTGGACTATGCCCAGCTTCAGTCGCAGTTAGAGCAGGACCGTTACTCGCTTGTCAATGCCCGCGGTCTCTACGACACCCGGCGCATGGAACTGAAAAAGCTGCTCGAACTCGGAATCGACAGCGATATTGAGCTTGAGAATGTCGAGTGGACAGCCGCTCAGATACTTGCCGCGCTTCCGCCGATTGACGAAAGCTACCGTCTCGCTCTCAATACCGACCTGCGCCTTCAGGGACTTGAACTTGAAAAGGAAGGTTCGAAGCTTGATCTTGCGATAGCCTCGGCCGGTTCGAAACCTAAAATTTCATTGAACGGAGGCATCGGGACAGGCTACAACACTCCCGGCCCTGCATTCGGCACTTCGATCAAACACAGTTTCAATGAAGCCATCGGACTGACGCTTTCGGTGCCTATCCTCGACAACAAGAAAACCCGCATGGCCGAAGCCCGCTCGAAAGTACAGATGCTCGACACCCAGCTTGACATAGACCAGCGCTATACAGAGCTTGCACAGTCGGTTGAAAACTGGTACATTGACACCCGCTCTGCCCAGTCGCGCTATACGGCTGCCGAGCAACAGCTGAAATCGGCCGAACTCACCAATGAACTGACAAACGAACAGTTCACCCTCGGTCTGGTCAATCCGATCGAACTGATGACTGCCCACAACGATCTTGTCGAGGCTCGCCACACGCTTCTCCAGACCAAATACATGGCTCTGTTGGGCCGGAAGATGATCGAATTCTATCGCACGGCAACCGTCACGCTGAACTGACGGACGTGCAAATTCGGATAATTCAAAACACTCAGTATATATTTATTTATGAAACTGCTGAAACCATTGCTTCTTATCTCGGCCGCTCTTCTCGCAGGGGCCTGCACAAAAGAAAAGAAGGTCTCGTTGGAAACGGTCGAGGCGCAGGTCGGGGAACTGACCGAGACCGTCACCGCCACCGGAACAATCGAGTCTGTGACTCAGGTCGATGTCGGCACACAGGTGACCGGCATCATCGACAAGCTCTATGCGGACTACAACACAATTGTCAAGAAAGGTGATCTGATCGCGGAAATTGAGAAAACGATGCTCCAGAGCGATCTGCGCAGTGCCGAGGCCAATGTTGAGTCCGCACGTCTGACCTATGAGTACAACCGTACCAACTACGAGCGCGACAAGGCCCTCCATGACAAGCAGCTGATAAGTGACTATGAATATCAGACCACTCTGAAAGACTATCAGGTCTCCAAAGCATCCTACGACAAGGCTCAGGCCGACAAGGTACGTGCTGCCAAAAACCTGAACTATGCCGAAATCTACTCTCCGATCGACGGCATTGTCATCTCCCGCGAGGTGGAGGTCGGACAGACAGTCGTTTCCAACATGAACGTTGCCAACCTCTATACGATCGCCGACCTTGACAATATGCAGGTCATCGGCAATGTCGATGAAGCCGACATAGGTCAGGTAAAGGTCGGGCAGAAGGTGACATTCTCGGTCGATGCCTATCCCGACGATCTTTTCGAGGGCAAGGTGACTCAGGTGCGTCTCAACCCGACGACCGAAAGCAACGTGGTCACCTATGAAGTGGTGGTCGCCGCCCCGAATCCTGATCATAAACTGATCCCAGGTCTGACAGCCAATCTTACGATCTATGTGATGAGCGAGGAAAACGTGCTCTTGCTCCCGAACACAGTATTTACCTTTGAGCCTCAGGACTATCCCGATGTGAAGAATCTGCCTCAGCCGCAGGCCGCTGTCGATAAAAAGGATCTGGCGCCCGGTCAGAAATCGCTGTGGGTTGTCGAAGGGAACTCGCTGGTCAACAAGATTGTCACTTTCGGAACAGGCAACGGCATGAAGACCGTGATTTCCGGAGGGCTTCAGGCAGGAGCCGTTGTGGCTACGGGTTATGATGAAACCGCCGCTCCTTCGGCCGAGCCGACAGCTCAGAAAAGCCCGTTTGCCCCTCAGCCGCCGGGCCGCAAGAATAAGAAATAAAATCAAACCTCTTTGTATTCATCGCCATGTCAGAAAACAAAGAAATCATCCGTGTGGAGAAATTGCGGCGTGAGTTCATGGTCGGAGGCGAGAAGGTGAAGGCCCTGCGCGGTGTCTCGTTCACGATCCGCGAAGGTGAGTTTGTGACCATCATGGGTACTTCCGGTTCCGGAAAATCCACTCTGCTCAATCTTCTCGGCGCCCTTGACACCCCGACCTCAGGAGAATATGTCCTGGACGGCACCTCCGTACAGTCGATGAGCAAGAACCAGAGGGCCGTTACACGCAACCGCAAGATCGGCTTCGTTTTCCAGAACTATAACCTTCTGCCGAAAACGACTGCGATCGAGAACGTGGAGCTTCCGCTGCTCTACAACTCGTCTGTCTCGGCCAAGGAGCGCCGCGAAAAGGCCGTCAGGGCACTTGAGGCGGTGGGTCTGCACGAAAGGCTCTATCACAAGAGCAATCAGATGTCCGGCGGTCAGCAGCAGCGTGTGGCCATAGCCCGCGCGCTGGTCAATGATCCGGTGATCATCCTTGCTGACGAAGCCACCGGTAATCTCGACACGCGCACCTCGTTCAGCATTCTGACTCTCTTTCAGGAACTTCATGCCCGCGGACGCACCATCATATTCGTGACCCACAATCCCGAACTCGCCGAATATTCGTCGAGAAACATCTTCCTCCGCGACGGCAAGATTGTGTCCGACACCCTCAACCCATTCCCGAAATCCGCACGCGAGGCCTACGAGGCCCTCCCTAAAGACAACGATTGACAATGAATCTAAGCAATCTCCTGAAAATAGCACTCAAAGCCCTGAACAACAATAAGCTCAGGTGCTTTCTGACCATGCTCGGCATCATCATCGGTGTTGCCTCGGTCATCACCATGCTTGCGATCGGACAGGGTTCGAAAAACAGCATCAAGGCTCAGATTTCCGAGATGGGTTCCAATATGATCATGATTCATCCCGGCAACATGCAGCGCGGAGGTGTCCGGCAGAGTGCCGACGACATGCAGACTCTTGAGGTGGCTGACTATGAGGCGCTGGAGACTCTTCCGGGCATTGCAGCGATCTCTCCCTCGGTCAATTCCGGCGGCCAGTTTGTCAACGGCAACAACAACTATCCCTCGACCATGTACGGTATCACTCCCGACTATCTGGAGATACGCAAGCTCAAGGTCAAGGACGGGGCCATGTTCACCGAGCAGGATGTCAAGTCGGCTGCAAAAGTGTGTATCCTCGGCAAAACGGTGGTTGACAACCTCTTCCCCGGCGGGGAGGACCCGATAGGGCGCGTTGTGCGTTTCGGTAAGATCCCGATGACGGTAATAGGTGTATTGGAGTCAAAGGGCACCAACTCAATGGGTCAGGATCAGGATGATGTGGTGCTCGCTCCTTACACCACCGTTATGAAGCGCGTCCTTGCAATCGACTATATCCAGGGCATTTTCGCAAGCGCCGTCAACGAAGACGAGACCGAGCAGACCATCGAATCCATCACAGAGATGCTTCGCTCGCGTCATAAGCTCAAGGACACCGACGATGATGACTTCCAGATCCGTTCGCAGCAGGAGCTGAGCGAGATGATGAACTCGACCAGCGACATGATGACCGTTCTGCTTGCCTGCATCGCCGGAATCTCGCTTCTTGTCGGAGGTATCGGAATCATGAATATCATGTATGTCTCCGTTACGGAGCGCACTCGCGAGATCGGTCTGCGAATGTCGATCGGTGCCCGCGGCATTGACATCCTGTCGCAGTTTCTGATCGAGGCTGTGATCATCAGTGTCACGGGCGGGATCATTGGTATCATTGTCGGGGTGCTTGCTTCATGGCTTGTTACTGTGATCGCTCATTGGCCTGTATACATACAGATGTATTCCGTCGCGCTGTCGTTTGCGGTCTGCACCGTCACCGGAGTTTTCTTCGGATGGTATCCGGCGAAAAAGGCCTCCAATCTTGATCCGATCGAGGCTATCAGATATGAATAGCAGATCTGAAATATCAAAATTCGTTTCTCATATTTTCATCATATACATATTATATTAATATCCATTAGAAGATTAGTTTATAAGCAGAAAAGATGTTAAGTGTTTAACAGGGGCGTCCGCTAAGATGTGAATCATGGCGGACGTTTTTTCATGAAAAATCGCTATCTTTGCAATCACGGCCAATCGGTCATTATCAACATTTCAAAGACACAAAACAGTAAAAATGGAACTTTACAATATTGTTTTTTCTCCAACCGGAACTTCGGCAAAAGTGGCTGAGGCGATAGTGTCCGGAATCGGGAACGCTTTATGGCCCAAGGAACCCGGTGTGAAACTTTGCGATGTGACCCGCTGGGAGGATATGACGGTTTGCGTCGAGCGGTCGGATTTTGCTGTCATTGTGGCTCCCGTCTACGGCGGCAAGATGGCGCCGATTGCAAAGGAGCGGATGAAAAATATAAAGGGCGATGTCACGCCCTGCATCGTGATTGCCGTCTACGGCAACCGTGCCTTTGAGAACGCGGTCAGCGACATGGCAGCGTTTGCCGAAAGTCTCGGATTCGTGCCCGTGGCCGCGGGGGCGTTTGTCGGCGAGCATTCCTATTCCACGGCGGCGACGCCGATAGCCGTAGGTCGTCCCGACGGGGCCGATTGGGATGCTGCGTTTGCGTTCGGGCGCGAAGTTGGACTCCGTCTGGCAGATGGAATGCTGAAAGCGGTCGACGCCAGCAAACTTCATGACGAACCGTCGCCCGAACAGTCGGTTGCCAATTTCAAGGCATTTGTTAAATCATATATGGAGAGCCAGCAGGTAGCTCCGGTGCGCATTTTGCCGGAAGTGAATGAAGATCTGTGCAGCGATTGCAGGGAATGTGTGGCTGTGTGTCCCACGGCGGCGATTAATCCTGAAAACCATGCTGCCGATCCAGGAAAGTGTATAAAATGCTGTGCCTGTGTCAAGATCTGTCCGGCGGGAGCGCGCACTCTTTCGTCGCCCTTCGCGCCGGTGCTGTCCGAAAATTTCAGCGCCTACAAAACCCCGCAGTGGATAGTTGGCTGAAACTTGGAATTTAATAAGAGGCTGCGCCGTAGACCTTAATTACGACACAGCCTCCGGAGTTGTAAAATTGTTGGCGATTGTGCGGTTTTATGCTGTCAGCTCGTCGGGAAGGACGGGCATGGCGCCCTTCTTTGTACAGACATAGGCTGAGGTCTGTACGGCGCGTGAGTGAGCCTCGGTCACTGAGCGCCCACGGAGAATCGACGCGATGAAAGCGGCGGTGAAGCTGTCGCCCGCGCCGACGGTGTCAGCGACCTCGACAGTCGGTGTCGGCTGGAACGACACATTGCCCGGAGTGAACACGTAGCTGCCGTTGATTCCGCAGGTGAGAATCAGCATCTTGAGATTGTATTTTCCGAGCAGAATCCAGCATTTGTCCTGAAGGTCGATGCCGGGGTAGCCGAACATGCGGCTGACTGTGACCAGCTCCTCGTCGTTGATCTTGAGTATATTGCAGCGCTCCATTGAGTTGCAGAGGATCTCCTTGTTGTAGAATCCCTGACGGAGATTCACGTCGAACACGACAAGCGAATCATCATGACGGGGCATTGCGTCAAGAAAGCGGCTGATGGTCTCGCGCGATACGACATTGCGCTGCGCGAGCGAGCCGAAGCACACAGCTTTTGTCTTTTTTGCAAGATCTTCAAGAGCCTCGGTGTAAGGTATATTGTCCCAGGCAACGTTTTCCTTGATCTCATATTGCGGCACTCCTGCCTGGTCGATCTCCACCTGTACGGTGCCGGTGGGATAGGGCACCTCGGCGATAAGCTGGTTCAGACCTTTGGAGGTGAAATTCTCGACGATTTCCTTGCCGAGCGCGTCATCGCCGACTGCGCTGACAACGCAGCTTGACAGTCCGAACTGCGACACATGGTAGGCGAAGTTGGCGGGCGCGCCGCCAATCTTTTTGCCTTCGGGAAGAACGTCCCATAAGGCTTCTCCCATTCCTACAACTACGTCATTCATGTTGATTTGGTAAGATTATTTGGTTTGTTATACGTTTTTTATTTTCAATGTATAGTAGAGCAGATAGATCACTCCGACGGTCATGACTGCGATGGCTCCGGCCTGGCCGACGGCGTCGGCTGCGAATCCCATCGCGAGGGGGAAGACGGTGCCCCCGAAGAGCCCCATGATCATGAGACCGGAAACCTCGTTTTTCTCTGACGGAGTAGCCAAGAGTGCCTGTGAGAAGACAACCGAGAAGATGTTGGAGTTGCCGAAACCGATCAGGGCGATGCCGATGTAGAGCGGAGTGAGCGTGCCGCAGACAAAGAGAATCGTCATGCCCGCAAGCATCATGCAGACGCTGATCGCGAAGAAGAGTCTCGGTGACATGGCCCGGAGGATAAAGGCGCCGAGGAAGCAGCCGAGTGTGCGGAAGATGAAGTAGACACCCGTTGCGAAGCCGGCCTCTTCAAGCGGGAGGCTCAGGCGTTCCATGATGATTTTCGGGGCCGTTGTGTTGGTTCCAACGTCAATCCCCACATGGCACATGATTCCGATGAAGCAGAGAAGAATGAAGGGACGGCCGAGCAGTCTGACACATTCGCCGACGCCTGAGGTTTTGTCGGGGCGCTCTTCTTCGATAGGAGTGGCGCCAAGCACGGAGAGGGAGAGGAGGCAGACCACGGCATAGATCACGAACAGCGCGCGCCATCCGAGCCCGAAGGTGGGACAGTAGGTAGTGGCTCCCCATGCTGCGAGCACAGGTGCGAGGAAAGAGGCGATCGCTTTGACAAATTGGCCGAAGGTGAGGGTTGAGGCCAGTTTGTCGCCGCTGATGAGGTTGGTCACGAGCGGATTGAGCGAGGTCTGCATCACGGCGTTGCCGATGCCGAGGAGTGAGAACGACAGGAGCATTGTCATGTAGCCGTCGCCGGTTACGGGGATGATCAGCGAGACTGCGGTGATGCCGAGGCTGATGAGCACGGTTTTCTTTCGTCCGATCCTGTTCATAAGCATCCCCGTCGGGACGGAGAATATCAGGAACCAGAAGAAGACAAGCGAGGGAAACAGATTGGCCTGGGAGTCGGTGAGGCCGAGATCCTTCTGTACATAGTTGGACGCAGTGCCGACGAGGTCGACGAAACCCATAGCGAAGAAGCAGAGCATCACGGGTATTATCTGCATCAGAAATGATTTTCGGTCAGTTGCTATTGACTGTGGCATGATTTTAAGGATGTTATTTTGTTTTCATAGAATATATTTTCAGATTGTTAAGCCGGGCGTTGCCTCCTGCCGAGCTGACGGACAGTGTGCAGTATGGCTCGTTGGGGAAGACGATGTTGGTCATCACGAAGCGGCCTCCGTTGCCGAAGATTTCGATGCTTGACCTGTCAATGAAAATTCTGAGAGAGACTTTGCCGTTTGTCTCAAATGTGGGCGCCACGGTCACTGCCGGGAAACTTTCGCTGAAATCGACAATGCCGCTTTCCCTGCGGTCGAGAGAGAAGGTACGGGCTGCGGGATTGTAGCGCATCACAACGCGGTCGCCGGCTTTGTTCGACAGTACAAATTCAAGCGAATCGGCTTTCTGCGCATCGAAATCGGCAATGATCTCACAGACTCCGTCGTTGACAGCGGGCAGCGCGTAGATGCGGGCGTTTTTCTTTATGGAAACTTTCGATGCGTTGACAACGAGCTTGTCTCTCAGCGCCATCACTTCCGGCGAGGGCGCGGAGGAGGCGTAGATCTGCCCGTCGGCTCCGCGGAAGAGACCGATTTCACGCGGGAGAGTGTTGGCGCTGCGATATTGCATGGTGGGGACTTCTGCTGCATATTGCCAGTTGCTCATCCAGCCGATTGCCGTGCGGCGATTGTCGGGAGCGTCGCTCCAGCTGACGAGCGCGTAGTTATCCTTCCCGTAGTCGAGCCATTTTGTGGGGATCGAGCCGTCTGCCGCAGTGTCGGCGGTGAAAGTCTTGCCGTCCCAGTCACCGGTAAAATATTGTATGGCCGATCCGCCGAACGGGCCGCCGGGATTGATGTTGCAGATCAATACCCATTTCTTTTCATCGGTTCCGTCGACAGGAAGCCGGAAGAGGTCGGGACACTCCCAGACACCGTCCTGGGCGCCGATTCCTTTGCCGAAGCTGCTTTGGAGCGTCCATGATTTCAGATCGGGTGAGGTGAAGAAAAGCATCTCATGGTCGAGCGCATGAGCCAGCACAAGATTCCATTCGCCGGTCTCGGCGTTGTAGAACATATTCGGATCGCGCGCCTCGCTTTCAAGAGTGAGGATCGGGTTTGCGGGATATTTGGTGAAAGTCTTCCCGTTGTCGGTGCTGTAAGCGAGACTCTGCATCTGGCTTGTTCCCGCCGATGTGTAGAGCGCGATTACGGCATCCTTGCCGAATCCGGCCGTGTTGCCGTGGTCAACCGCTCCGCTGCCGCTGAATATAGAGCCGAGTCCGTCAGGGCGGATGGCGATCGGCTCATGCTTCCAGTTGATGAGGTCGGTAGAGGTGGCGTGTCCCCAGGTCATGTTCTGCCATTTTGAGCCGTAGGGATTATATTGGTAATACAGATGCCAGACTCCGTCTTTGTAGAACATTCCGTTCGGGTCGTTCATCCATCCGTAGCGCGGAGTGAAATGGAAGAGCGGACGGTATTTTGTCTCCCTGTCGGTCAGGTCGGCTGAATCGGTGAGTGCGATTCCTTTCCAGCAGGCGTCCTCTTTGGCCTCGCGGACAGAACTGCGCCCTTGGGGAGTCACTATGTCAAGGATTACATTTTTCCCTTTGTAGGGCGAAAGGTCGAAGGGGACCGCATAGTCTGTTTTGGATTTTGCAAGACGCACGTAGATCGTCTCGGCGATCTTACCGTCGGCGAGGATGTTGATGCGCGCGTCGTCGTTGGCCTCCTGAACCGGAAGCATCAGGTAGCGTCCGTCGCCGGTTACACGCACCAAGGTGTTGTTGACGCCGAGATGGTTGATCTCCACTCCGTCGGCTGCCGACAGAGAAAAGCGTCCTGCCGTTACGGCTCCGAGTGCGATCATGGCTATTATGCCTGTTTTTATTTTATTCATATCGTCTGTTTGTTATTGTTTCAGAAATAAAGCGGACCTTGCAACAATCTTTTTTACCTTTAGAAATGTACCTTTAAAAAATTTTTTCGTTCCCGCCTGTATGCCGTGTCTGGACGGCCACCTTAAAACAATATTCTTTTACCTTGAAATTCGGTATTGCAAATCTAATATATTAGACGACATGAAGGGTATAAAAAATCGGGCATTGTGTATCAAATATGTTGCATGGCTCGATTTTTAATATGTTTTGCACTCTTTTTCATAGGATTATGATTAAATTTGCAGAAGCCTTAGATTAAAATGCAACACATGATACCATTTAACAGAATTCTTATCTGTCTTATCGTCACGTTGACTTTTGCGGGGCTTGTCGCCTGTTCGGGAGACAAGATATATAAAATAGGTGTGTCGCAATGCAGCGAGGACGACTGGCGTACAAAAGTAAACGATGAGATAAACCGTGAAATCATGCTCCACGAGGATGCGGTTGTCGAGATCCGTTCGGCCGACAACAACAGCGCCCGTCAGATTGAGGATATCAGATATTTTGTCGACAACGGTTTTGACATCGTTATAGTCTCGCCGAACGAGGCCGGGTCGCTGACTCCTGTGATCAAGGAAATCTATGAATCCGGATTTCCCGTCATAATCTTTGACCGCAATATCACGGGTGACAGCTATACCGCACGTATCGGCAGCGACGATGTGGGTCTCGGCCGTTCAGCCGCCCACTATGCGCTGAGCCTTTTGGGTAAAGGTGCCAGAGCCATCGAGATCTACGGACTGCCCGGTTCTACTCCCGCAAAGGACCGCCATGACGGCTTCGATGCCGAATTCCGGCAGGGCGGGGGAGAGATCCTCGCGAGTGTTCCGGCCAACTGGAACAAGGAAGATGCCGTCCCCGTGGTCGATTCTCTGCTTAAGATCCACAAAGATGTCGATGTTATCTACGCCCATAATGACCGCATGGCGATCGGAGCCTCCGAAGCGGCGCGCAGCGTCGGTCGTGACGACATAAGGATCATAGGCATCGACGCAGCCCCTGAGGTCGGCATCAAGGCTGTGGCCGACAGTGTCATAGATGCCACATTCCTCTATCCGACCGAAGGCCACAGACTCATTCGGACCGCTTTGGCCATTCTGAAAAATCAGCCCTATGAGAAAGAGGTTATCATTCCCGTCTCGTCGGCTGTCGATCTGAGCAATGCCGACATACTCCTGCGTCAGAACGAGGCTCTCAAAGAAGAGACCGGCAAAATGCGCTTCCTGAAAGCGCGTATAGACGACTACTGGGCCAAGCATTCGTCGCAGACATCGCTTTTCTACGCAAGCATAGTCATAATAGTTCTGCTCATCGGTGTTGTGTTCCTGATACTCAGGACCTACTGGCAGCACAAGCGCCACCAGAAAGTGCTTCTTGAACAGAACCGCGAGTTAGAGATTCAACGCGACAGGCAGCGCTCACTCAACGAGCAGCTTGAGGCCGCGACACAGTCCAAACTGATGTTTTTCACAAACGTCTCCCACGATCTGCGCACACCTCTGACACTCATTTCCGAGCCGGTGGCCCAGCTTGCGTCCGCTGACAATCTCACACCGCAGCAACATACCCTGATACGCATCGCCGACAAAAATGTCAGGATACTTCAGCGCCTGATAAATCAGATACTTGATTTCCGCAAATATGAAAACGGCAAACTCGACCTGCATCTGACTGAAACGGATTTCAACAGATCGGTTCGCGACTGGATGGAGTCGTTCTATGCCGTCGCGCGCAAAAGAGACATAAAGCTCACCCTCTCCGCACCGCATGGCGCTGACAGTCCGCTTCACCTCGCGCTCGACTCCGAAAAGATTGAAAGAGTGTTTTTCAATCTCCTTTCAAACGCATTCAAATATACGCCTGACAACGGGTCGATCACCGTGTCATACGACTTCGATTCCACGCATCTGACTTTCCGTGTGGCCGATACGGGCGAGGGAATAAGCGAGCGTGACTTAGGCAACATCTTCGACCGCTTCTATCAGGTCGACCGCATCCATCCCAAAGGTTCCGGCATAGGACTGTCGCTTGCCAAAGCCTTTGTCGAACTTCACGGCGGCACGATTTCCGTCGAGAGCGCTCTGAACAAAGGCTCAGTCTTCACTGTCACCCTCCCGATCACGCATGTGGCCGACACGCCGGTCGAGACAGGCAAGAATATCGACGATCAGGCTGTCGAGGCCGAACTGGACACGATCGACTCAGACCTCGCGTTTGACACCGAGAAACCGATAGTGCTTGTCATAGACGACAACCGCGACATACTCAGGCTTGTCGGGGAATTGCTTGCCGCTGACTACAATATTATCACCGCCTCCAACGGCAGAGACGGAGTGCGGATGGCGGCCCGTTATGTTCCCGACCTTATCATCTGCGACGTCATGATGCCCGTGATGGATGGTCTTGAATGCTGCCGCCGTATCAAGAGCGAAATCTCGACATCCCACATCCCTGTGCTTCTGCTCACGGCCTGCACGATGGATGAACAGCGCATCCAGGGCTATGACAGCGGAGCCGACGGCTATCTCTCCAAACCATTCAACAGCGCCGTGCTTAAATCGAAGTGTGCTAATCTGATCGCCAACCGCAAGCGCATCAAAGATCTCTGGCAGTCCGCGGCGCCCACTGTGCAGAAAGACAGTGTTGACGCATCTACCCCCGCCAAGAAACAGCTGCCACCCGGAGGCGACGTCGAAAACGAGTTCTACAACCGCTTCATGGAAATTTTCAGGAGCGAGATGGGAAATCCGGATCTCAATGTCGACAGGATCGCATCGAAAATGGGCCTCGAACGCTCGCAGTTCTACCGCAAGATCAAGGCCCTGACCAACTATGCCCCCGTCGAACTTATCCGCCGGCTCAGACTTCAGCATGGCCGCACACTTCTGACGACGACCGACAGAACGATAAGCGAGATTGCCTACGAAATCGGATTCTCGACCCCGGCTTATTTCACCAAATGCTACCGCGACGCCTACGGCGAAACACCCACCGACGTCCGGCGCCGCCTCTCCTGAGAAGCCACATTCCTGCAACCTCGCATCAAAAACACACCGTCACCCGCCGCAGCAATCCTTGCGGCTGATGACGGTGCGTTTTTTTCTCCGTACGGAAACTATCAAAAACCGTGCGTATCATATCAAAAACCGTGCATTGCCTGAAATTTTATACTCTCCGCAACATAATTTATAGCCTGACAGTCATCTCATATCTTAAATTTGCCACAGAAATTCTTACTAAATCTCAATAAAATGAAAAAAACAATTCTCAGTGCATTATTGCTGTTCATCATGGCGATCATGGCGCAGGCACAGAACATCACTGTGCATGGGACCGTGCTCTCCAAGACTGATGACGAACCTCTGATAGGCGCGTCGGTCCTGTGTGAGACTACGAAGGCCGGAGCGGCCACCGACTTTGACGGTAATTTTCAGGTGTCAGTTCCGAGTGGGGCCGTGTTGACAATTTCATACGTAGGATTTAAGACTGTCACAGTCGCTGCGGAGCCACAGATGACGGTTTATCTTGAAGAGGATACGGAACTTTTGGATGAAGTTGTGGTAGTCGGTTATCAGACCGTGAGAAAAGCCGATCTTACGGGTGCGGTTTCTGTCGTTTCTACCAAAGCATTGGAAACTTCGCCGGACACAGATCCTATGAGAGCACTTCAGGGGAAGGTGCCGGGCATGACAATCACCGGCAATGGATCGCCGAGCGGCACCGGTTCGGTCCGTATTCGCGGTATCGGCTCCTTCAACGCTTCTCAGGACCCTCTCTTTGTGATAGACGGGGTACCGACCACAGCCACGCTGAATTCTTTGAATATGAATGATATTGAAAGCATGCAGGTCCTGAAAGACGCCGCATCGGCTTCAATCTACGGATCGCGCGCTGCAAATGGTGTGATCGTAATAACAACGAAGAAAGGCAAGGCTTCGCAGACCAACAAGGTCAATGTTAGTTTTTCCGCCAATCTGACCGCACAGTTCTATTCTTCACAGGCGACCATGAAGCTGCTTGACAGTCGGGGATATGCGACTGCTATGGCTCAGGCTGCCCTTAATGACGGAATTGATCCTGTGGCCTATGCCTCAAGCTACGGCCTGAACCTGAATGCTGCCTCCGGCTTCCCTATAAAAGTATATGACATAGCCAATGACCGCTATGTCGATTATCGTGTCAACGGTCTGTATGACGGTTTTATCAATGCTAAACGTACAATGAAAATGTCTGACACGGACTGGCTTGATGAAATCTCGCGGACCGGCTTTGCCCAAAGTTATGATGCCTCGGTGTCATCCGCGACTGAAAAGACAAATGTGTTCTTTTCATTGGGATATAAGAAAAACGAAGGTATTCTGAAATACACTGACTTTGAAAATATCGCTGCCCGCATTAACTCAACGTTTAATATCAGCCCGGTTGTGTCGGTCGGTGAAAACTTTACATTGACACATACCAGGCAGGTGGATTGCCAGCCTATGGAAAATGCACTTAAGATGCCTACTATTGTCCCCGTATTTGAAACGGACGGAACGACTTATGCAGGTCCGGTCGGCAGTATGGCCGACCGTCAGAATCCTCTCAGAGAACTTGACTTCAACAAAGACAATGCCCTCAATGTATGGCGCCTGTTCGGAAATGCGTTTGTTGATGTCAAGCCCGTGAAAGGACTGTTGCTCAGAAGTAATTTCGGCCTTGACTATGATGCGGCGTTCATCCATTCCTATAATTACACTTTCCACAGTGATATTGTGAACAATGACACCAATTCCACCACGCTGTCACAGGCTAATGACTCGAAATGGACTTGGACCAATACCGCCAACTATAATTTTACATTGGCAAAACAGCACACATTTACCGTTCTGGCCGGTATGGAAATGTTCCGCCAGAGCAGGATAGATTTCTCCGGTTATAATGAGGATTATGATATTGAGACTCCTGATTATATGTATCCCGACGCCTCTGTCGGAGTGGAGAAATCGACTGGTAACAAATCAGCTTATGCGTTAGTCTCATTCTTTGGGAAGATCGACTACAACTGGCGTGATTTATTGCTCGCTTCGTTTACGATCCGTCGCGACGGTTCGTCGAGATTCGGACGGAATAACCGCTACGGCACATTCCCTGCTGCTACATTGGGCTACCGAATCTCGGAAAATATTAAAAAACCGTGGCTGAATGATCTTAAACTGCGCCTTTCATGGGGCAAGACCGGCAATCAGGCAATTTCGAACACGGCCCGTTATGCGTTATATGTTGCCGATTACGGAAATGACCGCGTCACTTCTACCGCCTATGACCTTCTTCTCCAGCAAAGCGGAATATTCCCTTCGGGCTATCTTGCAAGTCAGACTGCAAATGATAATCTTAAATGGGAAACAACTATCCAGTACAATGCCGGTATAGATTACAGTCTTTTCAACGACAGACTTTTCGGAACAGTCGACGCATATATCAAGGATGTGAAAGACATGCTTATCACACCGGCATATCTTGGTGCTATGGGTGAAGGCGGCGCATCATGGCTCAACGGCCCCTCACTCCGCAACCGAGGCATGGAATTTCTTATCGGGTGGAGAGACCGCCTGAAATGTGGGCTGACATACAAGGCAACCTTGAATTTCGACTTTTTCAGGAATAGAGTGACATATCTCCCCAATACGACAACCGGTTCCTATGCTCACACCACGACCCAGAATCTTGTACAGGCAAAACAGCCTTATGGCTCGATTGTAGGCTATGTATTCGATGGTCTGTTCAAGACTCAGGACGAGGTCCTCGCTTCTAAGCAGGAAAATGCTCGCCTCGGAGGCATGAAGTATGCCGATATTGATCATGACGGCGCCATCACATCTGCGGATCAGACCTGGATTTTCAATCCTGTCCCGGATCTGTCATTCGGACTCAATGTAGAACTTGGTTATAAGAATTTCGACTTCCAGATGTTCTGGCAGGGTGTGTTGGGACAGGATGTCTACAACAATCAGAAATTTCAGAATGACTTCTGGAGTGTGACTGATGCTGGAAGCAATAAGGGTGACAGAGTCCTTGACGCATGGCTCCCGAATGTCAATGCCTCATCCACGATCCCGATGCTGACAACCAACAACAAAGGTGACGAGGGCCGGACATCGTCATATTTCGTTGAAAACGGTTCTTACGCAAAACTGCGCACTCTTCAGCTCGGTTATAATCTTCCGGCAAAAGCATTGTCGAAACTAAGAATGAGCAAGGCCCGCGTCTATATCTCCGGTCAGAATCTGCTGACCATAAAAAGCAGCAGTCTGACTTGTTCTGATCCTGAGAATGCCAATTGGGCCTATCCTATACCGACTTCTTTCTCATTTGGCTTGCAGTTCGATTTCTAAATAAAAAATCTGAAAGATCATGAAATCTTTAAAAATATATACTTTTGTAGCACTTGCATCTGTGCTCTCGTCTTGCAACGATTTCATTGACGTCCCTCCCACAGGCGTCATTGACGGGGAACTCGCATATTCCCAGCCTGATAAAATGGTCAATGCAGCTTATGCCTCACTCGGTGACTGCTGGTTTTCCTATCCGTTTAACCTGTGGCCTTATGGCGATTTGGGCTCGGATGACTGCCTGAAAGGCGGAGGCGGCACTACCGACACCGGTTATCATCCGATGGAAATATGGTCGACGCTGACCTCCACACCCGGCGAACTTGATGAACTGTGGTATCGTCTTTATTGCAATATATCGCGTTGTAACCGCGCTCTTGTCGCTCTGGACAGTTATGGCGTTGAGAAACTGGGCGAAGCGACTGCCGCTCAGCGTACAGCAGAAGTCCATTTTCTCAGAGGACACAGTTACTTCAAACTTGTGACCATGTTCCGTCAGATTCCGTGGATAGACAAGGCAGTGTTTGAAAACAGCAGCCATGAAAATGTCAGAAACAATGAGTTTACTTATCAGGAACTCATGGAAAAGGTGATCGGAGAGTTTGAACAGGCCTACAACATTCTCCCGATGGAAGTGACCGATGGTGATGGCCGTGCCAATAAAGTCGCCGCAGCTGCTTATCTCGCAAAATGCTATCTGACTCTTGCCTGGGGCGACGGTTATGAGGCTACCGACGGAGTGGATTTCATAAACGAGGAGTATATGCAGAAAGTTGTTGAGTATACTGATGTGGTAAAGAAATCTCGTTATGGCTATCTTGAGGATTTCGGTGACATATTCCTTCCTGAATATAAGAATAGCAAGGAATCTGTCTTTGCCGTACAGACATCACAATACACTGAGGACAATACCCGTTTTGGACGTGCGAACTGGTCCAATACGCTGAATGGCTGCTGGGGCATATGGTCATGTGGATGGGATTTTCATAAACCATCGCAGAATCTCGTCAATGCGTTTAAGACCCAGGACGGTCTGCCGATGTTCGATTCATACAACAGTAAGAATGAATATCCCGTCAATGGTGTTGCGACCGATCAGAAATGGGACCCGCGTCTGTTCCACACTGTCGGAATGCCTACTTTCCCTTATAAATATGAAAGTGACTACACGATGACAATGGAAAACTCGCGTACACCGAACACATATGGCTACTTTACCTCTCTTAAAGAAGTCCCGCAAAGAAGTGCCGGCGAGACTTTTGAAGGCTCATGGCAGGCTTTTGCGATGAATGATTACGTGTTCCGTTATACCGATGTGATGTTGATGCGTGCCGAAGCATTAATTGAACTCGGAGAACTGCCGGAAGCCCGTGAAATCATAAATGATATCCGTACCCGCGCTGCAAATTCGGTAGACAAGCACATCGCTTATGCAAAAGATTTCTGTGAAATCGCTCTGTATCCGGCTTCATACTTTGCCGATAAGGAGACCGCTCGGAAATGTCTCCGTTGGGAACGCCGTCTTGAGATGGCTATGGAGAGCAGCCGGTATTTTGACCTTCGCCGTTGGGGTATTGCGTCTTCTGTGCTGAATGCCTATTTCGAGACAGAGCAGAAGTCTGAATATGAGGGAACAGCATATGGTCAATACTATAAAGATGCCCGATATACGCCCGGAAAGAATGAATTTTATCCGATTCCCTACAATCAGCTTTACTATGTCCCAGGGCTTTATGTCCAGAACAAGGGGTATAATTAAGCGAAATCCCGATCGGTTTTAATCGGTAAAAACACCACCACCCGCATTCAGCCCGTCAGCTTCTGAATGCGGGTGGCTTCTTTTAGGTGGATAGTGTAATCGGTTATATGAGAAATAGTAATATGTGAGCAGGAGGGTTAATCTATCATAAAGCGGCAGTGCCATACACAACATCCGACCGATTGTGTCGTTATGAGTATAGTAATTATATGAAATGATTAACACACACATGTCAAAGTTCAGAAAAATTGTAGTGATGATGGCCATGATGCTGGGCGTGATTTCAGCATCGGCCGCTCTTCCATTCGACAAGTACAGTATCAACCGCAAAGATTTGCCCGACGCCGCAAAGGAGATGCTTGACGAACACTTCCCTAAGGCGAAGGTAAGCATGATAAAGGTCGACAAACATCTGCTCAAGAAGACAGATTATGATGTCAAGCTAACCAACGGAACCAAAATCGAGTTCAGCAACAAAGGTAAATGGACCAGTGTCGACTGCAAGAAGAAAAGTGTGCCTGAGGCGCTTGTCCCCAAAGCCATACGCAACAGCGTGGCAAAACGATATGCCGGAGAAAAGATTGTACAGATCAGCCGCTCGTCGCTCTACTATACCGTGGGGCTTTCAAACGGTAAGGATCTCAAATATGACCGTCTCGGCATTTTTCAATGCGAACTGACTCCGAAGGAAGCCGAGGAATTCGGGACCGAAGCATTGGCCGAAGCCGACAGCCTCCCCGCCGACGGAGAGTGATCCCGCAATTTACCACAAAAACCATCGGGAGGTTACACAATCAGTGTAACCTCCCGATGGTTTTTGTGGAGCTGGAGGGACTTGAACCCTCGTCCAAACGCGGAACTAATGAGCTTTCTACATGCTTAGTTTCTACTTGGTTTTTGAGTCGGGGCAGGCAAGAAACGACCAACCCCGGCCTTATCCTCTAAGTGTCTCGGCGAGTCGCGAGGCTTTCGTCGCCATATTTCCGATTTATCTGCACCACCTTGTCGATCCGTCTCGGAAAAAGGACAATCGGGTGATGTCTCGTTTCGGCAACTGTTGCCGAAATAAAGCTAATCTACTATACTTCAATTAGGCAGCGAGAGCGTAGTTGTTTTCGCCATTTGAATTTTTGATGTCTCTGATTAAAGAGCGTAGCCATCATTGCTCTGCATGCTTACTCACCACTTCTGCACGCTGTCAAAACCGGTCAGCCCCGTTTGGTGGATGAGTGTGCCGCCGGTTGTCCGGATGCACTAATTTGCAAATTTAGCTGATCCGGAGCGCCAAAGCAATAGTTTGCATAAGATTTAAGATAATTTAACTTGCCTGCCGCATAGGCGGACGTACGGCCGATTCTTCCGGGTGCGTCCGGTCGAGCCAGCCGAAGATATAGCGGTAGAGAGCCTCGCGCACTCCCGGTGCCGAGAGGACGAGATCGTGCATTCCGCCAATGACTTTTGCGCAGGTGACATCCGGACCCAGTTCGCGGCCATATTTCCTGATGTCGTTGACGTCGAGCACTCCGTCGGCGCGATTATGCTCCGGAGTCCATTCGCTTCCACCGATGCTTCGGGCCGAGTAGAGCAGCAGGACGGGGATGCGGATGTCGGCCCTGCCGTCACGCAACGCATCCTGGGCTTCGGTGATGGCCCGCACCCATCCGGTGGTGACCGGCGGCGACTGTATGAGTTTCCAGTCGGTATTGTAGATCCATTCGCCGTGATACTGCCGTAGCAGACTTTCGGCATAGGCTGTCGACTGTCCCTGCGGGATTTTGAAATCCGGAAACAACTTGCCCAACAGGCAGACGGCCGGGATGAGCCGCTCTTTCCATCCCTGGTTCCAGTCGAGGAACGGACTGTTGAGTATCAGCGCTTTGATAATCTCCGGATGGCACCGGCTTTCAAAATAGGCCGTTGTCAGTCCTCCTGTCGAGTGGCCCATGAGGATCACCTCGTCAATGCTGCTGCGCTCCATCACCGTGAGGGCCGAATCTATGTCGGGAAAATAGCTCCTCATGTCGCGGACATCAAACGGCTTCTGTCCGGCGGTCAGCGAACGGCCGTAGCGGCGCAGATCAACGGCATAGAAGTCATATCCGTGACTGACAAAACGGTCGCCCATCTCTTTCTGAAAGAAATAGTCGTTGAAACCGTGGACGTAGAGCACTCCGCGGCGCACCGATGCGCCGTCCGGCTCCGGCGGACAGAGTTTGCGAATGATTGTCGAGATGACCGGCCCCGTGTAGTCCGTGCCCTGATCGACGTGGCGCATCTCATATCCGTCGCCGAGAACGTCCGGCTGCCATGTGTAGCGGTCAGTGGCGGCAGAGCTGATGGAAAGAATGGTTGCGGCGAGCAGCAACAGCGTAGAGATCAGCGTGCGTTTTTTCATCGGTTGTTCGTAAAAGTATTGCAGTTAAAATTTCACCGGACCGGCGCCGACGTTCAGGGTCGGCATCGGTCCGGTGGATAAATCATTGTCTTGAACCGGCGTTACGCAACGGCGTGCGGGGCGTACTTTCCGGTCCGGATTCTCAGTTGGACGATTCGAGTTCGGGAGCGATGAGCTTGTAGCCCTTGCCGTGGATGTTGATGATCTCGATCGAAGGATCGTCTTTCAGATGCTTGCGCAGCTTGGTGATGTAGACGTCCATTGAGCGGGCGTTGAAGTAGTTGTCATCGATCCAGATAGTCTTGAGCGCGAAATTTCTTTCGAGGATTTCGTTGACGTGGGCGCAGAGGAGGCTGAGGAGTTCCGACTCCTTGGTGGTGAGTTTGGTCACTTTGTCGTCGATCAGCAGCACCTGTTTCTGAGTGTCGAAAGTGAACTTGCCGATCTTGTACATTGTGATCTCCTTGCCTTTCTTGCCTTTGACACGGCGCAGGATGGCCTCGATACGGAATACGAGTTCCTCCATCGAGAACGGCTTGGTGATATAGTCGTCGGCTCCGATCTTGAAACCTTCGAGGATGTCTTCCTTGATTGACTTGGCTGTAAGGAAGATGATGGGGACTTCGGAGTTTACGGTCCGTATTTCCTGAGCGAGTGCGAAACCGTCTTTCTTAGGCATCATGACGTCGAGGACGCAAAGGTCGTATTTCCCCTTGAGGAATGCTTTGTAGCCGCTTTCTCCGTCGGCGAAGAGATCGGCGTTGAAACCTTTGGCCTGCAGATACTCGCGGAGCAGCATACCCAGGTTCTCGTCGTCTTCGCAAAGTAGTATGCGCAAACGTTCTTCCATAGTTCTTTAGTTTTTAGTTATTGGTAATGTTATTGTAAATTTTGTTCCTACATTGATTTCGCTCTCCACGCTGATTTCGCCGCCGAGTTCGCCGACCATCTTCTTGACGTAGGCCAGTCCGAGGCCGAAGCCCTTGACGTCATGGCGGTTGCCTGTGGAGACACGATAGAATTTCTCGAAGATCTTTTTCAGGTCCTCGCGTTTCATGCCGATGCCGTTGTCGCGGATGGTGACGGCTATGCGCTCGTCCCCGTGGGTGCTGACATTGCGGGTGCTGACAGTGAGTCTCAGGGGCTCGTCCTCGCGGCGGTATTTGACGGCATTGTCGAGAAGGTTGAAGATGACATTGGTGAAGTGCATCTCGTCGACATTGACCGTCGACTCCTCGGCATCGAGTATAGCCTCGATCTTGCCGCCGTATTTCTCGACTTTCAGCTTGAATGTGCTGGTGATGTTGGCGATCAACACGTTGGCGTCGACATCCTGAAGGCGCAGGGTTGCTTTCTGGCGCTCGAACATCGACATCTGCAACACCTTTTCCACCTGGAAGCGGAGCCGCTTGGTCTCATCGTTGATCACTGTGGATATATGGCTCAGCATGGCCGGCGATTTCAGGACGGCTCCGTCGTTGAGCATCTGCGCGGCGAGCGAGATGGTCGAGATCGGGGTCTTGAACTCGTGGGTCATGTTGTTGATGAAGTCGTTTTTCATCTCGGTCAGTTTCTTCTGCCTGAATGCGAGGATGATGGTGCAGAGGAAAGTGACCAAGAGGATGAAGGTGAAGATAAACGAGGGGATCATGAAGCGGATCGAGCCGAAGATGTAGTCGCTCTTGGTGGGGAAGTAGACCTTGAGGTAATACATCTTGTTTTTCGGATCGTTGGGGAAGAGCGTCTGGATAAACATCGAGTTCTCGTCGCTCGGAGTGGGATGGTAGTTGGGCGAGCGGTAGACTATGCCTCCCACGCGGTTGACCACCGCAAACTCGAAGGGAAGGGTCAGGCCGTTGTTGTCAAGTTCCGACCTCAGATAGGAGCGGACTTCGGCCGAATCGGCGCGTTCGCTGATCGGGCGGTTGCTCGACCGGGTGATGATGTTGAATATAACTTCGTCGAGCAGTCCTTTCTGATAGAGATACTTTCCGCGCATGATCTCACGCATCGAGGGAGTGGTGTTGCGCTGGTCTATATTGCCTTTGAGTGTCAGGTCGTAGTTGATTCCTTCGGGAGTTGTGAAATTGTAGTTTATCCCGACCGAGCCGTCGGCATTGGTGCGGGGATAGAACTGCGTCTCCATCGTGGCAAGGTCTTCTTCAAGGAAATGTTTGGTCTCGTCCTGTTCGAGGCGGGTGCTGACGGCGTAAAGAGAACGCTTGACCCCCTCCGCAAACTGGTCGTCACGCATTTTCTTCATGTTGTTCATGTACATGATCTGTACATAAAGCAGGCCGATGAAGGTCAGCGCCATTATTATGGTAAGAAACCAGATAGTTGACTTTTTCATTCCTTTGGTACTCTCTTTATATAATTAAGGTAGACCCGCGGGAGTACCTTAAGTTTAGTGGATACGCTTACTATGTTAACAACTGCAATGTATAATTGTTGTAAAAATTTTCAAATAAGACAAAAGCGCGTTAACATTTCGCGTCAAAATTAACATAAAAATGTGAATTTAACAACAGATCGCCACTTGATTTGTTGCCTGTTTTATGTTTTTTTATGTTGAAATTGACACTGTTATCGGTCTCGTGAACCATTCCGAGATGCAGCTGTTATAAAGAAGGTGGCTTCACAATGGTGTCAGAAGCCGCTTTTGGCCCGCGACGGTGCAAAATAAGGATAACACAGAAAAAATCATACTACATGCAAAAAAATATCTACTAAAAAACTATGCAGACTATCATCAACCAACAGATTCCCGATTTTTCAGTCGACGCTTTTGTCGACGGTGATTTCAAGACCATTACATCGGCCGATCTCAAAGGCAAATGGGCGATTCTCTTTTTCTATCCCGCCGATTTCACTTTTGTCTGCCCGACTGAACTCGTCGACATGGCCGAAACTTACGATAAATTCAAGGAACTCGGCGCCGAGGTTTACAGCGTCAGCACCGACAGCAAGTTTACCCACAAGGCATGGCACGATTCGAGCGATTCGATCAAGAAAGTCAAGTTTCCGATGCTTTCCGACAAGACCGGTGTGCTCAGCGAATATTTCGGCGTCATGAATCCCGCCGATTTCATGGCCTACCGCGGCACTTTCGTGATCAATCCCGAAGGAAAGATTAAGATTGCCGAGATTCAGGACAATGGCATCGGCCGCAATGCCGAGGAGCTGCTCCGCAAGCTTGAGGCCGCACAGTTCGTCGCCGAGCACGGCGATCAGGTTTGTCCGGCCCGCTGGCGTCCCGGTCAGCAGACTCTCAAACCCGGCATCGACCTTGTAGGCAAGATCTGATCCGGCAGGCGTATCTGTCGGTTCCGACATAAAAATCAGGGCACACAGCTTCCGAGCAGACGGTTTTTACCGCCTGAAATCGGGAGCCGTGTGCCCCTCTTTTTTCTCGCTTTTAAGAGTGAGTCTGCAGAATGTGTTTTCCCGGAGTCTTGCGATCAAGACAGGTTTGCAATCAAGTGTATGAGAATTTAGAAATGTAGTGTCGCGTTGTGTATATATAATAGTTGTCGCTGTTACATGCTGACGTTTAGTCGTTTGAGAAAATCATCACGGTCCGGCGCGTCGGAGGCGCTGATGCGGGCCACGAGGCGCGTTCGTTTCGTGTAGAACGATTTCAGCTTTATACCTGTGAACATGCAGACGGCCCTCGGCGAGAAGCCGGCATAGATCAGGGCGATGAACAGTATGTCGTCCTCTTTCAGCACATCTCCGCACTGTTCGCGTAGTCGGCTGACTATCGAGTCCATGCAGTCATTGACCGATGCTTCTATCTGCCGCAGTTTGCGCGGAGTTTTCAGGCGCTGGATCTCCTTCTCGACCTCGTTGATGATGAATGCGCGGGTCTTTTCGGAGTCGCCTTTCTCGAAAAACTCGTTGCAGAGGAAGTTGATTGTCTGCCAGCGTTCGCGGAAGAGGCTTTCGATCCGGGCGCTGAGACCGGAGTCTGTTTCGTGGCCCAGAGCTATCTCTTTCGAAAGGTTTGAGAGCGATTCCATCTGCGCGTCGATCTCGGCGTTCTTTACTTTCATGCGCAGGCGGTAGTAGACCAGTCCTGCGGCCGCGATCATCATGAACAGCAGAGAGATGACTATGAGTGTCGTGTGCAGGGTGGAGGCGCGCTCCTGCTGCCCGGTGGCGCGGTCCGACTCGAAGTCGCGCTGCGCTCCTGCCACGGCTTCGGGTGTTGTGGCGCTCTGCTCAAAAAGCCGCTTTTCGCGCAGACTGTCTGTAAAGCTTTTCCACAGCTCCGTCTCCCCGGCGTTTTTGTAGCAGTCAGCGGTGATGCGGTCGACGAAACGCCGTTCGGGTTCAGTACGGACGATTGCGCGGGCGCTGTCAAGATACAGACGGTAATCCATGACTACCGGGATATAATCTTCGTAGTCGTCCGGATATTTCTTTTTGATATTGTTCACTGTATTCATCATTCCGACTTCATTAAGGGCGAGGCAGGCATAGTCGGTTGCTGTCGGAGTATAGAATTTACGGCATTTTTTCAATTCATGCCAGATTGAAATCCCAGTGCTGTGCCAGCCCATGCGCATGGTGGCGCGGTGGCAATTGGTAATTAGGACCGAATCCTGCGAGCCGATTTTCAGCAGGCTGTCTATCAGGACGGTCGCGCGTCTCAGACTGTCGATATTGGCATAGGCTATACCGACGTCGATCAGCGCATAGCGGTGTGCGCGGACAGAGTCGGCCCGAAGATAGCACTCGGCGGCTTTCTGTCGGTGTTTCACTACCTCTCGTCCGCCGTAGGTGGCGGCAATCACGTCGGCAAGCATGTCTTCGGCCTGTCCCTGGAGATAATTGTCCTCCGCGTTACGGGCAAGTTCCAAGGCTTTCATTGTCGGCTCGACCGCGGCGGAATATTCGCCCTCCATGTAGAGCGAATCCGCCGAAGCCAAAAGCCTGCGCCCCTCAGCTATTCCGGAATTTGAAGAACAAGCCGATAAGATTAGATAAAAAGCGTATAGTACTATCAGATAAAATTTCGAAATTTGCATACTATCTTAATATAAACCGCCTAAAAATTCGAATGTAATATATTGACAACCGGAATATGCAATTATATTATATTTGTGATCTATTTTGGTCGGTTTTGCGACTAAATAGATGGGGCCTCCCTCATCAATCCCAGATGTCATGAAGTGTTTTTCATCGGTATATAATGGAGATTGTATTATGACACCACCAATGTTATTTTCAATAACTGGATCCATGTTGCCAGCATAAATTTCACAATTACACGTGATGTTTATTATTGCATCATTATTACGATGTGTGACCTTTATTGTGTCTCGACTTTTATATACTTCTAACCCTTCAATAAAGGGCCATTCGGCGCAATTGCTGTATTTAGTACGAGACGTTGAGTTTAGACGCCAATTAAAGTTTTTTGATGCAATATGCTTATCTTTTTTGACCCTTGTAACTATTTCTTTTAAGTCAACGAGTTCAATGGTTTTGCCATCAGATATGATTTTATTGATTTCATTATTTATTGAATCTTGATGTCTCATTCGGTAGTGATAATATGACGATGGGACACCTAATTTATTAGCATCATTCTCAGATAAGTCTATATAGTATTGATTATCTTTGATGTATGTATGTTCTGAGATAATTAGGCTTGATCTCCAGCGTTGCTTGGCTTCGGTTGTCATATTTTGGATTAAAGAAACTGGTAGATATAAAGAATCCGCTTCTATTTGCAAATTAGAAATGTCCGGTTGTAGCCCTTCAGGTTCATTAATCAATGAATTTTCTGGATTGCAAGCGCAAAAACATAATGCAAAAAGTGTGATAATTGAAATGGTATATATAATTGATTTCATAATAGATCGTTTGTGTTTAATGAGAAGAATTGATAAGTAGATGTTGAAAATTAGTTTATATCAAATTTTTTGCGTATCTTTGTGTGA
>UQVH01000005.1 GCA_900544535.1 uncultured Bacteroidales bacterium | reverse complement strand
TTATCTAAAAGATACACCACTCAGATTTTAACTCTTGTTATGAAACACCCTCTTAGTTTGGGACCCCTTGTGGTCCTGAACAAAAAAAGCTGCCCGAAGGCAGCTTCCTTGTCTTAAAGATTGGATTGGATTAATAATGATGATTTTGATATGATGGACCCTATGTCCGAAAGAGACTCGGAGAGTATCCTTAATTCGTCTTCTGTAAATGTTGCCGGTTTTCCGTTGACTATGGAGCCGTTAAGGCGTTGACTCAGCCAAGAACGGTCCTTGTTGAAATAACGTTTGGCAATATAGGAAAGATTGATAGCCTGAATGCAATTGTCGAGGATTTCTTTTGCCGGTACATCCGGTCGTCTTCGGCGTGATGCTGCAAGGCGCGAAGTCAAATATCGGCCGGCCTCAGCCTTTTCTTCCGGAGTAACGGCAAGGGCAAATGCTTTCGCCATAAGCGAGTCGACATTCAGGCGTCCTGCTTCTGTCTTCATTTCCGATTTTGCCTTTACAACTGCGTCGATCGCAGCTTTCAGTTCATCTGTCATTGCGGATATATTGTGGATCAAATTGTTGTCAAAAAAGTCTTAAAGAGAAGCCTTGAGATGTTTTTCAAAAAGTTTCCGTCATAAAAGACGGAAACTCATGAAAACCTTCACTTCAACAGCAGAAGCAGATATTCTTTTAGAATAGCTTCAACAGCCGCTTTGAAGTCCGCCTCCGAGTACCAACCGTTTTTGATCAGTTCCTCTTCATAACGGAAGATGAGTCTCAACTCGTTGAGTAATTCATCCCGGTCCTTTAGACCTTCATCATTATAGTCCATCATCTTTAAGACGTTGCAAAGATAATAAACATTTGTTTATTGTGCAATTGTCTTGAAAAATTAGTTACATATGCCGCTTTTTTAGTCTGGGAAAAACCTTTGTCGCGGGCGGGTCGTTTATACTTTTACAATACCGCCGCGTGAAAAGTCATTGAACGTTAACGGCAATAACTGCAAACCATCTTAATCAGACGCATATATGAGTAAAAAGTCAGCTCCGGCTGTGACTGAGCCGTCGGTCACGGCGTCAGGGCGTAAGAAAATCATTTCGACGGCCAAGGGGTCGATCTCGATGGCCGCGATGGCCGTGCTGATCACCACTTCCATCCTGAGTCTCCGCGGATTGCCCTCGGAGGCGAAATACGGCATACAGTCGATATTCTACTACCTCTTTGCCGCGGTCGTGTTCCTCCTGCCTTTCTCGCTGGTCTGCGCCGAGTTGGCCTCGACCTACACCAAGAGCGGCGGTCTCTACCGCTGGGTCTCCGAGGCTTTCGGACCCCGCTGGGGCTGGACGGCGATGTATCTCGAATGGCAGACGATCGTCATCTGGTTCCCGACGGTCCTGATGTTCGGCGCCGCATCCCTCGCCTACATCTGCTGGCCTGAGAGCTTCGACGCGGCTTTGGCTTCAAACAAGGTCTACACCATCATCATCGCGATGCTGATGTACTGGCTGGCGACATTCAACGCCTTCCGCGGGCAGCGCTCGGCCAACCTCCTGAGTACCTACGGCGGCACGGTGGGCACGATCGTCCCCGGCATCGTCCTGATCGTCTTAGCTGTGATCTACGTCTGCCTCGGCAAGCACGTCTATCTGGCCGACGTCTCTTTCTTCCCTGATTTCGGCAACCTCGGCACCATCGTCCTCGCCGCCTCCATCTTCCTCTTCTACGCGGGCATGGAGCTTCAGGCCGTCCACATCAACGACATGAAAAATCCGGCCAAGGACTTCCCAAAATCGGTTTTCCTCGCCACGATCATAATTGTGGCCGTCTATGCCTTGGGTACCCTTGCGATAGGCATCATCATCCCGTCGGGCGACATCGACCTCCTCCAGTCGCTCCTTGTGGCCTACAAATCGCTTTGGTCATCATTCGGCCTCGGCTGGCTCGGCAATGTGATGGCCCTGTTCATCATGATCGGCGTGATAGGCCAGATCAGCGCCCTCGTGACAGGTCCCGCCACAGGCCTCATGGCCGTGGCCCAGTCAGGCTACCTTCCGCGCTCGTTGCAGACGGTCAACAAAAACGGTGTCAACAAGCCGATTCTCTGGGTCGAGGGTGTCTTTGTTTCGCTGCTCTGCCTCGTTCTGATCGTGCTTCCCACCGTCGAGTCGGCCTATCAGATCATGTCACAGATGGCCACTATCATCTATCTGATCATGGTGCTGATGATCTATGCCGCCTTCATCCGTCTGCGCCGCGTCTCACCCGGCCGCAAACGCGGTTTCAAGGTGCCCGGCGGCAAGGTCGGAGAGATCATCGTCTGCGGTCTCGGCATACTTGGCGCAGTGCTGGCGCTCGTACTGAGCTTCCTCCCGCCGTCGCAGATCTCGGTCGGATCGCCCGCGGTCTATGTGGGGATCATCGTCATCGGCGTTGCCGTCTTCGTGGCCATTCCATTGGTGGTCTACGCGATGCGCAAACCCTCCTGGCGTAACCCCGACGCACACTTCTATCCCTTTGACTGGCAGATCGAAGGCCGTAGGCCTGACCAGGTGTCGAAATGGGCTCCCGGCTATCAGCCCACTGAGCAGGAGGTCGAGGACGCCGAGACCGACGCCATAGCGCGCCACGGCACCGAGAAGCACTTCTGACGGCGGCGCATCCGAAAAATTTTTCCGCTCTCCGCATTATCGCACTAAAACGGTGGTTGACGGGTCTTATCTTTGCAGTGTCGGTCATTCCGGCGCAGCAAAGTCAAAACCCTCAACCACCGTTTTTTCTATGAAAAATACCGAAACCACCCGTCGCGAAGCCGCCTGGGAGCTTCCCGTTTCCCGCAAATTCTATGAGTATATCCTGCAACGTTTCATGGCTGTCATAGCCTTCCTTTCCTATCCTGAGGGGATGATGGACCGTATGATCCTCGTCCTGAGAAACTATCTGATTTCAGGCATCTTTCCCGCCAGATCCTGCGGCTACGACATCGCCTTGGTGTTCACCATTCTGCGTCCTGAGATCGACAAGGCGGTGGAACGTTCGCGCCGCGCACGTCAGCGCGCCCTCGACCGCCGTCTCCGCAAGGAGGCCGAAGCGGTCGGGAGCGCGTCGTCGCAGGTGTCGGAAATCCGGACTCCGGACCTACTTCCTGTCGAGGATCAGAGTGGATGCCTGCCAAGCGTTGGCGGCGTCGAGAATCCTGAGCAGCTCGCCCCACTCGGAGGCGGGGAGCCGCACGGCGTCGTAGCGCTTGGTGATCTCGATGTCGACGGTGTCGGGCGAGGGAGCCGAGGCGCTGACTGTGAAGCAGCCGGCACCGTTGCTGACCGTGGTGCCCAAAGCCGCGAGCGAACGCTGGTTGACGCGGTAGCCGTCGGGAACGTGCAGACTGATGCGGGTGACGTATTCGCGCGGGGTGCGCATCCTGACGTCGTCAGTCCTCTCGCGGTCCGAAGGCAGGGGCTCGACCTGACCGCTCAGCAGTTTTCCGGCTGAGAGTATCAGATTTTTGCCCGCGCGCTTCACAAGGTTGTCCATAGTATAGTCGATGTCATAAGTAAGTTGTGGCGCCGCCGGATCGATGCCGACTGACGTCACCCGTCCTCCGGCAAACTCCGAGGCATCGGTGCCGTGGTAGGCTTTGATCTCTTCCTTGAAGTCATTTTTCTGCTCGTTGCGGTCGTCGGCATAGCGTTCGAGGCGGTCGGCTGCCTCCTTGCTGTTTTCCTTGATGTCGACAGTCAGACCGTAGCGGTTGAGATATTTCTTGTAACCCTCGTTCATGTCCTCCTCGCTGACCACACGGAATGCGCCGGGCTTCGTGGAGCCGAGATACGATTCCGTGCGTTTAATCCGCAGCGCCGTTCCGTCGATCGTGGCGTCGACCGTGGTCTCATTGCGGTTGTCGGCCGCGGTGGTCATCGGAAGGGTCAGATAGTCGGCCTCGGTCATCGGTTTTTTCTTGCGTTCCTTTGGCTTGCGCCACATCAGCGCCTTGCGTCCCTGCAAGGATGGCGGAATATCCGACGGGGCCATGAAGCCGTCAAGAGGCGGGAAATAGTAGCGCGGCTGCTCTCCTCCCTCGACTTTCGCGAATCCCTGCGTGTGGTTGAGGTTGATGAGCTGGTCGAGAGGTTCGTAAAGGTCGGAGGTCGATATTCCCGGTTCGATCGGAATCTTGAACGCTCGCAGGTCGCTGTTGAGCAGACGCGAGAAAGTCGAGTGGTCGGAATCGCCGCGCTTGGCTACGTAGATGTAACACAGCGCGTTGTATGTGTAGTCGGCGGCTTCCTGAGCCGTGATTTTCCCCTCTTTCAGGAGCTTCTGCAAGGTCTTGCCGATCTTCTTGCCGTCGCGGATATATTCCTGAGGCATGGAGCCGGTGATTGTGCAGGGTCCCATCCACCAGTCCCAGGCGTCCCAGCGGTCCTCGATGATGATGTCGGCGGCGGGGTTGGCGTGAAGTCCGTCCTTGCGTGCGCTTTTCGGGGTGAAGTCGTCGCTGTTGCGGCGGTTGAAGATGTGGATCTTGACCGCGGGCGACTGCTGGTCGGCATCATACCACAGGCGCGGCTCCTTGGGGATGTCGGTCATTTCGAGGTCGAGCACATAGTTCTTGTCCTCGTCGCGGCTGATCTTGAAATCCGGAGCGCCGTTGAGAGTGCGGTACTGCGTGGTCAGATTGTCGTCCACGACGCAGTGTATGCGGTAGTCCATTGTCGGGGCATCGTCGCGCATGGTGATGATTATCGGATCGGGGTGCACGTTCTGGAGCTTCGATTCGGTGTAGAAGAAAACGTCGATGTCGTCGCCGATCTCAAGGCCCGGTATGGCCAGTTTGCGGCTTTTCTTCTCGCCTTTCTTCCCTTCCTCCACATCGACGAACTCGGAGGTGTCGATGTCAACAGTGCGGCCGTCGGGCTTGACGAGGCGCACACCCATGGCGAAGCGCTTCTTCTCGTAGCCGTCCCAGTATTTTTTCTTCTTGTCGGTGCCGAAGTCGAATTCCGAGTATTTTTCAAGCGCGGCCTTGTCGTTGACGTGGATGAGCATACGGGTCAGGTGTGAGCCTTGCACCTGAGCTTTGCGTGAGAAGCGCAGGGTGCCGCTCATGCGGCCGAAACCGGTCTTTTTCTTGGCGTCGATGTCTTCGTAGACGGCTTTGATGACCGCCGATTCCTTGCGGTATTTCTCAGGGATCTCACTGACTTTGAAGGCGGGAAGGTCCATCGCATAGACCTCGGCACGGATCGTGTCGGTGAAGCGGCGGTAGTCCTCGCGGCTGTCGGCCCAGCCAAGCAGGGCGCTGATGAGCGCAATGGCGCTCAGAATCACTTTTTTCATTGTCGTTTCGGTTTTGTGGCGGTTTATTTCATTCTGACCTCGATCTGGCGGTTGCAGGCGTCGTTCCATCGGCTCAGGGCTTTGTTCCAGGCCGGAATGTCGGCAAGCGGCAGACGGCGCGATTCGAGGATGAGGGTCTTTTCCATGCCGACCGTGTCTCCGTCGCGACGGTAGGTGCAGGTAAGGCGCGCTCCGGGCAGTTCTTCCTCATAGCGGTCGGGCAGCACCGCCTCGGTGTTCGCGGGGAGTACGACGGTGGAGCGTCGGACGATCTGACCCGTCATCGGGAAGATATAGTCGCTGCGGCGGTCTTCGCTGTCGATGCGCGAGGTCAGAGGATCGCCGGTCGTGTTCAGGTCGAGATAGATCACGTTGTCGGCTTCGGTGACAGCCTCGGTGTTGACTATCGGGGCGCTCACAGTGACCTCTCCGGGGATGTCGCGGCTGAATCTGACGCTGTCGGGGTCGACCGCCGCCCGCTGCGAGGGTATCAGCGACTTGGCTAAGAGTTCGTTGAGGTGCTGGCCCGGCACTTCGTCATATCGGCTGATGAAACTTTCGGCCATGTCCTCGGTGCATTTGCGGCGCGCGATGCCGCTGAGTCCTTCGGAGGTCAGGCTGTAATGGTAGGTCAGCAGATCGGCGGAGGACACGGGCGACACAGCCGGGATGTCGACCATCCGGTAGCCGTCCGGGGTGAACATCATGGCGTCTTTGCCGCGTATCCATTCGGGGATGTGGCGCGCGGAGATCTGGCTGTGGGTCGGGTCGAGGAAGAGATACGATTCACCGTCGGGCACGATGCAGATCATGTGGTTGGTGGCCGAGAGCGAGGGGGCGTCAGCGATGCGGAAGGGAATGTCCCAGGTGCCGACTGCGGCGATACGGGCCTCTATCCCCGCGCGGTTGAGCAGCGTGGCGAGCAGGAGCGACATACCTTTGCAGTCGCCGTAGCGTTTGCGGATCACTTCGGCGGGTGAGTCGGGGCGGTAGGCGGCCTCTCCCTCCTCGAAAGCCACGTAGCGCACTGTCTGCTGCACGTGGCGATAGAGCCGGCTGATAATCTCGTCGCGGTCCCTGGCTCCGGCTGTCAGTGATGCTACCGTGGCGCCAACACCGGGAATGACGGTGTCCACATCAAGCATACGGCGGTGGTAGCGGTAGAGCGAGTCGCAGTCCGGGAAGTAGCCCCTGACCTGGATGTGGGCGAGTGAGGCAAGGGCTGTCGGCTGCCGCTCATCGTCGGGGATTTCCGGAAGATTGGTGACGGTGTAGGTGATTGTCCGCGAGCCGTCAGGTGACTGCCGGTCGCTGCGCGTGATCCCTTCGGACGGAAAGTTGCGGTCGATAAGAGTGATGTCAGGGTAGGCGGCGGGGATGTGAAAAACTATCTGCTTGGAGCGCACGGGGTAGTCCTCGGCCGGAAACATGCCGGTGAAGTGGGCGCCGTCGGTGAAAGTGCGGCGGAATTGCGCCTTGGCTTTGCGGTCCTTGCGGTCGAGGTTGATGTCGAGCACGCACACTTTGCTGTCGTCGTGGAAGACGGTCGGGGAGTTGGCGTTGCGGTAGGTGGCCTTGCCTCCCGACGCTTTGTCGAGCGTGACGGTACGGCTGTGGAAGATGTGGGGCGCGATCCGCTCGGCTCTGCGGGTGGCCTGGTATTCGAGCGTCAGGCTGTGGCGCACTTCAGGCCCGTTTTTCCCTTCGGCGAAGCGGTATTCTTCGGTGCCGGAGGTGATGACCACGTTTTCGTCGGTCACGGCGGCGACAGCCGTCGTGACGCAGCAGGAGAGAAACAGTGTCGCAGGGAGCAGTCTTATGGGCATGTGTCGGATTTTTGATTGGTTTTATGCGGAAACAGAGAGATGTGTTTTGCAAAGATAGGTGCAGGAAAAATAAAAAAGTGTGATTCAAATCACGCTTCGGGGAGAATAATAGGTCTGAAACTCCGATTCGCTCAGCCGTTTTGGTCGGAATCTCTGTTTTCGGTCCTGAGCCTGTTGCGCAGTCGGGCGAAAGTCTCGCGGGTGATGCCGAGATAGGAGGCAATGGCCGTCATTGACATCCGGCCGTTGATTTCGGGCATACGGCGCAGCAGTTCGCGGTAGCGCGTTTCGGGCGAGTCGCAGCGCATGGATGTGGCCCGCATCATGAAGCTCATTGCGATGGCGAGAGTGAATCTGAACTTAAAATCGGAACCGATGCTGTCGAGCCGGGCTACGAAGTCGGAATGAGGTACGACAAGGACTTCGGATTCGCACATGGCGGTGGCATCATAGCCGGCGCGGCCTGAAAGATCAGGCGTGATGTAGTTGCCGACCAGCTCGCCGGCGAAGGCAAGAGTCAGGATCTGGCGGTCGCCCTTGTAGTCGGGATGCGAGAAGGCGAAGCCGCCGGAGACGACAAGACCCATTTCCGCGGCGGTGCGGCCGATGGTGATGAAATGCTGTCCCCGGCGGTAGAGGCGCCGTTCGCCGTGGTTCATAAAATATTCGCGCAGAGGCGCGAGGTCGAGTTTGTCGTAGAGTTTCAGATCTGCCATGTCAGGTTATGAGGGGATTTTGGTCAAACACCTTCTGCAAAAATAACGATTCTCTGAGAATTTTTGCGTAACTTTGCAGCCGAATTTTTGAAGTTGACGCTTCTTGAATCACGTCTATTATCACATTTTAAATTTTAGCCAATCTCTGTAACACCATGAGTGGTTTTTTTGGAACGGTAGGCAAGCAAAGTTGCGTGACCGATCTTTTCTACGGGACGGACTATAACTCACACCTGGGTACGCGCCGTGCCGGTATGGCTACTTTCGATGCTGCCGACGGGCAGTTCAGCCGGTCAATTCACAATCTGGAAAATACCTATTTCCGCACCAAGTTCGAATCGGATCTCGGAAAATTCCGCGGCAACTCAGGAATCGGAATCATCAGCGACACCGACCCGCAGCCGATAGTGATCAACTCGCACTTAGGCAAGTTTGCGATCGTCACCGTGGCCAAGATCGCGAATATGAAGGAGCTGGAAGATGAGTTGCTCGAAGGCAACATGCACTTCGGCGAACTCAGTTCGGGCAACACGAACCAGACGGAGCTGATCGCTCTGCTCATCATCCAGGGGAAGACATTCACGGAGGGTATTGAAAACGTGTTCAACAAGGTCAAAGGCTCTTGCTCGATGCTGATTCTGACCGACGACGGATCGATCATCGCCGCCCGCGACAAGTGGGGCCGCACTCCGATCGTCATCGGCCGCAAGGATGGCGCCTATGCCGCCACCAGCGAGTCGAGCAGCTTCCCCAACCTCGATTTCGAGATCGACCGTTACCTCGGACCGGGCGAGATCGTGCGCCTGACGGCCGACGGTGTCGAGCAGCTGCGCAAGCCCAACGAACGGATGCAGATCTGTTCGTTCCTCTGGGTCTACTATGGCTTCCCGACTTCGAGCTACGAGGGGCGCAACGTCGAGGACATGCGCTACAAGTCGGGCTACGAGATGGGCTGCACGGATGACTCTGAGGTCGACTGTGCCTGCGGTATTCCCGATTCGGGTGTGGGCATGGCGCTCGGATATGCCGACGGCAAGGGCGTCCCCTACAAGAGAGCTATTTCGAAATATACTCCCACATGGCCCCGCAGCTTCACTCCGAGTCGTCAGGAACTCCGCAACCTCGTGGCCAAGATGAAGCTGATCCCCAACCGCGCGATGCTTGAGGGCAAGCGTGTGCTGCTCTGCGACGACTCGATTGTCCGCGGTACCCAGCTGCGCGATAATGTCAAGATCCTCTACGACTACGGTGCAAAGGAGGTCCACATCCGCATCGCCTGTCCGCCGCTGGTTTACAGCTGTCCTTTCGTTGGCTTCTCGGCCTCGAAGAGCGACCTGGAGCTGATCACCCGCCGCGTGATCCAAGAGCTTGAGGGCGATCCTGACGCCAACCTCGAAAAGTATGCCACCACCGGCTCTCCGGAATATGAGAAGATGGTTTCTATCATCCGCGACCGTTTCGGCCTGACATCTCTGAAATTCAACCCGATCGAAACGCTCGTAAAAGCCATCGGCCTCCCCAAATGCCAGCTCTGCACCCACTGCTTCGACGGCAGCAGCTGCTTCTGATCCCTGATATTTCAGCCTACGGCAGCCTCTGATCCTGTCAGGCAGACATAATAAAACAACGAATAGCGTCAAATAGCGTCAATTTTGCAAAATTGACGCTATTTGACGCTATTGCCGGTTTTTGAACAATTCCTTTTTTCTGATATTCAGGATTATTTATTACTTTTGCTACCAAGAGTCCGGCATACCATTCGTTTAGTCGGGTTCGTATAAAATCATTATAAAAAGCATCGCGTATGTATATCAAGAGTCTTGAACTGAAAAATATCGGTCCGTTTGACAGTGGTAAATTGGAATTCGCTTATGATCCTTCAGATCCCGGCGGACATCCTGTCACAATCATCACCGGTGTAAACGGCGCGGGTAAGTCGATCGTGATTGATGCCATACGCGCCGCTCTTAGCGGTCAGGAGCTTGAACGCAACATAGTGGCTGACGAAGATGATTTTTTTATTAAAATGAATGTGGAGCTTAATGGCAAATCTCTGCGCCTGTCCACATCAAAGTTCGAGGGCAATCATATCAAGGAGGCTGATTTCATTGAAATCGGGAAATATTTTAAATATAAATACGATAAATCTGACAAGATTCAGCCGTGGGTTGTTGATTACTGGTCCTCGCGGATGCCTTCGGATTCGTTTTCAGTCAGCAGTATAGGCAACATTGTCCATGAAGAGGTGTTGCATAATGTTCTGCTTGGAAAGAAGAGCAATGTGGAGCTGACAAAGTTTCTCTGCCATATAGACTATCTCCGCAGCAGCGATGTTCCTGCCGAAAAGGAGTTGGGCGAATTTATATATAATGCTGTCAAACAGACAATCAACAGCTGTCTTGACAACGGATCTTTCAAGTATATCCGTCGAACCGACCTCCAGCCGATAATCGAACAGAACGGCCACGAGATCACATTGGAAAAACTCAGCAGCGGCAATATTTTCCTTATCGAGCACCTCGTGTTGCTGATATGCAAGATGTATTCATTGTCTGTGTTGCTCAATATACCTACGGCTGACATTCTCAAGAGTCGCGGGCTGCTGCTCATTGACGAGATAGAGACGCATCTCCATCCGCGATGGCAGAAATCGGTACTTCCGATCATCAGGTCGCTTTTCCCGAATCTCCAGATCATCCTGACCACTCATTCGCCGTTTGTGCTTTCGTCTCTGCCGGGGGTGAGAATTTACACTTGCAAGCCACGTCCCGGGCATAGTGAAATTGTAGATGAAACAGATGTTTACAGCAATCTGCCGGTCGATGAAATTCTTCTGAGCGATGTGTTCAATGTTTCGCCTTTCAATAACGACATAACCAAACTGATGGAGGAGCGCAAGGCCGCTATCAGGGAGGGAAAGAATGAAAAGGTTGAAAATATTGAATCGGAACTCACCAAAATCAATCCGGAATATTTCTCGTATATGAGTGACATCGACAAGGAGCTTGATAGGCTCGCGGATTCTATAAAATAATGGGAGGATGTGAGCTATGAGACATATAACCCGTCTTGCCATACCGGGCATTCTCGACCGGAAACATGTCGAGTGGCAGAAGAATTATGATGTAAAGAGGGCTGCGAAGCCGGGTTTGCGGCCTGACAGCACGAAATATGCGCATAAGGACATCAGAAAGCAGCTGATGTCTATGTCGCATTGCAAATGCTTTTATTGCGAGGGACTTCTGAAAGATGAGCCAAAAGAGGTAGATCACTATATAGAGGTAGCGGTCGATCCGTCAAAAGCCTATGAGTGGACAAATCTTTATATGGCCTGTACAAACTGCAATGATAAGGTGCCACATGACAGTATTCCTGTGACAGACGCGCTGGACCCGTGCACGGATTCCGATGATGAAATCAGGGCAAATATCACTTTTGAGAAAGAAGTCATCCGAGCGATTCCGGATTCAGCCAAAGGATTGAAAACTATAACGAAATTCCGGCTTGACACGGAACTGCTTGACGCCAAAAGGGCAAAATGGCTCAACAAGATAAATGAGGATATAGTGAGGATTCTGACAGAAATGATTCTGGAGGAGCGCAAGATGCTGAATGAGAATGATATGGAAAAGCTGAGAAGGTATATGCAGCCTGATTCCCGTTATAGCCTTATGAGCGAGATTTACATAAAGGACCGTCTGAAGAGATTTTGGCCTTGATATTCAATGACAAAAACTGATTAATATGGAAATGAAAGATAAGGAACCTAAGGAGAGGTTTCATCTGGTTAAGGGGTCGATTGCGGCGCAGAGGTGTGATGCGGTTGTGAATGCGGCCAACAATCAGCTGCGGGCCGGGAGCGGTGTGTGCGGGGCGATCCATGCGGCTGCGGGGCCGGAATTAGCTGTGGAGTGCAGGGGGATAGGATGGTGCGATACGGGCCGGAGCGTCATCACGGATGCGTACAGGCTGCCGTGCCGTAAGGTGATCCACACGGTCGGGCCTGATCTGAGGCCGTGGGCGGCTCATAAGCTTAGCGATACGCCTGAGAGGCTGCTGGAGTCGTGCTACGATACGGCGATCGACCTTGCGATCGAGCATGGTCTGGAGTCCGTCGCGTTTCCCTGCATCAGTACGGGCGTGTATATGTTTCCCAAGGCTGAGGCGGCGCGGATTGCGTATGACACGATCATGCGCCGACTGTCGACCGACTATCACGGCGAAGTGACCGTCTGTTGCTTCACTGACGGGGATCTGGAGGATTACCGGCGTCTGATGGCGTGAGACCGATGAGGTCAGCGGCGGAGGAGGCGGCGGTAGTCGCGGGGGGTGTGGCCGGTGATGCGCTTGAAGGTGATGTTGAAGTTGCTGACGGTGCTGAAGCCTGAGAGGTAGGCGATCTGGGTGATGCTTTCGGCGGCGGGGCGGTCGGAATCGGTGATGACCAGGCCGGAAAATAGGTTTTTGAGGAAGTTTTCAGAGAGGTTCCATTCAAGGAAGGTGGCGAGGGGGACGGTGATGACGTAGTAGCGCGAGCCTTCGGTGAAGCCTGTGATGCGGTGGGGGAGGAAGCCCCAGAACAGGGCGACGGTGCCTTCGGGGAGGGTGATGGTGCGGTCGTGGAAGAAGTATTCGAGCGATCCGCGGGCTATGAAGTTGATTTCAATCTCGTTGTGATGGTCGAAGCAGGGCATGAGGGTGGGATACCAGAGCTCACAGGTGAAACCATAGGGGAATAGTCTTCGCGTTGGCGCGGGAAGGTTTTCATAATCTCGGAATTTGCTATATTTTTAACCGAAAAGCTATTGTTTTTATTGTTTTCGGAGGACTAATTTTGCAAAATCTTATCATAAGTCAATCTAAATCAGTTGAAATCGTGAAAGGAACAGTCTTATCGGTAATATTGTCGGCGTGCATGGCGGCCGCCGCGGTGACGGATGCTGAGGCGGCGAAGCCGAGGGTGCTGATAAGTACGGATATAGGTGGAACGGACCCGGACGACAATCAGTCGATGGTACATGCGCTGATGTATACCGACCGTTTCGATCTCGAAGGGCTCGTGTCGTCGCCGTCATACGGCTCCGGCAACAAGGAGGAGATTCTGCGTATGATAGGACTTTACGAGAAGGATTTTCCGGTGCTGAGCCGTCACATCAAGGGCTTGGCCGAGCCTGACACTCTGCGGGCCATCACGAAGCAGGGGCGCAAGGGCGCGGCTCCGTTTGCGGGCTACGCGACTCCGACCGAGGGGTCGGAATGGATCGTGGAGTGTGCGCGGAGAGAGAGCGACCGTCCGCTGTGGATCTCGGTATGGGGCGGCTTGGAGGATGTGGCGCAGGCGCTTCACGATGCGCCGGACATCGCCGACAAGATACGTGTCTACTGGATCGGAGGCCCGAACAAGAAGTGGAGCACCAACAGCTATGCCTATATTGTGGAGAATTTTCCGGATCTGTGGATGATCGAGGACAATGCGTCATACCGCGGCTTCATTGCGCAGAACAAGGTTGCGGACAAGTATAACGCGGGATATTATGACGAGTATCTCAGGGGTGCGGGCCATATCGGCGCTGATTTTCTGAATTATTACAAGGGGATTCCGAAGATGGGCGATACGCCTGCGCTGCTCTATGTGATGGACGGCGATCCGGATAATCCGCAGGGTGAGTCGTGGGGCGGAAGTTTTGAGCCGACCGTGCGCAGTTCGCGTCCGGTGTTCCACCGTCCGACTACGGCGGAGGATACGGTGCCGGTCTATTCGATTATCGAACTGCATGTGAAGGGGCCGGTGAAGACGGATATTGCGCCGGATTCGGTGTGTTTCCGCATGGACATACGCAATCAGCAGTGGGACGGGTATTATCTCGGCGGGGGCGATTATGTTGTGCGCCATTCGACCTATTATCTCGGTACGCTGCCATATAAGATCACGTCGCAGATCGAGGGATTTCCGGAATATGAGGGGGCAATAACGGTCGAAAATCTGTGGCCCGGACGCGAGTATCCGACTGATTATAAGGTAGGGCGCAACTGGTACACGGACAAGAGTGATCCGCAGCTGTTCTGGCGCAATCTTCAGGGTGCAGAGACGGTCTACAAATGGCGCGAGGCTGCCATGGAGGACTGGGGCCGGAGGCTGGAATGGCTTAAAAAAGGGAATAGAGGTTTTTAGAGGTTTTAAACAACTTCTTAGGAGGGTATGGAGTGTCGCACCTGCGGCGCTCTTTTGTGTGGGTGGGGGTTGGGTGTTACCACAGCTACGGACCGCTATGCGGCCCTTGCAGTGGCCTGAATTCCTCCGACCGCTGACGCGGCCTGCCTGAAAGGGGAGGGGATAGTATTTTGTAATCTTGGTAAGTGGTTTTGCGGTCTTGCGTTTTTCTGCTCAGAGGGATGATCAGCGAGATTCGCAGAATGCGCTGAATTCTTTCGGACGCGAGGAACAAAACAATTCAATATTGGATATTGAGCGCAGGATGTCGTTGAGGGATTTTTGAATTGAACTATCCATAGATCAGCTGTTTTGTGCGGTCGAGTTCGGCGCGGAAGATTTTGTTTTTGACGGCTGTTTCGTCAACAAGGTCTATCTTGCGGCCCAAAAGAAGTTGCAGTTCTTCGATGAAGTCGAAGAATACGACAAAAAGGTCGGGGTTCTGATCGTAGTGGAAAATCACCGAGAAGTCGACGTCGCTGCGTTCGTTGAAGCGCGGAGTTAGGATGGATCCGAATACCCACAGCTTCGCGACCTTGTACTTTTTGCACAGGGCGATGATTTTGTCGATGTTCATTTCGATGAGCTTCATAGTCGCAAAGATAGTGTTTTGCAGGGAAATGACAAAAGAAGCGAACCGGAAACTGATTCCGATTCGCTTTGGTGAGTGGAGTATAGCGGACTCGAACCGCTCACCTCGACACTGCCAGTGTCGCGCTCTAGCCAGATGAGCTAATACCCCGTTGTTGGTTTTGCGGGAGCAAAGGTAGGGAGTATTTTTGAGTTTGGCAAGATTTTGGCGGATTTTTTTGTATTTTTGTGGCGAAAATGCGCGGCGTGGCGGTTTTTTCGCCCTGCCGGGCGTCGGAATGTTAAAGAGATTTTTTTACAGGCTTATTGTTTATGGAAAAGCAGAATGTTGTCCGGAAGCCGTTGATCGGCATGACTCTCGGTGAACTTGAATCGGTTGCGGAGGAGGCCGGTCTGCGGCGGTTTGCGGCGAAGCAGATTGCGCGGCGTCTCTACGTGAACCGCGCGCGGTCTATCGCGGAGATGACTGAGTTGCCCAAGGGGGCGCGCGAGTGGCTTGAGGAGCATTACTGTGTGGGGCTTCAGGCGCCGATTGCCGAGGCGCGGTCGACGGACGGGACAGTGAAGTATCTGTTCGCGACGCGCAGCGAGGGTTTTGATTTCCTGTCAGGCGGTGCCGGGGGGCGCGATGTGGAGGCTGTGTATATTCCCGACCGCGAGCGGGCGACGCTGTGCGTGTCGTCGCAGGCGGGATGCAGGATGGGATGCCGTTTCTGCATGACGGGGCGTCAGGGTTTCCACGGCAATCTGACGGCTGCGGGGATTCTGAATCAGGTGATGGCGATCCCGGAGAGCGAGCGGCTGACGAATATCGTTTTTATGGGTATGGGTGAGCCGATGGACAATGTGGACGAGGTATTGAAGGCCGTCGAAGTGCTGACGGCGCCGTGGGGTCTGGCCTGGAGTCCGAAGCGCATCACGGTGTCGAGCATCGGCAAGCTTGACGGGCTGCGGCGGCTCTTGGAGGAGACGAAGGTGCATGTGGCCATCAGTGTGCATTCGCCTTTCAAGCAGGAGCGCGAGGGGCTGATGCCGGTGGAGAAGGCTTTTCCGGTGGCGGGTGTGATGGCGATGATGAGGAAGTATGATTTCGCACATCAGAGGAGACTGTCGGCGGAATATATAATGTGGCGCGGAGTGAACGACGACCTGCGCCATGCCGACGCGCTGGCGCGGCTGCTCAAGGGTGTGGACTGCCGGGTGAATCTGATCAGGTTTCACGCGATTCCGGGCTTCGAGCACGAGACAGCTTCGACGGAGACGATGGAGCGCTTCCGCGACCGTCTGAACGAGCTTGGTGTGACGGCTACGATCAGGACCTCACGCGGCGAGGACATAGAGGCGGCGTGCGGAATGCTGAGCGGTAAGGAAGGCCGCGGCGCGGAAACGGAGCAGAGGGAAGTCTGAGTGTTAAAAATGATAAAAAAGGATGGCTGTCATTTTGCTTTGTCTGAACAAAGTGGAGTGGCGGCGGGTTGTGTGTTTTGGGTAGCAGAGAGAAAGAAATCAGGTGTCTGCGGGGTTTTGAATGGAGTAATTAATTAAAAATTATTAATAGAGAAAAATTTCTTTAATTTGCCGGCCCTATACCGAAAAAAGTCAGTAACTTTGCAATCGGATAAAAAGGATTCTATCCTTATATAATTAGGTTAAAAAGATTACCTCTCGATTTTAGGAACAATAATTATCAATTTTATATCAAACACTCTACTTTAACGACAATGAGTACAATTGATTTATCCCAGTATGGCATCACCGGCGCAAAGGTGATCCACAACCCCAGCTACGATCAGCTTTTCATCGACGAAACCAATCCTGAGCTTACAGGCTACGAAAAAGGTCAGGTGACCGAACTCGGCGCTGTCAACGTGATGACCGGCATCTACACCGGCCGTTCGCCCAAGGACAAGTTCTTCGTGAAGGACGATACCAGCGCAAACTCGATCTGGTGGACTTCCGACGAATATAAGAATGACAACAAACCCATCACACCCGAAACCTGGAAGGCTCTGAAGGCTATCGCCGACAAGGAACTTTCTGACAAGACTCTCTACGTTGTCGACGCATTCTGCGGCACCAACCCCGACACCCGTCTTGCAGTACGTTTCGTTATGGAAGTGGCATGGCAGGCACACTTCGTGACCAATATGTTCATCCGTCCTACCGAAGAGGAACTCAAGAACTTCAAGCCTGACTTCGTTGTTCTGAACGCTTCAAAGGCTAAGGTCGAGAACTGGAAGGAACTCGGCATCAACTCCGAGACCTGCGTTGCCTTCAACCTCACCGAACGCATGCAGCTCATCATCAACACCTGGTATGGCGGCGAAATGAAGAAGGGTATGTTCTCGATCATGAACTACTACAATCCCCTCCGCGGCATCGCTTCAATGCACTGCTCGGCCAACACCGACAAGCAGGGCGAAAACACCGCTATCTTCTTCGGTCTCTCCGGCACAGGCAAGACCACTCTTTCGACCGACCCGAAGCGTCTGCTCATCGGTGACGACGAACACGGCTGGGACGACAACGGCGTGTTCAACTACGAGGGTGGCTGCTATGCCAAGGTTATCAACCTCGATAAGGAAAGCGAACCCGATATCTACAACGCCATCACCCGCGACGCTCTTCTCGAAAACGTTACTGTTGACGCTGAAGGCAAGATCGACTTCACCGACAAGAGCGTGACCGAGAATACCCGCGTAAGCTACCCGATCAACCATATCACGAATATCATCGTTCCTTCACGCGGTCCCGCCGCAAAGAATGTGATCTTCCTGTCGGCTGACGCATTCGGTGTGCTTCCTCCCGTTTCTATCCTGACTCCGGAGCAGACCAAGTATTACTTCCTCTCAGGTTTCACCAGCAAGCTCGCCGGTACAGAACGCGGTATCACTGAGCCGACTCCTACTTTCTCGGCTTGCTTCGGCGCAGCATTCCTTTCGCTCCACCCCACCAAATATGCTGAGGAACTCGTTAAGCGCATGGAGAAGAGCGGTGCAAAGGCTTATCTCGTGAACACCGGCTGGAACGGTTCAGGCAAGCGTATCTCTATCCGCGATACCCGCGGCATCATCGACGCTATCCTCGACGGCGCTATCCTCAAGGCTCCGACCAAGCAGCTCCCGATCTTTGACTTCACTATCCCGACCGAACTTCCGGGCGTTGATCCGAAGATCCTCGATCCGCGCGACACTTACGCTGATCCCGCTGAATGGACCAAGAAGGCTGACAAGCTCGCCGAAATGTTCATCAACAACTTCAAGAAATTCGAAGGCCACGAAGCCGGTAAGGCTCTCGTAGCTGCCGGTCCCCAGCTCTAATAAGGGTCTGTGGATTCAATAAAGCAAGCTCCCGGCTGCCGAAAGGCGGTCGGGAGCTTGGCTTTTTAAGGCTTGTGCTGCTTTTTGGGGAGGCTCGCTGAAGCTCGCGGCAGGGGACAAAAATAATTGAGGGGGAGGGAAGAGGAGAGGGGAGATGGCCGGGCGCGCGGCAAGCAGCGCGCGACTTGGACAAAGGGGCTTTTTTGAGCGAAATGGAAGAGGGAGAAAGGGGGCAGGCGTGCAGCTTGGACAAAGGGCTTTTTTGAGGGGGAATTTGCTGAGAAGGAGAGTTTTGGCTATTTTTGCAAAAAAGTTAGTTTGTTATGATGAAGAAGGTTTTTATTTGTTTGACGAGCAGGGCTAAGGCTGTGGTTTTGGCGGCGATTGTGATGCTGGGGGCTTGCGGACCGGTGGAGGGGAGGGATAATTTCCGCATGTCGGGGACGCTTGAGGGGGTGGATAAGGATGTGCTACTGATTGAGTATATCACTTTCGAGCCTGACAGGAAGGTGGTGCGCAAGCGGGTGGATGTGCGCGACGGACGGTTTGAGTTTTCGACGTCGCTGAAAAATGCGTGGTTAGGGCAGCTGCGTCTGAAATCTGTGCCTGAGAGGGCTAACAAGGGGTTTTTCATTTATCTTGTGCCGGATGAGGAGCTGACTTTGCGCGGTGATCTGCGGGCTGGTGGGGAGAATTATAAGTTTGAGGTGGGCGGAAGTGCATACTATCAGGATCTGGCGCAGGTTAGGGAGTTTACACGGCCTTATCAGGAGGAGTTTGCGGCTGTCGCACGGGCTTTCAGCGAGGGGACGGATGCCGGAAAGGACGCTTCGATGCTGCTTCAGGAGCGTCTGAGGGCTGACAGGGAAATCGGAGAGCGATACGGGCAGGTGTGTGAGGCATATGTGATGTCGCATCCGGAAAGCGAGGCGGCTTACAGCTTGGTGAATCTCAATGACAGGTGGGGGATTGCAGCGATCGAGAATATGGCGCCGGAGGTTCGCGAGGGGCGTTTTGCCCGTAAGATCGCTCAGGATCTGAAAGTGATGCAGATGATAGCTCTGAAACGGATGGCGGCCAAGAGCCGTCCGGCGTCGATGATGGCGCAGGGAAGGGAGATGCCGCCGTTCAGGCTGCGGACCCCCGACGGAGGGGCTTTTCAGTCGGATTCGCTGAGGGGGAAGTATGCGGTGCTGGATTTCTGGGGATCGTGGTGCGTGTGGTGTATCCGCGGTATTCCGAAGATGAAGAAGACCTACGAGCGCTATTCCGACCGGCTGAATATAGTGAGTATAGCCTGTTCGGACACTGAGAGCGCCTGGCGCAGTGCGCTGAAAAGGCACCGTATGCCATGGACGCAGGTGATCAGCGAGGACCGGACGGCGGAAACGGCCTATAATGTCAGGTCTTATCCGACCAAGGTGGTGATAGACCCCGAAGGGAAGGTGCTGCGCGTTTTCAAAGGCGAGGGTGAGGACTTTTACAAGTATCTTGAAGAGCTGCTTGGGGAGTAAGGGGATTGTTGAGCCAAGATAAAAAATAGGCTGTGCCTATATTGACACAGCCTTTTATTGAATATTTATGTGCAGATAGGTTATTTTTTGTTGAAGACCCAGACTGAGCTGCTGCCTGAGTAGATGTTAAGGATTTTTCCTGTCAGAACATACTGACGTGTCCATAATACGGTGGATTCGTTGCCTGGGAACAGTTCGGTTTCTTTGTCGCCGCTAACATAGCTGATTTTCAGGATGTCATTGCCGTTTGAATCAGTCGTGGTCGCCCAGCTGAATTTCATGTTATAATGAGAATCCATTGAGGCTCTGGACTGTGAGGACCATGTTTCATCAATAGATCCGGTTTTATCGCTGTTGAAGGTGAGGACCATTCGAACGGTATTGATTGAGCCTGAGGATGTGCTTGAGTCCGAATATTCCCATTTGCCGACAATGTTTGCTTTCTTTTCCTTGTCGTCATCGTCGGAGCAGGAAGTGGTGGTGAATCCTGTCATGATCACAAGGATCATGACGGTCAGAAATTTGTAGAATTTGTCCATCGTGATAAAATGTTGGTTAGTTATTCGGAGACAAAATTAGTCTGTTTAAAAACACGAGGAGCCAAGATGTTGTGTCTGAATAACTGACATTATGTATTTAAATCAGATACATTGTTCTGGCTGTGTTCTTTCAGTCCGTCGGAAAATTCCGAGAAGAAATCGCAGCGGAGGGCGCGGGATATGCGCCACAACAAGGCGGTGTCGATGGATTCTTTATCGAAGATCTTATAGATATGTGTGCGTGTGACGCAGATTTCATTTGCCAGCCATGCGGCTGTGCGTCTCTGGCGCCGAAGTTCAGCCAATATGATCTGACCGATGTGCATAACAAAAGTGTGTGGCTCATTGTCCGTGGGCCTTGTAAATCATAGAGATAGAAAACGTGGACAACTACTATTGCCGTCCCGTCTTCAGAGGCCTTCGCATTGCCTGAACTGCCGGGACAGCAATACGAAGAAGCCCACGTCGTATCTCATTGAGCCGAATCGGGAAGGGTGCATGGCCCTAAGCTCCCGACTTTGCAGCAGGATACACGTCAAGGCATCTACTATTGCCAGGTTCCCGGCAGTTGTTTTGGAAATAGAAAGTTGCGAAGTTTCTAAAGACCGGAACCAAGCGTAAAAAGTAAACGCTTTCTTTTTTATTCAGAACAAAATTAGAGAATATTCTTAAGATTATCAAATGAGGGACGGGAAAAGGACTGGAAGCGGTCTGACTGAATTTGTGGGACGGCTGGTGTTTGTGAGTAAATTTCGTTAAATTTGCAAATATTTTAATCCTTAAATCTATTATACAGTATAATATGCTTCCCGAATTCTCTGTGACCAACGGATCGGGCTGTTTTGGCAGACGGTGGCGTTGGGCAGTGTTTTTTATGATTTTAGTGAACCTTGCCGCTTCGGCGCGGGTCGGGGTGGAGGGGCTCAGGACGGAAAATCTTGACAATCCGCTCGGTCTGGATGTGGCGCAGCCGAGATTTTCATGGCGGCTGAGTTCCGACAAGAAGAATGTCAGACAGAAGTCCTACCGAATTTTGGTGGCCTCGTCTCCCGATCTCCTGGAGCAAGGGAGGGGTGACCTGTGGGATTCGGGCGTCGTCCGCTCAGGGGATCAGCTGTGGATCGCCTATGCCGGAAAGGCGCTGAAAAGCAATCAGCGCGGGTGGTGGAAGGTGCTGGTCGAGACTGACAGGGACGGATTGGCCTGGAGTGCTCCGGCCCGTTTCGGCATCGGACTTCTTGGCGAATCGCGCTGGGGAGGCCGATGGATAGGACTTGAACGGCTCGTTGACGGAGAGGAGCGCGGTCTGCGCACTCGCCTTGCGGCCCGCAGGCTCAGAAAGGAATTCCGGCTTGAGGACAAGGAGATAAAGCGGGCCACGGCTTATGTGGCCGGGCTGGGTCTTTACCATCTGCACATCAACGGCCATGAGGTCGGCGCGGATGATCTGCTGAAACCGGTGCCTTCTGACTACCGGCGGACGGTCTATTACAACGCCTACGATGTCACGGAGCTGATGAAGCCGGAGACGGCGGTGGCTGTCGAGTTAGGCAACGGACGGTTTTTCCCGATGCGACAGAACAAGCCCTACAAGATCCCGGTGTTCGGGCTGCCGAAGTGCAGGATAAATATTATTGTGGAATATGCTGACGGAACGAGTGCGCGCCTTGTCACCGACGAGAGCTGGCGGGTGAGCACTGACGGCCCGGTGAGATCTAACAATGAGTATGACGGTGAGATCTACGACGCACGGCGGGAAATGTCCGGTTGGACGGAGCCCGGTTTCGATGACTCAGGATGGCTGCGGGCCGAGCGCGCGGCGCTGCCTGAGGGGACGCTGCGCGGGCAGATGACGCCTGCGATGCGGGCCGGAAAGGCGGTGAAACCGCTGAGGATATGGAGCCGCGGCGACACGGCGATGGTCGATTTCGGACAGAATATGGCCGGATGGATCAGTTTTGTGCCCGACGGGGCGGCAGGTGATACTGTGAGGGTGGTCTATGCCGAGAAACTTGATGCAAACGGGCGCCTCTACCGTGCCAATCTGAGAGACGCGCGGTCGGAGGATATTTATGTGTGCCGCGGAGGAGAACAGCGGCGCTGGAGTCCGTCGTTTGTCTATCACGGTTTCCGCTATGCGGAGATCACGGGGCTGAAAAATGTGGCCGCGGCGCAGCCTGAGGCTGTCCCGGTGGCCGACGAGATGGAGGTGACCGGTGAGTTTGAATGTTCGGACACTATATTAAATAAGGTGGTGCGCAACGCTTTCCACGGCATCCGGAGTAATTACAAGGGTATGCCCGTCGACTGTCCGCAGCGCAACGAGCGTCAACCCTGGCTCGGCGACCGTACGGCAGGGGCACTCGGAGAAAGCTATCTCTTTGGCAACGAGCGTCTTTACAGCAAATGGACACGCGACATCCGCGAGGCGCAGCGCGAGGACGGCTGCATCCCCGACGTGGCTCCCGCATTCTGGAACTATTATACCGACGATGTGACCTGGCCGGCGGCGCTGCCTTTTGTCTGCGCGATGTTGCAGCGCCAGTTCGGCAACGACCGTCCGATAGCCGACAACTATGAGGCGATGGCCCGGTGGATGCGCCACATACTGAGCGAATACAGCCGCGATGGGATAGTCACCAAAGACAAATACGGCGACTGGTGCGTGCCGCCTGAAAGTCTGGAGCTGATTCACAGTAAAGATCCGGCGCGCAAGACAGACGGAGCGCTGATAGCCACAGCCTACACGATAGAATGTCTGCGGCTGTTGGCAGACTTTGCCCGCCAATCGGGACACGGAGAGGATGCGGCGGAGTGGGACGCACAGCGCCAACGCTCGACCGAGGCCTTCAACAGCCGTTTCCTGACCTGCCGCCGCGGAACTTCGGCAGTGCCGGGTCATCCGCTCTACCCCGACAGCGTCTACTACGGCAACAACACCGCGACGGCCAATCTGCTACCTATGGCCTTCGGGATAGTTCCGGATTCGCTGCGGGCCGAGGTGACGAAACAGATAGTGACGAACATCATCACCGGCAACGGCGGCCATGTCTCCTGTGGTGTGATCGGCATCTCCTGGCTGCTGCGCGGGCTCTCGGACAACGGTTTTGCCGATGTGGCGTGGCTGATCGCGACCAACAAGAGCTATCCCTCGTGGGGATATATGGCCGAAAACGGGGCCACGACCATCTGGGAACTCTGGAACGGCGACAAGGCCGCGCCCTCGATGAACAGCGGCAACCATGTGATGCTGCTCGGCGATCTGCTGCCCTGGTGTTTTGAAAATCTGGGCGGAATCGCACCGGGAGCCGACGGGTTCCGGAAGATCGTGATGCGCCCGAATTTCGAGATTCCCGACTGTTCATGGGTCAAGGCAAGTCACGATACGCCCTACGGGAGGGTCGGAAGCTCGTGGCGCAAGGATATGAAACGACTTGAGTGGGATGTGGAGATCCCGTGCAACACGGAGGCGGAGGTGTATCTGCCCGACGGACGCGTGGAGCGTGTCGGCTCCGGACGTCATCATTTCGACTGCACAATTCCGCAGCGCGATCCGCGCATTACCGACGCATCGTTCCTCTATGAGGAGGCAGAGTTTCCGCAGTGCCATGCCTCGACGATTGCCGAACTTGAAAACGGCGACCTTGTGGCTGCATATTTCGGAGGAACATACGAGCGTCATCCCGACGTTTGCATCTGGGTTAGCCGCAAGCCCAAAGGCTCCGACCGCTGGGAGGCTCCGATATTGGCCGGCGACGGTGTCTTCATGGCCGGTAGCCCCGACGCGCTGAAAGCCGGAATAGACAGCACGAGCCATGAAGCCTCCGTAGGTCCGATCAAGAGTTTCGACCCTCAGGAAGAAGGTCTGCGCAGAAAGGCGTGCTGGAATCCGGTGCTGATGGAGATGCCCGGCGGCGAACTGTGGCTCTTTTATAAAATAGGTACGCGCGTGGCCGACTGGACCGGATGGGTTGTCAAGTCGAGAGACGGCGGCCGCACCTGGGGAGCACGCGAGGCGCTTCCGACCGGTTTTCTCGGTCCGGTTAAAAACAAGCCTGAGATCGTCGACGACCGTCTGATCTGCGCCTCAAGCACTGAAACCGGCGGCTGGAAACTGCATTTCGAGATCATGGATCTTAAGACGGGAGAGTGGAAATATGTGGGTCCGATTGCCGCCGAAGAGGCTCCGCGCACCGAAAATCCGGCTGACATCAAGCCGATCGACTGTATCCAGCCATCAATCCTGCGCCTGAAAGACGGACGCCTGAAGGTGCTGATGCGCACCCGCAACGGGCGCCTCGCCGAGTCGGTGAGCGACGACGGCGGAGAGAGCTGGAGCAAAGTACGCCTCACAAAACTGCCCAACAATCAGTCAGGCACGGATGCCGTCACTCTCCGCGACGGGCGCCATGTACTGATTTACAATAACTTCGCCACGCTCCCCGGCACCAAGAAAGGCCCGCGCACACCGCTGAGCATCGCCGTGAGCGACGACGGCGAGACCTGGCGCCACGTGCTGACGCTCGAAGACTCGCCGATAAGCCAGTATTCCTATCCCGCCATAATCCAGGGGCGCGACGGCAGCGTGCACTGCGTCTACACCTGGCGCCGACAGCGTGTGGCCTACAAGAAACTGGACCTGTAAATATATAAATAATAGGTATCGCATAAATTCAATGGTCCGCCCGGCAACGCAGAGTTGCAGCCGGGCGGACCATTGAGCTTATATTGTTGGCGGCGGTTATTTCCCTATGAAGGGAGTGATAAACTCGATGAACTGTGTCTTCTCCATGAATCCGACAGTTGATTTTACAGACCCGTCGGGCATGAGGACGGTGAGCTGCGGGATGGCGCTCACTTCAAACTGGCGGGCGAGTTCGGGCGAGTTGTCGACATCGACCGAAATGAAGATCGCCTTGCCGCTGTATTCTTTTGAAACCTGTTCGAAAATCGGTGCGAAACGCTGGCACGGTCCGCACCAGACGGCGTTGAAGTCAATGACGGTCGGCAGAGTCTTGTCAGGGTTGATCGCTGTGAGCGGCGCTTCGCCGGCAGTTGCCGGCTGTGATGCTTCGGCGTCGGCAACCTGCGCTTGCGCGGCTTTTTCGCCATTGCGGCAAGAGACAGTGCAGAGGCTGAGCCCGATGCCGGCGATGATGGTGAGAAGTCTGAATGTCATAGTAGGTTGAATTGCTTGGTAAAATAAGCCCGCACTTCCGCGGTCCGGGCAGGAGAATGGCTCCTGCGGGCTGAAGAAGTGCGGGTCAGTGTCGTGTGTGTAAGTCTGTTCGGGATCAGAGAGCGCCTGCGAGGGCAGCGTTGGTCTTGTGGACAGCTTCCGCACTCTTGTGGAAGAGATCTTTCTCTTCGGCGTTGAGGTCGAATTCAACGATCTTTTCGATGCCGTTCTTGCCGAGGATACAGGGAACACCGATGCAGAGATCCTTTTCGCCGTATTCGCCGTCGAGGAGAGCCGAGCAGCTGATGAGTTTCTTTTCGTTGTGAAGGACAGCCTTGACAACCTGTGCTCCTGCCGCACCGGGAGCGTACCATGCTGAGGTGCCGAGGAGTTTGGTCAGAGTGGCGCCTCCTACCATGGTGTCGGCAGCGATCTTGGCGAGCTGTTCGGCGGGGAGGTAATTGGTGGCAGGTACGCCGCGATATGCGGCATAGCGCACGAGGGGGATCATAGTTGTGTCGCCGTGGCCGCCGATCACGATGCCTTCGATTTCATTGGGGTTGGCGTTGAGGCCGAGAGAGAGGAAATATTTGAAGCGGGCGCTGTCGAGAGCACCGCCCATGCCGATGATGCGGTTTTTGGGGAGGCCGCTGACCTTGTGGATGAGGTAGGTCATGGTGTCCATCGGGTTGGAGATGCAGACGATGATTGCGTCGGGAGAGTATTTGAGGAGCTGTTCGGTCACTGATTTGACGATACCGGCGTTGACCCCGATGAGCTCTTCGCGGGTCATTCCGGGCTTGCGGGGGATACCTGAGGTGATGACTACGACATCTGATCCTGCGGTCATTTCGTAATCGTTGGTGACACCGGTGAGACGGGTGTTGATGTTGAGAATGTTGGCGGTCTGCATGATGTCCATGGCCTTGCCTTCAGCCACACCTTCTTTGATGTCGAGAAGAACCACTTCGTCGGCAATGCCCTGCTTTACGAGCACGTCGGCACAAGTTGCGCCCACGTTGCCGGCGCCTACAACTGTAACCTTTGACATAAGAAATTGATTTTTGGAAATTTATAGAATTGAATGATAAAAATTGGCTTGCGGAAACATATCCATTGCAAATATAAGGAAAAGATTTCGACACTCGGCTATAAATTGAAGAAAAATTTCTTTAAATGTACCGCGAAAAAAAGATTGTGACAGATTCGTGCTGCGGAGGGCTCGAAATGTTATAATTGTTGTTAAATTTTAGATTTTTGTGTTAAATCGGTGTTAGCATCTGTCATTTTGTCGAGAAACTACCTCTATACATTCAGTTTTTATATATTTTGATAGCTTTTTTTTAGCAAAAGTTTGTTTAATCGGAATTTGTCACCTATATTTGCATTGTCGCTGTTTGTCCGACCGGACAATACCTACATGAAAAATAAACCAATCAAGTAAATTTAACCTTATCGAAAGTATGAGAATTAACGGAGTCAAGCTTCTTGCTCTGTGTCTTGTTTCCCTGCTGATGGGCGTTCAAGCCTCTTTTGCCCAGGGGAATAAGCCTGATGCAGGCGCTAAATTGAACTACTTCCGTGGCATCGTTATCGACGATGAAAACGAGCCGCTTCCGGGCGTGACCGTCATGATCGTGGGCAAAAAGGGTAACGGCACCGCCACAAATGAAGATGGTGAGTTTGCCATCGGGCTGAAAGAAAAGAGTTGTATACTCCGCTTCTCCTATATCGGCATGAAGCCGCAGGAGGTGCGCGCTCAGGCGGGCAAGCCTTTGACAATCAGACTTGAAACTGATGCTGCTACGATGCAGGAAGTCGTGGTCAACGGTATCTATACACGTAATATCGAAAGCTTCACCGGTACGGTGTCGACCTTCAATGCCGATCAGCTCAAGCAGATCGCTCCTCAGGGTGTGCTGAAAAGCCTCGCGCTTCTCGACCCCTCTGTGATTCTTACCGAGAACGTCGATTTCGGTTCCGACCCCAACAAGCTGGCCGACATTTCGATCAACGGTAAGATGAACGTTCAGGCCCTGAGCCAGGAATATGAGACCGACCCCAACCAGCCGCTCTTCATTCTTGACGGTTTCGAGACAACCCTCCAGACCATCAGCGACCTCAACATGGACCGTGTCGAAAGCATCTCGGTGCTCAAGGATGCGTCCGCTACCGCCATCTACGGATCGAAGGCCGCCAACGGTGTGATTGTCGTCGAGACCAAGAAGCCGACCGCAGGACGTCTGCGTCTGAACTACAACGGCTCAATTCAGGTGGCATGGGCCGACCTCAGTGACTACAATCTGATGAACGCCGCCCAGAAGCTCGAATTCGAACGTCTGTCGGGTGTGTACAACTACAATCCCGCGGTGGGTCCGTCAGTCGGCCTCGATGAGAACGGACTCCCCATCTCCGAGACCCAGCGCGCCCTCTATCTTGAGCGCCTCCGCCTCGTGAAGGAAGGCTACAATACCTATTGGATGAACGAGCCTCTGCGCACGGCCATCACACAGAGCCATAACGTATTTATAGAAGGTGGCGACCAGGCTTTCCGCTATGGTGCCGGTCTTTCTTACAACAAGACAGAGGGTGTCATGAAAAACTCGGATCGTAACGTGATCAACGGCAACATCACCCTGTCTTATCGCGTGGATAATTTCAATTTTACCAACCAGACGATGATCGCCCATACCGGATCGACCCAGGAGACTGTCGCGTTCGCCAACTTCGCCCGTATGAATCCCTTCTATACCAAGTACACCGAGAACGGTGAGGTTGCGAAATATGTTTACAAGGACAATACCGAGACTGTGTGGAATCCTCTCTGGGACCTTCGTCAGAACAGCTTCCGCAAGGGCGACATCATGGCCGTCACCGATAACTTCCAGTTTGAATGGCGCGCCACCCGTCAGCTGCGTCTGCGCGGTAACTTGCAGTATACCACCTCAAAGACCACCAACGAAAACTTCGTGTCGCCGAACGAGACCTCGCAGGCCGAGCTCGAACAGAGAAAGCGCGGTAGTTACAGCAATACCAACATGACGAACACCCGTTACAGCGGACGTCTGAATGCTTCCTACGGAGCATACTGGGGTCTCCACACGCTGAACCTTGTCGGAGGTATCCAAGTCTCCGACAGCCACACCAAGAGCAACACTTACAGTGTGCAGGGCTATCTCAACGACCAGTTCTCCAACCCGAACTTCTCGGTAGGCTATCCGGAAGGCGGCCGTCCGAGCTCCAGTGATACCCACACCCGCAATGCCAGCTACTATGCAAACGCCAACTATGCCTGGGACATGCGCTATCTTCTCGACTTCAACTTCTCGCGCAGCGGTGCATCGCAGTTCGGTATCGACGATCCCTTCACCAACACCTGGTCTGTCGGTGTGGGATGGAACGTACACAACGAAAAATGGTTCAAGCCCAACAAATATATTTCCTATCTCAAGCTCAACGCTTCCTACGGTAATCCCGGCAACCAGAACTATGATGCCAAACTCGCATCCAGCATCTACTCTTATTTTACCGATTACACCAATCCATTCGGCCTTGCCGCATTGGTTGAACAGTGGGGTAACAACGGTCTGAAATGGCAGAAGACCAACACATACAACGTCGGTCTCACCGCCAACATGTTTGAACAGAAACTCTCGATGAGCACCTCTTACCAGATCCGCAAGACCGACCCGCTGCTCGTCCGCATAGACCTTCCGAGCTCTACCGGCGCCACTTCAGCTCCGATGAATGTCGGAGGAACCGACAACCGCTCATGGAGCTTCAACGCCACCTATTATGTCTTCCGTCATGGCGATCTGAACTGGTATTTCAGCGGCAACATCAACCACAACACCACCAAATACTATAAGATCGGCAACCTTCTCGAACAGTACAACGAAGCCGGCCGTACAAGCAAGTCGCTTGAACGTATGTATGACGGCGCAAGCACATCCGGTCTCTACGTAGTCCGTTCCGCAGGCATCGACCCCGCAACCGGTAACGAAATCTTCATCCGCAAGGACGGCACCTATACCTACGAATGGAATGCGGACGACGAAGTCCTTTATGGCGACAGCAACCCTGACTTCACAGGCTCGCTGAGCACATCGTTCCTCTACAAGGGCTTCTCTTTCGGCGCCACCTTCTCCTTCCGTTCCGGAGCGGAGGTGTTCCTCAGCACCCTTATGGACAAAGTCGAAAACATCACCAACTCAGGTCTGAGATACAATCAGGACCTCCGCGCCCTGACAGACCGTTGGAAAAAGCCCGGTGACAAGGCAAAATACAAACGTATCGACGACACATCCACCACTCAGAGAAGCAGCCGCTTCCTGGCTACGGAGCATACTCTCGACTGCGCGTCGATCAATATCGGTTACCGCACCACCACCATGCCGTTCCTGCGCACGATCGGAGCCTCATCGTTCGACATCCGCGCCTACATGAACGACATCTTCCACCTCTCAAATATCAAGGAAGAGCGCGGTATCAGTTACCCGTTCCAGCGCTCCTTCTCGATCTCGCTCGGACTGAGCTTCTAATCAAATGAAAAAACAGACACGACAGAACTTATGAAGACTATAAACAGAATCAAATCAATACTTGCCGCCTCGATCCTCGCGGTCAGCGCCACATCCTGTGCCGACTGGCTTGAGGTGAAGATGGAGGACAAGATCATGGAGAATACCCTGTTTGCCAACTACCGCGGCTATATGACCGCGCTCAACGGGATATATCTCAAGATGAACGACGTCTACGGTCGCAACCTTACAACCGGGCCGCTGGACGTGATGGCACAATATTATAATGTGACGGAAAACAACAACCACTCGCTGCGTCTATATGCCGCCTATAACTACAACGACGCATCTTTAGAGACTTTCCGCAACACGGTCTGGGCCAACCAGTACTCGCTGCTCGCCAATCTCAACGCTGTCATCGAGCACACGGTGACTGTCGGTCCTCTCACCGACGCGCAGTGGGGACTTATCCGCGGGGAGGCCCTCGGTCTGAGAGCATTCCTTCACTTCGATCTTCTGCGCCTCTTCGGTCCGATCTATACCGAGAACCCGACCGCGCAGTCAATACCCTATCAGAGCTCTTCGTCACGCGACATCCAGCCTATGCTTCCCGCTAACGAGATCATGCAGAAAATAATGGCTGACCTTGACGAGGCCGCCACACTCCTCGCGCAGTACGACCCCATTATCACCGAGGGTGTCAAGAACGAGGCCGCCGAGGATAACGGCGCTTCCGCCTACGACCTTTCTTTCCGCCAGCTCCGCATGAACTACTATGCCGTAAGAGCCATCCAGGCCCGCGCATATCTCTGGACCGGCGACAAGGAATCCGCTTACCGCATTGCCAAAAAAGAGATCATCGAAAAAATCACTACTGACAAACTCCAGGTCTTCCCCTGGGCTACCAAGGAACAGGTCGAGGCTACCGGTAAACCTGACTGCCTCTTCTCGTCGGAAGTGATGTTCTCGCTTTACAACACCAAGCGCACCGAAATCAACAGCGCATATTTCAGCTCCGCACTGCGCACCCTCTCAAGCCGTCTGACTTTCATCGGCGACAACATCACCGGCCAAAGCTCCAAAGTCGGCACCTTCTATGACGACCCCAATGACCTCCGTGTCAAGATGTGGCGTGTCACCGAACCTCTCCAGTCAGAAAAGGACGAGGCCGAGGACAAAGGCGAGAGTGCCCCCAACACACTTGTACTTACCAAATTCGAGGCCTTCAGCAATGACGCCACGACCGACGGCACCGAAACCTACCGCTACATGATGCCTCTGATCCGTCTGAGCGAGATCTATCTTATAGCCGCAGAGTGTACGTCAGACCGTCATGAGGCCTTCGATCTCATCAATACGATCCGCCACAACCGTCTGTGCGAAGGCCTTGAAGAGAGTGTGGCCGATCTCGGCAGAAGCATTACCTATGAGATGGCACGCGAGGTCATCGGCGAGGGACAGCTCTTTTACTTCTACAAGCGCCGCGGCGAGGAAAACATGATTTCCGGCACCTCTGCCACCGGAAGTTTTTCGATGGTCAAATCGAACTACGTTCTTCCCATCCCGCAAGCCGAGCTTGACAAACGCGGCACCGGAACCTCCGGAACTGAAACAAACAAGTAAAAACAACGATCCATCATGAAAAAAATAATATTCCTTATCTGCGCTCTTGTCTCGCTTCCGCTGGTTTACAGCTGCAAGGAGCATGAAATCCCGTATTATGACGGTGCTGACGCCATTTTCTTTGACCAGCAGTACGGACCCTCACACTTCGACAGTCTGAAACTTTCACATCAGATCTATTCCTACATCCCCTTCGGCGTGCTCGAACGTACTGACTCCTTGCTTAAGGTCAAGGTCGAGGTCGCCGGCCATATCCGCGACTATGATCGCCCCTTCGGAATTGAAGTCGTGGCCGACAGTACAAATGCCGTTGCCGGTGTGGATTATGAGCTTCCCACGAATGAAGGTGTCATTCTTGCCGGACAGAACAGTACCCGCATTCCTGTCATCATTCATCGCACACCCCACATGGAGGAAACCACTGTGCAGCTTCAGATCCGCCTGATTCCGGGTGAACATTTCGTGCTGCCTTTCGGAGAGGAGGGTATCGGCATTATACCCAAGCGTGCCAACGGCGGTGACGTTTATACCGAACTCGGCATGAACTTCGACCCGGCGATCCACAACATTTTCGCCAATTGCCGCCTACGCAAGCCTGCCGGATGGAACGATGACAATTTCGGAAAATATACCGAGACCAAATACGCTCTGATCCTTAAGATAGCAGAGGAAGTCTTCGGCTGGACTGTTGTTGACTTCGATGTCGACGATGACGCCAAGATGAAAACCAGCCGTTCGCCGCGTGTCGCCGCCCATGTGTCGAAATATCTGCTTGAGCAGTACCGCAAGGGCCGTGAATTCTGGGTGCTCGACGAGGACGGTTCCATGATGTTTGTCAAGGGCGTTTCCTGGGCTCAGGGAACTATGCCTGATGCTATGGTGCAGAACTGATCGGCAAAACATGGTCTAACACGAAAAACGAAACTCCGAAAATGAAAAAATATATCTTACCCTTCCTGACGCTCGGCCTGCTGGCGTCCTGCGTCGAAGACGAGGGCAACTACAACTACAAGCATCTCAACGAAGTTGACATACAGGACATAGAGGAATCATATGCCCCTCTGGCCTATATGGACAACGTCACCATCAGCCCTGTCCTTTCCGGTTCGCTTGCCGGAACGGATCTGAGCAGCTATGAATACGAATGGCATATCTGTCTGGACGGACACACAAACCACATGGTCATCAGCACAGAGAAAGACCTTGACTGGCCTGCCAATATAGCTCCGGGTACCTATACACTTTACTTTGTGGTCAAAGACCGCACGACAGGTCTCGAAACACAGAAAAGCACCAATCTGATAGTCGGATCGCCCTATCTCCGCGGATTCATGGTGCTTGGCGACGATATGGAGACCGGAAACGTACGTCTCGACATGCTCTGTATGCCTGTGGGCCGAGACACTGCATATGCAAAGAGTATAGTTGAAAATCCCGTCGGCCTTGTCGGTGCCAAACAGATTATTTTCAGCGGCACAGGTTCGGCCAAAGAGGGCGACGAGTTCTTGTGGTTGCTTTCGGAGCATTCTTCCTACATGATGTCATATGGCGATACGATTTCATTCGGATCTGAACTGAACGAGGCCGGATTGCTTGAAATCGAGACTCCGCACAAGACTCCCATGCGTATCCACGAAGTCTTTCCGCGTCAGGGCGGTTACAGCCCGCAGACCGGAAGTTCATTTAACCGTGCCAGAACTTATAAGGGAATGATTCTCGACGACATGGTGGTGTTCTGCCCAAATGGCAACTGGGGTGGCGCGATCAACCGTTACAGTCCGACGTCAAACGAATACTTCACTCCCTATCCCAAAGCGTTCCTCCATATGTCAAAATCGTATAATGACGACATTGTCAATACTTTGATCTATGACGTGGACCACCAGTGCTTCGCACGTATAACAAACAGATATCCGACCTACCTGGAGAAAATCGTGAACACATCGTATGTCAACGAATGGGACATCGAGATCGGCAATGACAACAGGACACTTGTCTATGCCGAGAACGGCTTCAATGTCCTCAACACGAATACTCCCTCGACACCGGTCTACATGATCCTCAAGGACAACGACGCTGACAACTACTACATCGTATTCTTCGGCGGCTATTACAGCAATCTGCGCTTCATGTATATGATCGGACAGAAATCGCCTCTCTATAAGGTCGATCCTGCCGGAGCTCCCGATTTTGGCAAAGCCTCGCACTATATGTTCTCGTCGAACCGCCAGGTGCTTCTCTACTCCGTAGGCAGCCGCCTCTATCAGTATGACTACACCCGTGGAACCAGCATCAGCATGGATTTCGACGGCGAAATTACCGATATTGAACCGGAATATGCCTCACAGGCATCTCTCAAGGACTACTTTGTTGCCACCTATAACGAGGCCACAGGCAAGGGCATGATCTACAAGATGGAAGTGCCTCCGACAGCCAACGCCGGATTCAGCTTCCTTCAGGGACAGCAGTGGGAAACCGATCTGCGCGTGAAAGACATAGAATGGAAACTCCCCTGATCCTCCGGTCAGTGACGATATGATATATGATGCCGCGTGGAGACATGACCATGACGTCAGGCCTCACGCGGCATTTTTTCATCTCTTACAAAAAAATGGCGCGGCAGATTTTTTCGCATTCGGTGTAACGTTTATGTCTGTCGTCCGTCTTATATTCAGTAAACGAAATTAACCTTAACACATACCTCAATCAGTTATGAAAAAATTTATCTTTGCCTCCATGCTTCTCGGTGCTTCTGCCTTAGTGGCTCCCGCCCAGACAGAATTCCGTCATGTTTCCTTCGACGAAGCTCTTGCAGCGGCAAAACAGGAAAATAAACTTGTGTTCGTTGACTTTTTCACCACCTGGTGCGGTCCTTGCAAGATGATGTCCAACAAGGTGTTCCCCCAGAAGGAAGTCGGCGACTTCATGAATGCCAAATTCATCCCCGTAAAGCTCGATGCCGAGAAAGAAGGTCTGGAACTCTCCAGAAAATACGGCGTCAAGGCCTATCCCACCTATGTGCTCATCGATGCCGACGGCAAGGAAGTGGCCAAATTCTCAGGCTATATGGACGGCCCCAAGTTCATCGAGAAAGTCAACGCCGTTCTTGATCCCGATCAGGCTCCCGAACGTGTGAAAGCCCGCTACGAGGCAGGCGAACGCACTCCGAAACTCGTCAACGGTTATGCAATGCAGCTCATGGAGCAGCGCAAGGATAAAGAAGGTTTTCAGGTGATCGACGACTATTTCGCATCCCTGTCCGACGCTGACCGTCTCAAACCCGAAAACGATTTTATCTTCACAGTCTATACTGTTGATCTCGATAACGACCGCGCGCGCTTCATGACAGCCAACAAGGACAAGTTCACCGGCGAGACCGCAAAGAAGATCAATACCGTCCTCGCCGCTCTCTACGGTCGTGAGCTCGGATCATACTTCTCAGGCTACATGTTCCGCGAAGGCGGCTACAAGGCCGAGGAGTTCAACAAACTCAAGAAACAGATCGCCGATCTCGGTCTCGACAAGGACAATGACAACCACGTCATCTACGAATTTGTTGAAAATCGCGTGGCAATGAACGACGCCGACTATCTCAAGTTCTGCGAAGCCAATTTCAACCGTCTTTCGGCTCGTTCAAAAGATGTGCTTGCAATGAATGTGACCCGTCTTTTCGACACCTCCGATGCAGTGATGAAACCCCAGCTCTCACAGTTCCTCCGCTCTCACCTCAGCGATCTCGGTGCAGTCGCAATTCAGGTTGTGGGCCGCGCTCTCGGATCGCTGGAATCAAATGACTGATCCACGCTTAGGAATGTTGCAAAATCTGCCACAATCGGCAGTAGGGACGCGATTCATCGCGTCCGCAACCGCCTGAGAATTACCTGCCATAATGCGGACGCGATGAATCGCGTCCCTACTGAGAAAATTCACAACAGATACAGAATAGAACAGATGAACAGAAAATTGTTTGCTCTGCCCTCATCACTCGTGGCTGTGGTGCTTGCTCTCATGAGCATAGCGCCACAGGCTCGTGCTGACCATGACGCGCTTTTCCTTGACTACCCCGCGAAAGTCGAGGCCACGACCGCCCTTGCGCGCGAATATCTGAAGACGCATCCCGGTCAGGGCTCCGACTCGTTGCGCCACAACGTCATCGCAGGTCTTGCCGACGGAAAGGTGGCTCCGGCCCGTGTCCTGACCCCCACCCGCAAGCGCAAGCTCTCGGCCCGCGAGGTCTTCGAACTCTGCCGGCCCAGTTCTCTCGTTGTGTGCCGCTACGAACACAACAACACCTACAATCTTGACTCGGCTTACAGCAACGCCTCCGCCGTGGCCCTTACGCCTGACGGAATCTGCGCGACAAACTACCACGTGGTGGCCGACCTCGTGCTTAGCGGCGCCCTCGGCCATGAAGTCAATACCGACCTTCTGCGCTTCCTGATGGACTATGAAGGTAATATTTACCCCTTCAGGCAGGTGCTCTATGTCGATCCCACCAACGACATGGCCATCATAAAGGTCGACACCAACGGCCGCAAGCTCACTCCGGCCTCAATCGGCGGCGACACACCTCAGGGCACGACCGTCTACTGCCTCTCGCATCCGTCGGGGGCCTATTTCCACTTCACCGACGGCATGGTCTCGAACTGCACCCGCAACACTAACAAGCGCAACGGACGCGACAAATATATCCTTGAAATCACCTCCGACTATGGCGTCGGAGCCAGTGGTGGCCCGATATTCGACGACTGCGGCAACCTCGTGGCGCTCGTTAGCTCCACGTTCTCGCTCTACGCCCAGCCCCAGCAGTTCCGCAACTTCCAGATGTCGTACAAACAGACAGTCCCCGTGTTCCTGATCAGAGAATGTTTTACCGATTAATCCCTGAGCCGAAAATGAAGAAAGAAATACTCGCGTCGGCCATAGTCCTCGTCTTAGGTCTCGGTGTCAGCGCCCAGGACCACAAACAGCAGCACGACGCCGGATCGCAGCAGGCCAAAGCTAACGAGATGCTCAATAAAATGAAAGAGGAGGCAGCCGCCTACTATGCCGGTGCCGATTCCGCCGAATATGGCGTCCGCTACCGCCTCAATTATCTCTGCAACAAGAAGAAAGATTTCCGTTTCGAGGAAGACCGCGTAGTCCTCGTCACCCCCAAGGCCACCCTCGACATGAGCTGGCAGGGGATAGGGGAGGCCCGCTGGCGCCAGGCCAATCCCAACGGTCAGGGAGGCGACATGAGTCTCGCCTATCATCTCACACCGGATTTCTACTTCTACTATCCCGAATCCGGCCGTATGGTCCGCACCTACCGCATTGTCACCGATGAATTCCTAATCGACGACGCAAAGTGTGAAAACAAGTGGAACGTCACCTCTGAGGAGAAAAAGATCGGCGAATACAACTGCCGTAAAGCCACCCTCGACAAGGGCGGCCGCAAGTGGACCGCCTGGTTCACCACCGATCTGCCTCATCAGGCTGCTCCGCGCACCTTTGCCGGACTGCCCGGTGTGGTGCTCGAACTCTCCGATGCCGACAACGAGATCCGCTGGATGTTCAACGGCATTGTCAACAGCACCCCTGACAGCAAGCTCTACATCAAGATGCCTGAGAAATTCACTCCCGCCACACCTGCGGAGTTCAAGAAGATCCTGCGCGTCTTCGCCCTCTCTGACAACAGCTATGTCCAGTCGTCGGGCGTCATGAGCAAGCGTCCCGGACACTATCCTGAGAAATACAGCCCTTCTACCGGAATCGACGCCTGCGACATCGACAATCCGATCGAACGCTGACGGCTATATTCTGCTGAATACGCACTTTTCTGACATACAGGCATATAATAGACATACTGCACATGATGTGCATCCATTTTGTCTATTATATGCCTTAATTTTGGTATGTTGGCTTAAAATGGATTAAGAGATGTTAATCCGGATGTGCAATTCCTAAGGAAATGTTAACAAATAGAAACTTTTTGCTGCCCTCTGTGGCTTTAGCGTAAAAATTGTGGCTAACTTTGCCCCTCATAAAAAAATAGCTGTTAAAACAGGCGATGTCGCAAAAATCCGGCATTCTCAGTAGGGACGCGATTCATCGCGTCTGCAATCGCCTGAGAATCAACCGGCCAAACTGCGGACGCGATGAATCGCGTCCCTACCGGGGTAATTTGCGACATCCGCAGTGGAAACAGCCTTCAAAATCCGAGCTGATGAATTCAAAATCAAAGCTGACAGCATCTGACGTTTTAAAAGCCAATATACTGACTGATCTGCCTGAGCGCCAGGCCGCCCATTTCGGCGAAAAAGCGGCTCTCGCGGCCCCTGGGCCCGAAAACCGCTGGTATGATATTTCATGGACGCGCTATGCCGCCGATGTCCGTACAGCCGCTCTTGCCCTTGCGGTCCTCGGTGTGCGCGAGGCCGAAAACGTGGCCACTTTCTCGGCTAACCGTCCTGAAAACCTTATCACCGACTTCGCCTGCTTCCGCAACCGTGCGGTCTCCGTCTCGATCTATGCCACAAGTTCGCTCGAACAGCTCGTCTACATCATCAATGATGCCGGCTGCCGGCTGCTTTTTGTCGGAAACACCACCCAGTACCGCATCGCCCGTGAAGCACAGTCAATTTGTCCGACGCTCAGACGCATCGTGGTTCTCAAGCCCATTGAACTTGACAAGGATGACACGACCTCCATGCTCTGGGCCGATTTTATGAAACTCGGAGAGACTGCCGACGTGCAGATCGGCGTCACGGTCGGCACCCGCACCGCCTCGGCGACCCCCGACGACATCGCCACCCTCGTCTACACCTCCGGAACCACAGGCGAGCCCAAGGGCGCCATACTCACCCATGCCAACTACGATGCCGCTATGGCCTCTCACTGGGACCGCCTCGTGATGGTCGACGAAAACGACACCTCGATGGCTTTCCTCCCTCTCAGCCACATCTTTGAAAAAGGCTGGACCTACTTCTGCCTGACCAAAGGCATAAAGGTCTCGGTCAACCGCGATCCGCATGAGATACAGACCACCATCCGGGAAGTGCGCCCGACCTGCATGTGTTCCGTTCCGCGCTTCTGGGAGAAGGTTTATGCCGCCGTCCATGAAAAAATAGCCTCGATGAACCCGGCCATGCGTCTGGTGGTCCGTGAGGCCCTCAAGGTCGGACGCCGCCGCAATATAAAGTATGCCCGTCTCGGCCGAAAAGTCCCCTGGTGGCTCGAAACGCGCTACCGCTTTTTCGACAACCGTGTCTTCCGTCTCCTGCGCGAGGCAATAGGCATCGACCACGGCAACATTTTCCCGACCGCGGGTGCGCCCGTCTCAAGCAAGGTAGTCGAGTTTTTCCACGCCTGCGGCATAAACATTGTGGTGGGCTACGGCCTTTCCGAAACCACCGCTACCGTCTGCTGCTTCCCGCAGACAGGGTGGGAGATAGGCTCAGTGGGGACACCTATCCCGATGGTCGGCATCCGCATCGGGGAGAACGACGAAGTGCTTGTCAAAAGCCCGATGGTCATGCGCGGTTACTACAACAAGCCCAAAGAAACCGCCGAGGCATTCACGGCCGACGGCTGGTTCCGTACCGGCGACGCCGGATATATCGACGAAAACGGAGCCCTCTTCCTGACTGACCGTCTCAAGGACCTTTTCAAGACATCCAACGGCAAATATATCGCCCCCCAGGCTATCGAAACACTGCTCTGCGAGGACAAATACATCGATCAGGTGGCCGTAATCGGCGACCGCCGCAAATTCGTGTCGGCCCTCATCATCCCCGATTTCGAGGCCATCAAGGATCTTGCCGCCAAAGAGAAGATCGCCTACGGATCGATGGAGGAACTTGTCGCCGATCCTAAGATCCACGACATCTACGCAGCCCGTCTTGAGGTACTCCAGCAGCGTCTCGCCTCCTATGAGCGAGTCAAGCGCTTCATCCTCCTCCCGCGGGAGTTCTCGATGGAGAAAGGTGAGCTCACCAACACGCTGAAGATCCGCCGAGGCACCATCAACCGTCTCTATGCCGAGGCCATTGACAGCATGTACCGGAACTGAAACAGATAATCAAGTCACACATATTTTCTCAGAATCAATCAGAACATGAAAGTTGCAATTGTCGGCGTCAGTGGCGCCGTAGGACAGGAATTTCTCCGTGTCCTTGACGAACAGAATTTCCCGATTGACGAGCTTCTGCTCTTCGGATCGGAGCGCAGTGCGGGCAAAACCTATGAATTCCGTGGTCAGAAACACACAGTCAGGCTCCTCCAGCACAACGACGACTTCAAGGGTGTTGACTTTGCCTTTGTTTCGGCCGGAGCCGGTGTGTCACGCGAGTTCGCCGAAACCATCACTAAGCACGGCGCGATCATGATCGACAACTCCAGTGCCTTCCGCATGGACAAGGATGTGCCCCTGGTTGTCCCCGAAGTCAACGGAGAGGACGCTTTCGACACCCCCCGCGGCATCATCGCCAACCCCAACTGCACCACCGCCATCATGGTAGTTGCCCTCAAGCCCCTCAACGACATCTCGCCGATAAAGCGCGTCCACGTCGCAACCTACCAGGCCGCCAGCGGAGCCGGTGCCGTCGCAATGGCAGAACTTGAAAAGCAATATGCCGAACTGGCCGAGGGCAAGGAGCCCACGGTAGAGAAATTCGCCTACCAGCTGGCCTACAACCTCATCCCCCACATCGACGTCTTCCTTGACAACGACTACACCAAAGAAGAGATGAAGATGTACAACGAGACCAAGAAGATCATGCACGCCCCCGGACTCGAAGTCAGCGCCACCTGCATCCGCGTTCCCGTCATGCGCGCCCACAGTGAGGCTGTCTGGGTCGAGACCGAGCGTCCGATCAGCGTCGAGGAAGCCCGCAACGCCTTTGAACACGCCGAAGGTCTCGTGGTCATCGATGAACCCGCAGCGAAAAAATATCCCATGCCCCTTGACGCCGCAGGCAAAGACCCCGTCTATGCCGGCCGTCTGCGCAAGGACATAGCCAACCCCAACGGCCTCACTTTCTGGCTCGTCGGCGACCAGATCAAGAAAGGTGCCGCGCTCAACGCCGTGCAGATCGCGCAGTATATGCTCGCCCATCCCCGCTCTTGATAAAGCCAAACATTTATTACGGATATTTCACACATCTATCTGAAACTCACTGACATTTTTCCTCCCTCCTATTTGTGAGGGAGGAAAAATTTTTGTATTTTTGCCGGGCAAAATCATCCATGAGCAAACGGCCCTGAACACACGGTCGGCTTCCGGATGTTTGTGTCTGATACCGGAAACTTATTATAATTATCTCTATTTAAATAGATTACATACCACTATGAGTAAAGAAAAAAAATTCTTGACCTGTGATGGTAACCAGGCTGCCGCCCATGTGAGCTACATGTTCTCCGAAGTGGCCGCCATCTACCCCATCACTCCCTCGTCAACGATGGCTGAATACGTGGACGAATGGGCTGCCGCCGGTCGCAAAAACATTTTTGGCGAAACCGTGCTGGTACAGGAAATGCAGTCTGAAGGCGGTGCCGCCGGAGCCGTTCACGGTTCTCTCCAGGCAGGTGCCCTCACAACTACCTACACTGCTTCTCAGGGTCTTCTCCTGATGATCCCCAACATGTACAAGATCGCCGGCGAGCTGCTCCCCTGCGTCTTCCATGTTTCGGCCCGTACACTCGCATCTCACGCCCTCTCGATTTTCGGTGACCACCAGGATGTGATGTCCTGCCGTCAGACAGGCTTCGCCATGCTCGCCGAAGGTTCTGTTCAGGAGGTCATGGATCTCGCAGGTGTCGCTCACCTCGCAACCATCAAGAGCCGCGTCCCCTTCATCAACTTCTTTGACGGTTTCCGTACATCTCACGAAATCCAGAAGATCGAGGCTATGGATCAGGACGAGCTCGCTCCGCTGATCGATCAGAAGGCTCTCGCCGACTTCCGCGCACGCGCCCTCAACCCCGAAAAGCCCGTTGCACGCGGCATGGCTGAAAACGGCGACGTTTTCTTCCAGCACCGTGAAGCCAGCAACGAATATTATAATCGCGTTCCCGAAATTGTCGAGGAATACATGAAGGAAATCACCCGTATCACCGGTCGTGAATACGGTCTCTTCAACTACTACGGCGATCCCGAAGCTGAGCGCGTCATCATCGCCATGGGTTCTGTTACCCAGGCCGCTCAGGAAGCCATCGACCACCTCCGCGCCAACGGCGAAAAGGTAGGTCTCGTTTCCGTTCACCTCTATCGTCCCTTCTCTGCAAAGCACTTCCTCGCAGCTGTCCCCAAGACCGCAAAGCGCATCGCCGTGCTTGACCGCACCAAGGAACCCGGAGCAAACGGCGAGCCCCTCTATCTCGACGTCAAGGACTGCTTCTACGGTCAGGCTGACGCTCCCGTTATCGTCGGCGGCCGCTACGGTCTCGCTTCCAAGGACACCACTCCCGCCCAGATCCTCGCAGTGTTCGAAAACCTCGCCCTTCCCACCCCGAAGAACCACTTCACCGTGGGCATCGTAGACGACGTCACCTTCACTTCGCTTCCCCAGAAGGAAGAGATCGCACTCGGCGGCGAAGGCACTTTCGAAGCCAAGTTCTACGGCCTCGGTGCCGACGGTACAGTAGGTGCCAACAAGAACTCGGTGAAGATCATCGGCGACAACACCAATAAATATTGCCAGGCTTACTTCGCCTACGACTCCAAAAAGTCAGGCGGCTTCACCTGCTCTCACCTCCGTTTCGGCGACGAGCCTATTCGTTCGACCTACCTGGTGACCACTCCTAACTTCGTTGCATGCCACGTGCAGGCTTACCTCCACATGTACGACGTTACCCGCGGTCTCCGCAAGGGCGGCACATTCCTCCTCAACACCATCTGGGAAGGTGAGGAACTCGCCAAGAATCTCCCCAACAAAATCAAGAAATATTTCGCTGACAACGACATCACTGTCTACTACATCAACGCAACCAAGATCGCTCAGGAAATCGGTCTGGGCAACCGCACCAACACCATCCTCCAGAGCGCATTCTTCCGCATCACCGAAGTGATCCCCGTTGATCTCGCCGTCGAGCAGATGAAGAAATTCATCGTCAAGAGCTACGGCAAGAAGGGTCAGGACGTTGTCGACAAGAACTATGCCGCAGTAGACCGCGGCGGCGAATACAAGCAGCTCCCCGTCGACAAGGCATGGAGCAGCCTCACCGAGGAAGCAGCCGTTGCCAACAACGATCCCGAATTCATCAACAACATCGTTCGTCCGATCAACGCACAGGACGGTGACCTCCTCAAGGTCAGCGCATTCGTTGGCCGCGAAGACGGTACCTGGGAACAGGGCACCGCAGCTTACGAAAAGCGTGGTGTCGCAGCCTTCGTCCCCGAATGGCTCGAAGAAAACTGTATCCAGTGTAACAAGTGTGCTTTCGTCTGCCCCCACGCCGCCATCCGTCCCTTCGTCCTCGACGAAAAGGAAATGGCTGCCGCTCCCTTCGGCGACGACAAGACAATCCCCGCCATCGGCAAGCAGTTCACCGGTATGCGCTTCCTCCAGAGCGTCGACGTCCTCGACTGTCTCGGCTGCGGCAACTGCGTTCTCGTCTGCCCCGGCAAGAAGGGCGTTAAGGCTCTCGAAATGAAGCCTCTCGAAACCCAGCTCGACGTGCAGAAAGAATGGGACTACTGCGTCAAGGAAGTCGCTTCCAAGCAGGATCTCGTCGACATCAAGAGCAATGTCAAGAACTCTCAGTTCGCAACTCCGCTCTTCGAATTCTCCGGTGCTTGCTCAGGCTGCGGCGAAACTCCCTATGTGAAACTCATCTCCCAGCTCTACGGCGACCACGAAATCGTGGCCAACGCAACCGGCTGTTCTTCAATCTACTCAGGCTCCGTTCCCTCGACTCCTTACACCACCAACGCCAAGGGTCAGGGTGTAGCATGGGCCAACTCGCTCTTCGAAGACTTCGCTGAATTCGGTCTCGGCATGACTCTCGCTCACGAGAAACTCCAGGGCCGCATCGCAGGTCTCATGCAGCAGGCAATCGACTGCCCCACCTGCGGCGCCGAAATCAAGGAGCTCGCCGCCAAGTGGCTCGCAAACCGCAGCGATTTCGCCGTTACCTCGGAAGTTGCTGAAAAGATCGTTCCTCTCTGCGAAGCCTGCGGATGTGACGTCTGCAAGGGCATCCTCGCCAACAAGGAACACATCGCCAAGCGTTCACAGTGGATCATCGCCGGCGACGGCGCCGCTTACGACATCGGCTTCGGCGGTCTCGACCACGTGCTCGCAAGCAACAAGAACGTCAACGTTCTCGTGCTCGACACCGAGGTTTACTCCAACACCGGCGGCCAGTCTTCAAAGGCTACTCCGCTCGGCGCCATCGCCAAATTCGCCGCTTCAGGAAAGCGCATCCGCAAGAAAGACCTCGGTCTCATCGCATCGACCTACGGCTACGTTTACGTCGCTCAGGTTGCCATGGGTGCCGACAACGCCCAGACCCTCAAGGCACTCCGCGAGGCTGAGGCTTACGACGGTCCTTCGCTCGTAATCGCTTACTCGCCCTGTATCAACCACGGTATCCGCGCCGGCATGGGCCACGCTCAGGAAGAGCAGGCCAAGGCTGTTGAATGCGGCTACTGGCACCTCTGGCGCTACAATCCCGCTCTCGAAGAAGAAGGCAAGAACCCCTTCTCTCTCGATTCGAAAGAACCGCAGTGGGATAAGTTCGAAGACTTCCTCAAGGGTGAGGTTCGTTACGCATCCGTAATGAAGCAGTATCCCGCAGAAGCCGCCGACCTCTTCGCAGCAGCCAAAGCCAACGCTCAGTGGCGCTACAACAACTACCGCCGTCTCGCACAGCAGCAGTGGGGTGTTGAGCCCGCACCTGAGGTGAAGTAATCGGAAAAAACGTCACTTCGAGAGGGTGAGACTCCGGTCCGCCCCCTGAAATAACCATCCGTCCCCTTGGAACCATTCCGGTTTCAGGGGGACGTTTGTATATGCGCACATGATTTAATGAAAATTTACTGTATTAACGCAGTTTAACCTTCGGAGGGGGATGATTTCTTAACTTATGTATACCTTTGCAAACGATTATAAACAACGTACATAACATAAATTTTACACACAATTTTAGCTATGAAAAAATTGTTATATTCGATGGCGCTCCCTGTTGCGGTATGCTTCGGTTTTACGCTTATTTCTTGCAGTGATGATGACAACAAGAACGGTAGTTCTCCAGACCTTCCGTATGAAAGCGCAAGTGCGAAATATGAGATGACCTCCGGTAGCCCCTATCGCTCTGTGGAGTTCACGGCAAGTGGCAATTATATCATTATCACAGATCAGGCAGGGATAGATGATTATGAAAGTTATTCTGTGCCCCGTGCTGAATCCGACGGAGTTTATGCCGGTACTTATACCATGAGCGGCGATAACCATTATAATCTCAAGGATTTTGGAACGATAGTTGTTGAGTCGTCCGGTTCAAATTCAGTTCTTATGACTATTACCACGTCATCGGGTTCTGAAACTCATTCCGCGCTTAAGACCCAGGTTCCGAACCTCAGTGATTTTTCGAAATCTCTCTGCAGGCTGTGGAAGACAAAGAGTGTAAGGATGGAGATTTGGTCCGGCGGGAAAAAAGTCTATGATAAGACTGCTCCGGCCAACAATGTGAGCGGATTGCAATATGTGGAGCAGGCAGCTGTGCCTTATAAGGTGGAAATCTCGGAATTCGGTACCTATGCGCGATACAATGAAAACATGGAGGCCGATATTGCTTATTGGCGCTGGATTGATGAAAAAGAAGGTCTGGTAGGCTATCGATGGTCGGGAACATGGGACGATGCCGGAGTAATGACTGTTTCCTTAAAAGGTTCTGATTTGGTAGTCTCGGAAGAATATGAAGAGGAGGAAGACGGAGTGGCAGCCAAAGTGACATTTACCTTTTCTCCTTCAAAATAATATATCTGACATACATATTTTAATTTAAAAAACCACTCAGCGTGGCGGACTCCCTCACCGGATTCCGCCACGCTCGTTTTCCGATCCTCTCCGGTCGCGAAATCATCCGGCCGTCATGATATTCGATTTTTTTGTCTATCTTTGCATTATCCTAAACCCTCCCGCCTATGAAAAAGATTAACGTGAATCTCTTTGTTGACGATCTGGTTAAAAATAGAGAGTCTGATGATGTTGAGTTCAAAAGTGCAGCGGGAGGATTTCCTGGGAGCATCTGGGAGACATATAGCTCATTCGCCAATACGGATGGTGGGATTATTGTATTGGGTGTAAGGGAGAAAAACGGTGAGTTTTATATAGATGGGCTTTCGGATGACCTGATTGAGAAATATAAAAAGGATTTTTGGTCAGGAGTCAATAACAAGGGGATTGTAAATGTCTCGTTGCTTAAGTCGGGAGATGTTGAAGTCCTGGATTACAAGGGTTGTAGACTCCTCGTGATCAATGTGCCGCGGGCTGAAAGGGATATGCGCCCGGTCTATCAGGGACTTGACCCCTATGAAGGTACTTTCAAGCGCAATTTTGAAGGCGATTATAAGTGCAGCCGACGTGAGGTGCGACGGATGTTTTCCGATGCGAATCTGCTCTATTCGTCCGACCAGAGAATCCTGGACAATTACAGTTTTGAAGACGATATTGACAAAGAGTCATTGCTGCAATATCGTCAGCTTTTCAGTATCTCAAAGCCTGACCATGCCTGGGGTGCTTTGAGTGACATGGATTTTTTGAAACGGCTGGGAGCTTACAGAAAAGACCGTCAGACCGGAAAGGAAGGCTTCACGGTGGCGGGTATCCTGATGTTTGGAAAGTATCGGTCGATAACGGACCCTGAATGTCTGCCGTCCTATTTCCCTGATTATCGTGAAATGGATGATTCTTTGGGCGCCCGCTGGAGCAACCGTATTTATCCTGATGGAAACTGGGAACCGAACCTTTTCCAGTTCTACCGCAGGACGTTGCCGGTGATTCAGAGCTATCTCCCCAAACCGTTTGTTCTTAAGGACAACCTGCGGATTGATGAGTCTCCCGCTCATGTCGCTATAAGAGAGGCTTTTATAAATCTATGTGTCCATGCCGATTATACGGCGGAGACATCTTTAATCATAACCTATTCAAAAGGTAAATTTGAATTTTCCAATCCGGGCACTCTGCTGGTTTCACGTCGCCAGTTTTTTGCAGGTGGTATAAGCCAGTGCCGAAATCTGTCGCTTCAGACCATGTTCATGATGCTTGGACCGGCAGATAAGGCCGGCAGTGGGGGCGATAAGATAATGGAGGGATGGAAAAAGAATGGTTGGGTCAGTCCGATGCTTGTCGAAAACAGCCAGCCTGATAGAGTCGTGATTTCGTTGTCCATGCACTCATTGATACATGAAGAAATCCGGGATGAATTGCTCAGACGCTATGGCGACAGAATGGAAAAATGTGATAATAACATGTATCTCGCCGCTGCGTTGGCTCTTACGGAACGTGAAATCTCAAATGAGAGGTTACGGCAGTCTCTGAGTATGCACAAGGCTGATATTACTGAAATGTTGAAACGTATGTGTCGGCTTGGTATTCTGACATCAATGGGCTATGGTCGTGGTACTGTATATAAGCTTGCGGACGTTTATGAAGGAACCTTGACCCAAAAGGTGGGGACCTCGGCCCAAAAGGTGGGAACTTCGGCTCAAAAGGTGGGAACTTCGGCTCAAAAGGTGGGAACTTCGGCCCAAAAGGTGGGGACTTCGGCCCAAAAGGTGGGGACTTCGGGCTCAAAAGGTGTCGACTTCGGTCAAAAGGTGGGAACCTCGGCTCAAAAGGTGTCGACTTCGGGCTCAAAAGGTGTCGACTTCGACCAAAAGGTGTCGACTTCAAAAAAACGTTTTACTTTCTTGGAACTTAGCGATTTGATTGTGTCTTATTGCTCTGAATGGCGTACAATTGAAGAAATAGGTGCCTATGTGGGACGTCAGAAACGTTATCTTATTGATAAGATAATTCCGCTATTGTTGAAAGATGGCTTTATCGAACGTGAGTTTCCGGATGTTGTCCATCATCCGCATCCTCGTTATAGGGCATCGGCTTCTAAAAAGGAATAATATCTATGACCGTTGGGGAGTTTGCAGATCTTGTCAGGGCGAAGCTGCCCTATGAAGCCAATGGGCAGCAGAGCCAGCTCATTGACGCTTTGGCGCGTTTCTGCTCGGCTTCCACACCTTCCGATTCAGTTTTCATTGTCAACGGCTATGCCGGAACCGGCAAAACCTCGCTCACGGGCGCTTTGGTCAAGGCTCTGGAGGAAGTCGGGCGCCCCGTCGTGCTGCTTGCCCCTACCGGAAGGGCGGCGAAAGTATTCAGCGCCCACTCCGGCCATCCTGCCTACACAATCCACCGCAAGATCTATCGCGGAGCCCACGGCGAACTCTCCGGAGGCATGACCGTCATGCAGCGCAACAGCCTTGCCGACGCAGTCTTTATCGTCGACGAAGCCTCGATGATTTCCGACTCACCCTCGTCGGTCGACTCTGCGGGGTTCGTGCGCCAAAGCCTCTTAGAGGATCTTGTGGAATACGTTTTCACCGGAGACAACTGCCGCCTCATACTCCTCGGCGACGTGGCTCAGCTCCCGCCCGTCGGCTCCACAGAGAGTCCTGCCATGCTTCCCGCCACCTTCAAGGCACTCGGACTCCACGTCAGCCGGGCCGTGCTGACCGATACCGTCCGTCAGTCGCGCCGTTCGGGCATCCTGCGCAACGCCACATGGCTGCGCCGCGCCATGCTCCTCGATCCGCTTCCCGCCCCGCGGCTCTTCATTGACGGCTACGACGACGTCCGGGCCGTGGAGGGCGACGACGTCATCGACGCCATTGCCGACTGCTACCGCACCGACGGGGCGGGGGAGACTGCCGTCATCACCCGTTCCAACCGCCGCGCCACAGGCTTCAACCTCGGCATCCGTTCGCGCATCCTCGACAGCGAGGAGGAGCTGGTCAGAGGCGAGCGCCTTTTAGTGGCCAAAAACAACTACACATGGGCTTCGAAAGTCAAGGGACTCGACTTTATAGCCAACGGCGACGTCGCCGTGGTCAGCCGCGTCCACGGCACAGAGGAGAAATACGGCTTCCGCTTCGCAAACGTCACCCTGCGCCTCCCCGACAGAGATGTCGAGGTTGACTGCCGCATCTTCTTAGAGACCCTGACCGACGAAAGCGCCTCGCTCTCGCGCGAGCGCATGGAACAGCTCGCACAGGCCCGCATGGCCGATCCGGAGGTCAACGCCCCAGACGTCGCTTATGAGACCCGCCTGCGCCGTCTGCGCACCGACGAATATTTCAATGCCCTTCAGGTGAAATATGCCTATGCCGTCACCTGTCACAAAGCCCAGGGAGCGCAGTGGCGCAACGTCTTCATCGATATGGGCGGCATAGCCCCTGACCAGCAGGGCCTCGAATTTTACCGTTGGCTCTACACCGCCACCTCCCGCGCCACCTCGCGCCTCTACTATATGAATCCCGGAGCGTCTGCGGAATAAACCTGTTAAAGAGTATTGAATGATGGGGCTGTCAGATAATGACTGTTTACATTTGCGGCCGAATATGTCTTCTGAAAGAATCTGGCTCACACAATCTGTTATGCTTAGAATGCTATTACCCACCAGACGACCGGCGGCAATGTGATGTCCAGTGCCGACAGTATATTCCGCCCGGCCAATGCGGCTCCTGATGGCGAGTTCTATACCTGGTGGAGCGCCAACCGCCACTATAAGAACACTATTAATGTCGATTCATGGACCGGTCGCGGACATCTCCGCCTCCGGGCCGTTTTGGTGTTGTCCGATTTAATACTTAAATTTGCAATCAGTCTGAATTGCCTGAGTCATTTTTTTCAACGCTGTGAATCTGTGAGAACAATAGTTTTGATTACCAATGTTTATCCGACAGGGTCCGTGACCGAGGGTTCTTTCATAGAGCCCGAACTTGAGGCCCTGAGACGTAATTTCGATCGGGTGATTGTGGTTCCGGTTTTTGACAGCGGAGAACGGCAGCATATTCCATGTCCGGAGGTGGAGGCAGATCTGTCGCTCGCCCAGCCTCTTTCATTGCTCAGCCGCATCAGCCGTCTGCGCTTCCTCGCAAGTCCGTCAGTGCTTCGTGAATTGCCGCGCATCATCCGCAGCGTCCGCGGTTTCCGCCGCTGTGCGGGACAATGTTTTTACTACATGAATGTCAGTTACATGCACCGCAAGTTACTCCGGTGGATGAAGCGTCGTCAGATTGACCCCGCGCAGACTCTTTTCTATACCTTCTGGTTCGACTTTCCGACGGTAGCGCTTGCGCGCATCTCAGCAGACTGTGGAGCGACGGTTGTCAGTCGCGCGCACGGCTACGATGTCTACGACAATGCTCATCCCAACCGGCCGCCGGAGCTGCGGCGTTTTGCCTTGGAGCATCTATCGGCGCTCTATGTCGTGTCAGAAGCGGGTGCGGCTGCTCTCAACGGATTTTATCCCGGATTTGAAGACCGTATCAAGGTCCGCCACCTCGGATCGTCAAAGCCGGAACCCGACAGCCTGTCCCGTCCAAATGATCCTGACAGCGGATGTATGACATTCCTCTCAGTCTCGCGGGTCGCACTCGAAAAGGCCGTCGGTCGCAACCTCGGATTCGTGTCGGCTGTTGCCAGGCGTTATCCGGACCGGACAATCAGATGGATTCATGTGGGCGACGGGCCGGAGATGACGAACTTGCGGTCGCAGTGTGACAGGGAGCGCACGGCGCTTCCGAATCTGACAGTCGATTTGCGCGGAGCTTTGCCCAACAGCAGGGTCCACGACCTTTATCGCAGCGAAAAAATCGACTGGCTCCTGCTGTTCAGCGATTCCGAGGGGCTTCCGATATCGATATGCGAAGGGCTTTCCTACGGTGTCCCGGTCATCGCCACGGCTGTCGGCGGTGTTCCCGAAATAGTCACACCCGAAGCGGGCGTGACTGTGGCCCCCGATGCGGCTCCCGATGAGATTGCCGATCGCGTGGCCGGTTATTTCTGCGATCCGGATTCATACCTCGCTCTCAGACGCAGTGCTTTTGAACTCTGGAAACGTTCGTTTTCATCAGACGCTCTGAGAGAGCATTTTGCCGCAGAAATAGCCGGATTGCAAAAAAAATTGTAAATTTGCATTTTGAACAAATACGTTTTTCTTTCAAACAGCCTCTTTAACCGTCATGGACAATTCCGCTCTTTCCACCCCCTCTCCGAAATGGACCGAGATCGAACATCTTCCCGAATGGGATGAGGAATTTTACCACGTCTACACAGCCAAAAAGCATGGCAAATGGCTGATGCTCAAAACCCTCCGGCCCGAACTCAAGGGGCAGGAGAAATATGAGAAGATGATCGAGAAGGAGTTTGAGGTGCGCTACAATCTGGCGCACCCCCACATCATCATGATCAATGACTTCGAGGAAGTGCCGGGGCTGGGGATGTGCATCATCACCGACGACGTCTACGGCGACTCGCTTGCCAAGCTCATCCGCGAAGGCAAGGTGACCGACGACCACATTTCGAAGATCCAGCATCAGCTGCTCGACGCGCTCGACTACATTCAGGAAAAACATCTCGAACACCATCCGCTGTCGACATCGAGCATAATCTTCACGGAGAACATCGGCAATCTGAAGCTGATTGATGTGGGCTTCGACCAGAACACCCACATCACCCCCAAGGATGTCAGCGAGGATATAAAGAACTACGGCGAGGTCCTGATGGCCGCCCTCGACGCCGCGGGCAGCAACAACATGCGCCTGCGCCGCGTGGCCGAGAAGTGCATGAATCCCGATCCCGCCAAGCGTTATCAGGATGTCAACGCGCTGCGTCTGGCTCTTGCCGACAGAAAGACAAACAATATATATCTGGCGATCATCGCTTTCCTTGTGGCCATGATAGCCCTGCTTCTGTGGCTCAACTCCCCCTACCGTCCCGAACCGCTTCACGCTCAGCCCGCCACAGAGAGCGAAGCCGCCGTAACTACACCATTGACCAATCCCTGATATATGTCAGTAACCGTAAAGGCAATAGAACCCGTAAAGAAGGAACTGCGCAAATATGTCGACTTCGGTATAGATCTCTATGACGGAAACGACTATTTTGTGCCAAATCTTATTTTCGACGAAATCCATACGCTTTCACCCTCCAAAAATCCGGCCTATGAATACTGCCGGGCGCAGTCGTTCATGGCTTACCGCGACGGAAAGCCCGTGGGCAGGATCACCGCAATCATCAACGACCGTCTCAACGAGAAGACAGGCCGCAAGGAGGCCCGTTTCGGCTTTGTCGACTTCACTGACGACGCCGAGGTGACCGACGCGCTTTTCGGCGCCGCCGAGCAATGGGCCCGCGAGCGCGGAATGACGGAGATGATAGGCCCGATGGGCTTCACGGACATGGACCGCGAGGGAATGCTGGTCGAGGGCTTCGACGAGATGGGCACTATGGCCACCATCTACAACTATGATTACTATCCCCGCCACGTCGAGCGTCTCGGCTACACTAAAGACACCGACTGGGTGGAATATCGCATCACCATCCCCGACAAAGTGCCTGAAAAGATGGTGCGCATCTCGGAGATCGTGCTCAAAAAGTATGATCTGCGCATCCTTAAATACACGTCTGGCAAGAAGATCAAGCAGGACTACGGCCGCGAACTCTTCCATCTGATCAACGAGACCTACGCCAACCTCTACGGCTACTGCTCGCTGTCGGAGCGTCAGATCGACTACTACATCGACATGTATCTGAGCATCCTGCGTCTGGAGTATGTCAGCGTCGTTGTCGACAGCAAGGGCAAGCTCGTCGGCGTCGGCATCACTCTTCCGTCGCTCGCACAGGCCCTGCGCAAATCGCGCGGACGGCTCTTCCCGCTCGGATGGCTGAGGATTCTCAAAGCCATGCGCGGCCACAACGACGTGATCGACCTGCTGCTCATTGCCGTCGCTCCCGAATATCAGTCGAAGGGGGTCAACGCGCTCTTTTTCTATGATCTGCTTAATCTCTACATCAAAAACGGCGTGAAGTTCGCCGAAACCAATCTCGAACTGGAAAGCAACTCGCAGGTGCAGTCGCAGTGGGAATACTTCGAACGCCGTCAGCACCGCCGCCGCCGCGCTTTCCGCAAGCAGCTCTGAAAGGATCTCCCGAATGCGTCGCCGTCAACCTCTCAGCGGACTGAGTGCGAGGATACTCAAGGCCCTGGGCCTCTTCGGAGGGGTGCAGGGTGTGGGGATTCTCTGTTCTGTCGTCAGGGTCAAGTTAGCGGCGCTGTGGCTGGGACCGGCCGGAGTGGCGCTTTTCGGCATTTTCAACGGAGCCGTCGATATGGTCAGGTCGTTTTCGCAGCTGGGCTTTCGGTCAAGCTCGGTGCGCGACGTTGCCTGTCACCGCGGAGAGTCTTCACTGGGACGTATCGTGTCGGTTGTGCGCCGCTGGGGGTTGCTGCTCGGCATTTTTGGGGGAGCGGTGATGGTTGCCGCCGCGCCGTTTCTGAGCAAATCGACATTCGGATCGTATGACCGTACGCTGTACTATATGGCTTTGGGTGTGGCTGTCTTCCTTCTGGCACTGGCGGCGGCCGAGGAAGCCGTGTTGCAGGGCATGGAGAAACTGCGCTCCCTGGCGCGGGCTTCGCTGTGGGGTATGGTGGGCGGCGTTGCCGTGACGGTTCCGATGTATTATTTCTGGGGACTTGAAAGTGTGGTCCCTTCGATCATCGTCTATACGCTGGTGACATGCGTGGCAGTGATGCTTAACCGGGCCAAACTGCCCGACGCGCGGGTGCGTATCAGTTTCGGAGAGACCTGGCAGGCGGGAAAGCGCTTCATATTGCTCGGTGTCTACATGACGGCGGCCGACGTGGTCGCGCAGGTGATGAGCTACATTTTCATTGCCTGGCTCAATATGAACGGCGGGGAAAACGAGGTGGGTTTCTATCAGGCCGGATTCACGATGGTCAACCGCTATCCCGCACTGGTGATGAGCGCCATAGCCATGGAATACTATCCGCGTCTGGCGTCGGTGGTGAAATCGGAACTGCGCACGAGGATTTTCGTGGCGCAGGAGATGAGGATACTGACCGTAGTGCTTACTGGCTTCGTGGCTCTGTTCGTGCCGTTGTCGCAGGTGGCCGTCCGCCTGCTCTATTCGTCGGAATTCGATGTCGCGGTGCCTTTCGTGACTGTGGCTATGATCGGTGTGCTGCTGCGCGGGGTGTCATACTGTATCTCCTATGTGATACTGGCCAAAGGCGACGGCCCGACTTTTCTGCTGACCGAGTCGCTGAGCACGGTTGTGGCTCTGGGGCTGAATATCGGGGCATTCCGGCTGTGGGGTGTCGGGGGGCTCGGTGTCAGCTATTCAGTCTGGTATCTGCTTTATGTGGCGATAGTCGCCGTGGTCTATTACCGCCGCTACCGCCAGCGCCTGCCGCGCAGACTGCTGCTGATGGTCGTAGCCGAAACGGCGGCAGTATGCCTCTGTGTCGCCGTGGCCATGACCGCGGGATATATGTGGGCTTTCATTCCGGGAGGCGTGACAGCCGTGGTGTGTGTCATGGGACTTAAAAAAATGCTGTGAACCGGGCAGCCCGTTTCGTGTCACGTCTCATAGCTTTTTCTTCTGCCGTATCTCTTTGTCGCTCAATCTCAACGAATTTTAAGAATTGTGTGTTACAATATCAAGGGTAATCGTTATCTTTGCACTTAGAAAAATTTCGTATGAAACTGATTGAACTTAACTTACAGCGCATATTTGACCTCTGCAAACTGCATAAGGTCAAGTCTCTCTCTGTTTTCGGCTCTATTCTGACTGATAGATTCAATGAACAGAGCGATGTCGACCTGCTTGTTGACTTTGAGACGGTTGATCATGAGAAGTTTGACTATGTCAGCAATTATTTCGGTTTCCGCGACGCGCTTGAACGTTTGTTTGGCCGCAAGGTGGATCTGATTGAGGAAAAAGGGCTGAGAAACCGATATTTCATTGCCAATGTAAACCGTACAAAACAAACGATCTATGGCTGAACGGATCATTGTTGAATATGAGGAAGAGTATAATCGAGAAAACAAAATATAAAAAGATATGAACAGAATGTTTTTCAGGGCGGCCGGGATGCGGTCGTTTCTTTTGCCTTTGATGGCGGTTTTGATGCTTGGAGCGGTGACGGCTTCGTGTTCGAAGGACGAGGCGCTGTTGGATGTAGTTCCGGCTGATGTCGACAATGTCGGGATGGTGCGCCTGAAAAGTGTGCTTACCCAGGCCGGCTTTGAGTTCGGCGCCGACGGTGTCAAGGGTGGTGTCACGGTCCACGGCCGTTTCGCCGATCTGATCGCTCTGACCGGGGCCATAGACCGCTCCGGGACCTGCGATCTCGACCGCATGGTCTGGGCCAAAGATGCTGACGGAGTGATCTATGTGAGCGCTCTTGTCAGCGACGAGGCCAAGTTTACGGAAGCCACAGCCGATGAAATCGAGTGGTCAGAGGCCAAGGGCGGTTTCAAGCAGGGTGAATGGGACGGTTTCACTGCCCTCACCGGCGACGGACGTTTCTGGCTGACCGATGCGAAAGATGCCGTGGAGTCGGTGAAAAAACTACAGAAAAAGGCTTCCAAATCGCCGATAACGGCTCTGATCGGTGTCTGCGGAGTGCTCGAAGGTGACGGTCTGCTCAATATGGCCCTGCGCCGCAGCGCTCCGGCAAAGAGCGGCGAAAAGAAGGCCAAAGGGGAGTCGCCCGAACTTGAGAGCCTATGGGCAACCCTGAGCTGCGATGTCAAGGACAACAAGCTGACGGCGGCGAGCACAGTGATGCAGGGCAACGGCACGACGGTGGTTCCCGGCGGGATGCAGCCGATCAATCCCGCAGTGTTAGGCTACATACCCGGCTCGTTCAACATGGCATTTGCCATAGGTCTGACTCCCGATTTCGACTGGAGCGTACTGACCCAGGCTGTCGGGACTTTCGGCGGTTTCCAGGCCCGCGGCATGATGGCGGCGGTCACGCCGTATCTCCAGTCGATCAACGGCACGGTGATGTTTGCCGCAGGTCCGGCCAACGATCAGGCTTACAGTGACGTCGATCCGGGCAACTGGCAGTTCGTGCTGATGGCACACCTGCCGCAGCAGAAGATCAACGAGATCATGAACATGGCGCGCTCGTCGATGTTCATGGCGGGTGTCAGCCCGCGGATGACGGACGACGGTCTCATGATAGTGCCACAGTACGGTATGAATCTCTATCTCGGCAATGTCGACGGCTATTTTGCCGTGAGCAACATGCCTTTCGACGCCTCGCGTCAGAACTCACTGGCTCCGCTTTTCACCGGCAAGGACGGCGCGCTGTCGCTCGAACTGCCGTCGCTGCGCAGCCTGAATCCGTCGGCCCCGGCGTTCGGCCTTAAGCTGACCGGACAGACCGGCGGGGGAAACACCACGGCTGAACTCGTCCTCACGGGTACTCAGGAACCGATTCTCCGGGCCATACTCACAGCGCTGCTATGATGACGGAGCTGATCGAGCTGAAAAGTGTGCTGCCGAGGGTATTCCGCGGCAGCGAGAAAGGGGCCCCGGTCAAGGATTCGGAGCTTTGGCTCAGGGAGACGGTGACTTTCCGCCGCGGCAACAACTATATCATAGAGGCGGAGAGCGGCACGGGCAAGTCGTCGCTCTGCGCCTTCATCTACGGTAGCCGCCGCGACTACGACGGCCGGATACTGTTTGACGGCCGCGATGCCGCGGGTTTCGGTATAGAGCGCTGGTGTGAGCTGCGCCGCCGGTCGCTGGCTTATCTCCCGCAGGAGATGCGGCTGTTTCCTGAGCTGACGGTGATGGAGAATGTGATGATCAAGAACCGTCTGACCGATTTCCGCAGCGAGGCCGAGATCCGCGCTCTTCTCGGCCGCCTGGAGATTGAAGGAAAAATTGACGAGCCGGCAGGGCGCCTGTCGGTGGGGCAGCAGCAGAGGGTGGCGATTGTGCGCGCTCTCTGCCAGCCGTTCGACTTCCTGCTGATCGACGAGCCGGTGAGCCATCTTGACGCGCGCAACAATCTTGCGGTGGCCTCTCTGATAGCCGAGGAGGCCGGGCGCCAGGGCGCGGCCGTGATAGCCACCTCGGTCGGCAACAAAATCAGGCTGGAGGAATTCGAGCTGATCAGGCTCTGAGGAGGAAGAATTAGTCCAATTAGTCAGATTAGACCAATTAGTCCAATTGGACGACTCATAACCAACAGAAAAAATGTCAAAAAACACAGTCTGGCGCCTTTTGCGCCACAATATAAGCGCCGGGCAGATCGCAGGATATGCCGTGGCCAATCTCGTAGGGCTGGCGATCGTGCTGACCGCCATGCAGTTTTACCGCGATGTCAGTTCGGTGTGGGACGACGACGATTCGTTCATCTCCAACGACTATCTGATACTTTCGAAGCGTGTCGAGGGTGTCAGCGGACTGTTCGGCCCGGCGTCGGGTGACGGCGGGAGCGCCACGCGGTTCAGCGATGAGGAGATTGCCGACATAGCCTCGCGCCCCTGGGCCAGCAAGGTGGGCAAGTTCAGCTCGGCGGCTTTCAATGTTTATGCCAAGATCGATTTCGGCGGCAGTTCGATGGGATCGGCGCTCTTCTTGGAGTCGATCCCCGACGAGTTTTTCGACGTGACGCCCAAAGGGTGGTCATATGAGCCGGGACGTTCGTCGTATGTCCCCGTGATACTGTCGAAAGACTATCTGTCGCTCTACAACTTCGGTTTCGCCACTTCGCGGGGCATGCCTCAGGTCTCGGAAGAGGTCATAGGGATGGTGCCCCTGAAGCTGTCGCTCAGCGGAAACGGGCGTCAGGAGTGGGTCGACGCGCGCATCGTCGGCTTCTCGTCGCGCCTCAACACCATCGCTGTCCCGGAAGAGTTCATGCAGTGGGCCAACGGGGAGTTCTCCGAGACTCCGGCCGAGGCGCCGTCGCGTCTGATCGTGATGCTCGACAAGCCGGGTGATCCGCAGGTCGAGAGCTATCTCGAAGAGCACGGCTACGAGACGGCAGGCGACCGTGCCGACAACGGCAAGGCTGCTTTCTTCCTGTCGATCGTGACCACGGTGGTGATCGGCGTGGGGCTGATCATCAGTATCCTTGCGTTCTTCATACTGATGCTCAGCATCTATCTGCTGTTGCAGAAAAACCGCGTGAAGATCCACGACCTGATGCAGTTGGGCTACTCGCCCGCGCAGGTGTCGCGTCACTACCATCTGATAGTCATCTGCGTCAATGCCGCGGTGCTTGTTGCCGCATTGGCGGTTATGTGGGCCGCTTCGGCCTGGTGGCGCGAGCCGCTCAGGGCGCTCGGAAGCGAGCCGGTGTCGGCGTGGCTGACTGTCGGCACAGGCTTCGGGCTGATGCTGCTGATAACCTTGGGCAATCTCGCGGCCATCACCCGTACGATCCGCAGCTGCTTCTACGCCTGAGCCGTGTTGAGTGTCGGTCGTCGGTCGGGTTTTCGGCTCCTGAGTGATGCAGCGGACTGACAGTGCAAAGATAATATCGCCCGCCCCCGCATTTACTGCGATAATGCGGAGCGGGCGAAATTTTTTCGGCGGGGAGGTTGCGGCCCGAATTTTTTAACAGTCGGTTTTGATAAATGGAAAAGTTTGCATAACTTTGCAAATTAAGAGAACGCAAGGGGCGGCAGCCCTCTCCGATACTATCCCTGAAACTAACGAATGAAAGTCAAGATCCACAGCGAAGGAATCAATATACTCATCGTCGTCATGCTGATAATGATTGTGATCAATCTGTCGGCATGGATGTTCATTCGTCCCGCCGCGATTCCTACGACTTTCACGGTGATCTCTGTGATACTCTATCTGCTGATCGTGAATTTTTTCCGCTCGCCGAAGAGAGCGTTTCACGGCGACCGCCACAATGTGGTGGTCAGCTCGGTCGACGGCACGGTCGTGGCGCTTGAGGAGGTTTTTGAGCCGGAGGTTCTGCGTCGCCGCGTCAGGATGCTGTCGGTGTTCATGTCGGTGTTCAACGTCCACGCCAACTGGTTTCCGGTGGACGGTGAAGTGCTGATGGTGCGCCATCACAACGGACGTTTCTTGAGCGCCTATCTGCCGAAAGCGAGTATAGAGAACGAACGCTCGACGGTGCTGATCCGCGCGACCAACGGGCAGGAGGTGCTGATGCGTCAGATTGCCGGAGCGGTGGCCCGACGGATCGTGACATATGCCGAGCCGGGTGACATCGCCGACATCAAGGATCACATGGGCTTCATCAAGTTCGGCTCGCGTGTCGACATCTATCTGCCGCTCGATGCCGAGGTGTTCGTCAAGATCGGCGACAAGACCACGGGCGGAGTCTCGGTGGTGGCGCGCCTGCGCGAGCATCACGATGACGAGTAAGCTTATCTCATACAAAACACAGATCATCAATTGAAATCAATACGCACTTATATTCCGAATACAATCACCTGCCTCAACCTCCTTTCAGGATGTGCGGCGGTGTTTCTGGCTTTTAATCTCGACATGCCGACGGCCGGGCTCAGCGCTTTGCAGTGGGCTTTCGTGTTCATAGGGGCCGCTGCCGCTTTCGATTTCTGGGACGGCATGTCGGCGCGCCTGCTCCACGCCTATTCTCCGATCGGCAAGGAGCTGGATTCGCTGAGCGATCTGGTCAGCTTCGGGCTTGCTCCGGCTTTTTTGGTGATGAACACGATGCTTGAGGCCGGCAGTCCGCTCTGGGTAAGCGCGCTGGCGCTGCTGATAGCCGTCATGGGCGCCCTGCGACTGGGCAAGTTCAATGTCGACACGAGGCAGACGACCTCTTTTATCGGTCTGCCGATTCCGGCGAACGCCATTTTCTGGGTGGGTACACTGGCGTGGATCTCGGACCACGGTTATCCGGGCGACGTGGCGATGGCGGTGCTGATCGTCGTAATATCGCTGCTGATGGTGAGCGAGATCAGAATGTTTTCGCTCAAATTCGCCAACCTTTCACTGCGCGAGAATGTTAGACGTTATGTGATCATTGCGGCGACGGCCCTTTTCGTGATCACGGACGGCGTTTCGGGTTTCGCCTGGACGATTGTGCTCTACATTCTGATTTCCGTATTGGGAAAGCGCACAGATCCGTCAGCGGCTGAGAAGTAAGCCCCGCGTGACGCCAAATTTTTAAACAACTTCTTAATCCCGACAATGTTAGAATTTTTTGGAACCATACTGATCCTGTATCTGATCTGGATCTTGGTGAAGCCGTTGCTGCTGAGATATGCTCAGCGGAAATACACCGAGAAGGTCAACGATATGTTCAATCAGGCTTTCGGCCCGCAGGCCGGCTTCCGCACAGGCGGAGCTCCGCCTTTCGGCCGTGAACCCCGGCAGCCCCGGCACCAGCAGCGGCGCAAGAAGATTTTCAGCCGCGAGGACGGGGAGTATGTGGAGTTTGAAGAGATTGATGTGAAAGTGGATTACAGGGCACAGGAGACGGCTGAGAAGCATGGTCCGGCCTATACTCCCCGCGAGCCGCAGGTAAGTGACGCCGAGTGGGAGGAGATTCGCTGAGTAAAATAGAGAAAAAGAATATCCGGATGGCCACCGCGGCTGTCCGGATATTCTTTTAGATTAGTATATATGTGTGTAAGTAGATTCAGAGGGTAGGTGTGTGGCGGAAGGATTATTCCTGAGGGAGGAGGTACTGGAGGTGTACTTTCACACAGCGGTTCATCTTGGCGTCGAGACCGCGGGTCGAGGGATCGTCGACACGGCCGATGCCGCGGACGGCGTTCTTGAAGGAGTTGACGCGGTAAGTTTTGGAGTCTACGCCGTTAAACTTGCCGGTGTCGCGGAGCCAGTTGAGCACGGTGGTGGCGCGGTTGTCGGAGAGGGTCGTGTTGCGGTCAAGTCCGACCTGCTTGGCGTCGGGGCCGGTGAAATTGTCCTGGCTGGTGGCGAGGCCTTCGACGAGGATAGCGGTGATGGCGCCGTTTTCGATGATGTTGCGGATGTCCTCGACGGTGGCCGAGTCAGTGTGCTGTGAGATGTGGCCTGAGTTAGAGTTGACGGCGGCATAGATGTCGGCGAGGCTGACGAGGTATTCGCCGCGGTCGATGTCGAAGTATTCGCGGATGGTTTCAAGACCCTTGTGGGCGTTGAGTCCGAAGGTCTGGGTTTCGTAATAGTTGTCTTCGCTCAGGAGCTTCTGCGAGCGGGTGGCGTCGTCGATACGGTAGTGCCAGAGGTGCTGGTCGCCGTAGATCGGTGCGTAGTAGTAGCCGGAGTTCTGGCGGAACTGTGACATGTCGGAGGGGGCGAGGCTCAGAGAGATCGGTCCTTCGCCCATTTCATAGCCGCGTGGCACGGATGTTATGGCGAAATCGCGGTCGGCCGGTTCGGTCGGGAGGTCCTCGGTGGGGAGGCCCTTGAGCGGAAGGCCTGCGACGAGGCGCGAGGCGACGTCACCGTTGTCGGCGAAGCGGCGCTGCGTGTAGATGCCGCCGGTCAGGTAGTCGATGGCGTTGACAGAGCTTGATGCGATTGTCGGGGCGTCGTTGCGGCCTGAATAGTTGTTGGGATAGAAGACGTAGAAGGTGAGTTCGGTGAACTTGTCGGCCTTGCCTTCCTTGACGCGGACTTCGCGGATCTGGCGCTCGCGGTAGTCGCGGGTGTAGGTGTGGGTTGCACCCATGCGCCAGTTGCGGTCACGCTTGGAGCCGAGATAGAAGGTGAATCCGAGATCGGCGCCGAGGTTGGAGTCCCATTTGTTGGCCGCGTGATTGGCCTGGCCGTATTCGAGGTCGAAGTTGGTCTGGTAGAGGAGGGCTCGGAGCTTGAAGTCGAGCGAGAAACGCTTGGAGCGGGTGAAGAAGCGGCTGTACTGAAGTTCGACGTGGGCGCTGAGTTCGTTGTCGGAGCCGTGATCGTGGCCATAGCCCATGTGGTGGACGCCGCCGATGCCCGCATTGAGCATGAACTGGTTCATGAGCTTGGGGCTGTCGGCTCCTTCGTAGCCCATGATAAGGCGCGAGAGGTTGAAGATGACGCTTGCGCCGAGATCCCACCAGCGTGTTCTCATCTTGCGGTAGGGAGTGCCGTCTGATGCCTGGAGAATGCCTCCGTAGCCGTAGTGGCCCGTGAGATATTCGGTATAGCCTTTGGAGTCGGAACGGATGAATTCGACCTTGACGCCGATGCCGGGGGTGAACCACTTGCCGACGCCGATGCCGAAGTCGGGCGAGATTGTGCCGCCGAACTTGCCGCGGCCTGAGTAGTCGCCGCGGAAGGTGTGGGCGCCGGCAGTGGCGAAGACAAACCAGTTCTTGCCGAATTTGTTCGTGACGACGCTGAATGGCTGTGTCGTTTCCTTGACGACTTCCGTGTGGGTCGGGAGGTCTTTTTCGATAGTGTCGGAAAGCACAGTGCGATAGTCTTTGTATTGACGGTCAAATTCCTCATAGGATTTTGGATTCTCGGCAGCGGCCGGAAGGACCGTGCAGAGAGCCGTGAGGGAGAATGCCGGCAGAAGCAAACGCTTTAAAGTCTTGAGAAGATACATAGCTTATGCGATAGGTTGGATTTCAGGTTTTGAGTGATATATGTCGTTGGTTAAAGGTTTTACTTTCACCGAGGGTTCGGGTCCGTCAGGCGCGGGGTCGAGAAGTGAGAATGGAGAGTTGTTGGAAATGTATTCAGGCACCATGCGTTTCATGGATCTGACGGTGGCGACGGCGTCGAAAGTGCGCGCCGTGGTCAGGAGTTCGTTGATCTCGGCTGTCACGCGGCGCAGATCGCCGGGCTCGACTTTGGCTATCTTGATCTTCGGGTGGGACGAGGGGAGCACCTGTTCTTTGTCTGTCAGCAGTTCCTCGTATAGTTTCTCGCCCGGACGCAGTCCGCAGTATTTGATCTGCACGTCGAAGCGGCCGCTCAGGGCAATCATTCTGCGGACGAGATCGACGATCCGGACCGGCTTGCCCATGTCGAAGGCGAAGATCTCGCCGCCGTTGCCGAGGATGGCTGCTTCGAGCACGAGGGCGCAGGCTTCGGGGATGAGCATGAAGTAGCGGATGATGTCCGGGTGAGTGACCATCACGGGCCCTCCGCGACGTATCTGGCTGCGGAAGAGCGGGATGACTGATCCCTGCGATCCGAGGACGTTGCCGAAACGGGTGGTGATGAAGCGGCAGCCGCCGGGGTTGTCGTTCGACAGGCTCTGGCAATACATCTCGCAGATGCGTTTCGAGCAGCCCATGACGTTGGTGGGATTTACGGCCTTATCGCTGCTGACGAGGATGAATTTCTCAACCTTGTAGCTGACGGCGAGGTCGGCGAGCAGGCGTGTGCCTCCGACGTTGTTCAGCACGCTTTCGACCGGATTTTCCTCCATGAGGGGCACGTGTTTGTAGGCTGCGGCATGGAATACGGTCTCAGGGCTTTCCGTGGCGAAGATGCGCTCCATGTGCCGGGCGTTGCAGATGTCGGCGACGATATAGATGCAGTTCGTGTCGGGATAGAGGCGCTCCATTTCGAGCCGCAGGTTATGGAGCGGCGTCTCGGCCTGGTCCACGAGTATCAGCCGTTGTGGGGCCAGCGATGCCAGCTGAAGCGAAAGCTCGCTGCCTATGCTTCCGGCGGCTCCGGTAACGAGAATGCGGCGTCCGGAAAGTCCGGCGCGGATCTCCTCCATGTCCACTTGTATGGGATTGCGGTCAAGAAGATCGGCCATTTCAAGGTCGATGAGCTCGCGGTCGCTGTAACCGTAGGCTCCGCCGGTTGTGGTGTAGCGAAGATAGAGATCGTAGATGGTCTTGACGCCTACGCGCATTCCGCAGATCGTGGTGAGCGACAGTAGCGAGAGCACGGCGAGATCGCGCAGACGCACGGCGAAGAGTATGTTGTCGGCGTGGAGGAAGATGCGGCTGAACATGATCACGGCCACACCGAATATCAGGGCCGCGCAGACTCTGACCAGATCGGCCGGGGAAGTGCGCCGGAAGATGTTGCGGTAGGTGCCGCAAAGCAGGAAGCCTGCGGCAAAGGGGCTGAGGTAGATGAGGAGGGTCTGGAGCAGGTGTCCCAGGTTGGCGACTGTGTTGGCCAGCCCGTGGTTGACGACACATGCCAGCAGCCCCGACAGATAGACCATCGAGCAGTCGAGAAGCAGCACAATCCATCGTGATAGGTTGTGGCGTGCGAATTCTCTTGTAAGCAGTGTCCTGTACACTTTCAGTATAATGTGTTTGTTATGTATTATAGGTTCGTGTTTGTGTTTTTAAGTCAGGTCGGCCGGGATGCGTCGGCGGATCAGCTGTTGATGCAGCGCTTTATCTCGCTGACGATCATTCTGACATCGTCTTCGCTGACGCAAGGTCCGGAAGGTAGGCAGAGGCCGCGTCCGAAGAGATGCTCGCTGACGCCGTTGACATAGGCCGGAGCGTCGGCGAATACGGGCTGAAGATGCATTGGTTTCCAGAGCGGGCGTGTCTCTACGTTGAGGGCCGCGAGATGGAGGCGCAGGTCTTCGGGAGTCTTGCCGGTGGCGGAGTCGATCTCGATGGTGCTGAGCCAGTAGTTGCTGTTGCTCTCCGGAGTTGGATCGGTGTGGTAGGTGATGCCGGAGACGGAGGCGAAAAGCTCGCTGTAGAGGGCCGCGAGGCGGCGGTGGTGGGCGATGTGGTCTTCGAGTATCGTCATCTGTCCGCGTCCGATGCCGGCCGAAATGTTGCTCAGGCGATAGTTGTAGCCGATGTGTTCGTGCTGGTAATAGGGGAATGGCTCGCGGGCCTGTGTGGCGAAGAACAGAGCGCGTTTCTTGGCCTCAGCGTCGGGGCAGATGAGAGCTCCGCCGCCGGATGTGGTGATCATTTTGTTGCCGTTGAAACTGAGGACGCCGAAACGGCCGAAAGTACCGCAGTAGCGGCCCTGATATTTTGAGCCGAGGCCTTCGGCTGCGTCCTCGACGACGGGGATCTCCCATTTGTCGGCTACGGCGCAGATGCGGTCCATCTGTGCGGGCATACCGTAGAGATGCACGGCGATGATTGCTTTGGGCTTGCGGCCGGTCTTGGCGATGCGGTCGGCGATGGCCGCGTCAAGCAGTTCGGGGTCCATGTTCCACGATCCCGGCTCGCTGTCGACAAATACAGGTTGTGCACCCTGGTAGACAATCGGGTTGGCTGAAGCCGCGAAAGTAAAACTCTGGCAGATGACTTCATCGCCGTGTCCTACGCCGAGGAGCACGAGGGCGAGATGTATTGCGGCTGTGCCCGCCGACAGGGCTGCGATCTCTTTTCCCTCTGAATGAGGGTCACCGTCGATGAGGAATCTTTTCAGATCCTCCTCGAAGCCGTCGACATTGGGCCCTAAGGGCACGACCCAGCTCTCGGCGAAGGCTTCGTCGATAAAGCGCTGTTCGGCGCCGCTCATGTGGGCGAGACACAGATGTATTTTTTTAGCTTGCATATATGTTTACTGATTGTGTGGTCGTTGACAGGCGGTCTTCCGGTCTGATGGTCCGGAAGTCGGAAGGGAGGAGGCGGGACTGGAGAGAGGAGATAAGGGTGGAGATTATGATTCTCATGTCGAGTCCGAAGGAGCGGCTGTCGAGATACGCGAGATTGACGCGTACCTTGTCGGGGTAGATGACGTTGTCGTTATAGATCTGCGGATCGGCCTGGAGCGCGAGCAGCTCTTCTTCGTAGCGGTAGCGGAGAGTGGCAGGCCCGGTGATGCCGGGTTTGAGCGCGAGGATGCGTCGGTCGTCGCCCGTGAGACAGTCGGCATAGCCGGGAACGTCGGGGCGCGGGCCCACGAAACTCATGTCGCCTTTGACGACGTTCCACAATTCGGGTAGTTCGTCGATTTTCCAGCGGCGCAACACGGCGCCGAGTGGGGTGATGCGGCTTTCGCCGGCTACGCTGACCGAAGATCCGCCGTGTGAAGGGGTCATCGTCCGGAATTTGACGAGAGTGAACAGTTTTCCGTCCCTGCCGACGCGCTTCTGCCTGAAAAGCGCCGGCGCGCCGGGCATGGCAATAGCGATCGCTATCCCGGTCAGAAGCAGAACGGGAAAGAATACAGCGAGGCCGAAAATGCCTGCAAGGCGGTCGAAAATCTCTTTTGTCAGCAAGGTTAAAAGACTGTGTTTTAAAGAAGAATCGCGGATACTATCAAAAAGCCTGAATGAAGTAAGAGGCTATATACGAATGGTTTGTCTATATGACCCGTCAGAATTGCAATTTTCAGAAAATCAATTCATCCGAGTCCACAAAAATACGAAATTCGCCGTTTTTGTCAAAACGTTTTAACATAAAAAAGAATATTCTGCGAAAAAATGGATAAAATTAGGTCACGGAGTTGGATTGCTGTTTTTCGGGCGGCAGCGGATGAGGAGGTAGGAGCCGGGGAGGCGGTCGGCGACGGTCATGTCGCAGCCGCGGGCGCAGGAGCTGAGTGAGGCGTGGTTGTGTTCGGAAATTGTCGCGTACATGGCAAGTCCGGAGGCGTCCGCTATTCGCGCTCCGAGTCCCCACATGGCTGCTCCTATGCCTCTGCCCTGCGCTTTAGGTCCCACTACAAGACCGTGGAAACAGCGTCCGGTGGCAAAGCAGCGCAGAAAGTGGTAGCCGACGAGGGTGTCGCCCTCCCTGACTCCGATCATGACGAATGATCCGCTTCCGTGCAGACGGCGAAGGGCCGGGAGTGTGAAAGCGTGCGGATTGAAGTGGACCACGCTTGATTCTGGCAACGACATCAGGAAGCGGTGCAGTTCCGGCAGATCCGATTTGTACAGGAGTGAGAAACGGCATCCTTCGGCCTTGGTTTTAGCCGCCATGCCGGCTGCGGTTGCCGTCAGACGCGGATAGCGCAGACGCATGGCTTTGCCGTTGATCCATTCCACCGCGCGCCAGAGGGCAGGGAAACGGTGTTTGATTTTTATGAGCAGTCCTGTCATCGTGCAGAAGGCAATATGGTGTTGTAAAACTCTTTCAGGCAGCCCCACACGTAGTTGCGGTCGAATTTTTCCTCTACGTTGCGCCGACCCTGTGCCCCCATCTCGCGGCAGAGCCGGGAGTCTGAAAGCAGTCTTGCGATGGCCCGGCGCAGAGCCGCGGCGTCGTGCGGAGGCACAATGAGGCCGTTTATGCCGTCGGTGATAATCTCGCGGGAGCCGTTTATGTCGGTGACGATGGCGGGCAGTCCCATTGCGCCTGCCTCAAGAACAGTGTTCGGGAAACCCTCACGGTAGCTTGGGAGAATGAAAATGTCGGCGGCGCTCATCCATGGCCTGATGTCATCGGTCCAGCCGTCGGATAGGTACACGTTTTTGAGTCCTGCGGGCACGAGCGGCGAGTCATTGAAATCACCGACGAGGAGCAGATGCGTGTCCTCGCGGCCGAGAGTGCCGAAGGCCTCAAGAAGCTCGCAGATACCCTTGTCTCGGTCCGCGCGTCCGGCGTAGAGCAGCACTTTTTCATCCGGAGCTATCCCGAACCGCCGCCGCAGTGCGGCTCCCTCCTCTTTCAGACTTTCCGATGGCCGGAACATATCGAGATCTACGCCGCGGACATTGCCGTGGCCCAGCACACGCAGGGGTTTCGAGGTGATGCCTCCGGCGAGGAGATCGTCGCGCACTCCTTCGCCTTCGGGTATTATATGCGTCGCGCAGGCGCAGGTCAGACGGTCAGTCAGACGCAGTATATGTTTTTTCAAACCCGTGGCCGTCGGGAAAAGCAAGCCGGTGAAGGTGTGGACCCTCAGCGGCACTCCGGCTATCCGCGCGGCCATCATGCCGAGCAGTCCGGCTTTGGGAGTCATCGAGTGGACCATCTGCGGACGCTCCCGGCGCAGTACCCTTACGAGTTTCAGGAGCGCTTTGAGGTCGGCCCAAGGAGCTATGCGGCGTTCCATCGCGACTCCGATTGTGCGCACTCCTTCGCGTCGGCCCAGACGCTCCAGTCCGGCGTCGGGCGATGAGATTGCCACTACCTCATAGTCGTCCGAAAGTTTTTTCAGCAGTCCGCGGCAGAAGAGATCGAGCGAAAGCCCGACGGTAGTCATGCGTATGATTTTCGGAGCCACTTGAGAGCAGAGTGTTTTTACGGGTTAAAATGTCAGTGACATACTCAGGGCAGGGACCGGAGCAGCGGAGAACGGATCGGCGATTACCCCAGGCGACATTGCCAGGCGTGTGCCGCCGGGCTTACTGACAATCACCTGGCGAGCTCCTTTCGAGAGAGCGGCGTCGAGCAGGTTGTAGACATAGAGGCCGCAAGCGCCGATGATTGCCACATCGCGCATCCGCCGCCAGCTCTTTGATTTGCTGCGGTAACTGGAAGCGATGTCGTCAGAGGCGTCCTTTGCGTCGTTCTTATAGTTGTGCTGACGGATCTGGGAGTAGATCGCCGCCCCGACAAACACTGCTTCACCACCTATGATGGTCCATCCTTTGGCTTTCTGTCCCTTGTACATCTGGCCGAGGCCGGGAACGATCGAGAGCCCCAGAGCACAGGCATTGTATTTGCGTGTGTAGGAATAATCGTCAAACTGCGGGACTTGGCCGTCGGTGCTTGTCGAGATGGCGAAGAGCTGATAGAGCGTATAGTCAAATGTCATGTCGGTGTTGTCCTCTAAGCTGACATATTCGTCGACAAGTTTGGCGTAGAAAGTCATTGGTTTCGGTGCGCTGAATGTCACGCGATATTCGGCTTGAAGCGCTTTGTCGCCCTCGGCGTTGTTCGGATCGGCATGGTTGGCCGCAGAGCCGGAGACGAGTGTCACTTCGGCAGAAGCGGAATCGGCTCCGAATGTGCGGGCGAGGTAGCCGACGAGCGGATTGAAACGTTCCTGGCGCAGACGGTCTGCGTCCGGGCCGAAGGTTTCGAATTTGCGGAAGGTATATGAGTCGTTGCCGCGCTCTTTTTCAAGCGAAGACACCCCTTTGAGGACCCAACGTGGTTTGTCCTGGGCGGCAGCCTGACCGCCGATAAAAATGAGGAGCGCAAACAAAGCCAGTAAACGTGCAAAGGTTTTCATAAATAATCGGTTAGTTATATGATGGTATGAGAAGATATGTCAGTGTATGCAAGCGACAAAAGTACGCAAAAAATTTCATAGTCCGCGCCAAAACGGACAATAAATCTGCACAGAAATTTTGTGGAGATGCAAAGTGGAGATGCAAAGATTTGCCTTCTTTCGACCGGTGGCGTCGGTGTCCCGGACGGATAGGAGTGTGGAGGGGGTACCCCCTGAATGTCCTGTGTAGTACTCAAAGAACTCTATAAGGGTTATAATTGTTAATAATTTGAATGACAATGCAATTAATGACCGCAAAATTTGTAAATCCGAAATAATGGATATATATTTGCGGTACAAAAGCAACTTAAAAATAAACGATATGGAAACGACAAATCCTATCCGAATTCCGAATCCATCTAAGGAATTAGTCGCTTTCATAGAGAAAGCGCAGCAGCGGAAGAAAGAGCGTATGCAGAAAATGCGTGAGCGATTCTTACAGACACAATTGTCTAAAAGCTGATGGAATCAATAGAACAGACATTTTCAGATAATAAGGGCAATCATTTACTGGTCGCCCTTTATTTTTATGATAATGATTACAAGCAAACGTCTTTGCATATTCCTGACGAATATGCGGATGTCGAGGTTGTGGATATTGATATTGAAAAAACGTTCAGAGAAAAACCGATCCATCCTGTTGTGTTCTTCAGGATGAGTTCATGGTTGTTACAGCAGTTCAACGATCATGAAAATGCGGTCTTTTCATTCATTTGTTCCACCGAAGATCTTGCTACAAATCATCCTGATCAATCACCTCAGTCCTATAGATGGAATCTGTTTGACAGACTTTATCGGCGTATGGCACAAAAAGCAGAGATAAATACACAGGATGTGATAGTCGGGCCTGACGGTTATCAGTCTTTTGGACGAGCCTTTTATCGCGACAGACATGCCTCCATAATCCATATTGTCGCTGCATATCTTCAAGAAAAACAAAATCAATATCAATAATTTGTTTATCTCCGGAGCAAGTTTTCGTAGAGGGAGAGGTAGGAGCGGGCAGTTGTGCGGATGTCGAAGCGGGAGGCGCGGGTGCGGCAGCGGGCTGCTGTCTCGTTGCGGAGATCGGAACTTTTCAGCAATCTGTCGAGAATTTCAGCAAGGGCTTTCGCGTCGCCGTCGGGAAAGAGCAGGGCGGCTCCCGCACAGACTTCGCGGACACCTCTGACGTCAGAGGCCACGAGCGGCGTTCCCGATGCCATTGCCTCGATGGAAGAGAGCGAGAGACCTTCGTAGTGCGTCGACAGTAGGGCTATTTTAGCTGTGTGCAGTCTGTGAGGCACATTGCTGACAGAGCCGAGAAAACGGACTCGGTTTTCCAAACCGAGACGCCTGACTTCGGCCTCGACCTGCGGGCGTGTCGCACCCTCGCCCGCAAATGAGAGGGTGACGTCTGGCGGGAGCATCGTCAGGGCGCGGAGGGCGGTAAGATGGTCTTTCTGCGGGCGGAATGCAGCCACCATCAGTATGTCCGTTTCTTTTGCAACTGTGTCGCAGGTAGCAAAGTCATCGAGATCAATACCGTTTTCAATCACCGTTGTCTTTTCCGCGAAATCCGGACCGAGATACGAAAGTAGTGAGGCGGCCACTGCCTCGCTGCAACAGGCAATGGCATCATAGCAGCGATAAAGTCTGAGATCAAACGGACGCATCCAGGAGTGACGGCGCCGGCGGTTGTCGGTGTTGTGCTCGGTGGTCACGAGCGCGACTTCGGCGGGAGCTGCGAGGGCCGTGAATAGTTGTGCGGAAGTATTGTGGGAATGGACAATGTTCACCTCCCCTAACAACGATTTTAAATAATTGATATTTAGTGGGCTATATATGGAACGCAGCCCTTTTCCGAGGATGTGGACCGTGATGTTCTGTCCCTTCAAGGCTGTCAGCAGGTGGGTCGGAGTGCCGTCAAATACAGCCAACTCGACTGTATGACCGTAATCGCGCATTATCGGCAGCAGATCGCAGACCAACTTCTCGGCCCCGCCGGTTCGCAGAGAGGTTATGACATGGAGGATTTTCATCAAGAGAGAATTTGTGTGACTTATCAGCACAACCGACGTGCTTTGCGGATTATATAGTGGTAGAGAAGATAACCGGCCGGTGCGGCAAGCAGTGTCATGAATTTTCGCGGAGAATCGGCAAGCCAGCCTTTGTCACGCGCGATGATACAACTTGAAACGTAGTGGATGGCTGTGCGGAAGCGTCGCGCAGGAGTCGAATGTCGGAGTGTCATTTCGAGGCGGCGGAGTTTGGCGAAACTGCGGGGGGAATCGACGTATTGCTGAAAGATGCGTTCCGACATGCTGTCCCCTCCGCTCTGATAGTCTACATAACAGAGGTTGCGGTTGAGGACAAGCAGAGGGTAGCGGTCGCAGACCTGGAGAAGCATATAGACCGGATTAAAGTTTTTTTCGCCGGGAAAACCTGTCTGCGGTGCGACTTCTTTCATCAGAGCGGTACGCATTACCTGTTTCATGTCGCCGCGGTGGATGTGGCGCGCCTCTAATTCGTTGAACCAGCAACTTGACATGTCATCCGGGAGGGGTCCACCGATCGGGGTGTCGGTATCGAGACTGTAATCAAGGCCTATAATACCGGCGTAATCGTCGGAACCATCCGCATCCCATTTTTTCAGAATCAGCTCCACGGCATCGTCGGGCATGAAGTCGTCGGAGTCGATGCAGACGCAGAGTTCGGAGTCGATGTTGGCATAAGCCGTATTGTAGCCTGTATGTAGGCCGCCGTTTTCCTTATAGATATATTTGACAGGTATGCGCTTCTCGCGGATGAAGCCCTCGACGAGTTCGCGGGTGAAATCAGTGGAGCCGTCGTCGATCACGAGCCATTCGAAGCCCTCGCGGACAGTCTGGGTGCAGAGGCTTTCATAGACGCGGCGCAGGGTGTGGGCGCGGTTATATGTTGGGGTGAAAACAGTCAGTCGTGTTACCATATCAGTGAAAGGAATATAACGGTGATGGAAACATAGGAGATCAGCAGAACTCCGGCAACGAAATTCTGGTCCTTCCATACACGCATGTTGCAGAGCGGATAGACGAAGATGACCGGAATCAGAAACCAGGAGAGATAGGCGAAGCGGTTCGAGAAAGCCGCGCGGATCATCAGTACCCAGAACGAATTGGCCACAAGATAGGTGGTCACAAGGGTGTTGAACCATCCGTCGCGCAGCCCTTTGCCCATTATATAGAAAGAATAAACAACCGGGACTGCGCTGTAAAGGAGAAAATCCCAGCGGAAAGAACTTGTCGAGCCCCAGTCGCTTAGGTTCTCGTCGGAGGTGTTGGCATATTGTGCGAGGCGGTCGTCAAAACCTATGTCGGCGATCAGTGCCGTCCAGTAGTTGCCGGCGATAAGCGACAGAAGAATGCAGAAAATCCAGCCGTAGAGAGCATAGCGGGGATTTTTCAGAAAAGTCAGGGCCATGACAGTCCCTCCGAGAGGGAGTGCGGCACTGCGGTGGATGCTCAGAGCTATGAGTGCGAATATGACAGCTTTGATGTAGCGCTCTTCGAGCATATAGGCTATGACGAGCAATACAAAGCTACATGCCAGTCCGTTGCGCAGACCGTTGGTGCCGAACGAGAAAAAGAAGAGGGCGCCGGTCAGGAAGAGAGTGCCGAGCCAGGGTGAGGTCGGGACGAATTTTTTGACAGCGGCGAAAGAAACGAGTATGTAGCCTAACTCGATCAGAAGAAAGTAGGCATTGACCGAAAGTCCGGCAGTCCGGCAAAGGTAGGTGAAGATGTCCCAGAGCCATTCGGCGGAAATCGTAAAACTGTGTATGTTGCCCGGCACGATGGCGCGGTAGACCATGGCATAGTTTACCGTGTCGCCAAAATAGAACGAAACGGGGCGCAGTCCCATCCAGACGGTGAGGACGAGACAGAAGATTAATGGTCCGAACGAGTTGCCGCGGTTGTGGATTCCGCAGGCAAGGGTGTTGCCTCCGGTGATCATCAGCCGCATCCCTGTGGCGAGGGAGAAAAAGCCGATGACGGCGAGATAGATCGGTTCGTATAGTGATGCTTCCACGGTGCAGGCGGGTGCGTTGAGGTCAGTTACGGGTTAGAAATCTCCGGAGACGGCTGAAAGTCGTGACTCCGAATGTGCGGTGGAGGAGACGCATGATGCGGGTGCGCGTCGGGCCGTAGTTGTCACACCATGTCTTGTCGTAGTGATGGATGGAGCAGGTGCGGGGGGTGATGCGCAGGCGTCCGGTGGCGTCGTCGAGAGGATTGAAATATTCGTTGGGGTAGACGGTGATTCCTTCGATGCACTGGAGACGGTCTTCGGGGATGAGTCCGGCTTCAAGGAAGAGGCGCGTGACGTGGGCCACGACTGTGCCGGGCAGAGGTTTGCCGTCGCTGCCGAGATAGGGGATGGAGGAGTAGTGGTCGAGGATCTTTTTGTAGAACGGGTGACTTGCGGGTGCTGCGATGCCGAGTCCTGAGGCCACGCCGATGCCGCTGTGGCTTTTCTCGAAACCCATGAAGGCTCCGGCGGCGAGGATATGGTCCATCGGCCGGATGACTTCTACATCGGTATCGAAATAGATGCCGCCGTGACGGTAAAGGATCAGGAAACGGGCATAGTCGCTGACGAAAGCCCACTTTCCCGCTGCGGCAGCCTCGCGGGTGTAGCGGACGGCGTCGATGTCGAAGTTGTTTTCGTCCCAGCGTCTGATCTCATAGCCGGGGAAGTTGCGTTTCCACGAGTCTATGCAGCGGAGGGCGCTCGGAGGCAGCGGGCGGCCTCCGAACCAGCAGTAGTGGATTGTACGGGGTATCGACATCGGTATCGGACTGTTTATGATGTGAGTCGGGAGATTCAGATGAGTGAGACAAGTTTGCGGGCTGCGGCGCGGTCGGAGAAGTCGGTGGCGGAGAGGTTGCGGGCCACTCCGGCGATGAGGTCGGGAGAGGCGGTCAGCCGGGCGAGTCCGGCGGCAAAGGCCTCGTTGGACTGCGGAAGAATGAACCCGTCGGTGCCGTCGCAGACCTGAGAGGGAGCCGTGGGCCATGCGGCGATGACAGGAGGTTTGCCGAGAAGCTGGGCTTCGCGGACGGTGACGCAGCGCCCCTCGTAGCGCGAGGGCTGGACGTAGAGATCGCAGCGGGCAATGTAAGGGTAGGGGTTGACGCGTTTGCCGAGGATGGTGACGCAATCTCCGACTCCGGCTTCGGCAATCTTGCGGCGGATCAGATCTTCATCGCCTCCGTAACCTATGATGAACCAGTGAAATGGCCTGATGCCGTGGTCGTCGCGCATCCGTCGGGCAATATCGGGGATATTGTCGAAGTTTTTCGCTGTGGAAAAGCGGCCTATCGAAAGAAGATTGAAGCATCCGGCTTTCAGCTCCGGAGCGCTTTCTTCGGTGGCACGGCGGCGGATCATGGCTTCGGGGAGAATGTTGGAGATGACAGTAAGTCTGTCCGTGAGAGAGGGAAAGACCGAGCCGAAAGTGCGGCTGACGTCGGGCGAGATCGAGATGATGCGGTCGTAAGCCTGCCAGACCGGAAGCTCGAAGTCAGGATCGAGGGCTATACGGGAGTAATCTGTATGAATCCAGCAGAATTTCTTTTGTGCGCGCACCTTCCGGAGCACAATGTCGTGAGGGGTGAGGAAAGAGACAGCTAAATCGTAAACTTTGTCGGTGATCTGCGGGAGAGTGGGGGTGACGCAGCGTCCGATGTAGGAGAACATCGCCGCGGAGTCTCCCGTGCCGCGGAGTTTGCGGCGGCGCAGATGACTGAGTGCCTTTGCGCGGAGACGGGCAACGCCTATGCGGATATGACCGTGAAGGAAAGCGTCTTTCAGCGGCGATTCGATGTGGGCGTAGGCGGGAATTTCGGGGAGGATATTGACCTGCGGCGGAACTTCGGAGAGGAGCTCGCCGCGCTGGGCGTAGAGGAAGAGATCGACCGAGACTTCCGAGTAATCGAGCGCATGCAGTAGCCCGATGAGGGCGTTTTCAGCGCCCCCGATCTCAAGGTAGTGCATTGCGATGAAGATTTGTTTCATTAGTCCGGCCGGTTGTATGATTAGTGTTTCAGCTCAGAAGATTGAGGATTGTGTCGAGACTTTCGGCGGCTTTGTCTGACGGATTGGCTGACAAATGCGCTGAGAACTGTTCACGCAACTGCGGTGATGACAGACGCATGACCGCATCGGCCAATGCCCCGGCAGTCATCCCGCAGATGAGTCCGTCCGTGCCGTCGTCGACCAGCCCGGAGGCGACCTTGAAATCAGTGACGATCACCGGACGGCAGAATGCCCGCGCCTCGCAGACGGCTATGCCGTAGCCCTCGGAACGTGACGGCTGGACATAGATGTCGCAGCGGCGCATGAGCGGGTAAGGATTGTCGAGCGCACCGAGAAGTCTGACATGCTCCCGGAGACCTTTGGCGCCGATCTCCTCTTCAATCTGCTTGCGGAGGGGGCCATCGCCGACGATGTCCCAACGGAAGTTCAGCCCGCGGTCACGCAGCAGACAGGCGGCTCCGAGAAGGAGGTCGTAGCCCTTGACGGGTACGAGGCGTCCGACGGTCAGAATGACGAGAGGGGAGGAGTCGGTCACGGGCATCGTTGTCTCTCCGGCGTTCTCTTTCGGACAGCTATCTTCGGCAGCTAATTTTTGAAGTACTGCGGGCGACACGATGTCGCGCACGGCGATCACGCGCGCAGGATCAAAACGCCAGGAGTCGAGGAGCAGCCCGCGCAGTCCGGGGGAGGCCGCCACCACCTTATTATATAAGGAGTAGAATCCGAGATTGAAATCCTCCGTATAGCGGTCACGGACAATGTCGGCGTTGATCCACGCTATTTTTCTGTCTGCGCGGACTTTGCGGGCCACATAGTAGGTCGGGAAGCCCTGATGATAGGCCACAGCAACATCAAAATTTTCCTCCGGAGCGGGAGCGAGGCTTCCGAGGAGCCGCCAGTGGCGCTCGACCGGATTGGCTTTTGACCGCAAGGGCCCCGGCAGCCGCGAGACTACGGCATGGAGGGCATGGCGCCACGCGAAGGCGATGCGTACTCTGAGTCCCGGACCGCGGAGCGGAATTTCCGAGAGTGCGATTCCGGCGGGGAGATATTTTTCAAGCGCCCCGCCGCGCGCGGTCAGAAGCACCCGGAGATCGAAGCGGTTCTGCGGGAGCAGGTTGAGCAGAGTGCAGAGGCTCCGTTCGGCCCCTCCGATGTTGAAGGAGTCGATGACGAAGAGGATCTTTCTGCGCTCCGGAGATGCCATGGCTCAGGATTTAGTTTTCTCTTCCGCGCCGTCCGTGTAGTTGCCGTAATGGCCGTAGTGGTAGCCGTAGCGCTGATAGCCATAGCGCGAGCCTCCGTAGTGCGAGAATTCGCGGCGTGTGCCGTTGAGAATAACCGAGATGTTGGGGTAGCGGCGTTCCTGATACCAAGTCTCTATGTCGGCGAGGAATGAGCGGTCCATCAGATGCGCGCGGATAATGAATAGCGTCATCTCGGCATAGCGGCTGATGATGGTGGCGTCGGCCACGATGTCGACGGGCGGGCAGTCGAGAATCACGTAGTCGTAGTTCTCCTTGAGTTCCTCCATCATCTTCGCGAAGCGCGGATTGAAGAAAAGTTCCGTGGGGTTTGGCGGAATGGTGCCTACCGGAAGCACGTCGAGCTCTCCGAGACGTACAATGACGTCGTGGTAGTCGGGCACCTGACCGCTCAGATAGTTGGAGACCCCTTTAGCGGGATTGTCGACATAGGCCGAGAGCGAAGCCCTGCGCAGGTCGAGGTCGACGGCTATCACCTTCTTGCCCTTGATGGCCAGGGCGGTCGAGAGATTGGCGCAGGTGAAAGTTTTGCCGCTGCCGGGATTCATAGAGGAGAGCATTATCACGTGGTGGCCGCCGTCGAAACCGAGAATGAACTCAAGGTTGGTGCGCACCACGCGGAACGCCTCGTTCATGATGCTGCGGCTTCCGTCCTTCACCACCACGCGGTTGTCGGAAACCTCGCGGGCCACTCTGCGCTTGCCTTTCTTCTCTGTGGCAAGCGGAATCTCGCCCACGAAGGGAGCGTTGAGCGCCTGAAGATCCTTGCGGCCGCGCACTGCGGTGTTGAACGACTCACGAAGCATGATGACCGACGCAGGAATGAACAGACCCGCTAAGACGGCGATCAGGATAATCTGGTCGGTTTTGGGTGTCACCGGCACCTGCGAAGCCGCCGGATGCTCGATCAGACGTGTATTGTAGGCCGTAAATGCCTGAGAAAGCTCGTTTTCCTCACGCTTCTGGAGCAGGAAGAGGTAGAGCGACTCCTTGACCTTCTGCTGGCGTTCGACCGACAGAAGATATTTTGCCTGCTGCGGATTGGCGGCGATTTTCGACACTGCCTGCGACTGAGCCGAAGATATGGCTCTCTTCTGTGTGGACAGGAGGGTCATCTCGTTGTCGAGTGAGCCAAGTATGCTTCCTCTCATTGTCGATAGCTTCTGGTCGATGTCCATGACCAGAGGATTCTGTTCGGAGGAAATCGAGAGATGGTTGTTGCGCTGGAGCAGCAGCTGGTTATAGGCCTGGATCTGCGCCTCGATGCTCGGATTGTTGATTCCGGAGTTGGCCGGAAGCTGTTCGTTCTGGTGGTGGCCGTCAGTCAGATAGTTGCGCAGATAGCGGGTCATGTAGACGCGGTTGTCCAGTTCGCGACCTGCCTCCTGCGAGGAATTCATCTGCGAGAGGGCCATGCCGCCCATCGCGCCCACGTCGGTCACGAGGTTGCGCGATTTATAGTCGGAGATGTCGCTGTCCACGTTGCCCAGCTCACTTTCGATGATCGAAAGACGCTCCTTGATGAACTCCGTGGTGCTTGCCGTGATTTGGTTGCGGTCCTTGATCCAGTTTTCGTTGTAGACGGCCACGAGGGTCGACAGAATATCTTCGGCGCGTGTGCGCGACTCGTCATTGTAGGTAATGTCGATGATCGACGCGCGGTTGTCGCGCTGACGGGCCTCGATAGCTCCTCTGAGCCGGGCCGATGCTGTCGAGAAGGGGATACGGCTGACAATCAGCTCGTCCTCATCTCCGCTGCGGTAGTAGGGCGACGGGCTGACGGTCATTACCCCGAAAGGTGTCTTCACCGCCTTGCCGAGGCTGAAGGTCAGGGCGCCGTCAAGAGGCTTGCCGTTGAGCGACATGGACGAGATGCGCACTGTGCTGTCCTTGCGCAGCCGGAGTGTGAATTCGGCGCTTTCCGACGGGCTGATGTCAGGAAGCTCGACGGAAACCGGCACTTCCACACCGTAGGCTGCATTGCGGTGGAAGGTTCCGGGGTGGAAATAGAGAGTGTTGAGCCGGAGACGGCGGGTGATCTCGTCGGCTACGGAGCCCGTCTTCATCGACATTATCTCGTTTGTGATGTTGACAGTCTGGGCCTTGATGCCGAGATCGTTGAGCACATCCTCCGATCCCGAATTCTTCTCATCGCTCTTGACGAGAATGGCCGCCGAGGCGGTGTAGACTTTAGGTGTGATCTGGAGATAATAGTAAGCCGCGCCGATAGCGATGACCAGCGAGATAACGAACCACTGCCAGTGGCCGAGCATCAGGAAGACGATGTCTTTTATTTTGGCGAAACCGTCGGTCGACTGGCGCAGGGGCGAATTTTGCACAGGCGGCTGCACACCGGCGTCAGCTGCGGTATTGAGATTGCGTTGCATCTGTCAGGTATAAGGGGAAGAATCAGGGTAAGTAAGGCCGGGTTTATTTCGTGATCAGGACGGCTACGGTTGTGGCGAAGGTCACCATCGAGATCCAGAAGCTCGGCGTCATGTAGTTGTTGCCGTTGGCCGTCGACTGGTTGGCCTTGACCTGTGTGGGCTCGATGTAGATCATGTCGTTCTGTTTCAGATAGTAGGCGGGCGAGGCATAGACGCCGTCGGCGCGGGTCAGGTCGATGCGGTAGGGTATCTGCTGGCCGTTTTCGGTGCGGAGCACGAGTATGTTCGTGCGCTTGCCGCTGATGGCGAGGTCGCCGGATATCGACAGAGCCTCCATGATGTTGAGCTTGTCGGCGGGAAACTCATGGCGTCCCACTCCCGACTCACCGATGACATAGTAAGCCATCTGGGGGAACTCTACTGTGACAATCGGGTCGCGCAGAAGGCTTCCGGCGAGCAGACGGTATTTGATCAGCTGAGCCACTTCGAGGCGTGTGAGACCTTCGACCGAGAGCTGGCCGAGGACCGGCAGGTCGATTTTGCCGTTGGGATCGACGGTGTACATGTCATGCTCGACCGACCCGGAGGAATTGGTCTGCGAGAGGTTGAACATCTTGACCATCTCCTCGTCGCGGCTGTGGACCTTGATGCGGAGTTTGTCGCCGGGCTGGAGGCGGAGTTCGCCGTTTTCCTGGAGGGTGAGCACGGCGTTGTCCGGCAGGTCCTGCATGTAGGCTATGTCCTTGGCCGGACCGCAGGAGACGATGAGGGCGCCTGTGGCGACGATCAATAAGAGAAGTGCTTTCTTAGGTTTCAATGCAAAGTGTTTCATGAGTGGTTTTGGGGGGAGACGGTATGTGTGCGCCCGTCTCTATTTTGTGTTTTATGCTACTATATAAGTGAGCGCAAAGATACGAAAAATCAGCTAATTCACACGCAAAGCAATGTTAAAATATGACGTCTGAAAGCCCGCAAGAGCCGTTCATGTGCGGCTTTTGCGGGCTTTCGTTATGATTTCCGGGCTTTTTGACGCTTTCCGGGATTATTCGGCGGCGAGGACGGCGGCCTGACGCAGCAGGGCTATCTTGGTCCACTGGGTTTCGTAGTTGAGGCCCTGACGCTCGCGGTCGCGGACTTTGAAACCGCAGGTGGGGCTGATCGAGAGCAGTTCCATCGGCACGTAGCGGCGCGCAACCTTGATGGCGGTGACAATGTCATTGACACTTTCGAGGTTAGGCAGACTTCCGTCGACAAGGCCGAGGATGACGCGCTTTCCGGCCGGCAGACAGCTCAGCACGTCGATGGTTTCAGGCGAGCTGATGTCGAAGGGGAGCAGGAAGGCGTCGGCATTGACCTTTTCGAGCATCAGGCGCAGATTGGCCAGCTCCCGTTCGTCGGACCAGCGGGGGATGGTCTGTTCGTTGGCCGCGATGCTGAAAGTGATCTCCAGGTCGGCGGGACGGTCGGCGATCGAGCGGTTGATCAGGTCGAGCAGGCGCAGGGTGATTTCGTTGACGTCGGCACCGCCGAGCAGCAGCATGCGGTCGAATTCCGGGCTGCACAGACGGCCCCACACACCTGTATCGAGCTGTATGTGGCGGCATCCGAGACGGTAGAATTCGGCTATCGTGCGGCGGTAGGCCTCCACGATGTCGTCGATAAGAGTTTCAGGAGTGGCGTAGAACTTGCCGGGGTCACCGTTCGACGAAAGGAACATGCGCATATAGAGCTCACCCGGCGAGGGGATGGTCTGACGGGCTTCGGCGCGGCCCGCGCACAGCTCCTGCATGTGGACATACTTTTCGAAGAAGGGATGCGAGGGATTGAATTCGATTTTACCGTTGAAGCGCAGAAGGTCGTGGCGGACAACTTCGTCCTGATAGAGATGGCCAGAGTCGATGCGTTCGCGGTTCATGCCTTCGAAGCCTTCCCAAAAATCACGGTCCCAGCTCTTGCGGCGCATCTCGCCGTCGGTGACGATATGGAGTCCGGCTTCTATCTCGCGGTCGATCAGACGGTCGATCACGCGGTCTTCCGCGGCATGATAGTCAGCCTCGCTGAGGTTGCCGCGGACTTTTTCGTTCAAAGCATTTTCAAGTTCTTCGGGAGGGAGGAAACTGCCCACGATTTCAACGCGGGGCATTTTGATCGCTTGAGTCATGATAAAAGCTATATTATTGTTTTTGTGTCACTTTTGATTGTTCTGATGAAAAAGTGACAGTGTTTCCGCGGCGCAAAGTTAGATATATAATTTTTGGTTTTTTAAGATTGCAGGTTAAAAATCCTTAACGGAGTTGCACGTGCAGCCTTCTGACCGGCTGATTGCGAAGGTGTTGAATTCCATTGTGATGGCATCGAAGGTCAGCAGGCGGTTGACGAGCGGATCGCCGGTCCCTACGATCAGCTTGACGGCCTCGGTGGCCTGAAGGGCGCCGATCACGCCTACCACGGTGTTGAGGATACCGTTGACGGCGCAGGGCAGATCCTCGCCGTCATCGCCGGTCGCCGAGGGGTCGAAGATGCAGCGGTAGCAGGCGCTGCCTGGCACATGGCTGAACACCTGCCCTGAGAAGCGCGAGACGGCTCCGAAGACCATCTTCTTGCCCAGGCGGACGCAGGTGTCGTTGATGAGAAGCCGCGTCGGCAGGTTGTCGGTGCAGTCCATTATAAGGTCGTAGTCAGCCATTATTCCCGCGGCGTTCTCCGGCGTGAGGCGGTCGTTGATGGTGACGATGGCTGTCTCCGGGTTGAGCGCGCGGAGTTTTTCGGCCGCCGAGTCGGTTTTGAGCCGTCCGAGATCGGGGGTCGAGTGGATGATCTGTCGCTGGAGGTTGCTGAGGCTCACGGTGTCGGCGTCCATGAGACCGATGGTGCCGACTCCGGCGGCCGTAAGGTAGAGGCTGACGGGGCTGCCGAGTCCTCCGGCGCCTACGATCAGCACACGCGCGTCGGCGAGAGCCTCCTGCCCGGCGGTGTCGATCTCGCAGAGCGAGAGATGGCCGCGGTAGCGTGTGCGCAGTTCGGGGCTGAGTGGTCTGATTTCGGTGCTCATTGCTCAGGAGTGTTGAAATTATAGCCGCACGAGCGTATCATCTCTATGTCTTCGTCGATCTGTGAGCCGATGGTGGTCAGCAGATCACCCATGATGCTGCCGTTGATGCCTGTGCGCAGAGCCTCGCGCTGGATCTCTTTGGCTATCGTGGCGCGGCCCCCTGCGAAGCGCAGCACGGCGCGTGGATGGATCATGCGGAAGATGGCCACTGTCAGCAGTATCTCCCTGCCGCTCAGCGGTTCGGAGCCTTCAAGCGGAGTACCGGGGATCGGCACGAGTATGTTGATCGGTATCGACACCGGATCGACTCTGCGCAGCGTCAGTGCGAACTCGATGCGCTGGCGGCGCGTCTCGCCCATGCCGATGATGCCTCCGCTGCATATCTCAAGACCGGCCTCGCGGGCGGCTTCGATGGTGCGGATCTTGTCCTCGATGCTGTGGGTGGTGCAGAGAGTGCCGAAATGCGAGGGCGCCGATTCGAGGTTGCAGTGATAGCGCTCCACACCGGCTTCGCGGAGCTTGCGGAGGGCTTCCGGACCGAGCAGTCCCATCGAGGCGCAGAGTCCCATGCCTCCCGCATCACGGAGTTCGCGGAAGTAGCCGCAGACTGTTTCGAGAGCGGTCGGACCCAGGGCGCGGCCGCTTGTGACGAGCGAGAAGCGCCCGATGCCGCGCGAGCGGTTGTAGGCCGCCAGTTCCATGCAGGTGTCGTGGCCGACGAGATCGTAGGTCCCGGCTCCGGTCTTATAATGTGCCGACTGTGCGCACCATTTGCAGTCCTCACCGCAGCGTCCTGAGCGGGCGTTGATGATGGAACAGGAGTCGAAATCGCGGCTCCCGAAGCGCTCCGTCACCTCCGCCGCGGCCTCTATGAGGCGGTCTTCATCCTCAGGGGTGAGCCGGTCGAGGCGGTAGGCTTCATCCTCGTTCAGACTGCCTCCGGAGAGGATTTTGGCTTTTATAGTGTCTATGAAATCTGCTGCCATATTGAATGTACTGTATTTCTGAGGAGCGAAATTACTAAAAAAATTTCACCCTCTCCGCATTATCGCACTAAAAAGCCCTTCGCGCACCCTTAACTTTGCAATGTAAGAAATTCTCATCCACGACGACAATCTTTAAACCGCTCAGAAAAATGAAACTCACACTCTCCGCCACCGAAATGCTTGCTCTCTGGCGCCTCCACCGCGCCTACGGCCCTCCACCCGCCGATACCCTCTTCTCCCGCACGGACGGCATCGACACCGACTCCGTTTTCACTGCCGAAATGAATCTCTGGTACCGGAAGCTGCTTCTCGAAGCTCCCCCGCCGCTGCTTGCGCCCCGGTCTTTGGCTCCTTCGCTCTCTTTCCCTGAAGAGGGCTGCGCCGTCGCGGAGCTGCCTGAGGGGACGTTGCGCGTTCTTGACGTGCGTCTTTCCTCGTGGTCTCGGTCGCCCCTGATCCTGACCGATCCGTCTTCTCCGCTGCTCGGCTTGCAGCTGCATCGCTTCACGCGCGCCACAGCTTCCTCGCCCGTGGCCTTTTTCCACGGCAGTGAGCTCCGCCTGTGGCCTGCCGTGCCCTCCGACCGTCTTGTCACGCTTTCCTGCGCAGTCTGCGAGGACGGTGTCTATGAGTTTGACGATTCGGCCCTTGCCACGCTCCATCCCGAATAATCATCCTGCCTTATATACACTATTTTATGAAACTCAAATACAATCCGGCCCTCTATCACAGGGCCCTGGCGGCCTATCTCGGTATGTCGCGGCTGCGCGCCGATCGAAGCCGTCTCTGCAATTTCACCTACGGCCGCCAGTGGTCCGACCCCGTCACAGCCGATGACGGGCGCCTTGTCACTGAGGAAGTCTATGCGCTTGAATCCGGAATGCGCCCGCTGACCAACAATCTCCTCCGGTCCTTGGTCAAGGCCGTTGTAGGTCGTTTCCGCTACAATCTGACCTCTGCGGAGACTCCACCTGATCCGCGTCTTGCCGATTTCCGTTCCGAAAATATGCTCGACGAGCTTGACAGCCGCTCTCTTGAGGAGTTTCTCATCTCCGGCTGCGTCATTCAGAAACTTGTCTGTGAACGCCGTCCCGGAACTCCGCTCTCCGTGTGGGCCGACACCGTCAGTCCGCAGAAGTTTTTCGTCAACACCTTCACCGACCCGCGGGGTTCCGACGTCAGACTCATCGGCCATTTCTTCAGTATCAGCCTGCCCGAACTCAAAATGCGTTTCGGCCACGGCTCTCCCTCGCGCTGCGCGATGCTCGAACGCTGCTATGCCAACAGTTGCGGCTTCAATACCCCCGATCCGGAGATGATGTGCGAGGTGGCCGAGGTGTGGAGTTTCGATATAAATCCTTCCTCACCGGACGAGGACCCGCACTGGCACTGCCGTTTCTTTGCTCCCAACGGTACCGTGCTTGACGAAACCCGCTCCACCTTGCCTTCCGGCTCCCATCCCTACGCCTTCAAGTTCTATCCGCTTGTCGATGGCGAAATCCATTCCTTTATAGAGGATCTGATCGGCCAGCAGAAGCATATCAACATGCTCATCACAATGATCGACCATATCCTCGCTAACAGTGCTAAGGGTGTGCTGCTCATGCCGATGGACTCGGTGATGCCCGAATCGGACATTAAGGATGTCTGCCGCGTCTGGAGCAAGCCCGGAGGAGTCATACCCATCAACCCTGCCGCGCGCATCATGCCCGTGGAGGTCAGCGCCTCGTCGGGCGCGAGCCGCGACGCTTCGCAGCTGCTCGACACCGAGATGAAACTTTTCCGCGAGATTTCAGGCGTCTCCGGCGCCCTCCAGGGGCAGCTTCCGGCCTCCAATGTCTCGGCTTCGCTCTACGAGAGCCAGATCTCTAACTCGGCCATAGCGTTGCTCGACATTTTCGAGTCGTTCAACTCTTTCCGCGCTGCCCGCGACCGCATCGCGCTTGAAATGATTAACACAATTTCACAGTGATGTGCCGGCTTCCTGCTCTACCGCTCCCTTATCTTTGCCGATAGAAAACATCGCGTTTCCTCCCTTCTCCGAACCGACACATTTCACTATTTTTCCGTTCCGTCCCGAAACACACATTTCTAAATTCCCCCACCATCCATCCGTTCTGCCTTATGTATTCGTTAGTCACCCTCCGCAACCGTCATTTTCTTGAAGCCGCCCGCCGCGTAGTCGCCACCGTTCCCGCCGGTCATCCTGTCAGTCTCCGCTATGTGGCCTCTGCCGCCGCTCTCGAACCCGCTCCCTGCTATTACTGTACCTTTGAATATGCCCTTCGTATGCTCCGTGTGCTCCGTCACGGACGTCTGCGTCTGCGCAACGACCGCCGTCTCGCTCTCTGGAAGGAACTGGACGCCCGTGCCACGCGCCTGATGGAGCGCCACGGCTACCGCCTGGACTTCGCACTTGCCAACGTGCTTGCTGCGGGTCGCGCCTCGCAGTTTTTCATCTCTCCCGACCGCGCCATGGACATCCTGCGCTCCGCCTTCAACCACGAAACACGTCAGATCACCATCCTCTGAAACCACTCCGCAACCATGCTCTACTCACTCTCGACACAGGTAATCGCCGACACTGTCCACGCTCTCGTGGCCCTTGAACTGCTTTCGGCTCCTGCCGGTAAAAAGACCCTCCTTACCCCGCTGCTCGATCCCGCACGCAGCGGAGTGCTTGCCCTCATGATCTCCAACGCTTTCGCCGAAACCGTCCTCGACCTGCTCCCCTGGGTCGATGATGCGGAGCTGGACGGCGAGCGCCACGACACGGCGCCTCAGCCGCAGTCTTCCGCCGACGGCGGCGATCATCTGCTGCGCGTGGCTCTCCGCGTCCCCTCCTCCGGTAGCGTGGGGGAGGGGAGGAAGGGGATTCACGGGATCATCCGGCGCCATCTTGAAAATCTCGTTGTCCTGCGCGTCATCCACACCGCCCTCCTCGCCGGAGGCACAGCGGAAGGCGCGTCGGCAGCGGCCCCTTTCGCCTCTAAAATCCGCGAACGCCTTTCGGCACTCACCACCCTCCTCCGCACCCCCGCCGCCCCCTTCATCCGCCCGCGCTTTTTCTGAGGGCGCAAGTTTTGATCCGATTTGTTTCTCTTGAAGAAACTTGCTAATTTTGCACCCATGAATTCCAAGTCCGAATGCAACGGCGTAGTGGTCTACTGCGCCTCTTCATCAACGATTGATCCGAAATACATGGAGGTGGCCCGCACTACCGGCTCGCTCATAGCCGCTTCCGGCCTGTCGCTCGTCTGCGGCGGCGGGGCCGGGGGCATGATGGCCGCAGCCATAGAGGGCGCCGTCGATGCCGGAGGCGAGGCCGTCGGCGTTCTTCCGGAATTCATGATGCACAAGCGCTGGAACCATCCCCGGCTCTCGCGCTGCATCGTCACCGATTCGATGCACTCGCGCAAGATGACCATGGCCTCCATGTCGTGCGCCGCCATAGCCCTCCCCGGAGGCATCGGCACCCTCGACGAACTTGCCGAGATCATGACCTGGCATCAGCTCGGTCTCTTCACCGGCCCGGTCGTTATTGTCAACACCGACGGCTACTATGATCCCCTGCTCGACATGTTCCGCCGCATGGCCGAACTGAATTTCATGCGCGACGGCCTGATTCCCGCCCGTGTGGCCGCCGGTCCCGAAGAGGCTCTGGCGATCGTCAGAAACCATATAGCCTCCGTCGAATGAACCCCCTCGCTTTCAGTCAGGACTCTGTGGTGCCCTTTGCCCCGAAGCTGTGCCGCGAATGGCAGGCCCCGGTCTCGGCGGCTGAAAAAGCCTCGATGACCACCGGCACCGTGCCCTACACCCTCGGCAAGCGGCCCGCAGAGCGTAATGTGCTGCCTGGCTACGATTCCGGGGTGCTTTGCCTGCTGATAGCGGTCTTCCTCCTGCTGGCCTTCAATCTGCGCCACTGTTCTACATATATCAAGAATTTCTCTTATGACCTGTGGTCCGTGCGCCGCACCGACAACACTTTCGTTGTCCGCACTTTCAGCGAGACCGGAATCCAGATCTCCATCGTGCTCCTGACATGCCTCTGCGAGGGCATCATCATCAACGCCGCCATCACTGCCGGGGGCCTCTCGACACCCCTCGCCACTTTCCCCGAAATCGCCGCGCTCTTCGCGCTCGCCGTCTTCTACTACGTGTGGCAACTCTGCGCCTACCGCATTGTCGGCTACGTCTTTACCGACAAACTTTCGGCCCGTCAGTGGCTCAAAGGTTTCAACGCCTCTCAGGCTCTGCTCGGCATCCTGCTTACCGTACCGGCCCTTATTGTACTCTTCAACCCCGGCGCCGCCGGAGTGGTAGCTGCCATCGGCGTCGTCTGCTATCTTACAGCCCGTTTGATATTTATTTTCAAGGGCTTTAGGCTTTTTTACGACAATTTTGGCTCGTTGCTTTATTTTATTTTGTATCTTTGCACGCTCGAAATCGTGCCGGTGGTCCTGATTTTCCGCTGCATCGGTCGTTTCAGCCAATTGGATGCCTGAAGTCGTTGATTTTAGGTTTCCGGTCATCACATATTTATCTGCGAGTCGCACAACTCGATGCAGTTCTAACCTACGTTAATCAAGCACTAATCCGACGTGAAAGTAAAAAAAGTATTAGTTTCCCAGCCGAAGCCTGCTTCTGACAAATCTCCGTACTATGACATTGCTGAAAAGTATGGCGTAGAGATTGTTTTCCGTCCGTTTATCAAAGTGGAAGGGCTTACTGCGAAGGAATTCCGTCAGTCCAAGATAGCCATTTCCGAATTTACGGCCATCATCTTTACAGCCCGCACCGCAATTGATCATTTCTTCCGCCTCTGCGAGGAAATGAGAGTTTCCATTCCTGACACTATGAAATATTTCTGCACAACAGAGTCGATCGCTCTATATCTCCAGAAATATATCGTCTACCGCAAGCGCAAGATTTTCCATGGTGAGACAGGCAAGCTCGACGGTCTCATGCCTTTCCTGATCAAGCACAAGAAAGAGCGTTTCCTATACATCGTTTCGGATGTACACAAGGAAGATACGGGCATCCTCGACACAAACGGCATCAACTACACGAAAGCCATCATGTACCGCACCGTGTCCAACGATTTCGCTCCCGACGAAAAGTTTGACTACGACATGCTCCTCTTCTTCAGCCCTTCAGGTATCAACTCACTCCTGAAGAACTTCCCCGAATTCGAGCAGAAAGATATCCGTATCGGCTGTTTCGGCGGCACCACTGCCCAGGCTGTCCGTGACGCCGGTCTCCGCCTCGACCTCGAAGCTCCCTCTGTGAAAGCTCCTTCGATGACCGCCGCCCTCGATAACTTCCTCAAGGAAGACGCCAACAACGGATAACTCCAGACCATAACTTATGCTTGGCCACAGGCTATATAAGATTGAAAAACTTCGCAGCGAGATTGCAATCGGTCAGCTCTTTGACCGCGGCAATCCCGCTGCATCGTCTGTTATGGCCTATCCTCTCAGGGCCGTCTGGCGCGTCAATACCTCGCGCCGCACCTCCTCCTGTCCGCAGTTCTTGATCGCCGTACCGAAGAAAAAACTGCGCCATGCCGTAGACCGCGTCCATATGCGGCGCCGCATCCGCGAAGCCTATCGTCTCAACCGTCACTTTATCCCCCGCGACCTCCCGCTGGACATCGCATTTGTCTACGTAGCCGCCGACCTCCAGACCTACGCCGCCGTCGAGAAATCCGTCATCCGCATCCTCACCCGCATCTCCGCCGCCCTGACCTCTGCCGCTGCCGTGCCCCAAGGCACAGTCCAGGCTCCCGCGTCCTCCGAGTGAATCCATGTTCCCTCCGTCTCAGTAGGGACGCTTTTCAAAGCGTCCTCCGCTCTCACGCTCTCATCCCACTCCGTGCGCATCCGTCCGGGCCGCGTAGCGGCCGGAAGAATCCAGACCACTGCAAGAGCCGCGTAGCGGTTCGCAGCTGTGGTTAAAAGATCACAAAAACGAAAAAAGCGCCGTAGGTGCGAAACAAACCACCCATCCATCCGTCCACCCTCCCCCGGAAAAATTTTTGTCCCAGCCCAGGAGCTTTAGCTCCTGCAATAGCCCCTAACCCCGATGTTGCGCCGCATCCTCATCCTCCCGATCCGTTTTTATCAGCTGTGCATCTCCCCGATGTTTCCGGCCGCCTGCCGCTACACCCCCACATGCAGCCAGTATGCGGTAGAAGCCATCATGAAACACGGGCCGTTGCGAGGCACCTGGCTCGCCATCCGGCGCATCTGCCGTTGCCATCCCTGGGGCGGATCAGGCTACGACCCCGTACCATGAAAACTCCCCCCTTCGAATCAGCCATCACCTTTGACGCCCACACCCACAGCGAGCGCCGCAACGCCCTCATAGACCTCGATCCCGTCGATCTGACCGCCCGTCAGGCCACCGGAGCCGCACTTCGTCCCGGCTTTCTCTACTCCGTCGGCATCCATCCTTGGAACTATCGGCGCGTCACTCCCCGCGCCCTGCGCCTCCTGCGGGCACTTGCCGCCGAACCGCAGGTCCGTGCCATCGGCGAATGCGGCCTCGATCCGCTCGTACAAGTTCATCGGCAACAATCCTGTGCCGCAACCCACCCGCAACCCACCCGCGCCGAAATCCTCCGTGGCCAGACGCGCCTCCTCCACTTTCACTTCGAGCTGAGCGAACGCCTCGGCAAACCACTTCTGCTCCACATCGTCAGAGCCTTCCCCGAAATAATATCCCTGCGGCGGCAGTGGCGCCCCTCGCAACCCTGGATCATCCACGGCTTCAGAGGCAAACCGCAGCTTGCCCGTGAACTTCTTGCCCACGGCTTCCATCTTTCCTATGGCTTGAAATACAACCCCGAATCCTTCGCGCTCACCCCTCCCGGCCACCGTCTTCGCGAGACCGACGACGCTCAGTAGCCTCTTCGATAATTCTCAGTGCATTTCGCTGCAATCCCGCAAGTTTCGCCCGCTTTATCGCCGACCGGCGGAAGATAGCCGAAAACTCCTCCTGGCTCATCTCCGCAATCCGCTGTGCGCTCAGTTCTAAAATCTCCTTGCGCGGTCTGAACTCCTCGATCTCTGACAGAGGCGACAGACGGTTGTGCGGGCACACACGCTGACACTCGTCGCAGCCGTAGATATGCCTTCCCAGATGCGCGTCAGCCGGCAACTCGCCGCGCAGCTCTATCGTCAGATAAGAAAGACATCTGCGCGCATCGAGGCGCACCCGGCCATCTCCGTCAGCTCTCAGAGCCTTTCCCGGACAAGCCGCGACACATTTGCCGCACCCCTCGCACGACACCGGTCCCGACTGTCGGTCCGGCTCAAGATCGAGAGTTGTCAGGATCTCCCCTAAGAAAAAGCGCGATCCGGCCCCCGGAATGATCAGCTGATTGTTAAGCCCGATGAATCCCAGGCCCGACTTCACCGCCCAGTAGCGTTCGCGCAGCGGCGCCGTGTCGACACATACGCGGCACTCTGCCCCCGTCCGTTCCGTGATCGTCTGCGCAACAGTCGAAAGTCTCGCCCTGACAACATCGTGGTAATCATCCCCCAAAGCATACTCCGCCCACAGCAGCTCTCCGTCCCCACCATTCCCAGGCCAAAAATAATTGAAAGCACAAGAAATAACGCTCCGAGCCCCCTCAAGTAGCAGACGGGGATCGGAACGCAGATCGTCATATTTTTCAAGATAAGCCATCGAGCCGTGCATCCCGGATGCGATCCAGGCACGGTAAGCCTCGACCGCGGCGGCATCGACGGGCGAAATCTCCGCGATAGCCGAACGGTAGACACCGGCACCGGTAAGAAGCTCTTTAATCTCAGCCGCCCTCATGGTCAGTCACGGTTTATCCTCATGTCCAGTCTTGGTCGGCTCATCACATCGGCAGGGGCAGGAACTCATAGCCCTGCTCTTTGAGCCACTCGATGGCGCGCGGAAGTGCGTAGCGCATGTTGACGTGCGCCTTCTTCGAGTCGTGAAACACGATGATGGACCCGTTGCGGGCATAGCGCTTGACATTTTCAAGCACCTCCTCGCCAGTCACACGCTTGGAATAGTCGCGCGTCACAAGGTCATACATGATGATATTGTAGTGGCGCTTGATCAGGTTGGTCTGCAAAGGCGAGATGATGCCGTGGGGGGGTCTGAAAAGAGTCGAGCCTATCAGCCTGTCGGCTTCCGTTATGTCGCGGAAAAAGGTGAGCGCACTCACTTTCAGCCCCTGCATGTGGTGCATCGTGTGGTTGCCGTAGGAGTGGCCGCGGCGTTTCACCTCCTCGAAAAGTTCGGGATAGCGGCGCACATTGTCACCGACCATGAAAAACGTCGCCTTGATTCCGTAGCGGTCAAGCACATCGAGCACCCACGGGGTCTCTTCGGGAATCGGGCCGTCGTCAAATGTCAGATAGACGACCTTCTTTCCGCGTTGCAAAATGCGCCATATGGCCTCCGTGAACAGAAGACGGTAGAAAAACGGCGGTTGTTCGATCCACATGCTTTCAGACTCTTTCTTTTGCTTTCAGATCCTTTCGGTTTGCTTCCGGACCGACCGTCATTGCTGCTGGAGAATCGACACTATGCGGTCGAAATTGATTCCCAAATCGGTCAGGCGGTCGACCATTTTTTCGGCGTCGCCTCCCGCATCGCTGAGATCCTGAAGCAGATTGACCATATAGTAGGTCTCGATATACTTGTCGGTCTGCGGCAGAGTCGCGTACTGCCAGGGATTGAGGCTCTGGTAATACTTGACGTTCTTGCCGTAGCGCATCAGTTCGTTCTCAAGCAGCTCGATCGCGCGGGCCGATGCCTCCTTGTTGCCGGTGGCTATGCCGATGCGGGCATAGATCTGAGCCATCTTCTGCGGCACCTGGATCGCATAGGGCGAGGCTGCTTCGGGCAGCTTTTCCTCGATCAGCTTTACGAGTGTGAGAGCCTTGGCATAGCGGTCGGCCTTGAACTTCTGAAGGCCGAGGCGCGCTTCGTCGTTGAGGGTGGCCACGGTGTCGGCTCTTTCGGCCATCGCGGCTTCGTTGATAAGCGCGGTGGCCGCAGAGAGAATGTAGGAGCGGGTGGTGGTCACCATCTTGCGCACAGTCTCGTCGAGATAGATCTGGCTCGGATCTGTAACCTTTTCGAGACCTCCCCAGCGGAATTTCTCGGTGATGTTGCGGTATGCCTTGTCGGTGTTCACGGCCGAGATGTCGTAATCGCTGTTCTCCTCGTTGCGCACCGGAGTGACCTCATAGGCCATGCCGGTCGAGCGCATGTAGGGCTGGAGGCTGACATAGTAGTCCGACGGCACTGTCGAGGCGAAGTAGATCGGGTTCTTCCAGCCGTTCTTGACCGAAGTAGCCAGCATGTCGAGCGACAGCACCTGGCTCAGAGTCAGACCGCCGTGGCGCATGGCGTCGCGGTCGTTGGCCATGTTGGCCTCGATGGCTGTGTCGGCCATTTCAGCCTCGTGTTCGGTGATACGTCCGGCCTTGACGGCTGCGGGGATGTCGACGGGGATGAAGAAGTTGTTGTAAGCCATCATCGGAGCGCCCCAAGCGTTCTCGCTCGACTTCTTGTTGTAGAGCTGGTTGAGGGCTATGTTGATGTTGACCGGAGTAGTGTCGCATTCGGCCGAGAAATAGTTGAAGTTCATGCGGTCATAGCCGTAATCCTCCGGCTTGCCGATGGTCTCGATTCCGGCCGCTTCGTATGACGGGTGTTTCACCTGGTTGGCATACCAGTCGGTGGTTAGGTAGGAAAGGTTGACCACTTTCACGTCGGTGCGGTGGCCTTCGACCTCCTGTGCATACCACAGCGGGAAGGTATCATTGTCGCCGTTGGTGAATATGATGCCGTTTTCGTCGACGGAGTCGAGATAGTTCATGCCGAAGTCGCGGGTGACGTAGCGGCCTGAGCGGTCATGGTCGTCCCAGGTCTGCGAAACCATCTGCAGGGGCACTGCGAGACCTACGAAGCAGGCGAAGATCGCCGCTGCGAGGCTGTGTTTCGGACCCTTTTCTGCTGTCTTCTTGTTCTTCAGAAGCTCGTTGATCAGCGCCCAGAGTCCGGCCACACCCATACCTACCCAGATGGCGAAGGCATAGAACGATCCGGCGAAGGCATAGTCACGCTCGCGCGGCTGCGTCGGGGTCTGGTTCAGGTAGAGCACGATGGCTATACCTGTCATGAAGAAGAGGAAGAAGATCACCCAGAACTGTTCGATGCCGCGCTTCGATGTGAAGGCCTGCCAGCCGAGTCCTATGATGCCTAAGAGAAGCGGCAGCATGTAGAAGACGTTGTGGCCCTTGTTGCCCTTGCCGTCGCTGTCTGGCAGCAGGCTCTGGTCGCCGAGGCGCGGATTGTCGATGAAGGGGATTCCGGAGATCCAGTTTCCGTGGTTGACTTCGCCGTTGCCCTGTATGTCGTTCTGACGGCCTGCGAAATTCCACATGAAATATCGCCAGTACATATGGTTGAGCTGGTAGACAAGGAAAAAGCGGAGACTTTCGCCCATCGTCGGTTTCACGAGGGTTTCCGACTGGAGTGTCTCGCCGTTGCGGACATATTTCGTGGCTTCCACGGGCTTGCCGTGCAGGCCGCCGATCCAGTCGCTGTAAGCCGCCGCGTGTGCTCCGCTGTAAATGCGCGGGAAGAGCATGTTCAGCTCAGGAGCCATCACGTAGTCCTTCTTGTAGCCGGTGATTTCGTAGTGGTCGGGCTGATCTTCGGAAGTCTTGACGACTTTCGCGTAGATCGGGCGTCCTTCCTTATACATAGGTGTAACTTCGCCGTTGTCCTTCACCTCGTAGACCACGCGCGACTGGTGGGTCTGTCCGTAGAAGAGCGGACGTTCTCCGTACTGCTCGCGGTTGAGATAGGAGGCGAGGGCGAAGACGTTGTCCGGGGCGTTCTGGTTCATCGGCGGATTGGCGCTTGCACGGATGAGCAGCAGCGCATATGACGAGTAGCCGATGAAGATCACGAAGATGCTCATGACAACCAAGTTCAGGATGCGCACCGGAAGTTTCTTGGCCATGAATAGATAGGCGATCACGCCGCCCATGATGATCACCGGAATCAGCATGCTGTCGCCGATGAAGGGGATGCCGGAGAAGAGGATGCTCAGCGCCACGCTCAGACGGATCTTGCCGACGCTCTGCTGCTTGTAAAGCTCGCTGATGGCCCAGATGAAGCAGCCCACGGCGAGGATGGCGTAGATGAGCACACCGACATTGTAGCTGCATCCGATCACGTTGACGAAGAAGAGTTCGAAATACTGCGATACCTCGATGAAGCCGGGGACGAGTCCGTAGAGGATCAGGCCCACGACGATGGCCGAGAAGGCGAGGGTGATCAGTGAGCCTTTGGCTGTTGTGTTCTTCCACAGGCGGTAATAAATCACGAGTCCGATCGCCGGGATACACAGGAGGTTGAGCAGGTGGACGGCGATCGAGATGCCTATGACGTAGGCGATGAGTATCAGATACTTGTCGCTGTGGGGCTTTTCGGCGCGGTTTTCCCATTTGAGGATCAGCCAGAACACCAGGGCCGTACAGAACGAGGAGAAGGCGTAGACCTCACCCTCGACTGCCGAGAACCAGAAGGTATCGCTCCAGGTGTAGACCAGGGCGCCGCAGATGCCTGAACCGAAGATCATGAGCATCTGTACGAGGCTTAGCTCCGTGGCGTCGTCTTTCACTGTCAGCCTCCTGACCAGATGGGTGATGGTCCAGAAGAGCAGCAGTATGGTGCCGGCCGACAGCAGCGCCGACATTGAGTTGACCATGATGGCCACCTTGCTGACGTCGCCGAATGCGAAGTTGACGAAAAAGCGGGCGGCCAGCATGAAGATAGGGTTGCCCGGCGGGTGGCCGACTTCGAGTTTGTAGCCTTGCGAGATGAATTCCGGGCAGTCCCAGAAACTTGCCGTCGGCTCAATGGTGAGCAGGTAGGTCACCGCTGCGATTACGAAGCAGAGCCAGCCGAGCGAGTTGTTGATGAGGTTATATCTCTTCATTATAGATTATGGTGTAGAGCGAATGGCGGAGAGAGTTTAGAATTTACGGATACCCATTACCTGGCGGACTTCGGCGAGGGTCTTGGTAGCGCGTTCGCGGGCGCGTTCGGCACCTTCGCGCACCACACGCGAGATGTAGGCCTCGTCGTTGCGGATGTCGTGATAGCGTTCGCGGATCGGGGTTGTCACCTTGAGGATGTCCTCGGCAAGCTGCTTCTTCATGTCGCCGTAGCGGATCGAGCAGTCGGCGTAGGCGTCGCGGTAGCTCTGCACGATCTCAGGAGCCGAAGTCAGCTCCATGAGGGTGAGCAGGTTCTCGACGGGCTGAGAGATCGGCTGGTTGGGTTCCTTGGGGCCTTCGTCTGTCACGGCGCGCATTACCTTCTTGCGGAGCACCTTCTCCTCGTCGACAAGGTAGATGCAGTTGCCCTCGCTCTTGCCCATCTTTCCTGAGCCGTCGAGACCGGGCACCTTGACGGCGTGATCGCCGAAGTTGAAGTTTTCAGGTTCGGGGAAGAGATCGACGCCGTAGAACGAGTTGAAGCGGCGTGCGAAGCGGCGTGTCAGCTCTAAGTGTTGTTCCTGATCCTTGCCTACGGGTACCTTGTGAGCCTTCTGAATGAGAATATCCACGGCCATGAGGGTGGGGTAGGTGAGCAGACCGGCGTTGACGCGCTTGTTGGTGTCGGCGCCGATAATCTGCTTTTCGATGTCTTCGTCGGCACCTGTGGCGCTGAGACCGAGCTGCTTGCGGGCCTTGTCTTTGAAAGATGCCGTGCGCAGGAGTTCGCCGATACCCACGTGCATGTTCAGCAACAGATACATTTCCGAAATTTCGGGTATGTCGCTCTGCACGAAGATGGTAGCCTTTTCAGGATCGATGCCTGCGGCGAGATATTCGGCAAGGATATTTTTGACGTTCTCGTGGAGCGCGTCCGGATCCGGATTGGTTGTCAGGGCATGGAGGTCGGCGATGAAAAACAGGCAGTCGTAGTCGTTCTGCATTTTCACGAATTTGCTCAGAGCGCCGTAATAGTTGCCGAGATGAAGGTTTCCGGTAGCGCGGATGCCGGAGAGAACCACTTCTTTATTGCTCATAATATGGTGATGTATAAACTGTTAGTGACGAAGTAGGCCCCGATGCGGGCAATTTGGCTACAAAAATACAAAAAAGCTCCGTAACTGCCGAATAAAAACACGTTAAAGTCAGTAAACAATCTCTGAGTAAGAGGATTATAGGAGTATTATAGACGCGCGGCGATTTGTACTTGGAAGAAGCTTGTGGTTGGTCAGGATATTGGGGTGGATGTTGCCAAACCAGTCATCATTACCTCCGGTAGGGACGCTTTTTAAAGCGTCCTCCGTCACAACTGGCTGTTCCTTAGGTTCTTGAGGACGCTTTGAAAAGCGTCCCTACCGGTAATCCGGAGTATAGCAATAGCCGCCATTCTTTGCCCGGCTGCCGCTTTTCCATGAAAAAATCCGGTTTTTTGCCGTTTTTCCATGGGGATTTGGGCGGTTTTTGCCGCTTTTCCAAGTTTTTTGAGGCGGGGATCGACGCGTCCGGTAGGACGCTGATTTATTCGTAGCCCGTGTCACGGATGCGAAGCGACGTGTCACGGGTTGACGTGTCACGGGTTTTCAGTTCCCCGGAGGGGTGGTGTCCGTCAGGACACCGATTTACGTGTTTGCGATTAGTAGGCGGGTGGTAAATCCGTGTCCTGACGGACACGTTAATTTATATACACTTATACCCCCGACACCCTGCGCTACGCGCGTGTGTCGGGGGCTATGAGTAAATCGGCGTCCTTGCGGACGCACATAGGGCCGGATTTGTACAACGACCGGATTTATACGAGGACCGGATTTGTACCACGACGGGGTTTGGGCAATGGCGGATCTGGGTGATTTCCTCCGGGCTTGGTGTCAGCTTACTGCTGCCAGGGGATGTCGGGGGTGCCGGTGAAGTGGTTGATGTAGCGGGCGAGGATGAAGAGATAGTCGCTCAGACGGTTGATGTAGGTGAGAACTATCGGTTCGATATGTTCGCCGGTTGTGGCAAGATTGAGGATTTCGCGCTCGGCACGGCGGCAGACTGTACGTGCCACGTGGGCCTCGGCCGCTCCGATGCTGCCTCCGGGAAGTATGAAGGTACGCTGTGCCGGAACCATTGAGTCAAGGGTATCGATCTGATGTTCAAGATCGGCTATGCGGTCTGGCAGCGCTTTCAGTACTGTCGGAATGGCGTCGGCAGGTGAAGTTTCAGTAACTTCGGCGGGGGGAGTGGCCAGATAGGCTCCGAGGTTGAAGAGTGTGTTGTTGATGCCAAGAAGGGTTGAGGTCACGAAGTTGTCCAGCTCAGAGCACCGGGCCTGAACAAGACCTATATGTGCGTTGAGTTCGTCAAGAGTTCCGTAGGCATTGACGCGGGGTGAGTTTTTGGCGACGCGCTTGCCTCCGACCAGAGAGGTCATTCCTGCATCGCCTGTGCGGGTGTAGAGAAGACTTTTTTTCATAGTGTCAGTGTTTGGGTTAGTATCTTAGATGTTGTTTTTAAACAACCTATTAGAATACAAATATCGGAAAAATGGTTTAGAAAAAAGTAATAAAAGGTATAAAGTTATGAAAAAAAGAGTAATTTTGCCATGTCTGTAACATCCGAACCACATTAATATATATAACACCTTATATATAATACCATCTGAAACCTGTCTGATGCCATGTTGAGACTATCTGATTTTTGCCGCAGGCTATTGCTGTGGACTTTTGTTCTGCTGACAGCTCATGTCGCCGCAGCAGGGAGGTCACACGGCCTTGTGGATGTCAAAAACTATTCAAGCGCCGCAGGCCTTTCGCTCAAAATGATCCAGAACATGGTTCAGGACGAGGACGGCTATATATGGATCGCCACATGGAACGGACTGGAAAAATTTGACGGCTACACTTTCCGCAACTATAAATCCTATCCCACCGACGAAGAACGTCTGCAACACAACCGCATACAGAATGTGTTTCTCGCCTTCCGCAATGCCCTCTGGTGCGAGACTTACGACCATAAGCTCTATATTTTCGACATGGCGGCCGAAAAATTCATAAATCCTTTCGCCTCCCATCCCAATGTCAGGGCCTGTGACGGCTTTGAGAAGATCTTTTTCACGGACAACGGAGTGGTGTGGCTCGCGGCGCCCGACGGAGCAATGTGGCGCATCGACGGCGAGCGCTACATGCGGGAGGGAGGAATCCTTCATTTTCCGGCCGACGGACGGCAGACCGAGATCTACGGAGTCTTCAGCGACGCCGGGGGCGGCGAATGGATTCTCGGCAACGCCGGCTACCGCGTCCACGGCAAGGAGGGAATAAGCGGAATGCGCCGTTTTCTCTATGCTGTCCGCAGTGGCGAGGACCTGATGCTCGTCGATGACAAGGGGGCGCTTGCGGTCTACAACACGGCCTATGGTCTGAAAGACGTCAGCCTTGGTGTGCGGCTTTCCGATGCGAGGGCCGCTACCGTCCTGCGCGACGGCCGTGTCGCCTTTCCGTCGCTGACGGGTGTGCTGCTCTACGATCCGGCCACAGGCAGCTCGCGCCACATCGGAGTGGAGATGTCGGGTGCAGTGGAGCTGATCTATGAACCCTCGCGGCAGGCAGCCGACAGCTGCCTGTGGATGCTGGCCGGTCCTGACGTATTCCGCATCGGCCTCAACGGCGCCAAAACTGAGCGCCTGAGTTATCCGGGGCTGACCGAAACGCAGTTCGTGTTTTTTGTCCACGAGGACGAAAGCGGCGAACTGTGGGTCCATCCCACCCACGGCCCTCTGTGCCATTATAATCAGGAAACCGGGACACTTGAACGGGCCTATTGCTATTCCGGCGGACGCAGAGTCCCCACGCCCGATATCGTTCTGAATTTCATGATCGACAACCACCGCAATCTCTGGGCCCGCGACGAGGTCGGGTTCAACAAGATCACATTCACCTCCGGGGCGGCCGACTATCTGACATTCTCGCAGGAAGAGACGCGCTGCGTGTTCATCGACAGTAAAAACCGTATCTGGAGCGCGGACAAGGGTTTTAAAATCAAGATTCATGACTCCGAGGGCCGCTACCTCGGCAACTTCACGCGCTCAGGCGCCATAGTCATGGACGAAAACGCCTCGTTCGGCGCCTCGGTCTATTCGATGATGGAAGACAGTCGGGGCCGCATCTGGATCGGAAGCCGCGCCGACGGCCTTTTTCTTGCCGTTCCGGGAAAGGGTGCCGGGTATTCGGTGAGTCATTTTGCCGCCGACGTTTCAAAGCCCGGCGCACTGAACTGTGAGGCCGTCTATTCGATCTATGAGGACAGCCGCGGACGCATCTGGATAGGCACCTATGGCGGAGGCCTCAATCTTGTAGAGGAGAAGGACGGCAAATTCAGCTTTTTGAATATCTATAACCGCTCTTTTGCGGGAAATACCGGCTGGAAGTGCCGCCGTGTCCGACATATATCCGAAACCTCCGGCGGAGTGATGATGGTCGGAACCACCGACGGACTGCTGACATTTTCGTCGGATTTCCGCTCGGCTTCCGACATTGTCTTCCATCACAACTGGTGCGATCTCTCCCGCAAATCGACTCTGAGCAACAACGATGTCTTTTTCACCTTCGAGGACAGCCGCGGAGCAATCTATGTGACCACCCACGGCGGGGGCATCTGCCGTCTGACCTCTCCGGATCTGCTTTCGGACAGTCTGGAGTTCAGCTACACCGGCAAGCAGGAAGGGCTGCCTACCGATATGGTCTACTCACTTGCCGAAGACGGCGAGGAGCGTCTGTGGCTCTCGCTCGAAAACGCCATCTGCCGCTACGATCCGGCAAGCGGCATGATCGAGACCTATGACCGCTGCAACCTGCACCTGCCTATCGTGCTCTCGGAAGCCCCGTTTGTCATCGATCGCCGCGGAAGGGCCTATTTCGCTATGCTTAACGGCACCATGACCGTAGATCTTCCGCGTCTGCGGAAGAGTTCTTACAGTCCCAACATAGTCTTCGACCGCGCGACCGTCTCTCCCTCCAACGAGTTGTCAAAGAGTTTTCCGCTGTCCGAAGGACGGCTGTGGCTTGAGGCCGCCGAGCGGAATTTCGCCGTTTCGTTCGTTGCGCTCGACTTCGACAATACGCAGAATATTTCCTATGCCTACCGTCTTCAGGGTATCAATGACAACTGGATCGACATCGGCCACAACCATGAGGCGGCTTTCTACTCCCTCCCGGCGGGCGACTATGTCTTAGAGGTGAGATCGACTAACGGCGACGGCGTGTGGGCCGACAATGTCAGGTCGCTCCCGATACATGTGGAGCCTACGTTTATGGAGACCATATGGGCGCGGATTCTTTATGCAGGACTATTCATTGCTTTCGGTCTTGCCGTGTGGCTGGTGGTGACCTACATACTGCGGCTGCACAGGCAGGTGAGCATGGAGCAGGAGCTGACGCGCATGAAGCTGCGCTTTTTCACCGACGTATCCCACGAACTGCGCACTCCTCTGACCCTGATCGTCAACCCGATCGAGGAGGTGATGGCCGACCCGTCGTTGTCGAAGGATTCGAAGGAATACATGTCAATAGCCAAAAGCAACACTGACCGGATGCTGCGCCTGATCAACCAGCTTTTAGATGTCCGCAAGATACAGAACAACAAGATGAAGATCTATGTGGAGCGGGTCGATGTCGTGCCTTTGCTGCGGCGCATTTACAACGATTTCTCCATACTTGCCCGGCAGAAAGGGATCGATTTCAGACTCACGGTGCCGATGCAGGCCCACTGGATGTACACCGATGTCGACAAACTTGAGAAGATCATATTCAATCTGCTGTCGAACGCATTCAAATATACTCCCGACGGCCGCGCGGTGACACTCGAAGCCGGAGTCACGGGCGAAAATCTCACGGTGGCGGTGATCGATGAGGGACCTGGGATGGACAGGAAGCAGGCGGCGGCAGTCTTCGACCGTTTCGAGACACTCGGCCGGAAGAAAGGGCTATTTTCCAGCGGTATAGGTCTCGCTCTTGTCAGGGAGCTGGTCAGAGTGCTCCACGGCACCATCGAGGTAGACTCGAAACCGGGCGAGGGTAGCAGGTTTGAAGTGAGCCTTCCGGGCGATTTCGCCACCCTGCACAGCGATCCGGATGCGGAATTCATTCTGACCGACCGCGGCGGAGAGCCTGACGCTACGCCCGGAGCCGCATCGGCCGATGGCGTCGCCGTGGCGCACGAAGCTGCCGTCGCCACGATTCCGGAAAGCAGCGGTGAGGGCGAAGGGCTCACGGTGATGGTGGTCGAGGACAACGACGAACTGCGCATGGTGATCGCAAAGATGCTGTCGGGCAGCTACCGCGTGGTGCAGGCGTCGGACGGCGAGGAAGCCTGGGAAAAGATAGGCGCCGAGATGCCCGACATAATCATCAGCGACATAATGATGCCGCGGCTCGACGGTCTGGAACTTCTGGAGAGGATCAGGCGGACGGTGAGCTGCTGTCACATCCCCGTTGTGCTCCTCTCGGCCAAGGCATCGGTCTATGACCGTATCGCGGGGCTGGAATGCGGCGCCGACGACTATCTGACGAAACCGTTCAGCGCCGGATACCTGCGCAGCCGCATCAAGTCGCTGCTCGAACAGCGCACACGCCTGAGAAGATATTTCATCGACTCCGTGAGTGCGCAGGATGATATTCGGCCGACGGATAAGGCGGAGCTCGCGGACACACCCGCTCTGACTGCTTTCGACGAGAAATTCATCAGCGAGTTGCGCGGACGCATCGCCGCGGAGATGAAGAACCCGGATTTCACTATCGAGGAAATGGCTTCGGCGATGAATCTTGGCCGCACGGTGTTCAACCGCAAGGTGCGCTCGCTGTTCAACATGGCACCGGTGGAACTGCTCAAGACCATGCGTGTGCGCCATGCCTGCACACTCCTTGAAAAAGGTGAGTGCACGGTGGCCGAAGTGGCCTACATGAGCGGCTTCTCGTCGCCGCAGTATTTTAACCGCGTATTCAAGTCAGTCACCGGACTGACTCCCAAAGAGTGGCAGTCGCAAAGAGTTGCGGAGGGAGTTGAAAATCAGTAAAATTACACTTTTTAGGGTATGGATTGTAAATTTTTGCCTTTGGCGGGACGGGTGGCAAAAAGTTTAATAAAAGTGTAGAAAAGTACACTTGCGCGGGTCGGATTCAATAGTAAATTTGGGGGACCGAAAATCCAAAACCATTGAAAATATGAATCCGATTCTTAAATCTACCATTCTTGTTTCAGGCGTTCTCGCTCTTGCCTGCGGCTGCGCGCGTCAGCCTGAAGGCTCGCCTTTCGATGCGGTTGTGGCGCAGGACGGTTCCGGCGACTACACCACAGTGCAGGCGGCCATCGCGGCAGCTCCGGACAGCCTGACGGCCCCGTGGCTCATATTCGTGAAAAACGGCTCGTATGAAGAGCAGGTGGTCGTTCCCGAAACCAAGCCCTACATCCATCTGATAGGGCAGAACAAGGAGCAGACCATCATCCACCTGAAACTCAATGTCGGCGCCAAGCCTGAGGACGAGACCGAGGAATTCTGGAAATACTCGGTCCACAATCCCGCATCGGCCATGCACGGACTCGAAGGTGCCGTGGTGACTGTGAAGGCACCGCATTTCTATACGGAAAACATATCTTATGTCAACGATTACGGCGTGGAGGCCCAGGACGGCCCGCAGGCACTGGCGATGAAGAGCCATGCCGACTGCGCCGCGTTCAATAACTGCATTTTCCGCTCTTTCCAGGACACCTGGATGACCACCGTGAAAGATGAGGACCGCCACTACGTGAAGAACTGCCGGATCGAGGGCGCGATCGACTACTTCTACGGCGGCGGCGATGTCCTTGTGGAAAACAGTACCTTCTATAATGTGCGCAGCGGATCGGTGATCGTGGCGCCCTGCCACACGGCCGCAAAATACGGCTATGTGATCCGCGACTGTGTGGTCGACGGCAACGAGAGCGCCGCCGACGGCAAGCTCTGTCTCGGACGCCCCTGGCACAACAGTCCGCAGGCCCGCTATGTCAATACGACGATGCGCATTCCCGTATCGGCCGAAGGCTGGACTGACATGGGCACCGCCCCCGGTATCTTCGCCGAATACGGCAGCCGCGACATCGACGGCAACGAAGTGGACCTGAGCGGACGCAAGACTCTCTACAACTATACCACCCGCGAGGGGGAGAAGAAGAGCGGCACATCGCGCACGTCGATCTCGGCTGAGGAAGCCGCAGGTCTGACCTACGAGAATATGATTCCCGGCAACAACGGCTGGGACCCGCGTGCGATGATGGCCACTCTGCCCGCTCCCGCAAAAGTGACGGTCGACAGCCGCACGGTGAAGTGGGAACCTGTCGATGGAGCCCGCGGCTATGTGGTGCTTGACGGTGAAGAGGTGGCCGTGCTCACCGTGGGCAACCGCTGCACGCTCGCCGCCGACCCCAAAGGTGAGGTCAAGGTGCGCGCCGTCAATGCCTACGGCTCACTCGGCGCCGTCTGAAAAATCAAACACAATTCCTTATTCTAATAACCGTTTTTTAGTATGAGAACCAATCAGAAAACCATTATCCGACTGTTCTGTCTGGTCATGGCGATGCTGTTGACGACGGGCGTCTACGCCCAGAGCGGCACCGTGACAGGAACAGTGACCGACCCGTCGCAAGAACCGCTTGCCGGAGTCGTAGTGACTGAAAAAGGCAATCCGACCAACGGTGTCGTGACCGACATCGACGGCAATTACTCGATCAAACTTCCCGGCAACGGCACACTGGTGTTCACCTACACCGGCTTCACGCCCCAGGAAGTAAGCGTTGACGGCCGCTCGCGCCTCGACGTGACTCTCAACGAGGATCTCCAGAATCTTGAGGAGGTCGTCGTCATCGGCTACGGCACGATGCGCCGCAAGGATCTGACCGGAGCTGTGGCTTCGGTGAAAGGCGAGGATCTCGTGGCCAATCCCGTTTCAAACGTGACTCAGGCATTGCAGGGCCGTCTGCCCGGTGTGAATGTGGTGACTCAGGACGGTCGTCCGGGCGCCACGGTGTCAGTGCGTGTGCGCGGCGGCGGCTCGATCACCCAGAGCAACGAGCCTCTCTATGTGGTCGACGGCTTCCCCGTGAGCAACATCAACAATATCGCCGCTTCGGAAATCGAGTCGATCGACGTGCTGAAAGACGCGGCCTCGACAGCGATCTATGGTGCGCGCGGTGCCAACGGTGTAATCCTCGTGACCACCAAGAGCGGTCAGAGCGGCAAAGCCAAAGTGACTTACGAAGGCTATGTGCAGTTCAAGAATGCCGCCAAGAAGCAGGATGTGCTTTCGGCACAGGAATATGTGCTCGACACCTGGAGCTATGCCGCTTCGCGCGGCAGCGGCCATCAGGACGCCGTTGAGAAATATTTCGGCCTCGGATCTAAATACGGCAACCACTATGCCGACTATGCAGGAGTGAAGGCACATCAGTATGACGACGACATCCTCCGCACAGGTTTCACCCACAACCACAACCTGAACATCAGCGGCGGATCGGAGAATACTAAGATGTCGTTCAATATCGGCTATATCGACGACGAAGGCATCCGCATCAACTCGGACTACAACCGCTTCACCACCTCTCTGAAAGTGCAGCAGAAGATTTTCAGCAACCTCACGTTCAACGCCGAGGCCCGCTATGACGAATCGACTCTCAACGGCGCAGGCGCCCGCTACACCGCCGGTGCTTACCACTACAAGCCGATCGACGAACCCCTCGGCGGCATCCCTTACACCGATGTCAGCTCTGGTTTCAGCTTCGGTGTGCAGAACATCGACGATTCCCACAATCCTGTTGACCTCATCAACGATATCACCGCCGAGAACCACAACCGCAACTTCCGCGGCAATGCCGCCCTCACCTGGGAGATCATCCCCGGCCTGACGGCCCGTTCGGAAATCGCCATGACACGCGGTTCGTCAAAGAACACCTACTACGAGGACGGCTACACCAACGGCGACAAGCGCGCCAACATCACCCGCGGCACCTCGAAGGGTATGCGCTGGGTCACCACCGCCAACTATATGTTTGACGTGAAGGACATCCACTCGTTCAACATCCTCGCCGGTTACGAGCTTCTCAGAAGCGAGAGCGAATCGACCTACGCCGAAGGCCGCGGCTATCCCGACACCTTCGACTACAAACATGCCATCGCAATGATGCACACCGCCACCTACAACAGCTCGTTCTACAACACATTCGGAGTGCCCGACCGTACGGTTTCATGGTTCGGCCGTCTGAACTACACGCTGATGGACCGCTATCTCTTCACCGCCACGTTCCGCGCCGACGGTTCGTCGAAGTTCGCGCCCAACAACCGCTGGGGCTACTTCCCCGCCGTGGCCGCAGGCTGGCGCATCTCGGAGGAAAGCTTCATGGAGGACACCCGCGACTGGCTGTCGAACCTCAAGCTGCGTCTGTCATGGGGCGAATCGGGAAGCGACAACATCAACTCCAATCTCTGGCGCGAAACCTGGTCAAGTTCAACAAACACCAAGCTCCCGATCAACGGCGAGTTCGATCCCTTCTACAAGCCTGACGGTCTGAAAGCTAATCCGGACCTGAAATGGGAGACCACAATCTCGCGCAACTTAGGCGTTGACTTCGGCTTCCTCAACAGCCGCATCAACGGATCTGTCGAGCTTTACTGGAATACCACCAAAGACCTTCTGATGCTCGTGCCCGTCGACAACACATCCGGCTACTCACACCAGTATCAGAACTTCGGCCAGATCTCCAACCGCGGTATCGAAATTTCGGTCAACGCCGAGATCTACCGCAACAAGGACTTCCGTTTCAGCGCGGGTGCCATCTACAACTACAACCGCAACAACCTCGACAAGATGCAGAACGCCGACCAGTACATCTACTCATCCTACTGGGGATCGTCGGCCCAGACTCCCGCGATGGACTGGATGCTCGCAGTCGACAAACCCATCGGACTCGTGCGCGGCTACAAGGCCAAAGGCTTCTACACAACAGACGACTTCAACTATGCCAACGGTGTCTATACGCTTAAAGACGGCGTAGACGACCTGACAAAGGACATCACTGCCACCTACATGCATCCGTTCAATCTCCCTTCCGGTCAGGTTGCCTTCCCCGGCGCTCCGAAATTCGAGGATCAGGACGGTGACCACAAGATTTCCGCCACTGACGCCGTGAACCTCGGCGAAGTACGTCCGCGCCATACCGGCAGCTTCCATCTCGACTTCGGCTACAAGGGCTGGGATCTCTCGGCAAACTTCAACTGGACATACGGAGGCAAGGTCTACAACGCCAACGCCATGATGGACGCATCGGGCAACGAATATGTCGGCATCACCCGCCAGTACAGCGCGCGCCGCGCCGACTCTTATAGAGTATATGACGTCAACAGCGCCGGCGACCTCTACGCTGTTACTGACCCCGACGCACTCAAGGCCCTCAACCGTCACGCCAAATCGGCGCTTCCCTACCACCAGAGCGGCATCGTATCGTCGGAATTCCTTGAAGACGGCTCATATCTGCGTCTCCAGACCCTCACACTCGGCTATACATTGCCTCAGCAGCTCACCAAGAAGGCCCACATCTCAAACTTCCGTCTCTACGTGACTGCCGGCAACCTCTTCACCATCACCGGCTACAAGGGTCTCGATCCTGAGGTAAACACCAACACGGCAGGCACCGTGGGCTTCGGCAGCAACATCCGCAACTTCCCGATGTTCAACATGGACTACGGCACCTATCCCCGCGCCCGCACATGGACAATCGGCGCCTCACTGTCATTCTAATCCACAACCTCTTAAAATTGATACCATAATGAACAAGATTATAAATATAGCACTCGTATCGGCCCTCGCGCTCGGCGCGACGGGTTGCGAGGACTACCTCGACACCAACTCGCCGAGTATCTCTGACCGCGAGTTCGTATTTTCAAGCGAGGAGTCGGCACGCGGCGCCCTCAATTATGGCTATGAGCTTCTGCGCGCCAACCGCAACATCCACTCTGTCGGAATCTACTGGAGTCCGATCTGGGGTTCGGACATGGAAGGCCTTCAGGACAGCTATCAGGACGGCGACGCAGGCCAGCTGGAGAAAGGTTTCTATCCGACAGGCACTTCGGCCATCAATATCAACGGCCTCCAGGGCTGGGAAGTGTTCGGCGACCTCTACAAGACAATCGGCGTGTGCAACGCGCTGATCGACAGCTTCGAGTCGCTTGAAAACTTCGGATCGCTGATGAAAGGCGAACCCAATGCCCTGGCCGACATCTACGGTCAGGCCGTGGCTCTCAGATCGACCTGCTATTTCGAGCTCTGCCGCTACTATGGCGACGTGCCTTTCGTGGAACATGCCGGCGAGAGCGCCGAAGGTCTGAAATCGCGTTTCGCGATCTATGACCTCTGCATCGAGAAACTCAAGGAAGTGGAGCCTCACATGTATCGCGCCGGTGAGAACGGAGTCCGTGCCGATGTCATGAACCGCAACTATGTTCAGGGTCTGATCGGCCGCATCGCGCTCTTCAATGCCGGTTACTGCACCCGCCGCACCGACCTTGCGGCCGGATTTTACACCGACGGCAAGGGCGACGCGCTCTCGTTTGACGATCTCTGCGTTGAAGATCCGCAGACAAAGGCTATCTACGGACGCCGCGCCGACTGGCGCGCAGTGCTCCAGGACGCTCTGCCTTATCTCGAAGCCTGTGTGCAGCAGCCGGGTTCGATCCAGTTCCATCTGACCGACCCGCGCGGAACAGACGCACAGGGCCGTCTCTTCAACAGCCCCTATCAGTATGTGTTCAACCAGATGCACAAGGACAATTCGATCGACCTCGCCGACGAGAGCGTCTATGAGATCCCGTTCATGTATAACGGCGGCGCAGACCGTCCGGGTTACATCGGACGCGCGTCGACCGGCGGCAACTACGGCGCACCCTGTGTTGGCTGCGGCCAGAACCGCATCCAGCCCCATGTTTACTACGGATGGTTCGATCCGAAAGACGCCCGCCGCGACGCATCGTGCTGTGTGACCGGCTCCGACGGCAACGGCCGCGAGTTCCTGCTCTCGCTCGACATAGCCAACTGGGGCAAAGTCGGCATCACCTGCAACAAGTGGGACTGGAACCGAATGAAAAAGCCCGACACCGCGACCTACGGCAATTCTGCGATCAATGTCAGCTACATGCGCATGTCGGACGTCTATCTGATGCTTGCTGAAGTCTATGCGGCCCTCGGTCAGGAGGGTCCGGCCAAGACATATCTCGCTCGTGTACACAACCGCAACTTCCCCGGCGGTGTCGACTCCAAACTCGACAGCTGGATCGCAGCCTGCGGAGCGGAATTCTCGTCGACCGACTGGAGTGCCCTCTATAAGGCCGTCATCAAGGAACGCGCACTGGAATTCGTGGGCGAAGGCGTGCGCCGTTTCGACCTCATCCGCACCGGCCTTCTTCCCGAAGCTGCCGTCAACAACCGCCGCGACATGACCAAAGTGCTTGAGGACATCCGCGACAAGGGCTATGCACAGTTCGAGAACGGCAACATGCTTCCCGCATATGTATGGGTGAAGAATGTCGACAGCAAAATCCTCAACGGCTACCGCCTGACCGCCGGGACTCCCGAAGGCCAGGAATCAGATCCGGTGCTCTATCCGGGATGGCGCGGCGTGCATGACGACTGGGATGGCGTTCTGAGCTCGTTCGGCTACAAGACATTCGGGCACAACGCCACCAATGTGGCCATCAAGGGCCTGTTTGAATACGTGGCTCCCGGATCGGCACAGGCACAGGCCTGGGAGGCTGACGGATATGTGCAGACACCCTGGGGTATAGACCTCATCAAGGATGACAAGAACTGGCAGACACACGCCTACAAGGTACTGGCCGGTATCACCGACGCCGACTATCAGGCCCGCAAGTCGCCTGTAACCGTCCGCCCGTTCCGCTATCAGGATCTGCTGAACTCCGGAATCACCAACGGCTACGGCTTCCGTCAGGAATAATTTTTCATGCAATATTTATAATTACTGTCCGAAAACAATCAGAATAAGTCTGTGCAGTTAAATTAAGGTAAGTATCTGACTCTCGCGGGGGTGGAGGAGACGTGCGTCTCTTCCACCCTCAGTTTTTTGAGAAACGGCGCAAAATTCGTATTTTTGCGGATGATTAGGAGGCCGGTTTTCCCGACCTAAAAAGAAACAACTCTAATTTAAGTATACATCATGTTTTCAGGTATTGTTGAAGAAGCAGCCGAAGTGGTAGAAGTGATCCGTCGGGACGGCAATGTCGATCTGCGCGTAAGGTGCAGTTTCACCGACGAGTTGAAAATAGACCAAAGCGTGGCCCACAACGGCGTGTGCCTGACTGTGGTGTCGCTGCCCGGCGACGGAACATATACCGTGACCGCCATTCAGGAAACGCTCGACCGCAGCAACCTCGGCCTCTTAGAGGCTGGAAGCCTCGTGAATCTCGAACGCTCGATGCTGATGAACGGCCGGCTTGACGGACACATCGTCCAGGGACATGTAGACTGCACGGCTGTCTGTGAGGAGATCGAGGAGGTCGAGGGAAGCCGTTACTACAAGTTCTGCTACGAGGTGGATCCGCGCATGGCCGCCAAAGGATATGTGACCGTGGAGAAAGGGTCTGTAACAGTCAATGGTGTGAGTCTGACCGTGTGCGATTCGGAACAGTATTCGTTTCGCGTTGCTATCATCCCCTACACATTCGAGCATACGAACTTCAAGGAGATCCGCAAGGGAAGCCGCGTGAACATAGAGTTTGACATCATCGGGAAGTATCTCGCACGCCTTAACGAGTTTTAAACGATTCGCTGCCAACCATTAGGCAGATAGCTTGTTATAAGTCATAGAGAAGGGCGGGACGGTTGATTTAACTTTTTTAAATTAAAAATTTTAAAGAGGTAGCCGCAAAATAGCCTATCTTTGCAGACTTGATGACAACTAACGTATTTAAATATAATTATGGAAAATAAAGAATTGGACCGTATCAGCTATGCTCTCGGACTGAGCATGGGCAATAATTTCCGTGCGAGCGGTATCCAGGAAATCAATGTCGAGGATTTCGCTGACGGCGTAGCAGCCGTGTTCTACGGAAGCCAGCCCAAGATGACCTACGACGAGGCAAAGGCTGAAATTCAGAAATATTTCACCGCTCTTGAAGAGAAACAGCGCGCCGAAGCCGCCAAGATGGCCGACGTGAACGCTGCCGCAGGCAAGCAGTTCCTTGAAGAGAACGGCAAGCGTGTTGAGGTGAAGACCACAGCTTCAGGTCTCCAGTATGAAGTCCTTCAGGAAGGCAACGGCGAAATGCCTACCGCTCAGGATCAGGTCGAGGTGCACTACACCGGCAAGCTGATCGACGGCACAGTGTTCGACAGCTCGGTAGAGCGCGGCGTACCCGCTACTTTTGGTGTCACCCAGGTGATCCCCGGATGGGTCGAGGCTCTTCAGCTCATGAAGGCCGGTTCGAAATGGCGTCTGTTCATCCCCTCGCAGCTGGCTTACGGCCCGCAGGGTGCAGGCGGTCTGATCGGTCCCAACTCGACGCTGATTTTCGATGTCGAGCTTCTGAAAGTCATCAAGAAGTAAAAAACCGGCTCTGAAACCACTAAGGACCAGTCACTCGGAAATGCCGGTTAACAATCCTATAAAGCGGACAGTGCGGGCGCTATTCACAGCGGTCGCGCTGACGCTTGTTTTTACGGCTCAGGCACAGCCGGAAGCCACCGACTCGCTGACGCGGGCACTGGCTACGTTCTGGGGCACATCGCTGAAAACCTCCGAGATGAATCCGAAGGCCAGCGCTGCATTCACCGACGGCGTCAGGACGGCTCTGACGGATACGACCCAGGCGAGCGCCGCTTACAGCCGGGGTGTGGCCATGGGGCTGAATTTTCTCAACGGTCTCCGCGACATGGAGTCGCTGGGGCTGAAAGTTGACCGCATGGCATTTGCAAAGGCTGTCACGGCGGTGCTCCGGGGCGAAAATATCGGCTTCACGGCTACGAGCGCGGGAGAGTATATCGACCGCCAGATAGTGCCTTTGGCCGGTGGTCGCGACCGGGCGGCTTTCACTCCCGAAAGTCAGGCTGCGTTCATTGCAGCAGCCTCGAAGGCTGAGGGAGCCGTGACCACTCCCTCAGGACTGGTCTTTCAGGTGATGACCGAGGGCGAAGGTGAGTTTCCTACCGATGCCGACCGCGTGGAGCTTGACTACACAGGGCGTCTGAGTGACGGAAGCGTCTTCGACAAGACAGACGAGCCGGTCAATTTCGACCTTGTGCGCCTGGTGCCGGGTTTCAGCGAGGGGTTGCGGATGATGCGTCCGGGCGGCGAATACCGCATAACGATTCCCGCGGATCTCGGTTACGGCGAGCGCGGAGCGGGTGATGTGATCCCACCCGGCGCGGCTCTGGAGTTTACAGTGAAACTCCTTTCGGTCGACCGCGGCGCAGCACGGAAATAACAAAAACGACAAACAGAAAACAACACCATATTAAAATAACAATTACCAGGTTTATGAAAAAACTTCTCATGGTATGCGGCGTGGCCGCATTGATGTTTGCTGCAACTTCCTGCAACAAAACATCATCTTCATCAGACAGTGCCAACAAGGGTTTTGGCGACTCTCTCTCAACCACGATCGGTGCTGCCCAGGGCAGCCGTCTGCTGTCAGAATATCTCAGCCTTCCGAAAGAACAGCAGACCAATTTCAAGAAAGACGATATTCTCCGCGGTCTGAAGCAGGCTCTTATGACCGATACTACCCAGCAGGGCTATCTCACAGGTCTCCAGTTCGGAATGCAGCTCTTCGGCCAGATCATGCGCTATGAGGAAGCCGGAATTCCTATTGACCGCGCCAAACTCTATGAGGCTTATGCAAAGGCTTTCTCGGCCGATTCTGTCGATACAGATCAGATGCGTGAGCTCCAGACTCAGTTCCAGGTACTCGCACAGGAGGCCCAGCAGAAGATGATGGAATATTATCAGAAGCAGGAAGAGGCAGCCCGCGCAGCCAAGGAAAACAGCCCCGAAGCTCAGGAAAATGTTGCCAAAGGCCAGGCTTATCTCAAGGATATGATGGCTAAGGATCCTGAAATCAAGGTTACTGAATCAGGTCTTGCCTACAAGGTTGTCAAAGAGGGTACAGGCGAGGCTGTCGGTGCCAACGGCAGTGCCAAGGTGAAATATACAGGCAAGCTCGTCGACGGCAAGGTGTTCGACAGCAATTCTGACGGAGTGGTGATGAACCCCAACCGTGTGGTGCCCGGCTTCGGCGAAGGTCTGTCGATGATGAAGAACGGTTCGCAGTATGTGCTCTATATCCCCGGTAAGCTCGCCTATGGCGTTGACGGCAATCCGCAGGCCGGTATCGGTCCCAATGCGATGCTCGTCTTCGAGGTTGAGACTTCGGATGTGACTCCTGCAGCCGCAAACTAAGAAATTTTTGCGAATTTATAAGAGAAACGGAGGGCTCCCGGTTGCGGGGGCCCTCCGTGGTTGTTGGGGCAGGAGCTGAAGCTCCTGAGCAGGGACAAAAATTTTACCGCTTTTTCCGCGAGCAAGCCCGCGGGACCGGGACAAAGGCGAGGGTGGATTTCGGTTGACACCGGAGGGCGGAATCGGGAACGGCCGGAGGACGAGTGGATCAGTGGCGGGGCATGATGCGCATGTGAGCTTTGGGCTGGCGGAGCACAAGGCATGAGGCTTCGGTGAGGACTACGCCTTCGGTGTTGCGCAGTCCCTGTTTGCGGAAACTGATGCGCTCGGCGGAGAAGGGAACGTGGGAGTATTTGGTGAGGAGTTCGGGATCGATCACCATACCGCAGTCGGGCATCCCGCAGAGGTCGAAGACTTCGGACAGGTGGACGTAGAGGGTGCCGAACTTGGTGACGATGAGGTGGAAGTCGATGCCCCAGACGGTTTTCTTGTCCTCGGCGCTGACAACGCGTACGGTGTCCATGCGGTTGAGGGCTTCGATGAGACCTGAACCGGCGAGAAGCACTTTGCGCGATGCTCCGGAGTGGCCTGTGAAAGCCTGACGGGCGAGGCTGACGAGATCGCCTTCGGTGAGGGCGCCGAGCTCGTAGGGATAGTCGTTGTCGGTCTGGTTCCAGATGCCTCCGGTGAGAAAGACCTCGTCGCCAGTGCCGGCGAGCTCTATGCGGGAGCGTGCTCCGAAAAGGAAGGATTTTTCCATGCCGAGACGCATGTCCATGATGGCTACTTCTTCCTGATCGGTGAACTGCCAGCCGACTTCTTTGTCGGCAAGTCGCTGATAAAGACTTTCTTCGACCTGGCTTTTGAAGATCTGACAGTAGTTGTAGTCCTTGCGTGGAAGGACTATGAACTGCGAGGTCTGAACGTCGAGCTCGCGTGCCGCACGACCCATGCGGACGATCCTGGCGCCCATTTTGAGCTCGCCGGCTTCGATGGGGGCGGTTGTCCCGGCTATGTTGACGGGGATGAGGGTGATTGAGTCGGATGAGACTGCGGTGACGTAGCAGACAAGGGCCTGTCCGTTGTAGTTTCCGGCGTTTACGGTGATGTCGGGAATCAGCACTGTCTCGGTTTCGGAGAAAATGGCGCCGTTGTTGACTTTGAGAGTGAAAGGTTTGCCCGGTTCGAGAGAGAGTGAACGGACTGTTTCGTCAAGGGCAGCACTTCCTTCCTTGGTGTCGACAGAGTAATATTCAACACGCATCGATCCGGCACGGCGCGCTGACCCGAGGCGCGAGATCTGGTCGAGAGGGGTGGACGACGGCCGGATCTTCACTATGCGGCTGTCGATTTCGTTGCGCAGAAGTTCGGGGGAGGTTTCGTTGGTAAGGGCGGTCGTGAGAATGTTGGTTTCCATAAGATCAGTTGGTTTAAAGATGGTTAAAGATGGTTTAAAAGTTGATTCAGTCGGGCCACGCGCTCGGACGTATGGAGGCAAGGACCGAGCCAGCTGTGTCGTCGGCTGTGTCGGCCGGGGTGTCGTCGTCGAGATGGAGAACGAGTTCCCAGAGGGTGTAATGGCGGCGAGGTGGGGAGAGCTGGGAGTTTTGAGAGGGCTGGGAGGACTGGGTGTCTTCTGCGGGGGTGAGGGGTGTTTCGTTGGGGTCCATGGTTGTTGTGTGTGTTTTGAGGGGTGGATGATTTAGTGTGTGTTGTTGTTCGATGATGCAAAGTTAAGGGTGCGGACCCCCGGTTTTAGTGCGATAATGCGGAGAGTGTGAAATTTTTTTCAAAAAAATCCCCCGCAGTCTGTGGAGGATGCGGGGGAATAAATTGTGTTTCGTTATGATTCAGAGAGATTATTCCTCAAGAGTACAGATGGATACGCGGTTCCAGGACTCTTCGGTAAACATGTTGCCGATGCCTTCACCCTTGGCGTCGATGCGGTCGGCGGCAATTTTGTACTTCTTGATAAGAGAGTTCTTGACAGATTCGGCACGTGCGTTGGCGAGACGTTCGTTAACTTCGAGTGAGCCGTCAGGCGAAGCATAACCACGGATCTGAACTTTTGCTTTGGGGTGGTTTTTGAGGTAGGCGGCGATCATCTCTACGTTGGGCTGCTGGTCGGGGGTGATGACGCTTGATCCGATGCGGAAGAAGATGTAGCGGACAGACGAGAGTGTGTTTTCCTTAACTACCTGAGCCGGTTTGGCGTTGGCTGCGGCAAGAGCGGCGGTGAGTTCTGCGTTCTTGGCGTTGGCTGCGGCGAGGGCTGCGTCACGACCGTCGACGTCGGCGCGGAGGGTGTTGACGCGGTCGTTGAGGGCTGCTATTTCAGCTGAATTGTCGACGGGGACAACACACTGGAAGCCGGGGCCGAAGTTGTAGTTGAACCCTACGGCGAGGTTGAAGTTGGCACGGCGTCCGTTGAAGCCCATGTTCTTATAAGAGGATGCGTTGCCGGTGAGATTGAAGAGTACACTCGGCTTGAGAGCGATCGAGAAATGGTCGGTCACGCCGAAGTTGAAGTTGAGACCGAATTTGGTCGCGATGTCGTTGGGGTCGTGATGGTTGGCAATGTATTCGCGGCTCCATCCGATGCCTGCGACGGCCTCAAGAGAGAAGGGACGAGGATCGCAGCTGAATCCCATGAAGGCGTTGGTGAGGTTGAATGTTCCGTAACCGCCTACGTAGGAGTTGTCAAATGCTGTGCGGCTGCGGGTGTGGCCCGGTACGGTCGAAGTGTTGATGTCGAAGACACCTTCTACTCCTACGCCGAAGAGCGGGGTCAGCTGTTTGCCGAAGTGCAGTCCGACGGTGGGACGCATGTTCTGGAAGAACGAGTGGCCTTTGAGGGGTGTGGTAAGACCGGCGTCCAGGCCGATGTTCCAGTTATCACCGAATGTAGGGCGCTCGATAATATTTTGTGCCGAGGCTCCCATCACACAGCCAGCAAGGGCTGTGGCAACTAAGAATTTTTTCATATCCTTTGCTATTTTAGTTGATGTTGTGTAGAAAATTGATGTGTTTTACCATATAAACAACCTCGGAGGTAAGATGGTTTGAATCCTCTGCTGTCGGAAAGATGCCGTCGGCTTGCTGCTTTTATATATGGTGGAGGGGAGATATTGCCCTGTGTTAGTAAAGTTTAACATTCGGAAAGCTTAGAGGGAAGCACGAGGACTTATTGTCGATTATACTCTAAGGCGTCGGGCGGGGAAGCCCGTGTAAACGCAAGAGAGGCAGAAATTTCACTGTCGGGGGAATGGGAGGATGACAGGGTTATTGTATTGTTAACATAAAGAATGGGGATATTGTCGGAGTTAAGAAAACTAAAAGTATAGAATTTAATGTTTTAAAACATATTTTTCAGCGGACAATTGTAGGCAAAAATTTGTACTTTTGTCCGTGTAAGCTAAAACCCTAACCAAAAGCCTGAACTAAAAACCATGTCAACTCCACTGGCAAACAATCATATCTCCGTTGACTGTGTGGTCTTCGGATTTGACGGCACTGACCTGCGTGTGCTTCTCGTGAAGCGCAGCGGTAGCGACGACGGCGGCGATTACAACGATATGAAACTCCCCGGCAGCCTGATCTACCGCGATGAAGATCTCGACGAGGCCGCGGGGCGAGTCTTAGAAGAGCTGACCGGTATCAAGGATCTGAGCCTCACACAGTTCAAGGCTTTCGGCTCAAAAGACCGCACGAGCAATCCGCGCGACGTGCTCTGGCTTGAAAGAGCGCAGAAGGAGCATGTGGAGCTGATTGTCACCATAGCCTATTTCGCCCTTGTCAAGCTCGACAAGTCGCTGGAAAAGACGGTAGACCCGGAATCGGCCGTGTGGTGCAGGATCGACGACATCGGACCTCTGGCTTTTGACCACAACCTTATTATAAAGGAGGCCCGCAAGGCAATCAGGCGCGAGGCCGACAATAACCGCGCGTTGCTCTTTGATCTTCTGCCAAAGAAATTCACCGCCTCGCAGCTGCGCAAACTTTCGGAAATCATCAACGGCAAGACTCTTGACGTCAGGAATTTCCACAAGAAAATATCGCAGATGCCCTATATAGTTCCTCTGGATGAGAAGCAGCAGGGAGTGTCGCACAGGGCGGCCCGTTTCTACCGCTTCGACCGCAAGGCCTACACCGTGATGCGCTGAGTGGCGGAGGACCGGTAAAAAGAATTTGACGTAAAACGAATCACCAATCAATAAAAAACACAGACAAGAAGAATTATGTATCTCTTAGGATATGACATAGGCAGCTCGTCAGTGAAAGCGAGCCTTGTGAATGCCGAGACAGGCAAGACAGTAGCTTCGGATTTCTACCCCAAGACAGAAGCCGAGATAATCGCCGTGAGAGCCGGATGGGCCGAACAGCGCCCGCAGCAGTGGTGGGACTGTCTGAAACACGCCACCGAAAGCATCATGGCAAGCTCCGGTGTTGCCCCGAAAGAGATCAAGGCCATCGGCATATCCTATCAGATGCACGGACTTGTGCTCGTCGACAAGGACAAGCAGCCCCTGCGTCCGGCCATTATCTGGTGTGACTCACGCGGTGTGCCCTACGGCGAGAAAGCCTTCGGGGAACTCGGCGAGGAGAAGTGTCTGAGCCACATTCTCAACTCTCCCGGCAACTTCACGGCCACAAAGCTGGCATGGGTGAAGGAAAACGAGCCTGAGCTTTTCGAGAAGATCTACAAGATCATGCTTCCGGGCGACTATATAGCCATGCGTCTGACCGACCGCATCTGCACGACCGTCTCAGGCCTGTCGGAAATGATGCTTTGGGATTTTAAGGAAGGTAAAGTCGCAGACTTCCTGCTGAAATATTTCGGCTATGACGCAGACATCATCCCTGAGATCGTCCCGACATTCTCCGTGCAGGGCCTCGTCAGCGCCGAAGCTGCAGCTGAACTCGGTCTGGCCGAAGGAACCCCCGTCAGCTACCGCGCAGGCGACCAGCCCAACAACGCGCTGTCGCTCAACGTGTTCAATCCGGGCGAAATCGCATCGACCGCCGGAACCTCAGGAGTGGTCTACGGTGTGCTCGGTGAGGTGAACTACGATCTCAAGAGCCGTGTCAACACCTTCGCCCACGTCAACCACAGCAACGATCAGACCCGTCTCGGTGTGCTCCTGTGCATCAACGGTACCGGCATTCTCAACTCGTGGAGCAAACGCACTGTGGCTCCCGAAGGAATCGGCTATGCAGAGATGAACGACGTGGCCGCCCAGGCCCCGATCGGTGCGGCCGGAGTGTCGGTGATCCCCTTCGGTAACGGCGCCGAGCGCGTGTTGCAGAACAAGGAGGTCAACTGTTCGATCCACGGCGTCAACTTTCTAACCCACAACAAATCGCATCTCCTGCGCGCGGCGCAGGAAGGAATCGTCTTCTCGTTTATGTACGGCATGGAGATCATGGAAGAGATGGGTATGCCTATCCGCAAAATCCACGCCGGACACGCCAACATGTTCCTGAGTCCGCTTTTCCGCAACACACTCGCGGGTGTGAGTGGCGCCACCATCGAACTCTATGACACCGACGGATCTGTCGGTGCGGCAAAGGGCGCGGGTATGGGGGCCGGAATCTACAAGGACAACAGCGAGGCCTTCGCATCGCTGGAGAAGATCGAGGTGATAGAACCTGTGGCGGCCGACCGCGCGGCCTATCAGGATGCCTACGCTCTCTGGAAAGAACGCCTGATGCGCGAGCTCTGAGACAGGGAATCAAAAAAACGGAAATCAATAAACATAAAAAACAAACTAATAACCTTAATTATTATGGCAGTAAAAGAATATTTCCCCGGTATCGGGAAAATCAAATTCGAAGGCAAGGACTCAAAGAATCCTATGGCCTACCGTTACTATGACGCAGAAAAAGTGATCCTCGGCAAGCCGATGAAGGAATGGCTCAAGTTTGCCATGGCCTGGTGGCACACTCTCTGCGCTGAGGGCGGTGACCAGTTCGGCGGTGCTTCGAAGAAATTCCCCTGGAACGAGGGTGCCGACGCTCTGACTATCGCAAAGCAGAAGGCTGACGCAGGTTTTGAGTTCATGCAGAAGATGGGCATCGAATATTTCTGCTTCCATGACGTTGACCTCGTTGACGAAGGCAGCTCGGTAGAGGAATATGAGCACAATATGAAAGAAATCGTAGCCTACATCAAGGGCAAGATGGCTGAAACCGGCATCAAGAACCTCTGGGGTACTGCAAACGTGTTCGGTAATGGCCGCTACATGAACGGTGCCGCTACAAATCCTGATTTCGACGTTGTAGCCCGCGCAGCCGTGCAGATCAAGAACGCCATCGACGCAACCATCGCTCTCGGCGGTACAAACTACGTGTTCTGGGGTGGCCGCGAAGGCTACATGAGCCTGCTCAACACCGATCAGAAGCGTGAAAAAGAGCATCTCGCAACCATGCTCCGCATCGCCCGCGACTATGCCCGCTCGAAAGGCTTCACCGGTACTTTCCTCATCGAACCCAAACCGATGGAACCCTCCAAGCATCAGTATGACGTCGACAGCGAGACAGTGATCGGCTTCCTCAAGGCTCATGGTCTTGAAAAGGATTTCAAACTCAACATCGAGGTGAACCACGCTACTCTCGCCGGCCACACTTTCGAACACGAACTCGCAGTGGCTGTCGACAACGGTATGCTCGGCTCGATCGACGCAAACCGCGGTGACTATCAGAATGGCTGGGATACCGACCAGTTCCCCATCGACAACTATGAACTTATCCAGGCAATGATGCAGATCATCCGCAACGGCGGTCTCGGCAACGGCGGTACAAACTTCGACGCAAAGACCCGTCGCAACTCGACTGACCTCGACGATATCTTCATCGCCCACATCGCAGGTATGGACGCAATGGCCCGCGCACTCGAAAGCGCTGCCGCTCTGCTCGAAGAGTCGCCCTACAAGGAAATGCTCCGCGAACGCTACGCTTCATTCGACGCCGGCAAGGGCAAGGAATTCGAGGAAGGCAAGCTGACCCTCGAAGATGTCTACGCTTACGGCAAGGAAGTCGGCGAACCCAAGCGCACTTCCGGCAAGCAGGAGCTTTACGAGGCTATCGTGGCCATGTATTGCTAATCACTCCGAACGGATTTTTCGGGAATGTTCCGTGTGGCTCAAAAGGCCGCACGGGCATTTCCGTTATTCACTCTTCCGCCTCTCTGCTCACACTTCATGTCTCATCCTCCCTCCTGATCAATCCTCTCACGCCTCGATTCTAAAAACCTGAAAAACAAATACAAAACAATATACCAAACTCAAAAACTTCTTACCAAACCATGAATTATCCTCAGAACGGAAGCAAGGTCTACCTCTTTTCGATAGTGCTGGTCGCAGTGCTCGGAGGTCTGCTTTTCGGCTATGACACAGCCGTGATTTCAGGAGCGGAAAAGGGCCTTCAGGCATTTTTCCTCGGCGCAAAAGATTTTGTATATACCGATACCATTCACGGCATCACTTCGTCGAGCGCACTTTTGGGCTGTATCATAGGCAGTGCTCTTTCAGGCTTCTTCGCTTCTTATTTCGGTCGCAAGCGCTCGCTTGCCATCGCCGGCGTTTTCTTCTTCCTTTCGGCTCTCGGCAGCTATGTCCCTGAGTTCCTGTTTTTCGAGAAGGGCGTACCCACCGCAAGTCTCCTTGTCGCCTTTAACTTTTACCGCATTCTCGGCGGTATCGGCGTAGGTCTCGCTTCGGCCATCTGCCCGATGTATATCGCCGAAGTGGCTCCGTCGAACATCCGCGGTACCCTCGTTTCGTGGAACCAGTTCGCCATCATCTTCGGTCAGCTTGTGGTCTATTTTGTCAACTTCCTCATTCTCGGCGAACACACTCAGCCTGTGATCGAAAAGATCGGCGAGACAATCTATCAGGTTTCGGCCAACTCCGATCCCTGGACAATCCAGACCGGATGGCGCTACATGTTCGGCAGCGAGGCTTTTGTGGCCGGTCTGTTTACGATTCTTGTATGTCTTGTGCCTGAGTCGCCCCGCTATCTCGCCCTTATCGGCAAGGATGAGAAGGCCCTCATGGTTCTCTCGCATATCAACGGCTATGAAAAAGCCAAAGAGGTGCTCGCACAGATCAAGCAGACCGTCGAGGTCAAGAGCGAGAAGCTTTTCTCTTTCGGCGTGATGGTTATCTTCGTGGGCGTGATGCTCTCGGTGTTCCAGCAGGCTGTGGGTATCAATGCGGTGCTTTACTACGCTCCGCGTATTTTCGAGTCGATGAACATGGGTAACCCGATGGTGCAGACCGTGATCATGGGTATCGTCAATATCTCGTTCACCCTCGTGGCTGTGTTCTCGGTTGAGAAACTCGGCCGCAAACCGCTGCTCATCTGGGGCTCTATCGGCATGGCGATCGGCGCTTTCGGCGTGGCTCTCTCGAATCTCGTTGAAGTCAATCCGCTCGTGCCCGTGATCTCGATCATGGTTTACTCGGCATCATTCATGTTCTCCTGGGGCCCGATCTGCTGGGTGCTCATTGCAGAGATCTTCCCCAACACGATCCGTTCGGCCGCCGTCGCTATCGCTGTCGCATTCCAGTGGATCTTTAACTTCATCGTATCTTCGACTTTCGTGCCGATGTACAACATGAGCCTCGGCGATATGGGCGACAAGTTCGGCCATATGTTCGCTTATGCGCTCTACGGTGTGATCTGTATTGTTGCCGCATGGTTCGTTGCTTCGCTTGTTCCCGAAACCAAGGGCAAGACACTTGAGGATATGACCAACCTCTGGCGCAACCGTAGCCGCAATTCGAAATAATCGGAATTACTTAATATTTTCAACGGTTCCTTCAATATGTATATCAAAATGTATATCAAACTATTGGCCATCTCTCTGACAACCGTCGCAGCCTCTATGGCTGCGACGGCCGCAGAGACGGTTACTGTCAGCCTGCATCCGTCTGACAATGCTCCGGTGATCGAGCCGGAGATCTACGGACAGTTCACCGAGCATCTCGGCAGCTGTATTTATGGTGGAATATGGGTGGGTGAGAACTCCACCATCCCGAATACCCGCGGCTACCGCAACGATGTGGTTGAAGCCATTCGGGAACTTAAAGTGCCCGTGATGCGTTGGCCCGGAGGCTGTTTTGCCGACGAATATCACTGGATGGACGGAATCGGTCCGCGCGAACAGCGTCCGAGGATGGTCAATACCAACTGGGGCGGTACTGTAGAGGACAATTCTTTCGGTACCCATGAATTTCTTGATCTCTGTGAACTTACCGGTGTTCAGCCTTATATCAGCGGCAATGTCGGCAGCGGTTCCGTCGAGGAGCTTGCTAAGTGGGTGGAATACATGACGGCCGAGGACGGACCGATGGCCCGTCTCCGCAAGGAAAACGGCCGTGAAAAGCCCTGGAAGCTCAAATATCTCGGTATCGGCAACGAAACCTGGGGTTGCGGAGGAAATATGACGCCGGAATATTATTCGGACATTTATCGCCGTTATGCCACATATTGCCGCAATTTCAACGGCAACAAGCTCTATAAGATCGGCTGCGGTGCCGATGCCTACAACTACAATTGGACTGATGTCTGCATGAAGAATGCCGGCCGCATGATGGACGGCATATCGCTGCACTATTACTGCGTGGACAACTGGCAGAGCAAGGGTTCGGCCCGCGAGTTTGACCGTGACGACTATTACTGGCTCATGGGGAAAGCTTTTGACATTGACACCCTGATTTCGGCACATTCGCGGATCATGGACAAATACGATCCTGAGAAGCGTGTCGGACTGCTTGTCGACGAGTGGGGGACATGGTGGGATGTGGAACCCGGCACCAACCCCGGACATCTCTATCAGCAGAACACGATGCGCGACGCTCTCGTAGCCGCCATTTCTCTTAACGTGTTCAACTCTCATGCTGACCGTGTGCGCATGGCCAATATAGCGCAGTTTGCCAACGTGCTTCAGGCTATGTTGCTTACAAAAGACGAGTGCATGGTCAAGACTCCGACGTTCTACGTGTTCAAAAGCTACGCTCCCCATCAGGGCGCGCGCCTTGTGCCTGTGACTACCGATGCGGAGCTGATGACGGTAAGAAAGGGACGCACGGTGCCGGTTGTTACCGCTTCGGCTTCTTCAAAAGATGGCTCGACGACAATATCTTTAGTCAATATCCTTCTTGATAAAGAACAGAAAGTGGTTGTCGACCTCGGCGGCATTCAGGCATCGAAGGTCAGCGCGGAGGTGCTCACGGCAGCCGACATACATGATTACAACGATTTCGGACAGGCCGAGAAGGTCTCTCTCAAGCCTTTGCAGGGCGCAAAGGTGAAAAACGGACAGATCTCTCTGACGCTGCCGCCTCACTCGGTCGTCACTCTCGCGCTGAAGTGAAGCATTTGCCATGCTTTTACAATAAGTGGCTGTCGAATCCGTTTTATTAGTTGAAAGAATTTATACCAAACACAATCATTTATTACCTTACTTACAAATGGCTAAATTTGATAAAATCGCAGTTCTCGCCAAGATGGGCGAGACCGGTGTTGTCCCTGTGTTCTATCACAAGGATGCCGAAGTTGCAAAGCAGGTTGTGAAAGCTTGCTATGACGGAGGTGTTCGCGCTTTCGAATTTACTAACCGAGGCGACTTTGCTCATGAAGTTTTCGCTGAAGTTGTAAAATTTGCCGCCAAAGAGTGTCCTGAAATGGCAATGGGCGTAGGCTCGATCGTGGATCCCGCCACTGCCGCTCTTTACATCCAGCTCGGCGCATGCTTCGTTGTCGGCCCGCTCTTCAATCCGGAAGTATCCCGTGTCTGCAACCGTCGTCTCGTTCCTTACACTCCCGGCTGCGGTACAGTCAGCGAAGTCGGTGCTGCTCAGGAAACCGGCTGTGATCTCTGCAAGTGCTTCCCCGGTGACGTCCTCGGCACTAAGTTCGTCAAAGGCCTTCTCGCTCCGATGCCCTGGACCAAACTGATGGTTACAGGCGGTGTAGAGCCTACCAAAGAAAACATCGAAGGCTGGATCAAGGCCGGTGTATGGTGTGTGGGCATGGGTTCCAAGCTCTTCCCGAAAGACCGCGTAGCCGCTCAGGATTGGGCTTACGTGACCGAAAAGTGCCGCGAAGCTCTTTCTTACGTGGCTGAAGCCCGCAAATAAGAGGGTGTCCGACATTAGTTTTTTACACATCCTCTCAGTCTGTTTTTTGGAAAACAAAGTCCGATATATCTGACGGCTCGCGCCCGACCGGTTTCCGGTCGGGGACGGGCCGTCAGGCTTTTTTATCAATATAGGTTCTCTGATAGTAATACAATTCAAAAATGGAAAAGACATGGCGCTGGTTCGGCCCTAACGACAAGATCACTCTTGAAATGCTCCGTCAGATCGGAGTCGAGGGCATCGTAACTGCTCTTCATCACATACCCAATGGCGAGGTATGGTCGCTTGAAGAGGTAAACAAAATGAAAGATTTCATTGAGGCCGCCGGGCTTCGCTGGAGTGTGGTTGAAAGTCTTCCGGTTTCAGAATCCATTAAATATGGTGGGGAAGACCGCGATCAGCTGATTGAAAACTACAAGGAATCGTTGCGCAATCTCGGCAAAGCGGGAGTGAAAACCGTATGCTACAACTTCATGCCCGTCCTCGACTGGGCGCGCACGGATCTGGAATATCCAAACCCCGACGGGACCTCCAATCTATACTTCAATCTCGGCGAATTCGCTTATTTCGACATTCATATCCTCGGACGGGAAGGCGCTGAGAAAGACTATGATGACGCCACTCTTGCCCGTGTCGCCGAACTGCGCAAGCAGATGACTCCCGAAGGAGAGCGCCGCCTGGTCGAGAACATCATTGTCAAGACCCAGGGATTCGTCAACGGCAATATTTCGGAAAACGACCTTGATCCGGTGCAGAAATTCCGCGAGCTTCTTGCTCTCTACGACGGCATCGACGCCGCGAAACTCCGCGAAAACATGGCCTATTTCCTCAATGCCATCATGCCCGTGTGCCGCGAATATGACATCAACATGTGTGTACACCCCGACGATCCTCCACGTCCGATCCTCGGTCTGCCTCGTATCGTCACCTGCGACGCTGACATTCAGGCGTTCCTCGACGCCGTTCCCGATCCGCACAACGGTCTCACATTCTGCGCCGGATCGCTCAGCGCCGGTGCTCACAACGATGTCACTGTCCTCGCACGGAAATACGCTTCGCGTACCCATTTTGTCCATGCCCGCATCTGCAATGTGCTTCCCGGCGGCGATTTCAAGGAGTCTACCCACCTCGATCCGCGTCTGATCGACGTCGTGCGCACCTTTGAACGCGAACGTCCCGGCGTGCCGATGCGTGTCGACCATGCTCCTCTCATGCTTGGCGATGAAAAGATGGGTTACAACGCAGGCTACTCGTTCCATGGCCGTATGCTTGCTCTCGGCATGGTGTCGGGTATAATGGCCACAGTCCACACAGAAAAAGTCTAACGTAGTAAATTAAAAAACATAATGAACGAATTGTTTTCAGTAAAAGATCAGGTCGTGGTCATCACCGGAGGTACCGGTGTGCTCGGTCGCTGTATCGCCGAATATCTCGCCACTCAGGGGGCTAAAGTCGTGATCCTCGGGCGCCGTAAGGAAGAAGGCGACGAAATCGTGGCCGAAATCACTTCCAGAGGAGGCGAAGCGATGTTTCTGGTGACCGACGTCATGAATGCGGAGGTCCTTCAGGCCAACTGCGACGAAATCATGGCAAAATATGGTCGCATAGATGCGCTTCTCAACGCAGCCGGAGGCAATATGCCCGGCGCCACCATTGCCCCGACCGGCAATTTCTTTGATGTGCAGATCGATGCTTTCAAGACCGTGCTCAATCTCAATCTGACCGGCACCGTGCTTCCTACCCAGATCTTCCTGCGGCCGATGGTTGAGGCCGGCAAAGGTTCCATCGTAAACTTCTCTTCAATGGCCGCTTTCCGCCCGATGACCCGCGTCCTCGGATATGCGGCAGCCAAAGCCGGTATTTCCAACTTCACTGCATTCCTCGCCAACGAAGTCGCCACCAAATTCACTCCTTCGATCCGCGTCAATGCAATCGCTCCCGGCTTCTTCCTCACAAATCAGAACCGTGCGTTGCTGACCAATCCTGACGGCTCGCTGACCGAACGCGGCGCCGACGTGATCCGTCAGACTCCGTTCAAGCGTTTCGGTAAACCCGAAGAGCTTTGCGGCACCATCCAGTATCTCATTTCCGATGCTGCCAGCTTTGTGACCGGAACAGTCGCTGTGGTCGACGGCGGTTTCAACGCTTTTGCGATGTAAAAAAAATAGGACTAAAAAAGTCATGACTTCGCCAGCAGACGGCGAAGTCATGACTTTTTTATGTATTTTCACTGACGTTTTATAATCGCGAAAACGAAACGTACAACTTTCAAAAACGAAACGAGCAAATCTTCTCTTTTTTCGCTTCCTTTTTTCTCTGATTCTTTCGGTCGCTTAAACATCAATTAAACGCTGATTAAAAGCCTTTGAAACTGGCTTAAAATCAGCGTTATTTTTATGCCTATTTATTTGGTCAAGTCAGCAGAATTTTGTAACTTTGAAGTGATTAAATTGGCTTTGTTTACACTTAATTTCAGCCGCTATTCACACGTTCAGGTCAAACCTTACAGCTTCATTTCCCGCCAAAAGTTCGCGTGTTCTCTCTACGTTGTTAGCGTAAATGTGAACGTTTCCCAGATTCAGCGTGATAGACTTTAACGGTGCTTCGATTTGTCGCGCTATCAAATATAAATGGTAAATATCAGCTGGCAAACCTAAGTTTGCGTCGCTGCTTCTCTGATAGGCAGACAAAACGAGTTCGCCATCATCGAGCTGGAATTGAATGAGGCTTAAGCAAGGCGCTTGATTGGTTTCTGCTCCTGTTGCTCCTAAGAACAGCACATAATTTTTGCTGCTCCGCTTTTCCCGGTTGATTTGCTCAATCAAAGCCGGCAACTTTTCAAAATAGGTCGGATAACTGTTGATGAGAATCTGGCCGCAATAATCCCACCAGTTTATCCCAGCTTCTCTGTACTTGGTCAGGTCTCTTTCCCCGGCCATAAACAGGGCTAATTCATTGCGCAACTTCTTGCGTGCAATGTTGTGTCCCTCGAAAATCTCCAGCAGGTCATAAGGCGTTAAATGCAGCTGCTCATTAAGCAAATACATTATGTCGCCTTTTTTATTGCTCTGTCGTTTGCCGTGCTGCAATATCTTGTCGAGCATGGCGTAATACTTGTTTGGTGTCATTCGGCGCGAATTTAGCCCGTTTCTGTGAGTTCTGGGGCATTTTCTCGGCTGGTTATGGTGAAACGCTTTTGCAGTCGCTCCCCAGGCGCTTCACAATATCGTAAACATTGCGCTCGCTGACGTTGTAACGCTCGGCCAGGATTGCGACAATATAACTGACCTTTTCGCCACGTTTCCGCGCGTTCTGGTAGTCCTCAAACAGTCTTACATATTTGTGATCACCCGGCTTTACTCCGGCTTCCTCCAGCTTTTCGATTACTCCACCGCATAATTTCAATGCTTCATACACTCTCATTCAGCATTTTTTCGTAATTTTGCAACTCCTACGACAATCAGCAACAGCACCGAAGCACAAGTCAAAGGCTTTCGCCCCCGGCTCGTGTGCTTCGGTGCATTGCGTTTGTATGTCGTAGGAAAACTGCAAACAGCCGGGGGCTTTTTCTATACCTCCGCGCTTTGTAGGTGGGTCAGAGTCGTGTTATCATCATATCGTTAAATTTGGCTTGATAGTTCAGCGTGTTTGTGCGTTGGCGCACTTCCGCGCCCCACATGGGTGCCGCTTCCCGGTACTCGTCGGCAAGCCATTGGCAAAGCTCGACAATCTGCGACTTGTCGCTTGTGAAATAAACGTATTTCGTGCCTTTGAGCAAGCGCAACACGCTGAGATAGTCGGTCAGCTTCCAATAGTTCTCATACATTCCGCACTCGGTCGTAAGATACGGCGGATCCAGCACGAACAACGCCCGACTGTTGCCGCACTCTCGCTCGAACAGTTCCCGGTAGTCCATGTGAACTATTTCCAGCCCGTCCAGATAGCCGCCGCACTCATACGCGCCCGGTCTTACGCGGTTATACATCGTGTGCTTGCGCAGCTCGTCCAGACTTGTAACCCATTTGCCGGAGAAAAGCACCGAGCGGCCGATAGTGAGAATATCGACGTAACCCAGCCGCTTCTCATAAGCCGCCACTATCGCCAGCACGTCGGCACGCTGCCAGTCGGTTAACCGCTGGTTAGGTTCAAGGCCGGTTAAACGGTCTTTAATCACCCTTAAAATTTCATTGGTCTGCTCCACGGCCGCCAGTCTGTCAACATAGCGGTCGAAGTCGTTGTATATGACACGGCACCCCGGAAGCACCCGTTTGGCCGTATGCGACAGCAGCCCGGAGCCTCCGAAAAGGTCCACCACCGTGTCAATCTCTCCCTCCACCGTCTCCAGCACTTCCGTGAAGTCCCGGAGGAAATAGCGCTTTTGCCCCATGAACGGGAGCGGCGCGCACTTGTAGTTCCTACACATTCAGCATAATTCTTCCTTTCTCTTTTGTGCCTGATATTTTAGGGAGGCAGTTTTACCCCCCCTAAAATTTCACGCGAGTTATACAAACTTTTTCTCATTATTCTGCCCGTTTTTTATTCGTAAGCAGTATAATTTTTAATCTTTTTGATTGTCGCGATAAAAGGCATCACGTCTTTGTCGCGTTCCAGCCTGTCGCGTATCACATCGCTGCGCGTGATAAAATAACGGTAGTCCTCTGGACTATCCGGGAACGCGAATTTTACAACGACCTTGGTTTCGTTTTTTATGGTCGTGATGAGATGTTCAAAGAAAATAATGTCAGCGTTGAAAAGGCTTTCAATGCTCACACGCTTCTCACGCGGGAGACCGAACCAGTTCTCGGCATCGCGTATTTGTGAAAGTCGCTTAAACTCCATGTTTTTACTATATAAGTTTAGTTTCTCGTTAAATGTCGTTCGTAATAGATTGAGGCAGTTTGCGTGTTTACACCAACCGAAATAACTGGCCGTTTTACGCTTAAACTCATCGTCCGGCACCTCACGTTTGCAAAGCACACGCACACGCCGCTGCATGTGCAGTTTAATCCGTTTTCGCAAAAGAGTGTGTGTCGGGAAAAATTTGTAGCCCATAAAATCTATGCCACAGCTGACCGGCGCGACTCTAACATTGTTTTTAACCTCCAGTTTCAGCGCATTGATTTGAGTGGTTATTTCCGCCAGCCATCTATGTGCGGTCGTTTTATCCGGAGCGATGAAAAGAATATCGTCCATATAACGGAAATAGTGCGGTATATGAGCCACTTCCTTAGCCCAATGGTCAACCGGTGTCAACATTAGATTTGCGAAGCATTGGTTAGGCCATACACCGATTGCAAGTCCGGGACTGAAAGAGTCTATTATTGCGTCAAGCATACGCAAGGTCGGCGCGCATTTTATTACGCGCCTTAACAGGCCTTTTAAAACATCGTGGTCAATGCTCTGGTAGTATTTGCGCACATCCAACTGAACGTAATAAGCCTCCGGGTTATCGCGCAATGCCGGTTTAAGTTTATCCGCAGCCCGCTTAATACCTCGCCCTTTTATACTCCCGTATGTGTCTGCGGTAAACTTGTCATACAACACTGGAGCAATAACATTCATAACACAGTTGTGCAGAATTTTATCGGGGTACATGTCCGGGTGGTCAATACGGCGCTCCTTGGGCTCATACACGGTAAACGAGTGATAGCGGCCAAACCGGTAGGTCTCATTTTTTAATGAGTCCTCCAGTTGGTCTAGCAATGCGGCACGGTTTTCAACAAAGCGTCTCTCGTTCCGGCTTAACCGCTTCCCGCTTAGCGCGTCGTTGGCCGCTTTCTCTATGTTTTCCCGGGCGCATATCAGTGGCCACAGGTTGCCGGTTCGTTTCATTCGTCTGCTTCTCTAATGCCAATTTTCGGTTGCCCTACTCACAAGCATAACCCTTGATTTATGTTCAGCCGTTTGGTTATATCGGCTAAGACTGTGAGGCCCGCAAGATTTTTAGAAGTATTTGAGCCCGCGACCCCGTAGACATTGTTAGCATTGCCCACATTGCCCGCGTTGTTAGCACGGCCGACACCGGCAAGCAACCCGGAGCCGCAAAGCCCCACAGCCTTGTTGTTATCCATTCGCTTTATTGCGTAGAATGTCCGTCGTTACCGTCTCATGTTCCGGCATGGGCTTGCCAAGGACATCAAATCCACTCGGTACAACCGAAAAAGACCTGAACGCCTCCGCATCTCCCTCCGGCACATAAAACATCTGCAAACCGGCGTTGAAACGCCCGGTTATAACCTCGTTCGCCGTTTCCCTGTGGCACTCCTGGAGCCGTGCCCCGAAGCTCTCGACAACTACGCCGTCAGCTTCCGGCTTGAACACCGGCGCCGCACGAATTGAAAATGAGTCTATCAGTCGTTTCATTGTTATTGTTTGCTGGCAATTATTTTGAACTGGCAGTAACGCTCGGTCATCACGCTTTTGCGCAGCACATCAGAATAACCACCCTGCGCCTTGGGTTGATATGACAGGCTGTTACCTGACGAAATGGGCTGACCCTCATCGTCAAGCTGTATTACGCCATTGACTTTATAAACGAAATATTCCCCGAAAAATTGTGCTGGAATCCACTCCTGGGTCGGCACTCTGGAGTCGTCGAACATCACGCCTATTTGATACGACGGCATCCCCGCCGGCGGCGTGAATTTGTCCGTACTGTTCGCCGCAACAAAACTCTCCCCGGGGGCTATTGTCCGTCCTCGATACTGCACTGGTTTTGTGCCGAAGTTGTAGTAAACCCCGCCACGTTGCAGACCGTCCGCGCTCTTTATCATTGCGAAAATTGCCGGAGTGCTCCGCAGATAACACACATCGGTGATATTGGGGTCCTTGATTTCAACAAGCTGCGACCCCGCGCCCTCGGCGGCGTCGGACATGAATGTGGTGTCCTCGTCGGTAACGCCCACAACACTGCCATACGGGTAATTCGTATTTTTGTAAACAATATCGCCCTGCGCTAAATATCGGCCCGGCGGCAAAATATCCCCGGCACTATATTTCACACCCATCACAGGGGCCTCCGACAGGTGTACCCCATGGGTACACCACTTTGAGCCGTACTTGGTCAGCACGGCCGTAATTGACATCTTCGCTGTGTCAATTTTCACAATCTTGCTTACTATTTCGCCCGCCGTATCCGCACTTGATTCATCAAGGCAGATCGCCCCTCCGCTCACCTGCAAAATTCCGTTGGCGCTCTGCTCGTCCCAACTTCCCGCTACGCCTGTGCTGTCCTCAAGGATTGGCAGGTTCAACGCCGGAGCCAACGCACCGTAATAGCGCCGGCCGGCCCTCACGGCGTCGCTCGTCGGTTTCAATGTCAAGTCCCCGACATCTGCATTGTTGAACAATTCCGAAGACGTCTGGGCACTGAATTCGCAGTTTATAAACTTCGGGCGGTTTTCCTCCGCTATTTCCCGCGCGGCCATCTCCCCCAGCAGCAGGTCGAGCCGCTCCTGGCCACTCGTTCCCTCCTGGTCCAGCTCTTCACCGTCGGCCATCACCCAGCGGCAGTCCGCTGCGAACAGGCACTCCTCGAAAACCAGCGGTTCATCTGCAAAAAAATCACATTTCGCAAACACGCTGGCTGTGAATTTTTGCAACTGTCCGCCTTTTTTGCGCTTCTCAATCGGCACATCGTAAACAGTCACATGCGTGACACTTCCGTTTCCTCCATACCACAATTTGGTCGTGCCGCTCATCTTCGGAGACCACACTGCCAGATATGAAACGGCGGTATTGCCGCCTATGCAACCCATATACAATGGCGACTTGCCCACTATTGCAGACGAGCCCGCGACCCCGCAGACAGTGTTAGCAGCGCCCACATCGCCCGCGATGCTAGCACGGCCGACACCGGCAAGCAACCAGGAGCCGGTATGGACTACAAGGTCATAAGTTGCCGGGGCGCAGTTCTCTATAATCATATTCGCATGACCGAAGCCGTAAATAATAAACGCATCCTCGCCGTCAAACACAGCCGCGCCCATATAGTCGCCCCTTATCATCGTGCTGTGGTTACCGTCGGCCATATCCTCACAGAACCGCCCACGGCACACTATCGTCCCGGGCGTAGCGCTTCGGCCGCGGTAAGCCTTCCCCAGCGTCTTGTAAGGGTTCTCCATCGTTCCGTCGCCTCCCAGGTCGTCACCTGTCATCGAATCCACATAAACATAGCCGGTGTTTCTTGTCCTCCACAGATACGGTTTCATGCCTCACCTCCTTTCACCTCTACGGTCACCACATCGCGCCTACGGCTCCAGGTCGGCGCATTGGCCTCCATGTATTCGCGACGCACTTTCAGGATCCAGCCGTCACCCTCGACTTCCCATTCGGTAGGACGGCCCCACTTGTCAGTTGTCGGGATCACTTTATTTGTTTCGGTTGCGTTCATAGCCAGGTGTGGGTATATCTCCCCGCGAAGCCATGCCATTGCTTCCTCGCTCTGAGGCGCGCCGGCTTCCGTCTGCCAGCTCACGCCCTCTGCAATTTTTATTTCCATATCCGTTTAATTGGGTTTTAATGGTTCTTTAATTATCATTCATTCTCTCCGCCGGCTTCCGCTTTCGTTCCTGTGCGCCTGCACTTCACGCCCACGGCCGCCAACTCGTCGCTCTCACGTTCTATTTCCCATGTCGCGAGCGACCCCGCCGCAATCCTTATTTCTTCTGGTGCCGTCGGGTCGACCTCATGGTGTACAAGCTCCCCGCACGTCACCCACAAACGGGAGACATTGAAAAGCCGCAGCTCAAGCATCGCCACCTCCTCAGCCTCCATGTTCACATCCTGCACTACCGTGCCGCTCTGCCCGAAGTCAAGCGTATAGCTTCGGTCGGTCAGAGTGTTCCGCAGATTCTCCATCTCCCGGCTTTGGTCCTCCTGGGCCTGTTCTATGCGCTCCATAGTGTCCTTGTAGCCATTGACCGTCCGGCTAAGCGTTTCAGCCTCGCTCTTGTCATATTTTTTATTTAGAGCCGCCGTCAGCCCCGACACTTCCGACATTTCGACACTTTCCTGCTTGTGCCGGTAACTGTCCAGCCAGTCCGCAAATTGACTCTCAGTCGGATAAAGCCCCTTGCGGAACCACGCTTTTAACTGTGCGATTGTTCTTACTGCCATAATTCTTTATTTTTTTGATTATTTAGCCCGCATTATGTATGCCAGGACATAATAAGGCGGTCGGTTCTCGTGCGTTGACCCACCCCCGGCATTTTCCGTCGGGTGCTTTATCCACTGGATATTGTCGCGCTTGTCCCCGTCCGTCTGGCAACGCTTCGGGTTCCCGCTCACGCTGTCACGGCCCACCTGGTAGCTCGTGCCGCCCACGGTCCAGTTGCCGACAGTGCATTCCCCGCTGCCGTGCGGGATCATCGTGTAGTCCTTGACCGTGTGCGAGTGACTTGGCAGTTGTTCCTCGGTCAATGCCACAGCTTTAAGACCGCCCGCCGTCCCGTTTGCCCGGTAGTCATTGTCGCTGTCATGCTGGCCAACCACAAAGCGCCCCCGCAAGTCCGGCACCCTGAAATACCCCGCGCGGGTTGAATACTTCGTACCGCTCGCACTCGTCCCGGTGTTGAATGTTACTCCCAATGCCTTGTATAACTCCGGATAGTCAGCGGTTCTTAACTCCTGTCCGTTGCACAGTACATAACCCTCCGGCACGGCTGCACCCGCCCACATCTGCACCACGCCCAGCGGCGACGGCTGCACCCCTGCAAGCTCGGCCCGCAGTTCCCTGTTTTCGGCCATCAGGTCTTTTATTGTCTTTATGTCCGTGAAGTCCTCCCAGCTGTAATTTTCGCTCCCTATGCCCGGCGCAAGGCTTCGCCTCGTGTACGCTTTCGGGTAGTTGGTATTATTGGCATTTACGGCCACATCCTCTTGCTTCACATACATGCCGCTCGTTGTCGACCCGCCGTCCCAGGGCAACACTTCGCCCTCGGGCTGGCTTTGCGTCTTTACGAACACATAACCCGCGCTCCTGCGCGTTCCCTCTGCATTAGGCTCACACCCGCAGAGCACCACACGGTCCCCCGCTATATTCCCGGCAAGCGCCGCAAGTGCCACAAGTTTTTGCAGGTAGTCCAGCGTCTCGCAGTCCAGCGGAAAGTCCTTGTTGGCCTGCGTCAGAAAATTACCTAATATTTTGTCCATTGTCATTTATAGTTTATAGCGTAGCGTTTGCCCGCCAGTTTATACATGTTCACTATTGCCCGTAATCTCGTTTCCGTCTCGGCCGTCCGCAGTTCCTCCGGCACCGTCACCCAGAAGTCATAACCGCTCGTGCCGTTGAAGCCCTCCCGGTGTATGCTCGCCGCGCCCGCGCCACGCTGCGGCACCATTACCCACCGGCCCAGCTCACGAAGCCACACCGCCGCTGCTTCGCGGTTCCCGGCACTGTCGCTGTCCTCTATCTCTATGCGGCGCAATGCCGGGTCAAACTCATCATTAAGCACCCCGCGCAGCTTGCACACCTGCCCGTTATGTCTCAACCGGTAACTTGTCGCGCTCCTGTATGCGCGCAACTCCTGGAGCAAACGCCCCAGCGGGCTGACCCCGGCATATATCAGAGCCCCGGCAAGCGGGCGTCGTAGCCACGTCGGCAATGTCAGCAGTGCCAGCCGCTTGATATTTACGTTATAGGTTCTGTCAGCCTTGTTCGTCATACGCTTTCATGTTTACAGTTATCGCTCCTGGTCTGAAATAGCCCGCTGCGGGGGTCAGACGCGCGTTAATCTGTGTCGTTGTACTCTCGTTTGCGGCTTGCGCGGTGCTACCCCGCAACTCCACTATTTTCACCCCCTCCACCTCTTGCAGGCGGTCAACGAGGGCCATATTCGTATATTCTCCGTTAAATGGCAAATTCTCGATATAGTCGCAGATTGTTCGCACACAAGCCGTCTGCACGGCCCCCGGCTCCAGCATCGCGTTATAATATACGTCAACCGTGCAACCGAATGTGTCCGCTTCCATGTTCACAAGTGCCACCCTCACACCCGCGTCCTTGATCTCGCCTATATAGGCTTTCAGCTGCCGCTCTTGCTCAGCCGTCAGTGGGCGACGTTCCCCGCCGCTTTCTCCGGCAACTTTTATGGTCAGCAGACTGGCGTCCCGGCTTTCGGTCGCTACGGCGTGTTTCACCACACACGCCGCCGATACCTCGCTCTCGCTCATACCCTCCGTGTCGTATGTGTCACGGTCTGTCTCCAGTTCCTTGCCCTCCATAAACTGGAGTACCTTGTCGCGGTACCATTTCGGCCGGTGTGCTATCAGTTCCTCCAGTTCCGCCGTCACTTCCTTTTTATGACGGGCCACAAGCTGCTCAACGGTCCACGCACAGACAGACCACACATACAGCATTATGTTTTCAACGCTCGCAGCGCCGAACACGTCGCCAAACTCTGCCCCGGGCTCAAACCCGTAGAGCCCGGCCGCCTGCTCGTTGCGCATAAATTCCTGCGCTATCTCGCTTTTTATCTCACCGATATTTCGTGCCATTTTAATACCTGTTTAATCTCTTTTTAACTGACCTCAAAGTCTATTTCAATACCCATGAAACCTATACCGCCATAAGGACAAGCCGTCATATCGTCCGCGCTCGCCTCCGTCGCCGGTTCCACACCGTGCGCCCGGTATAGTCTCACTGTCCGCGCGTCCCCGTCCTCCACCGGCTCCGGAACTGTCAGCTCCTGCCCGTCCTCCAGCCTGTCGGTCACGCTCAGCCCGTTGGCTGCCGCCAATGCCAGTACCGTCTCGACGTGGCCCCCGCTTTGCAGAGCCATGTCAAGCATTGTTTGTCTTTCTTTAGCTGTCGTTTTCATCGCTCTATGCTTATTGTGCCGTCTGCCTCCATCGTCACGCGCTCACACTCCACGCCGCAGCCTCGCAACATCTGTCGCACCTCGCCGGGCCACATCACATCAGGCTGGCCGCCGCGCATACGCCCGGCTTCGCCTCCCAGCAGCGGGTGTTCTTTCAATTCCCCGCGCATGGTCAGAACCACGGCCTCGGCCGTCTGTTCCTCTGTGTCGCCCACAGCTATGCCGCCACGCTCCACAAGCAGGTCTCCCGTTCCTGCGTCTATCAATATACCTTTCATCGTGTCGCATATTTTTGTGGTTGTTCGTAATCTTTGCTGAATATCTCGTAGTCCTCGTCGCTCACAGCGCTGATCTCATATACTTGGTAATTCGCCTCCGTCATCTGGCGAACGGTGTAGCTCTTTATCACAAGCCGCCCTATGTTCAGCGCGTCCAGGAACTCACTGTGTACCCTTAACGCCTCTTTTGTTTCCAGCAGCTTCCGCACTTCCCGCACTTCCGTGCCCGGCCACTCGTCTACTATCACGCCCCCCTCCGTATGTTGCAAACCCAACACTATATTGACAGACCAATCATTGGCATTTATATACTCCTTTACTGTGCCGTCACGTCCCACCAATGCGGTACTGACTATCCGGTGTTCCCGGCTGGCTGCTGCCACCGCGTCGGCAAAGGTAAGTCCTTCGCCGTTCTCTCGCTCCAGGCGCAGCGGGCAGAGTACCCAGCGGCCCTCCCAATATTCCGGGTCTGTTATGGGCTGCCCGATTTCATGACCGCTTATGCCGTCCCGGTCCGGGCTTCCGCCCAGCTCCTTAAACCGCACAAGCCGTTTGGCTATGTGCTGAGCCCAGCTCATCGCCGCAAGATCTATGCTCATAGGCAGCTTCTTGCCGCCTAAACTCGGTTGTGGGATAAAACTCATGATGTTGCCAGTTGTGTGTCGTTAAGCGCACCCATCAGTGCCTCAAGCATTGCAGTTTTGACCTGCTCGGTGCTTTCGCCGACGGTCGCGCTGTGTATCTCGAAACGCTCAACAAGTTTTTCAATGTTGATTGTAATATTTTTGATTTTGCCCCCTCCGTCAGAACCTGCGGAACTGTCCCCGGAATTGCCGGTGACAGGCGGGATCGTTAATGTAGTCGGTTCTGTTATATCAGGTGAATCAACAGTGGGAACTTCAGCACCGGAAGCGTTGCCATTTTCCCCGCCGGTGTCATTTGTCCCCGGATGGTCCTTAGCCCAACTTGCATCGGCCGAAGCTCTTGCCAGCTTCTTGATATAATCTACTCCCGGTAAGTATTTTATTACTTTATTAGCTTGGTCAATAAGCCAATTTATAGAGTCAATAAATATGTTTTTAATGCCGGCCCATAGATTAGAGAAAAAGCCTCCTACTGTGTTGACAATTCCCTTAAACACATTTACCAATGGCTGGCATATCTTACTAAAAAAGGCTATAACTTTTTGTACCCCTGTTTTTATGGCATTAATAACGCCGGTAACAAATGATTTTACTTTTTCAAAAGCACCTATAACTATCCCTTTAATCGCGTCAACGACTAAAATTATAGTATTCCATACTTTTTGAAAAAAACCTATTATTGCCTGGCCTATGGCCATAAAAAACTGTTTGACTCCGGCAAATAAGGCTTTTATAGTTTCCCAGACCGTAAAGACGGCCAACCTGAACCCATAGCATTTGTCCCATAAATATTTGAAAAGTGCAATTAGTCCGGCCACCGCTGCCGCTATCCAACCAACAATAGGGATATTCATTATTGCTATACCAACAGCTCTACACGCGGAAGTTGCTGCACCCTGGAACACCTTAAACGAAGTTGAAGCGATGGCGGAGAATGCGACCGAAGCGGTACCGCCGGTCACGAATGACAGCGCCAACGCGCCCAGACCTTTGAGGGCGTTAAATATACCGACCGTTGCAAAGCGGACAAGGCTAATGGTGGCGCGTCCTATATTGCCAATAAAGCCCAGCGATATCATGTTGCTTGTGGTGAGGGTGCCGTTCATCAGCGCGACGCTGACAGCTGCCGACCTTACCCATCCGACAATCCCGGACCACATGCCGGCCCAGTTAAGCCCCTTAATAAGCAGCATGAGTTTCCAGCCGGCGGTCAGCAACGGGGAGAGCTGCGCCAACGGCACAAGTGCCGAAGTCAGGACACCGCACCAAAGTGAGAAATCACCAGTGGCCTGAAATATGGAAATTTTCAGGTCCTCAAACTGTTGGTTAACTCTTGCCTGTCGCTCGGCGTAGCTGTCCATAACAATAGCCGCCTGCTCGGTCGCACTGTTGGTGCCTGTCACAGCATCGGTGAATCCTTGCAGATTGTCGGTGCCCTGGATAAGGGCTCGCGCAGCGTTGGCATTTTCAACGCCAAAGAATTTTGACAGCAGGGCGGAGTCATTAAGCATCGGTTTCAGCATCTCGAGGCGCTCCTTAAGACTCTTGGAGTTGTCGCCCAGCGCAACAACATCAATGCCGGCCTTTTCCAGTTCCTCGCGTGCCTGCTTCTCGACAAAACGGCCTTTGCTTAGCTGACCCAGTACGTTGCGGAGGGCAACGCCCCCCTCACTGGCTTTTTTGCCTGCCTTGTCCAGCACCTGGATTGCGGCGTTGGTTTCCTCAAAGCTGACGTTTGCAGCCTTGGCGGCCATACCGCATTGCTGGAGTGCCGCGCTGATTGCCGGAAGTTCTGCGGATCCTGCCTGACCGGCGGCCGCCATTACGTTCATCATGCGCGCCATTTCCTCGCTCGCTGCAATAGGGTCCTCAAGGCTAACGCCGTACTGGTTCATCGCCGTGGTCAGCACCTGCGCGGCGGCCACGCCGTCGCCCCCCATCAGCTTGCTGGTCGTCTGTATGCAGTCGCCCATCGCGCTGAGTGCTTCTGGATATTTACCCAGTTCCGGGCTGAGCTGCGAGAGCAACAATTTGTACCCCTCCACGGCCACACTGGCATCCGTGCCAAACGCCTTGGCACTCTGCCGGGCAAAATCCTCTATCTGTTTAAGACTGTCGCCAGTGACGCCCGCAACCGCACTCAAGTCGTGCATTTGGCTGTCCAGTTTTATGCCCGCGCTGCTCAGTTCCGCAAAGCCCTGCGCCATGCTCTGCGCTACATTTTTGGCATAATCAAACGTCATGCAAGCGGCCGTAAACGACTGCACGGCATTCTGCGCTCCGTCGACCTGGGCTGAAAATGCCCCCGTTGCCGCGCTCATGCCATTTATCTGGGCACTGAAATTGCCCCCAATGTTAAAAACGTAGTCAAATACGCTTGCCATGTCGTTTATTTTTGTTATATTTGTGCAGCCGTTACAAGTCGCACGGCCTCTTTATATCATGGATTTTATTATTGGCATACTCGGAAAAATCATCGGCGTTTTCCTGCTGCTTGGCATTATCGCCTGGCTGTTCGGCTTTATCCGTGCTATTGCCGGATTAGCCAAAGGTGAGAGTTTCTCGTTCTTTCTGCCTTTCGGCTTTCTTTCATCGAAGTGCAACAAACGCCCCTAACTATTGCCGTCGCTGAAAAGTGACGTGATAAGTTCCGCCTGGTTCCTGTTCCTCCACCGCTCCAGCCAAATTGCCTCACAGTAGAGCCGCGCCCATTCCTCCTCCGTCTCAATCTTTTCAGCATCGACGTGCAGGTTCGCCCGAATTAGGGCGCACCCCTTGGCGAAGCCGTCCTCATCGTCCGACTCCGCCAACGTGTGCGCCTCTACAAGTTTTTTATTGAGCCCATGCAGCCGTTAACCAGCTTGCCGAGCTGCACCTGCACAGCCATGAAAAGAATCGCGTCTGTGCGCAGCGCCTCGCTGCCACCCAGCCAACAGTTATTTAGCAACACTTTGCCGGCTTCCACTTCATCGGTCTTGCTTAGTTTGGTGACTGCCTTTATCGTCTGGAAGTCCGGGCGACGAAAATAGCCTATATGGGTGTCTCCGTCCTCCACTATGTCCACTCGGTGGATTCTCCCGTGTTTGGCCTGGAAAGCCTCGATTTGTGCTTCGGTGATTCCGCCGTCGAATGTGCGGCCGGTCTGTTTTTTGTTTTCGGTTGCTGCCATATCTTTTTAATTGATTTTTAAGAGTGTTTTAATTGGTTATCGCCTTGATGCTTTGCCTCGGCAAAGATTTCAAGTGGCCGTTAAGGTTCCAGCCCTTAACGGCCCTTGTATTGTAGTCCATGGAACGGCTTACGCCGTTTTGCCCCATTCGATATGTGAGGGGACGAGCGGAAGCTCTACCTCCTGGCCCGTATCTCCCTCTTTCCATTTGCGCGCGTTGGCCGATATATGGCAGTTGCGGATCTTGTCCGTCACCACAATGCCGCTGTCCGGCAAATAGCTGACCTGGATTTCGATTGGCGGGAGGTCTTGCAGTCGCCCGTTGGGGCTCTGCGACTGGAGCGCCTGCACCTCCTCCTGATAGAGGATAAGTTTCGCGCCCGGGGTTATGCGTCCTTTCGCACGTCCCACCGGGTGACGCCCGGCGCCCCATTTGTTTACAATCTCCTGCTCGTCGCTGTACTCTACGCCGACAATGCCAGTGACAGGCACGCCGCCGACAAGCACCACTATGTCAGCCCACGCCACCAGCATACCGTTGACCATAGGTACGCCGTTGTTGATTACTGTTGCCATCGTTCTGACTTTTCGGGGTTAGGTTATACGGTTTTTGCAAACCCGATTTTTATTCTCACATGGCGCATCACGGGGACGGCCACGTTCTTGATTACGATTTCCACCGTGCCGCTGCTCGCAACGTCCTGCGCCGGGTCTATCTCGGCCTTGTACCCGCTCAGTTCTCCGGCGCGCTCCATCGCCTCGAGCGCCTGGTTCGCCACCGTTTCAAGGTGCGCCACGGTGTAACTCGCCAGCTGCCCCGTGGAGGCGTCCACATAGACGTTGCCGCCGAGCTCCGGCTTTATGTAGGTGCGTATGCCTCGCACGGCCTTGTCCATCGTGCGCACGCTCTCGATCGCCGCGTAGTCGCTCGTGCCGGCGTCCATCGTGTGGCTGTCGTTCATATAGCTGCCCGCCAGCCCCGTGTGCGTCACAAAGAACAGATAACGCCCCGTGTTGTCAAGCGTCTCAATCAATGCCTTGTCGACATCGCGCACAAGTGTGCCGTCGCCAAATGCCGGGAGGCTCACCCCCGTGGGGAATTGCTTTATATAGGCGATTGACTGGTGTACGCTCGCCGCACTGATTAGACCCATCACAACGCCCAGACCGCTGACGCTCGCCTTGGCCGCGTTGGCTTCGTCCTTATACAGCTCAGCGCCGGTTCCGCTGCCTGCCTGACCGATTACCACGCTCACGCGGCATTTGTTCTCGCCGGCAAGGTTCACGGCCTGCTGCTTTATGTCCGCCACTTTCGGGGCATACACGATTGACAGTTCGGCCTCTTCCTCGGCCAATGCGTTGCCTATTTCCTGCAACGCTGTGAGGGCGTCGCCGCTCACCGGGGTGTCACCGCACCACACGCCAATCTGGCGAATGCGCCCGGCGGCGAAGTTCTGCACGGTCTTAAGCTCGGCGAATGTCTGCGCCCCCTGGGGTTTCTCGAAGATTCCCACGTAGAGGCTGACGGCGGGGTTGAGACGGTAGAGTTCGCTCAGCTGGTAATGCAGCACTTTCACCGTCCAGCTCGCTGCGTCCGCAGTAATGCCGACGGCCTCTGCCGCGTCTATCGTGCTGAGTGCCTGCACGCGCTCGGTCTTGAATGCGTCGGGAATATCGGCCGCCGCCATGTAAAACACAAGGCCCGTTATATGGTCCTCGCCGGGCAGGCTCTTGGGGACGTTGCCGTTCTCTCTCAGGATTTTCAGACTGGTTCCCATCACGCCTCCACTTTTAAGGGTTCGGGATTCTCCAGGTTCTTACCATGTGCCCGGGCGTTATTCTCCTGGTCGAAGCACTGCCCGTCGTCCGTTACCCACACGGCTTTAAGTCCGTGGCGCTTGCACGCGGCAAGTCCTATGGCCTTGAGCGCGCCTGTCGCGGCGGCCGCTTTGGGCTTTGCATTGCCCGGCTTCTGCTTGGCCGGTTTACCGGGTGCGGAGGCAACGGCGGCCGCGGCTTTCGCCACTTCCTCGGCACTGGGAGCATTTGTAGCGACTACCTCGGCTATGGCCTGCAAGTTTTCCGCTACTGTATCAGCGGAGGTCTTATTTTTGGTTTCGTTGCTCATGTCGTTTTGCGTTTTTTGATTTTGTAAAATATCCACCCGGCTGCCGCCAGGATAGTTAATGCCGTCGCCCATGCCGCGCCCTGTTTCATGCGCTCCCACAGGCCCGGCGGTTTTGTGGCCGTTACCGTCACTTCGTCAAGCGTGCCGCCCTCATAGGTCTGCTCCGTTTCCTCCGTGGCTTCGGTCGTGCCGCTGGCTGTTTCCTCCAGCTGTGCCCGGTTCCGGCTTTCCTCGCCATGCGTCTGCCGGATTCGCGCCTTGACCGGAGGCTTCCCGGTCTCCGGGTCTGCGGGCTGCGTAGTGTCGTAGATTTCAACCTCCGTCACCGTCGTCCCCCGGCTCTCCGTCACCGTCGTCAGGGTCGCCGCGTGCTGCTGTTCTTCCCGGCTTTCGCTCCGGGCCGTCGTCTCTACCTGGGCCGCCGCCTCTGTCCGGCTCTGCTCCGCCACCTTTCGGGTGGAGCAGCAGCTCGTGTTTGACAGGGCAACGGTCAATATAGCGACAGCCCCAAATGCGATCCAAAGCCGTTTTGAGCATCTGAACATCATTGCGTAAGTTGTTTATTTCGGCTTTGAGCGGCGGAACAATACTCTCCATGAGTATGTCCGCAGCCTTGCGCACGTTCTCCAGCTCGTGGCTCTTGACCTCGGCGAGCTTGTCTTTCATCTCGGCCCGCAGCCGGTCAAGTTCGATCCTGTATTTGTCGCGCTCCAGCTTACGGCCTACCCATGCCCCGACCGGGGCTGCTATCGCCGCCGAAAGCGCCGATATTATGATAGTTATTATTTCGCCGCTCATTCATGTTGTTACTGTTTAATGCCCACCTGGGTGAGCCATGTTTTTACGTTGAAACTCGGACACGCCTTGTTGGCAAATTCATTGTGCCCGTGCACTGTCGCCCCTGGGTATCGCCTGAGCAGCTCTTTCACGAGCTTTTCAAGGGCTGCGCGCTGGGCCGCCGTGCGCGTATCTTTCCACAACTTTTTCCAGTTGGGAGTTGACCGGGGCGGAGACCCGCCGACATAGCACACGCCAATTGACCGCGTGTTATGCCCGGTGCAGTGGGCGCCGGCTATCGCTTCCGCACGTCCGGGGCGCACTTCGCCGTTAAGGCCGATAACAAAGTGATAGCCTATGTCGGAGAATCCCCGCGCAAGGTGGCTTTGCTTTATCTGGGCGTTGGAAAATTCCTCACCCTCCGGCGTGGCCGTGCAGTGCAGTATGATTTCATCGATCTTGCGCTTGCTCTGGGCTACTCCCAGAGCCGCCCACGTCTGCGCCCCGACAACACCGTCGGCCGTCAGCCCCTTGCGCTTCTGAAACTCTTTTACCGCTTCCTCGGTCAAGGGTCCGAATATGCCGTCGGCCATCAGGTTTAATTTACCTTGCAGGGTCTTGACTTCCGCCCCGCGGCTACCTCGCTTTAGTGTTGTCATTCGGCTGGGTCTTTACGCGACTTTGTCGCTCATTATGGCCGCGCGGCAGTTGGTCTCGCTCAGGGGCAGACAAATGCCGTACTGCTCGAAGTTCACGAGGTTGCGGTGGTTCTGCGGGTCGTTTTCGGCCTTGCTGTGATAGAATTTCGTGGAGCCTGCGGCTTTCATCATGCGGCCCGCGTAGAATGCGACGGAGCTCTGCATGTCTGTGGCCGCCGGAACTGCACCCCACGCCAGTTTTTCGCCGGAGGTCGGGTTGTAGAATGGTGTGCCGTCATACTCGAATATGTCGAAGCCATAGAGGCGGCAAATCTTGCCCTCGGTCTGGTTGATGTTGTAGTGGTCTTTGAAGCGCTGCTCGGTAGCCAGCAGGTCGTTGACGTGTTCGCTGCAAAGTACCAGAATGCGGTCTTTCTTGGGGATCTTCATCTTGTCGAAAGACTCCTTAAGTGCCAGCAGGTCGTCGGGGGTCATACGCTTGCGACCGCCATAGGCTGCGCCTGTGGTACGCAATACGGGAATGCCTGTCGCGTTCTTGGCCGGGGCAATCGCATGGATTGCGTGGGCTCCGAATGTCTCCACAAGGGCGTCGCGGTGGCGCTCCTGAACGCTCGCCATCTTGTCGTAACTGATAGCGTGCAGCTCGTCGTCTGTCACCGGGGTGGCCTCGGTGCTGAATTTATCCAGACCGATAGGCTTGTCGGCGTCCTCCAGTGCGGTAACGGGAATTGGATAGGTAGTGTTGTTGACCAGCACCTTGGGGTCGCCGCCGATAGCCACGAAGTGAATCACATCGTTATCCACATGCTGGTTATAGCTGCGTATGCGCGCCAGCCAGCCCCAGGACTCCAGAGCGGTGCGGAATTGTTTGATCTGTTCGCCGGTCCATATCTCTTTGAGCACTCCGGCGCGGAGGGCGCCGCTGGGGGCTGCCCCCTGGAGGGCGAGAGCCAGCACGTTGCCGGCTATGGCTCCGGCCTCCGGCGCGCACCCGATTGCCACGGCACACGTGGCGCCGGCGGCGGCGTTGAATGTTACGGCCATCAGCATACAGCCGACAAGGCCGAACAGGGTTTTGAAAAGGTTGTTTTTGGGTTTCATTGTTGTTTATGGGTTATTTGTTCTTACGGGTCTTATTCGCTCAGGGGCGGGCAGTCGACGCCATATTCGGCCTTATACAGCCGCATATATTCGGCGGGCTGGTCCTTGCGGAGGGCCAGGAGCTCATCCTGGGGCACTTCGCTGAGCTTGGCGTAGCTCTTGCCGCCGCCGGAGCCGGGCGCGCTCTCGCGGGATAGGTGTAATGTGTCGGTAGGCTTCTGCTGCGGGGGCATACTCTTGAATGTGTCGGCAAGCATTGCCGCGCCGGCGGCTTTCCCCAGGTTGATAAAATGGTCGCGCTGCTCGGCTACAATCCTGCGCTCTGCAATCGCCTGGTCCACGCACCGGGTCACGGCTGCCAGCTGCAAGGCGTCCGCGTTGTCGGCTTTCGTTTTCATCAGCTGGAGCGCGGCGGTCGCCTGCTCGTCGCTGGCTCCCTCGGGCAAGCCCAGGAGGGTTAACTGTTCTTTGTTCATCGCTGTTGTTTGATTATGTGGTTTATTGTTTTCCTCGCCGGCACTGGCGCCGGTTTCGGGTTCACTATCTTTTTGCAGTTGGAGCAGGGGGAGTCCGGGCGCGTCCTCTCCAGCGGCCAGCTTCATCACCTTGCCGTCGGCTCCGCACAGTTGCAGGGCCTCGTCGTTGCCTCCTATGTCCACAATGCTGACCTCAATCAGCTTTGACCGCGTAACTGTCTCGCGCGTCTGACCGGGGAGCACCAGCGCCTCGTCCGCGCTCGTTTCAATGGGTTCAAGCGCGGCCGAAGCCATGCGCAAAAAGCCGCTTTCCCATTTGTTCTCTATCTGCTTGGCGAAGTCGTCGTTCTGGTCAAACACCGGCGTTCCTATCAGCTTGCCGTCCTCGACCCTCAGATTCTCGACCTTGCCTATCGGCATAGCGTTTCCGTCGAATGCCCTACGGTGCATCCAGAGCAAAACCGGGTTGCGCTCGTACTGGCTCAGGTCTATTCCCTTGGTCAGCACGCGCGTGCCGTAGCAGTTCACGGCTCCCGTTGATATTATTACATCTTTCGCCATTGCATTTTGTCCTTAAAAAAGCCCGGGGCGCGAGGGGGCGGTGGTGGGTGGAGGGTGGGTGTGTCCCCCGCGCCCGGGGCCGTTAATCAATCTTTTTTACCTAATACCTGATTGTTGTGGCGGAGGCAGGACTCAAACCTGCGACCTCCGGGGAATGAGCCCGGCGAGCTGTCAACTGCTCTACTCCGCTAATCGGCTTGCCGCTTTGCCACAGCAAAGAATGTGGCTGTAAGTCGTTCAGCTCTGCAAAATTGCGCATTGTTCACGCCCCGGGCAAAAAGAGTGTAAATCTTTTACACTCTTTTTTATTATGGTGCCTTTTTGAGCCAACTTTGCACTGTGAAAAGGCGCGCCAATGGTGGTCGCGCCTAAACCCGTAAAATTTTATGTTTATGAATGGCAACTAAAAAAGAACGTGAGCAGCAGCGTGAACACGCCCGCCTCCTTTATATGCAGGGCGAGCCTCAGAAGTCCATCGCCGAAAAGGTGGGAGTGTCTGCACAGACAATTACAAAATGGGTTGCAGAGGGCGGTTGGGAACAGGCCCGCGCCGCTGCCAACATCACCCGCCCGGAGCTCGTAAATAAGATTTTGAACAGCATTAACGTGCTTCTGGAGGACCTGGCCGCCGACCCGTCACCGGAGAAAACAGCAGCCAGCGCCGACAAGCTCGTCAAGTTCGCCGCCACCGTTGAACGCCTCGACAAAAAAACTTCCGTCGTTGACGTGATAGAGGTCTTTATGGCTTTCAGCAAGTGGCTGCAATATCGCATGAGCTTCGACCCGAATGTCACCCCGGAGCTGCTGAAAACTATAAATCATTATCACGACCTTTTCATTTCCGAAAAGCTCAAAGAAAGTTTTTAACGCATGGCTACGAAAGCGGAAATATTAAAAGCACGGGAAAAGTGGAAACAGCACTGCGAGACGGTGCAGGCAGCCACCGCCGTAAACATCAACGAAACAGCCGAGCAGCGCCTTGCACGTCTGCGCCGGCTTTTGCTGAATTATGCCGATTTCGTAGATCACTATTTCCCGCACTGGACTGAAAATCCCGAAACGGGGCAGTCAACGCCCTGCGCGCCGTTCCATATCGACGCCGCCAACAAAATCAGAAAAAACCGCAACCTCAAGGCCGGTTTTGTATGGCACCGCGGAGCCGCAAAATCTACCAACTTGGACGTATTTATCCCCATGTGGCTTATGGCCTGGGATATTGTCGGCTCTGAAATTTTTGGAACGACCCAAACAAAGGGGCGTGAAATTAACGTCATGGTGCTGGTCGGCAAGTCTGAGGACAACGCCAAAACCCTGCTCGGCGACATTCAGGCCGAATTACAGTACAACCAGCGTTATATTGCCGATTTCGGCGAACAGTACAACGCTGGATCCTGGGAAGAGGGCGAGTTTGTTACCCGTTCCGACGTCGCCTTTTTTGCCCGTGGTCGCGGTCAGTCTCCGCGCGGTCTGCGCTATCGCTCCCACCGTCCGGATTATGTCGTTATTGACGACCTCGACGACGACGAGCTGGTCGAAAGTCCGGCCCGTGTGTCTAAACTGTTCGACTGGGTGCGCTCCGCTCTGTTCGGTACCCTCGACGGCGGTCGCGGACGCTTTTTCATGGTCGGCAACCTCATTGCCAAAAATTCAGTTCTGGCGAAGTGGTGCGAGATTAAGACTGTCCACGTTACCCGCGTAAATATCTACGACCGCAACGGAAATATATCCTGGCGCGCTAAATGGACTCCGGCCGAAGTGCAAGCCCTTGCAGATGTCGCCGGGTACAGGGCATTTCAAAAAGAATACATGAACAACCCCATCATTGAGGGGGCAGTGTTCCGGAATGAGTGGATCCGCTGGGGCAAACGCCCGGCGTGGTCCAAATTCTCGGAATTTGTGCTTTACATCGACCCCAGCTTCAAGGGCTCCACAAAAAACGACTTCAAGGCCGCGAAGCTCTGGGGCAAAGCCGGGACCGGTCTCTGGTGCCTCCGCTCTTTTGTCCGCCAGTGCTCCGTCGCTGAAATGGTCCGCTGGTGTTACGACCTCTACGAATGGTGCCGCGCCCAGGGAATTGCCGTGCGCTGGTACATGGAGGCCAATTTCATGCAGGACACCATCCTTGACGAGTTCCGCCGCGAGGGGGAGCTGCGCGGTTATCAGCTCCCCATCACCGGCGACAAGCGGAAAAAGCCCGACAAGTTCCAGCGTGTTGAAGCGGTTTCGCCCCTCTGGGAACGTGGCTTTGTCACCTACGACGAAGCGCAAAAGGACGACCCCGACATGCTCACCGGCATAGACCAGACCCTTGCTTTTGAAAAAGGTATGCGCGGCCACGACGACGGCCCCGACGCCGACGAGGGCGCTATATGGATTCTCCAGCGCGACACGCGCCAGAAAAATATTGTTAACAACACTTCAATAGGCTTGCGACCTAACGCTAAAAATGTATCATGGTAATTGCTGAATACTTCCGCGCCCTCCTGTTCGACTGGCGCAAAAATCGTGCTATCCGTCAGGCCCGGCGCTCTGCCGACCTCTACCGTAAAAAATACCTGGTGCTCGTCCATCAGGGACACCCGGTCTGCGTCTCCATGCAGGGCGTGAAAAAATTGATCCGCCAGAAAAGGCTCCCGGGACTCTCGGCCGAAAAAGCCCGCGAAATCGCAATTTTTGAGGCTTCACCCCGTAACACTTCGCGCCCATGTTCCTGACCCTCGACGACTACCGCAGTGTGTGCGACGACTACGAGTTCAAGCAGATAACCCAGAACGACGACATCCGCCTGACTGCCGAAGCCGCCGCAATGGAGCAAATAGCCTCTTACCTGCGCCACCGCTATGACCTCGACCGTGCGTTTGCCGCCTCCGGACCGTGCCGCAATTCCATGCTGGTGCAGTGCGCCGTAAATATCGCCCTGTGGCTCATGATTCACCGTCTGCCCCAGAATATGGGCCATGAGCGCCGCGAATGTCTATATAATGATTCTGTCAAGTGGCTGCGCGATATTCAGGCCGGCAAAGCCTCCCCCGACCTCCCGGTCTATCAGTCCCCCGACGGCTCCGACGACGACACCCGCAACCCCGTGCGCTTCGGCTCCATGACCCCAAACCGTTACGACTGGTAACGCCATTTAACACCCCGTTAAACACCCGTTAAACACCGTTTAAGTAATGTTCAGACTGTGCGCAAAAATAGAGATTGCCGGCGACCGCACCTGGTCGCTCGACTTCGTTACTGCCGTGGAGATTACACGCGACACCGAAAAACTGACAGCCGAAGCCAAAATAACGCTGCCTAAAAAAATCAAGTGGGACGGGGCCGCTGAAATTCCCGTGCGCCGTGGCGACCGTGTGCGTATCTCTCTGGGCTACGACGACAGTCTCCAGCTCGCTTTTGTCGGCTATGTCCGTGACGTCGGATTCAAAACGCCCGTGGTCATAACCTGTGAGGACGATATGTTCAAGCTCAAACAAATGCCGGCCGTTAAAAAGGCCTACCGCTCTATTACGCTCGAAACGCTGCTCAAGGACCAGGGCATTACTTACCGCCTCAACATCATGGGCGAACAGTCGCTCGGCGCCTACCGCGTAACGGCCGACACGGTGGCCTCTCTGCTCGGCAAACTCTCCGAACAGGGCGTCCGCTCTTTTTTCCGCTATGAGGACGGGGAGCCGGTGCTTTATTGCGGTGTTCTGTTTGAACGTGACACCACACCCTCCCAGACATTCAAAACCGGGCTTAACATCATATCAGACCAGAGCCTCCAGCAGCAAAAGGCCGAAAATATGCGCCTGCGCGTCAAAGCTGTCAGCCTTATGCCGGATAATAAAAAAATCAAAGTGGAGGTCGGCGACAGCGACGGAGAACACCGGACGCTGCACACCTACAACAAAACCGAAAGCGAGCTCAAGGCATGGGCGGAACAGGAAATAAAACGCCTGAAACGCGACGGCCTCACAGGCTCTTTTACTACTTTCGGCTATAAGCTCGTTGACCCGCTCGACGCCATAGGCCTTATTATCGACGGCAACAAAATGGGGGTCTATCAGGTCAAAAAAGTTGTGATTAAATACGGCGACGGCGGATTCCGCCAGGAAATAACCCTCGGCCTCCGCGTCGCCTGATTCTTTGCCTTATGTCAGACTTAAGAAACATTATCCGACAGCTCGCACAGCCCGACGGCGAAACGGTCGCCCTGGTGTGTACGGTGGACGCGGTGGATAAATCCGCCCGTACCATCGACTGCTCTCCGATAAATGAGGGTGCGCCCCTCCTTAGTGTCAATCTCCAGGCAAACCAGGGCTGCGACTTCGGCCTCTGCATCTTCCCGGAGGTTGGCAGTTATGTGGTGGTTGGCTTTGTCGCCGACGGTGCCGCCGGGGTGGTGCTGCTCTCTGAAAAAATTGAGTCCGCCGAAATTGTAATCGGCGACACCTCCGCCGTCATGGACGCCGACGGTCTCCGTATTGACGTGGACGGAATTTCCGCCCATCTCGACAAAAACGCCGTGACTTTCAACGGCGGCAAGCTCGGCGGTCTCGTCCGTGTTGAGGACCTGACAAAGCGCCTGAACATCATCGAAAACGACATTAACAAGCTAAAGACAGCGGTCGCCGGCTGGACTCCGGTCCCACAGGACGGCGGCGGCGCTCTTAAAACAGCCGTCTCCTCCTGGGCCGGCGACCAGCTCATACCGACCACCCGCAACGATTACGAAAATGAAAAAGTAAAACATTAATTCCCCTGCAATGGCAAATATATTTACAAATATCCGCGATTTTTTCAGCCGCCCCACACGTTCGGATCTTGTGGTTCTCTCACGCGCCCTCCAGTCTAAGCAGGGCATTAAGGTGTCGGCCATGCTCCAGCAGCAGACCGACAGTCTGACTAAAAAAGACGTGGCCGACTGGCGCGCCGCCCATCAAATGGCTATCGACTACGAAAGCCCAAACCGTTGCCGGCTTTACGACATTTACGCTGATTGTGTCCTCGACGCCCATCTGTCTGGATGTATCGCCCAGCGCAAGGGCAAGGTCCTGCAAAAGGACTTCCGCCTTGTGGACGCCAACGGCAAGGAAAAGCCGGAGGCTACCGAGTTGCTGCAAAATGAATGGTTCGCCGACTTCCTCAGCCTTTGCCTCGACTCCATCTACTGGGGGCCGACGCTCATACAGTTGGGCGACGTGGTGCGCGACAACGGCCCGATCCGCTTCACCGGGGTGGAGCTTGTGCCCCGCAAACACGTTGTGCCTGAATACGGCGTCCTCGTCCGCGACTCCGGCGGCGACTGGCGCCAGGGCATACCTTACCGCGAGGGAGACATTGCCAACTGGTGCGTGGAGGTTGGCAAGCCACGCGACCTCGGTCTGCTCCTTAAATGCGCCCCCTCCTGCATCAGCAAAAAGAATATGCTGGCTTATTGGGACGTGTTCGGCGAGATCTTCGGTATGCCAATGCGCATAGCCCGCGCAAATACTCTCGACGACGCGGAACGTGCCAAACTCGAAGCCGCCCTCGACAAAATGGGCGCAGCCCAGTACATCCTTACTACCGACGGCACCGAAATCGAAATTAAGGAAAGCAGCCGTGGCGACGCTTACAACGTCTATGACCGCCGCGTGGACCGCTGCAACTCGGAGCTATCGAAGGTGGTATTGAATCAGACTATGACCATCGACTCCGGGTCCTCACTATCCCAATCAGAAGTACACCTCGAAATTTTTGAGCGCACCACTGAAAGCGACGCCGTCATGTGCGCCCACATAGTCAACGGCCGGTTGCTCCCGCTCATGGAGCTGCACGGATTCCCGGTCAAGGGGTTGCGCTTCCAGTTTAACAATGCCGCCAGCTACACCCCTGCCGAACAGCGCGAGATTGAACGCCTCCTGCTGGAGTATTACGAGATTCCCCCGGATTATTTCACCGACAAATACGGCGTTGTCATTGACAAGCCGCGTGAAGCCAAAACACAGCCCGACCGTTTTTTCGACTGAGCCCCGCCCTGCGTTTGGCTGACACGGTGGGGCTGCGCCGCTCATATCTCGCGTTTAACGCCGCTTTGGGTTCGTTGTATGAAAATGACTTGCTGGAGCTCGCCGACGCGACAGACAAGCCCGATTTTGACGACACGGCCTTTTTTGACGCCGCCGGCATGGTCTACAATGCCGGGAGCTTCGACGCCTCTATGCTCAACACGCCGGAGGCGCGCCGCCTCATTGCCGAAACGCTCCGCCAGATTAAGCGCGGCATCGACTCCGGTGTGCCCCATGAGGTCCCGGAGGTGGTTCGCCACGCTCTCGAAAACAATGCTTTTATTTTCTCCGGCTTCAAGGCGTTCCACACGCTCCGCGAGGTGGGGCTTTCACTCGTTACCGACAAAGGCGACATAAAGCCCTTTGAAACGTTCCGGCGCGACGTGGAGGCGGTCAACAACCGTTATAATCATAACTATCTATATGCGGAGTATAACCACGCCGTCGGCTCGTCGCTAATGGCTGCACGCTGGCAACAGATTGAGGCCGACGGCGACCGCTACGACCTCCAGTACCGCACGGCTCAGGACGACCGAGTCCGCGAAGATCACGCAATTTTGCACGGCACAACGCTGCCGCCCTCCGACCCGTTCTGGTCGCTCTATCTCCCGCCCAACGGCTGGAACTGCCGCTGCACGGCCGTGCAGGTCCGCAAGGGCAAATATCCCCAGAGCGACCCGGCGCTCTCCATGCTCCGGGGCAATAACTGCACCGAAGCAGCAAAACAGCAGATTTTCCGCTTCAATCCCGGTAAGGACTTGCAACTGTTCCCGCCGAAACACCCGTATTATAAGGGACCAAAGCCGGAGCAGGTCAAACAGGCAATCGACGGCTACACTCCTGCGGAGTGGACTCCTAAGACTGTGGCCGAAGCTGAGCAGTTTTTCCGCGACCAGTTGGGCGTTAACTGTTCCTTAAAAGGCTTTACCAAAAAGCACATGGAACAAATTCAGTCTATTTTCCGAAGCGTGGAGCGGCATTTCCAATGCTGGCCGGAGCTTAAAAAAGTAACATTGTTTGTCGGCACTATCCGCGGTCGCATTGAAATGCTTACCGCTGCAAAACTGGCAGAGCTTAAGGCTACACATGCCGGGCTCCCAGATTCGTATCTGGAAAAATGGGCTAAAGAATACGCCCGCAAAATTGCGACCTGCCGCAACTGTTACGCCTATTCTCATAGCGCTGCAAAAGAATATGGATTAAGCGGCATTTGCTTCAATACCACATGGGCAGGCGACAAAATCGACACATCCCTCGCCAACGATGTTAAAAGCAAATGGCACCCCCCGGGCTGCGGCACTCTTAAGGCCGTTTTCGACCATGAGCTCGGCCACGAGATTGACCGCCTGCTTGGTCTCCGTTATCACGCCGATTTTTTGAAAATGTATCGGGAGGAAACCGCAAAAGGCAAACAGCACATTGTCGACAGCCTCTCAACCTACGGACATAAGAATGAAGCCGAATTTATTGCAGAGGCATGGTCTGAATACCTCAATAACGAAACACCGCGGCCAATAGCGGTCGCGGTGGGAAATCTTGTCAAAAGACTCTATGACGAAAAAAATCAGGCTTCCGGCTCTACATCGCCATCGCCATAAACGCGCATTGTGTCGCGGGGCTTATCGGTTGCAAATACATAGTCCCCCTTTTGCCCTGGCACAACAGCAGTGTGCGCCTCCGGGTCCTCATAAATTTCAATGGGGATAAGGTCAAAGGCGCGGCACTTCGCCCCGGAGAGGAAGTGCTTGCAGTCCTCACACATGTAGGGCCGCTCTTCTATTCGGTCTGTTATTTTTGCCATTCGCCGCAAATTTACAACTTTTTTCTGATTTAATAACAATTTAAACCCAATTAAATGCTCGACGCCAACAAATTAAAGGCCGACATTCTCAGCGATATGCGCGTGGAGCTCTCCGACGAGTTCGACCGCAACTTTGAGCGTAAGGCCTTTTTCTCCGACAAGTGGAAGCCTCGCGCCCATGATTACAATCGTGGCTCGCTGCTCATAGTCTCCAGTGCCATGCGTCGGTCCGCCCAGGGGCAAGTATCTGGCAATGGTGTCCGTTTCTCGTCCTCGCTTCCTTACACCGCACTCCATAATGAGGGCGGCAAAATAACCGTTACGGCCAAAATGAAACGCTTCTTTTGGGCTAAATATAAAGAGACCAAAGACGAATCATGGAGGCGTATGGTCTTAATGAAAGTCGGCAAGGTCATAACCATGCCGGAGCGTCGCTTCATCGGCGACGGCCCCGACACACAGCGAATTATCCGGGGAGTCATCGACGACAACCTCAAGCAATTCAATCTCCAGCTAACAGATTTTTTAAGACAATGAGAAAACAGATTTTTACAGCCATTGCCGAAAAGCTCCTTACAGTCCCCGGCATTACATACGTGGACCTCTGGAACGACAACGGCGCACACTTCGCCGGGGGTGCCGTCTATCCGCTCCCGTCGGTGTTTGTTGAATTTGAGACCATCGAATGGCACCAGCAGGGCAATGCGGCCAGACGCGCCGACATCATTGTCCGGCTGCATATCCTCAACCGTGCCACTGCCGGCATTCACGGCTCCCAGGATCCGGCTATGGCCGAAGCTCTCGCACGCTTCGACCTGCTCAACGACATCAACGCCGCAATGCAAGGTCTCCGGGGTGAAAACTTCGCCGGCTTCATGCACACTATCTCGGCCACAAATCACGCGCATAACGAAATAATCGAAGACGTTGAGTGTTTCCGTACATCGGCACAGGACACCACGGCAATGCGCCCCGTGTCGCGCGTTGTGGGCCTCTCTGCGGCCATCAAATGACCGGACCAATACAACAACACCCCCGGCGGCTTCCGTGGCCGTCAGGGGCGTTTTTAGAGTTCATCGAATAACGAGGGTTGATTGTTTGGGCGGCTCTCCGTTTCGGGGTCAAGTCCCAGCAAGTTCAGGTAAGTGCGGTAACAAATGCCAAACTGGGGCTCTATCCAGCGCCGCCACACTGCTTTGTAGCATTTCGCTTGGTTGCCGGCTTCGTAGTGCAGGGCCGTAAGTGCTTTTATTTGCTCTGCCCGCGCCAACGTGCTTTTGTGCCGCTTTTTATTTGTCATTCTCACCGATTTTTACTAACTTTGCACTGTCCTTTTACACAGGCTCAGCGCTGGCGTCAGCTACTTCGGTGGCACGTCGGCGCGGTCTTTTTTTACTCGGCCGCTTCCGCCTCGGATTCCTCCGCCTCTGCGTCAGGTTCCGGGGCCGCTTCATTCTCCGTCAACAGATCAACGTCTGTTATGCCCAGCGGAATATTGCGCCACGCTCCGGTCTTGGGGTCTTTGCGTCGGGCGCGGATATAACGGCGTGTGCGGTTCGGCTGGTAGCTTTCCTGAATAATGCGCACACCCTCCAGGAATTGCTCGTCGCCGCTTTCCTCGGCCATTTTGCACAACTGGAGCACGCGGCTGGCCTTGAGGTTTCCCTGGCCGTCCCGGCTCAGCAGGCGCAAAACTGCTGACACAAGTGCTTTACTCTTGTCATCGGTCGCCAGACTCTCGATATAGCCGCGCACCATCGCGATACCATCTTCCACCGTGTCGCGGTAGCCGTCCACGGTATTGACCCCTAATGTGATTTGCAGGGTGCTGTCGCTGTTGGTGAATGTGTGGCTATACTGGCCGCCGTCCTTGGTGCCGAACAACTCGGCTTTCATCTCGATTATGGCCGCGAAGTTGCCGAAGACCGTATCTTTCACGGTCTTTATCCCGCTGCTGAGATTCAGCAGTTCGGGAATCGCTGTGCGCAGTTCGTCATCGACCATTTGCGCGTAAGTTTCGCGCTGTTGCTTGCGCTGTTCAGCAGCTTCCTTTTTCGCTTTTTCAGCCTTGAACGCTTCCCACTCGGCGCGCTCTGCGGCTGACATTGTTACTTGTTCACTCATTGTTAAATGGGTTTTAAGTGGTTATTAAATTGTGTTTAACTGCTTGGGTGTTCTGTCCTTTTACACCGGCACAGCGTTTTTAATTGTCATAGTCCTCGACGTCCGGGGAGTCAAATGTGAGGTGCCCGGCTTCCTCGCTCGCCCACCATGCCAGGGCGTCCAGCAATTCGACCTTGGCGTTCTCGGCAAGCTCCGCCGTCTGCTCCAGTACATAGGCTTTAATTTTCTCCAGTTCGTGGGTCATAATTTCGTGGATCTTGGTTTAATGTGCTTAGTTCTATTCGCTTGGGTATGACCACGCCCCAATTGCATGACCGGCAACACTCGCCGTCTTCTTTTATGGGATAAGGGTCATTTCCATACTCTGTAAATTCTTTGCCACAAATGCAGCACACTTTTTTGTCCTTTTCCATCGGCTCGTTAATTTAGTGTTGGATCAATCTCACCCCCGGCGCTGTAATGCTGCATCAGCAGCGCGTCGGTCAGAGCGTCAACCGCCCGGGCGTCCTTGACCTTGTTGTTAAATGTCGCTATGAGGTTGCGCAGCCGCTCCCTCGGTATCTTGTTGAAGTCATTGTAACCGCTGGCGCGCATTGCAATGCCTTTTATTATCGAAATATTGCTCTGCTGCTTGGTCTCCCGGAGCCAGCCGCCAATCGCCGCGATCACACGCTTGCGCAGCTTGTCAAGTGAGGCGGTGCCGTCCTTTTCATTGACCTGCTCGCTCAGCTTCGCGCAAATGTCTATCAACTGGTGTTGGTCCAGGTCGCGGCTGCTCTCGACTCCCCAGCTTGCCAGAATTGCCCGCTTTGCTTCATCATCAAGCCCCAGCACCGTGCAAAGGGTGTGAAACTTTTTCAGGAGGTCGCGGTGTATCTGGTCCATTGTCCTGTTTTCTTTTTTTGCCATAGTCGTTATTTGATTTGTTCAGCCCAATACTCGGCGGCTCCCTGTTCCCAGATTATGAAGTCCTCGCCGCCCTCGCCTTTGTCCCGGTCCTCGAAGCGAGTTGTTACAAATGCCTTGAAGCCCTCGACCTTGATTTTTATGTCGGCGTCATACCGTATTTTTTTCGCAATGTGTCCGTCCGGGTTCTTGCCGGCTTTGTCGGCCTGGCTTATGAACACGAATAGTTTGTCGGGAAATTCTGCTTTAAGGGCCTTGAATTGGTCCATATAGAATTTGGTCAGATATTGCAGACTGTCAATTACTATTATTTCCGGGCTTTTACGCTTCCGCAACCGGGCGCAGAGCTCCGGCATTTCCTCTTTGTTCAGCAGTATTATATTGCTGCCGGCTTCCGCCATTCCCACGCGCTCCCATGCCTTTTGAAGCGATAGGCTCAGACCTTGCTCCAGACTGTCGTAAGCCACGCGACGGAAGCCGGCCAGATACTTGCAGAGCTGGAGCGTGAAAGTGGTTTTACCGCTGCCGCTGTCGCCCCAGATAAGCCACACCCCCCGGAGCTCCGGGCGGCCGAAGCTCGCCAGGAACGGCCCGTCGAAGTCTGCGGTCTCGAATTGCGCCGCCAGCACGTTTTTATTACTTATCGCTCTGCTCATTGCTCGTTATTTTTCTGCTATCTGTGGCCGTTTTCTCAGTGCGTCGGGACCGTAACCCTGTGCCTCGATCATCGCGTTTAATGCCTTGCGCTTGGCTGCCAGGTCCTCGCTGGTGCTTGCTTCTATCTCCACACGCACCATATTTGCACCGTAGCGCCCTTTTACTCGCTTCACTGTTATGTCGCATGTCCAGCCCTGCTCGAGCCATTCCTGGAGCACCTGGGGCACCCAGCCCGGCATGAGGTCAAACTGGGCGCGGAATCTGAAATTTACGGGGTAAGGTTTCATTTCGTCATGTCTGTAAAATTGTCGATAAAATCAACAAGATCGCTATATTTTACCATGAGGGTTTGCTGGCGCTCAGTGGCTTCGCCGACCTCATGAAGTCCGCAGTAATGGTCAAATCTTTTTGCGGCCTCGTTTCGTGTCTTTTTAAGCAGCAGCGCGATTTTCTCTGCTTCCTCCGGTTCCAGCGCGATTATGGGACGGCTTGCGTAGCTGTCCGGGTCGTTAATCCATTTCATTTCGCACCTCCTTTCAGCATGGCCCACACGCTGCGTTTTACACGCCTCAGGTCGCCGTCTGCCTCGTCCACGATCTTGTTTATTGCCTTGGTGTCGCGCACGCCGTTAGCCACGCACACGGCGGCTATGTCCTCACTGTCGGGCAGGGGCAGTTCCACGAATTTGCGCCCTATGCGGCTGTAAATTTCCGCATACCCCTTGCGGTTCAGGCGCAACCCTTTTTCAATCCTGGCTTTCAGGTTGCTGGTCGCGGTCAGGATTATGCCGCACTGGTCCTCGAGCTGATTATACAGGCTAATGAAAAAGTAAAGCACCTGGTCGCTCAGTTTGTCGGCCTCGTCCAGAACTATCAGCGGCGAGTCCTTACGCTTCAACGTGTCCACGATATTGTCCATCATATCGCTTACCGTGGTGCCCGCTACCGTCGCGCCCATGTTCTGCAACAGTTTCGCCATGAACGTGCGCCGGTTCCAATACTCGGAGCAGACCATGTGATAGACATTGCGCCCGGCTGCCGTGTAGTTCTTTATGGCTTCGGTCTTGCCGCTCCCGGCTCCGCCGATAACTGCGGCGGTCAGCGAGTCGGCCTGTACGCTGGCAAGCGTGAATGTCATTACATCGTAGGCGCGGGTCTTGACCACCTGCCACCCGTTGGACTCGGCGGTGCCCGTCTGGGCGGCTATGCTCCGCCACATGTCGTCGGCTATGGTGTCCCACTGCCCCGAAAGCATTTTGCTGATTGTCGCGCTGCTCACCCCGTTAAGGCTGTTGGCTGCTTTGTTCTGGCTGCCTTTTTGTCCGCAGTAGGCGCGGAGCTGTTCGGCAATTTGTTTTTTCTGTTCTGTTGTCATGTCCTTTTACGTCTTAAAAAATTGAATAATCATTTACCCTTACGCTCTCCACCGCATCGCCCTGGCGTGTTACAGGTATTTCCACGGTTTCCACCTCTAAGGCTTCGATGTCGGCGGCGGCAAGTCTTTTGCGGCTGCGGTTGTCTTTATGCTGCCCGCGGCTGTCCGTCAGCATGAGCCGGTCTTCCAGACACGCGCCCAGCGCCGGGGTGCCGTGTATCGGCAGCTCTGCGGCTCGCTCTATCACGCGCCGGGCGTCGGCGAAGTGGTCGCCCATGCGCCGCGCGGTCTCTGCCTCCAGCGCTTTGTTGAAGTCGCGCACCCTCTGAAGCTGTTCTGCGTCGCCCGGCTTGCGGTCAGCAAGTGCCATTGGCTGCACATACTTTTCCTCAAGCATATAGCGGCGTGTGCCTGCCTCGTTCACTGCCAGCACTTGCGTCAGGTCCTCGGGGTCATACTTGACCGTCCAGCGCTCTGAGGCGTGGTCCCTGAATGTCAGGTCGAAGCAGTCATAATCACGCTTAACGCCTAAAATGGTGGGGCGCAGTCCGCAGCCCTCCAGCACGTTCTTAAAGCCGGTTTCTACGCCGAAGTTAAGCAGGTACATTTCCCGGCTCATGGGCAGCCGGTGTTCCGGTTTCAGCTTCGCCAGCTTCTCCATGAGCTTGCCGATTTTCTGCGCACGCTCCAGCCGCATAATTTCATCTATCTGGGCCCGGAGTCCGGCTTCATCGGGGAAGCTGTGGCGCCTCTTGTTCAGCGCCTCGCTGTTCGGCTGCCGCATCGGGTCGGTCGTTACACCGAAGCCTGACCAGTTCGGGAACAGCTGGCAGTATGTCATGTTTAAGTGCTTGAAATACGGCTCTACGGGCTTCGACTTGGCGTTGTGCGCCTGTGCCGGGATTACTTTGTCGCCTAACACTGCGTACAGGTCGGTCATGGTCTTAATCGCGTAGCGGTCGCTCTGCACCTGGTTGTATCTGAGCATTTCGCCGGTCAGTTCCCGGCTATGGATCGCGGCGTTCCTTAATGCCGCTTTTATCAGTTCCGGGCACTCATGGTCGCCGACGGCATAGCCCATTGGATAGTCGACGCACGGGTCAAGCACTACCACGATTGTAAGGCGGTTGGTGTAGGTCGTTATGTTGTGCCCTTTGCTGTCGGTCTTGGTTTTCTGGTACAGCAGCTCGACGGTCCAGCCGTCAAGCGAACACATCAGGAACGGGGCGGTCGGGCGGCTGCGCTTCACCTGCATGGTCTTGCGGTTCCGGAAGTTGGTAACTCCTAAGCGTCCGGCGGCTGCCTCTAATTGCAGCTTTTCGCGCCATACTCCCACGGCTGCCGCCGTTATCTCTTTCCAGCCCAGTGCCCGCGCTTTTACGTTATAGGCTTTCGCCACCACCGTGTCCTGCACGTTGTTGGGGTTGCTTATCAGGGTGGCAAGGTAGCCGGTTTGTTCATCAGTCAGCACCTTGCCGGCGTTGCCGTTAAGGAATTTGCCGGATATGAAGCACACATAGCTGTCGCGCACATACTCCGCAAATTTCATAGACAGCCTCCGGGGGCTGCCGGGCAACGAATGGGGGAAGCGGTCGGCAAGTCGCGGAAGCGCTGCCGCCGCACGCGCCCAGAACTCTTTGCCGGCGACTGCCTTTTTGCCGGTGCGCTGCCGCTTGCTCACATGAGCGTCCCAGCAACGCCGGAAAGCGTTCATGATCGCCGCGTTGCTTGCGTACTCCAGCACTTTGTCATCTGGCAGGTTCCGCCCGTCGGCAAGCTTGTAAGTCTGGTAAAAGTTTAAGGCTGCGCCGTCAGGTTCCACAGTGTCTATAAACTCCCGGCTGTCCGCCTGCTCTTGCAGGTCCGGGTAACGCCTGTAAACCTCGGTCCGCCATTTCAGCGGCAGACTGTCAACGGCATACAGCGCAGTCCGCCCGTTGCCGCCCTTTTGGACCTGCTGCACTCTACCACGGCGCACCAGATTGTTAAGGTTGGCGGTCGTGATTATGCGCCCGGTCAGTTCGGCGTGGCTTATGCAGATTGTTCCGTTTACTGTCTCCATAGTTACAGGCTTTCAGCTAACAGTTGTAGTACTGACAGTTCAAAGAAATTTTCTATTTGGTGAGTCTTAACAACTGCGCCCCTGCGGTCATACACCACAGCCGCGCCGGTGTGCTTGTCAATCTCCAGTTTCACGCCGTTGTTAAAATTCTGCACCATGAGTTCGCGCCCGTCCTCCGTAACGTTGTGCATGGTTTCGCACTCCGGGCAGTGGCACATGGGCACACCGCCGAAGTTATGCACTGCCGTAAAACGGATTTTTCGGGCCGTGTCTGAGTCTCGGCGGTAGGTCAGTGCCAGATATACCGTTTTTTCCTCGACCTTGAACAGGCGCGCCAGCTTTGCCCGCGCCTCATTACTCACTTTGATGTAACTGCTTGTTGTTCTCATATCCTTTTACATTGGGTTCAAACTGTTTTAATTCGTGTTCCCTTTGTCCGCCTCGGCATTTTTTTGTATCTTTGGCGGCTGTAACCTCGGTAACACGCTGCAAAGATAGTAGGAAATTTCCTAATACCAAAATTTTGGGTAGGATTTTTTCTAATGGATTATTAAAACAGTCTGAAACAGAATGATATTAGAGCGACTTAAACAGTACATGGATTATAAGGGCATAACGGTGGCTGCCTTTGAGCGAAGCATCGGAATGGCTAATGCCTCTTTTGGCAAATCCCTGAAAAAAGGCGGTGCCATAGGTACAGATAAATTAGAAAATATCCTAACAATATACCCCGACATTTCCCCACTTTGGCTATTGCGTGGAGTAGGGGAGATGTTGCTTCCTGACCCGGAGCACCCAGAAAAGCAACCAACATCGGCACCAACATACCTCCTCGACATGATTAAGGAAAAGGATCAGATAATCCGCCAACAAGCCGAAGAACTGGGAGAACTCAGGGAAAAACTTAAAAACGCACAGGCCGGAAAAAACGAGACTACGCACCACCATGCCCAGGCTCCGGTCGAAGTTGCTCCCTGATGTACTTTTGTAAAAAATATAAAATAAGTTCTTGCCCGCTAAATTGATATGCTTACGGTTATTGTTATATTAGTTGCTGTTGCTCTCGTGTGGAAGTTTACGCCAAACCCCGCAAACAAAAGAGCCACCGGCATGATGTTTCAAATGCTGGAGTCTTTTCATATCATTGACACTACTGTAAATCTTGACATCTTTACCCAGCGCCTTGATTTACTCAGTCAACTTGCCTCGACGCTCCCGGCTAATGCGGACAAAAGCAAAAGTGCAGATATGGCGTTACAGGCATATTCCAATAAATATAATAGACCCATTTCCCCAACCATTCGACAAATTCTCAATCAGCCGCAAATTGCTACCTCAACAAAGTTCAAAGATGAGGCGGCCACAGCATTTTTTCTACGCTCCTGCAATAAACTGGAAACTGAAATTAAAACTCTTAAAACCTCAAACGCAAGGCAGCGACGTGTAACGCAAGCCCACGAACTTGCTGACATTATTGTTGACCGTCTGTATTCTGATGAGCGACAAAAATACATTGATTGCATTCATGGCGAACTTGCGCGTCTATCTGGCTCGACCTCCATACACCCCCTATAAGGGGTCTAAATAGGGGAGATTCCTGTTTTTCAGCGTGTTTTTTGAGCCATTAAACGCATTTAACGCACATTATCAGTAACTTAAACATATTTCAACAGCGTTTTTAAAGGGGCCTATTTTGGTATTAAAGGGGTGTTTATCGCTTCAAAATCGCCGTTTTCGGCGGTCATTTTGTCCGTATGGGGGGTCTATACCTATGCGCCAATGACCACCCAAATGACTATCCAACTGACTATCCAACCCCATTTTTTAGACGAAATGCGCACGGTTTTCACCACTCCCCCACCCTCGGTTTGACCCTCCCGAAGCAGGGCGCAGCGACCGCCATTTAACAGCCGATTTAACGCCTGAGCCGTCCGCCGGATCACTCGTGCGCATGGGCGCGCAGTTCTCGCCGCTCCCCTACCCTGCCAACCCACCGGCACAATGCCCCACAAACGCCGTAAACGCCTGAATTTCGCACCCTCTGCCCCACTCTGACCAATCTAACAGTCGCACAACGAAAGCGGCCACACAGCCGGCGAAAACCAGCCATGCAGCCGCACATTATTAAAGCCAATTAAAGCCCGATTAAAGCCCCGTTAAACAACGATTAAACGGACAGGCTCAAAAATTCAACCCAGATTAAAGCAAATTCAAGTTTTTGCACGTTTCGTTTTTTCCCGACCAACCACTCCCAAACCGCCAAAACACACTGAACATCAACACATTTCACAGCCGACCGACATTCACACCGTTGCTCGCTTCGTTTTCATGCCCATAGTTTTTCAGAGTTCATCCATATCAAGAGCAATGTAGTGCTGATAAGGATGGTTGCAGGCGGGACATACTTTCGGCGGTTCTTTCCCTTCGAATACATATCCGCATACCAGACACTGCCATTTGATGTCATGGTCGCGTTTCCAGACTGTACCTTCCTTGACCTGTTTCAGATAAGCCATGAAACGGTCGTGGTGGCGCTGTTCGACCTCTGCGATCGAGCGGAAACGCTCGGCGATTTCGGAAAATCCTTCTTTCTCGGCTATGGCGGCGGCATTGGTGTAGAGTTCCACACCTTCTGCCATCTCTTCTTTAGCTGCTGTTTCAAGATTGGCCGCAGTGTCGGCGATCACGCCTGCATCAACACCGAGAGTGACATCGAGCGATCCTCCTTCGAGGAATTTGAAGAACACCTTGCTGTGGTGAAGCTCATTGTCGGCTGTTTCGCGGAAAATCTGGCCGATCGGAAAATAGTTTTCCTTATCAGCCTGCTGTGCATAATACGTATAGCGGGTGTAGGCTGAAGATTCAGCCATATAGGCAATCACGAGATTTTTCTCGGTTTCCGTGCCCCTGATACTTTTAGTAGCCATAGATGTATGTTTTTTGTATAAGTTGATAATCGGGTTGTTCTATATATAAACCTCCGTGCAGGCTGAAAGGTTGGGTCGTGGTATAAAAAAGTTTCTGTCGGCATTCCGCAAGGATGCCGACAGAAACTTTTATATATAATAAGGTGGAGGATGGTGGAGCGGGACGGTTGTCCGTAAGTTTTACTCCACAGTCACTGATTTGGCCAGATTTCGGGGCTGATCCACATCCTTGCCCTTGTTGACGGCGATGTAGTATGCCAGAAGCTGCAAGGGTATCGAAGCCACAAGTGGGGTGAGGCATTCGGGCACTTCCGGAATCTCGATGCAGAAGTCGGCAATGTCGTTCATGGCCTTGTTGCCCTTTGAGACGATTGCCACAACAGCGCCTCCACGCGACTTGACCTGCTGGACATTTGATATGATCTTATCGTAGAGTGAGTCGCTCGGCGCGATGATCACACTCGGCATGTCGTGGTCGATCAGAGCGATAGGTCCGTGTTTCATCTCTGCTGCGGGATAGCCCTCGGCATGGATATAAGAGATTTCCTTGAGTTTCAGGGCGCCTTCAAGGGCAGTGGGGTAGTTATAGCCGCGTCCCAGATAGAGGAAGTTGTGGGCATAGGAGAAGATGCGTGAGAGTTTCTTTACTTCAGCGTCTACTTTCAGAGCCTCTTCGATGGTTTCGGGTATGCGGTTGAGAGCCGTGAGAACTTCGTGGAGAGTCGCGTCGTCGATTGCGCCGCGGAGCTGACCGACGGAAAGAGCAAGCAGGGTGAGCACAGTCACCTGCCCGGTGAAAGCCTTTGTGGACGCTACGCCGATTTCAGGACCTACATGTATATAAGTGCCGGAATCGGTCGTGCGGGGGATGGATGCGCCGACCACATTGCAGATGCCGTAGACGAATGCGCCCTTTTGTTTGGCAAGCTCGATGGCGGCCAGTGTATCGGCGGTCTCTCCTGACTGGCTTATGGAGATGACAATATCCTTTTCATTGAGCACAGGGTTGCCGTAGCGGAACTCCGACGCATATTCCACTTCGACGGGCATTTTGCAGAAGTCCTGGATCAGTCGCTTCCCGATGAGTGCCGCATGCCAGGAAGTACCGCAAGCCACGAGCGTGATGCGTTCGGCATTTTTGAAGCGCTCCTGATTGAGGTCTACGCCCGAAAGTGTGACGCGGTGGCAATTGTCGACGATACGGCCGCGCAGACAGTCGCGCAAGGTTGAGGGCTGCTCGAAGATTTCTTTCAGCATGAAAGTATCGTAGCCGCCTTTTTCCAGCTGTGCCAGCGAGAGTTTCAGTTTCTGGATGTTGATTGCCGAAGGCTCGTTGTTGAAGAGCGAGAGCACCTGCACAGGCTCTCCACGACGGATTACGCCGATTTCGTTGTCTTTAAGATAGATCACCTTATCGGTATAACCTACGATCGGGGTTGCGTCAGAGGCGATGAATGTCTCGTCCTCGCCGACGCCGATTACTAAGGGTGAGCTCTTGCGGGCAACGATGAGTGTGTCGGGATCGCCCTGTTCCACAACGGCGATGGCGTAGGCTCCTTCGACCTGGAGGAGTGCCTCGCGCACGGCGTCGAGCAGAGAACATGAAGAGGTGAGTTTGATATATTCTATCAGCTGGACGAGCACTTCGGTGTCGGTCTCGCTTTTGAACTCATATCCATGCTCCATCAATACCTTTTTGAGCACCGCATAGTTCTCGATTGTCCCGTTGTGGACAAGCGCGATCATGCCGCTCTGAGATACGTGGGGGTGGGCATTGATGTCGTTGGGCTCGCCGTGGGTGGCCCAGCGGGTGTGGGCGATGCCGAGATGCCCTTCGACATTGCTGCCGGAAGCTATGTTTTCAAGATTTGATACCTTGCCTTGTGATTTATGGATTTTGAGTTTGCCGTCGCAATCGACCAGTGCCACTCCGGCACTGTCATAACCACGGTATTCAAGGCGCTTGAGACCTTGAATGAGGATGTCATAAGCTCGGTTTGAACCGATATAGCCAACAATTCCGCACATAAATTTTCAAAAGTGGTGTTTTAGTGTCATTTGTCAGATGCGTCTTTGGGATCGGTGACGTGATCCGACTGATTAAGAAATTTAATTTACGATGTTTGAGATTAAAATTTGAGCGCAGAAATTCGCTCGTTTGTCATGCACAGCGAATCATGGTAGGGCGATTGCCCCGGATGGAATGCATGTTCCCGAACAGGGATACTACTCAAATATAGTGCAAAGGTACGAATTTTTGTCCTATTTTCCAAGTCAGTTATTATAATATAAGGTAGAATGCTCTCGGAATGCTCTCGACTGTTAAAATATAGTTAAAATACCATGAAATATTTGGAGGGGATTGGGGAAATGTCTACCTTTGCACTCGCTTTTGAGAAGCAGGCCTTACGGCGGTAAGGGGATGAGAGATGAAACGACTGAGGAAGCAGAGTGGTTCGCCGCTCAAATCTTAAGAGAAGTTAAAACTCTCAGAAAAATTTGCGAGATTCAAATAAAGGTTGTACCTTTGCAAAGTTTTCCGCTGACCGCCACGGCGATCGAGAAAGCAGAAAGAGAACATTGAAATATTTGCAACATAACGAAGTAGTACAAGAGTCAAATCTCTCATACGAGAGAAGCGATCTCTGTCAATTTCCAAAATCCGGCGTTTAGACCGATATAAAGTCAGGGAACCGCAAGCGGTTTCTGTGAAAGCAAACAAAAAGAACAGAACAAACGGTCTGTATTTGGCTTTTCACTTGCTCTTATCAAAAATAAGAAAAGAAAGAAAAAGAAATATAGACAACAACGAAGAGTTTGATCCTGGCTCAGGATGAACGCTAGCGACAGGCTTAACA
>UQVH01000004.1 GCA_900544535.1 uncultured Bacteroidales bacterium | reverse complement strand
CTTCTGCCTTTCAAGATGTTGGACTCACTGATTTATGGTTTAGCGGACAGTAATAGATTCTGATATAACACTCGAACGCAGCAAGTGTTATAACAACCTGATCACTTTACCGGAATCGACACAGTCGCGGACTTCAGTCCCGGTGCTGTCGCTGTCAGACTCACCACTCCAGCCTGAGTGCCGCTTTGCACTATCGCCGTCAGACGACCGCTGAACAGGTGCATTTCAGGAAGATGAAAGAGATCAAGCGATGTCGCATCACCATTGGCCGCTGCACGATACTTTCCGGCTCCTCTGACATTGAACTTCACCAGTCGGCCGTCTGAAGGACAGAGATTACCCTCGCGATCAACGACAGACACCGTGATATAAGCCAGATCATCGCCATCGGCACGCAGGCTCTCCACAGCCGGTTCCAATCTGAGCGCATAGGGCTTACCGGCAGTTCTGACAATCTTTTCAGCCGCAGGTCTGCCGTTGCTGTCATAGGCAACGACGCGGATCTCTCCCGGTTCATAGACCGCATCGATCCACATCAGTCTGTAACGGCGCAGAAGAGCGAGCGAGTCCGATGATGCAGACGCTTCAGACGGTGTCAGACGGCGCTGACGCCCCTGACTGACGCCGTTGATCCAAAGTTCAGCTTCAGGGAATGAGGTATAGACCATCACCGGAGTGTTCTGCCCTTCTCGTCCGGGCCATGTCCAGTGAGGAACGATATGCAACGTCGTGTCACGGCTGTTCCAATGACTGCGGTAAAGATAGTAGCGGTCCTTCGGAATCGAGGCGAGATCTATGATGCCGAACAGAGAACTATGGCTCGGCCATGCGTCGGTATTGTAGGGAGATGGTTCGCCAAGATAGTCAAAGCCGGTCCACACAAACTGCCCCATTGTCCAAGGATAGTCCTCGGCAAGCGCAAAATCGACATCCGGGATATTGGCCCATGAACAATGCTCGGTATCGTAGCCTGAGGACTGATGGTCGGAATACATAGCTGTCCCCGAAACACGAACCGGAAATTTGTAGACTCCGCGCGAACTGACAGTCGAAGCCGTCTCTGAACCGAGGATTACTCCCTGAGGCAGATTCTCATAAGCCTCATTGTAACGGTGAGTACGATAATTCAACCCCGGAACATCAATCATTGATGCGAATCCGTTTTCAAGCACACATGAAACCTGATCCATGCCACAGGTGACAGGACGCGTCGGATCTTCGCGGTGACATATGTCCTGAAGGAATTTCGCCACACGATAACCCTCGTCACTGCACTGGGTGGGGACTTCATTGCCGATCGACCACATCACAACCGACGGATGGTTGCGATACTGATGCAGCATATTGACCATATCGCGCTCGGCCCATTCGTCGAAAAATCTGTGATAGCCGTTCTGACACTTTGCAATGTCCCATTCGTCGAAAGGTTCCACCATCATCATGAAGCCCATTTCGTCGCAAAGGCTGACCAGTTCCGGTGCAGGCATATTGTGTGAAGTGCGAATGGCATCACAGCCCATATCTTTCAGAAGTCTCAGCTGATGGCGAAGGGCCGAGATGTTTACCGCAGCCCCAAGTGGTCCGAGATCATGATGATTGCAGACGCCCTGAAATTTACGGAGTCGGCCATTAAGGTAAAATCCGCGTTCTGGAATGACCTCCACCGAGCGGACGCCAAAGCGGGTGTCGTAGCTGTCGACCACCCTCCCTGAGCCATCGCTCACCTGAGTTCTTGCAGTATAGAGTGCAGGCGACTCCGGCGACCAGAGGGCCGGAAAGGGGATCTCAAAATTCTGCTCGACGGGCAAACCGTGGTTTATACTGCCTTCTGTTGTCCTCGATGCTACGGTTTTCCCTTCTGGTGACAGAATGTCGGTCTTCACCGTCAGATTTTTCGATCCGGAATTTTCAATTCTGGTCAGTAATCTCACTGTTGCGAAGTCTTCCCCGACATGAGGAGTCGTCACCTGCGTTCCCCACACCGGAATATGGATCGAATCTGTCTCGACCACTCTCACATTGCGATAAAGACCAGCTCCGGGATACCACCGCGAGGAAAACGGCTTGTTCTCCAGACGGACCGCAAGAATATTGTCCGAGCCGTCCCGGTTAAGATAGGGAGTGACATCAAAATGAAATGAATTATATCCGAATGGCCACTCCCCTACTTCCTGACCGTTGACCCACACACGGGCCTCGCTCATGGCGCCGTCAAAGACCAAGGAAACCATACGCCCGACTGAAGCGGAGAAAGTTGTGCGGTACCAGCCACAGCCCATATAGGGAAGTCCGCCTGAACGGCCGGTCTTCAAAGTGGCCTTTTTCTCTCCGTCCTGCGTAACGGCAACTGTCTGCAAATCGTGTTTGCGGTCAAACGGGCCGTAAATCGCCCAGTCGTGTGGCACCGTGACAGACTGCCATTGCGAATCGTCAAAAGTTGTGAGCGAAGCCCGCGGACTGTCCTCCCGGCTGAAACGCCAGCCCTGGCGCAACAGTGTTTCACTGCGCTGCGCCATCATACAGGGAACAATCATCAGAACCGACAGAAGAGATAAGCAGATTTTCATGATGGATGGTCAAATGTGATTATATTATAATGTGATCTTTTCTTTTAACGGCAGATCGGCTGAAGAATTGCCGACATAAATTACAAATTCACCCGGTTCGACAACGAAAGAGTGGCTTTCCATGTCGTAGAAAGAGAAAGCCTCGCTGTCAAGTACGATTGTGATCTCTCGGCTCTCTCCTGGTTTGAGACGCACTTTCTCAAAGCCCTTGAGTTCCCGGATCGGTCTGACAACACGGCATTCGCTGTCTCCGACATAGACCTGAGCGACTTCCGATGCCTCCACCTTTCCGGTGTTGGTCAGTGTAAACGAAACCTCAACCCGGTTGCCGCCCTGATTTTTCAGATTCAGGCCGGAAAACTCAAAAGTTGAATAGCTAAGTCCGAAACCGAAAGGATAGAGCGGGGCAATGCGGCTGCGGTCATATCCGCGATAGCCGGTAAAAATCCCTTCACGATATTCCACATGACGGCATTCACGGGAATCCGAAGACCTCACACGGGGCCTGTTGGCATAATAGTTGCCCCACGTGGGACTTTCCTCCAGCGAACGGTCATAAGAAACCGGCAATTTGCCGGATGGAGAGACACGGCCTGTGAGGATCTCGGCAAGAGCCGTGCCTCCCTCCTGCCCCGGAAACCAGGCCATCAGCAGAGCTTTTGCACAATCGCCCCAGCGGCGCAGGTCGACAGCGCCTCCGCTGTTGAGCACAACGACCAGATTCGGATTGACTGCGGCAATCTCTCTTATGAAGTTCTCCTCATATTCCGGCAGGGCGAAACTGCGGTCGAAGCCTTCACCCTCGATGTCGCCGTTGAATCCTGTGTTCAGAACTACGTTGTCTGCCCTCTTCAGGGCGCTCTCAAGGCGGCGTCGGTCAAGGCTTTTGACCGAAAGTGTCACTTTTGCGCTTCCGCTGCTGTCAAAATAGTCCAGACGGAAACGATAAGTGCGGCCTCCTCTGACCGGATAGCACACCACTCGCTCGCTGAACGAATGATTGCCCCAGTCACCGGCCACTATCGAGTCGTTGACATAAAGCCTGTAACCGTCATCACCGCCGACCCGGATTTTCAGCGTCTCATCTTTCTCAGGGACATAGACCGCAGACCATCGGACCGAAAAGCCGTCGTCAGGAAATCCGGGGCAAGGTCCCGAATAAGCATAGTCGAAGTCCACCCGACTGTCCGTCCTCACGAGATCCGGACTGCCGCTGAGACTGACATTTTTGAAATAGCAGCCCGACAGTCCGCGGACCGACAATGTGGAATCGGTATGGAAGCGGCTGACAACATCCGTGTAAAGATCATCTTCCGAAAGGCATGTCACCGAACGTGACATTTTTCTTATAGCCTTTGATAATGGAGTGACCGAAAAAGCGGACACTGACCCGCTTCCTCCGCCTGAGACAATCGTATCGGCATTTGCGCCAAGCACCACAGTGCGCCCTTTGAGCGGCAGGATTCCGCCTTCGTTTTTCAGCATCACTATGCCTTCGCGGGCAGTCTCCAGGGCCGTTTCTCGCGACGTGGCGCAGTCAAGCCCGATTTCAGCATCTCCGGCTTCGCGGTCAAGCAGTCCGAAAGCGATTAAGGTCTGGAGTATGTGCGCGACTTTCGCATCAATAGCAGCCATCGTCACACGGCCTGAAACCAAGGCATCGCGCAGAAGCGAATCGGTGAAATGAACCGCCTTCGGCATTTCGAGATCCAGTCCGGCGTTGGCAGCGCTGACGGTCGAATAGACCGAAGTCCAGTCGCTCATCAACAGTCCGTCGAAGCCCCATTCATCACGCAGAATCCGTGTGTTAAGCCAGGGATGCTCTGTGGTATGCACACCGTTGAGCAGGTTATAGCTGCTCATCACAGCTCCTGTCCCGGCTTTCTGCACAGCTTTGCGGAAAGCAGGAAAATATATCTCCTGCAAGGTACGCTCGTCCACATCGCTGCTCACATGGTGGCGGCTCCACTCCTGATTGTTGGCCGCAAAGTGTTTGACGGTAGCGATCACGCCCCTCGACTGCACACCTTTAATATATTCGCATGCGATTTCAGATGTCAGATAGGGATCCTCTCCCATATATTCGAAGTTGCGCCCGCAAAGCGGCGAACGGTAGATATTGACTCCCGGACCAAGCAGGATGGAGACTCCACGCGCCCTTGCGTCATCACCGAGACTCTGCCCGTAGCGGTTGGCCACACCTCGGTTCCAGGTAGCGGCCGCAAGAATGCCGCAAGGGTAGAGTGTGCTGTGCGAACAGTGGTTTCTTATTCCCTGAGGACCGTCGGCAAGCAGGATGCGCGGAATGCCGAGACGTTCGATCGGACGCAGTGAAAAAGATGTCTCTCCTGACAGATATGAAAGTTTCTCGCCGAGAGTCATCCGGCTGACCAACTGACGTGCCCGGTCCTTGTCCTCTTTACTTATAGTGACCGCTGATGCCGCCGGCATACTGACAACCGTCAGCAACAGCAGCAGAATTGCTTTTCCAAATTTCATTCCGTTAGATTCAATTTAATAGACTTTCCGTTAACTATCACATTATATTCCCCGGCCTCAAGGAAACGTTTTCCATCCGAATCGACGAAGCTCAGATCGCGCATCGGATCTATCGTGAAGGTATAGACCTCCGTCCGGCCCGGTTCGATATGCTTTTTCTCAAAATATTTGAGTTCTCTGACCGGACGGGTGATCGAGCAGTAAGGATCCGAGACAAACCACATGACAGTCTCATCTCCTGCCACAGATCCGGTGTTGGTCACAGCCACAGATACCTTGATCCTGTCACCGCGCCGGAAATCAGTGGCCGAGGCCGTGAGATCTCCGTAAGCGTAAGTCGTATAGCTCAGACCGTGGCCGAACGGATAGAGAGGCTCGCTCGTTATGTCCTGATAAAATCCCTGGTGGTGACGGCCGCTCTTGCGCCGGTTGTAATAGATCGGAATCTGCCCCGCGGAGTATGGGAAAGTTATCGCCAGTTTGCCGGAAGGGTTGATGCGTCCGGATAGAATTCCGGCCACGGCATCGCCTCCTTTCACTCCCGGCTGCCAGGCTTCGAGAATGGCATTGGCCATCGGTTCAAGACGGTTCAGCTCAAGCGGACGACCGTTGGATAGCACAATCACAAGCGGTTTTCCGCATCGGGCAATCTCAGCGGCCAGTTCCTCCTGGATAGCAGGCAGAGAGATCGACGAGCGCGAAGCATTTTCGCCGCTCCATTTCATGTTCTCGCCCAGGCAGAGGACTACGACATCTGCCCAAGCAGCGGTATCGGCGGCAGCCTTAAAACCGGAGCGGTCATTGCCGTCGCGACGGCAGCCTTCCGCATAGCGGATTTCCGCTTTACCACCGAACTCCTTCACAATTCCATCCCAAAAAGTGGTGACAGTCTCAGGGTCGCCATGTCCGCACCATGATCCGAACAGATCCCACTTATCGCGGGCAAGGGGGCCGATTACAGCTATACGCCTGACATCCTTGAACGGCAATATCTGTGTAGAGTCATTTTTCAACAACACCATTGATTCGGCGGCCAGCTGTCCGGCTGTCTCAAGTGACGAAGGACGCAGGAAACGGTCAGGCACTTCCGGAGTATATGGATTGTCGAAAAGTCCGAGACGGAACTTGACGCGCAGGACTCTTCTGACAGCGTCATCGACTGTCTGCTGCGACACTTTTCCCTCGGCAACCAGATCCGCAAGATGGCGGTCATAGGCGTGGCTCATCATGTCCATCTCCAGACCTGCATTGAGAGCGCGCCATGCGGCCTCGCGCTTGTCAGCGGCAAATCCCTGGTTTTTCAGCTGCTCGATGGCACCCCAGTCGCTCACTATGAAACCGTCATGCCTCCAGCGCTTTTTAAGTATCTCTGTCATGGTGTAACGGTTGGCGGACCCAGGCACACCGCTGATGTCATTGAACGAGCTCATGAGCGTAGCCGCACCGGCTTTCACTCCGGCCTCGTAGGGAAGAAGATAGGTGTCCCAAAGGGTCTGAGGCGACACTTCGGTATAGACATAGTCACGTCCGGCCTCGGAAGCGCCATAGCCGACATAATGCTTCAGGCATGCCGCAACCGATGTGGAATCAGACAACTTCTTGCCCTGATAACCTCTGACAGAAGCCTCACAGAAGACAGCATTGGTATATGGGTCCTCGCCATATCCTTCGGCAACACGTCCCCAGCGCGGATCACGCGCCACATCAATCATCGGAGAAAATGTCCAGTCGACACCTGACATACGGGCTTCCTGAGCGGAAACAGCACAAGCTTTTCTGACCAATGCCGGATTCCACGAACATGCCTGCGCAAGAGAGATGGGATAGATGGTGCGGAAGCCGTGGATCGCATCATAGCCAAAAATCACAGGTATACCCAATCGCGATTCCTCAACAGCACGACGCTGCATTGCATTGCGCAGCCCAGGATCGGTATCAAAATAAATCAGCGATCCGATTTCTGCCGGAATTTCCTTCACCTCTTCACCGACATTATTAGCATTGTTATTGCGGCCCAAAGTATACTGATTGAGCTGAAGCACCTTCTCTTCAAGAGTCATTCTTGACAAGAGATCTGCGACACGGATCTCGACCGGTACACGGCTGTCTTTATATAGCGGCATGGATGGCTCCATTGCGCTGAGATCCGTGATTTCCGAAGGCCTGAGGACTGCGGCATGAGCGGCGGCGCGGGCAACACGGGCAAGATCGGGATTCATCCCGGCGGGAAGATAGGAATTGCCTGTGACATCTTTCCCAAAGAGTTTCTCATACCAGGCACAGGCTGCGGTAAACCGGCCTATTCCAAGATCAAGATGATAACCGTCACGATTCAGATTGTCACCGATATATGACGTCCGTGCGTTCTGTATGGCTGTACCCGCCGGCACGACAATCTTTATCTTAGCCGCTTTGGCAGCCCGGTTATTGGCCCCGACAATTGCACGATACATCGTCAGCTGGTCACGTCCGTAGTTTCCGAAACCGCTATGTCCGGCGCCCTGCTGATAGGCCCAGGTCTGGTGAAGCACAATTCCGGCTTTCTTCGGAGCCTTTGCTTTCACATAGGCAAGCAACTCAGGGAGAGAGGCGACATAAGTGTCGTAGAGTCCTGACAAGGGACTCGCCTGTTGCAAGGACACATAATCCCAGACTTCATCCGCAAAGGCATCAGCCACAGAAGCATTTTTTGTCTCGCTCATCCTGCCGTCGGCATCGATCTTGCGGTAGACATAATCATGTTTGTTACCACGCACGTTGTTGAGATGACGTTCAAGCGAACATCCGCCGATGAATAGATTGCCGATGACAGCCGTGTCTCCGTCTGCCGCAGCGATCTCATAGAGATTCTGTTCGACAGCATCGCGGGAAAAGCTGTTGCCTATGGCAAGGATTCTTACGGTTCGGGCATGGAGGCTCAACACCGACACGAATGTTAGCAAACTCAGTATCAATCTACTTTTCATGATTACAAGAATTTATGAATGGCGATAGTGGAGGTTTTGATCTAAAAATTTATTCAGTGATTCATTATACCTCGCAAGGGCTATTGTCCGGCGCGCTTTTTGCGGTAAAAATCACGCATGATATACCAGGCTTTCTTGCGCTGTCCGCGGTCCGAGACAAGACCCTTTCGGTTCCAGCCTTCCTGATTCGACGGATGAAAGCGGAAAGGCGAACGGAAATCAAACAGAATCCAGGGAGAAACACCGGCAAGATTCGGAATATTTTCCATCATGCGCAGATTGTCTTCATAAAGACGGGCCTGATAATCTTCGCTCCAGGAGCTGACCACATCGCGGCTCCCTGACTGTCCATACAGGGCCTCTCCGCCGAATTCTGAGATTATAAGCGGTTTGTCGGGAGTCACCTCCCACACAGATTCTGCCGGTGACAAAGGCCACGGGTGATACCAACCCATGTATTTGTTGACAGCGACCACATCAAGGTTTTCAGTAAAGGGATCGTCCATCGTGAAGAGTCGGCGGTCTTCGTCAAAACCGACAAGATCGAAGGCCGCCACATAGAGACGTGTGGTATCAATCTCCTTGCCTGCGTCCAAAAGCGATTTCAGGAAGTCGTTTCGTTCTGCTGATGGCTTCGTCTCATTGGCCACACCCCAGAAGCCCACTGCACAGCGATTTTTGTCGCGGCTGATCATCTCGCGAAGCATTGCCTGAGCTTTCAAACGAGTACTGCTGTCGGCAAAATCTATTCCCTGCCAAACGGGGATCTCCTGCCAGAGGACAATGCCCTTCTTCTCGGCCATACGCACCGTGTATTCATTCTGCGGATAATGTGCAAGGCGTATCATATTGACACCAAGTTCACTCGCCTCGTTCAGCAGCATAGTGGCATCAGCCTGGGAGAAGGCTCTGCCCATACGTTGCGGAATCTCCTCGTGAAACGAGATGCAGCGCATGAACTGAGGCTGTCCGTTGATCAGGATCTTTGTTCCGTCAACGTCTATATTGCGGAATCCGATCTCTTCCGAAACCTGGTCTGCTCCTCCTCTTACAATCACGTCATATAGTACAGGAGCTTCCGGAGCCCATCTTTTCAGGTTTTTTACCTGAATGGAGCCTGAAACACACCCGGCGGCATCTGTCACAGACCTAAAACTTTTCCGCAGAGCGGGGATCTCGACCGAGATCTCAACTCCTGCTTCAGGGCGCGACATCCTGACATCAATATCAATCACATCCGGACTGCCCTTGCGCAAGCGGACAAAGTAATCCTCAACATAATTGTCGGGAACACTGACCAGCATCACATCACGTGTGATACCTCCATAGTTCCACCAGTCGAAGGCAAGAGCCGGAATCGCATCCTTTGTACGGCGGTTGTTAGCCTCGACCACCAAAAAATTGTCGCCGTCGGTCAGGGCGTCGGTGACATCAACCTCGAATGGAGTGAATCCACCCTCGTGCGAAGCGATTTTCCGTCCGTTAAGATAGATATTGCAGCGATAGCTGACAGCCCCGAAATAAAGGATCTGACGCTTTCCGGGCTGCGGCATGGCATCAAAATGACGGCCATACCACACGGTGCCTTCATAATATTTCAGCTCCGGATTCTGCGAATTCCAGTCGCCCGGCACTTCAAGACGCAGACCGCCGTCAAAAGAATATTCATAGAAATCTGTCCGGCCTTCCGGAGATCGATTCTCATAGACTTTCATCCGGTCGCCCTGATCATAGAGATCGACGATCGCATCCCAGCGGCCATTGAGCAGACGGTAGTCACGTCCGTAGACATTAGTCATCAGCGAAGCCGAAGCGGAAGAAAATATAGTCGCAAGGGCAAGCAGAAAAAACGGGATTCTTTTCATGGTGTCATACATTTGTTATCTTCAAATCAGTTTGACGCACACTTCCTGAGAAAATCCATCACCCAGTTCCAGGCGGCAGCCCCCTGCTCTGCATAGGCATAATGAGCGGTTGTTTCTGCAATCCGGAGTTCTTTTGGCGCATCTATGACATTATATACCGACATTGTAGTTGTCGGCGGGCAGACCATGTCGTTGTAGCCGAAAGTATAGAATCCGGGGACATTCACCTCGCGTGCGAAACTAGACACGTCGAAATAGGCCAAAGTGTTAAGAATCTGCGGTGTGTGGAACTTCTTGTCTTTGAGAGTATGCGGCCATCCGCCGGCACGTCCGGCCGTATAGCCGGCCATGTCGCTCATGGCGGGATAATACGACACCAGACCTTTGACGCGCTTGTCAAGACCGGCGATAATAATCGACAGACCTCCGCCCTGACTGCCCCCGAAAGTGGCCAGACAGCCGTTGTATTCCGGAAGTTGTTCGATAAAGTCAATCCCGCGCACACAACCGGTGAAAATCCGTTTGTAGTAATAGCGGTCACGGTCCTCCATGTTGAACGAGTGATAGCGTTTCAGCGCCCCGTTGTAAAGTCCCGCATACACCTCGGCAGGCTGGTTGACCGGAATGCCATGCACTCCGACCTCAAGCACTATAAATCCCTTTTCAGCATGGGTTATATCGCCGTTATACCCGCGCACACCGGCTCCCGGAAGTTTCAGCACTGCCGGATAGCGTCCTTCGGCGGCGGGCATCGAAAGAATTCCATACATTCTTGAACCCCAGTCATTGTTGATCCAGGAAACATGATATACCTTAACTTTCGAGGTGCAGCGTTCAGGCATCAGAGTCATCATTGGCTCAAGATCCCATTTGCGGGCATCGGCAACTGCCTTTTCCCAGAAATCTTTGAAATCAGCCGGCTGCCGGGTCACCGGAAGAAGCTTTTCAGGAGCAAACCCGACGGTACCCATCCCTTCATAATCGCGTCCGTCTTTTTTCATGCTGACGCGGCAACGCAGAAAACCGGGCTGCTTCATGGTTCCGCCCTCGATGGTCCCGCGGCCATTTTTCAGTTTCACTTTTCCGCTCTTGTGAGGAGTCATCATATCCTCGCTTATGTCATAGCTCAGTTCGATGTCACCCTCAGGCACGTCACATCTGAAAAGATTGACACTGAATTTCACCTTTTCGCCGGGCTTGCGGTTCCACTGTCCGTCCTCCGGATAGACCGAGAGTTTGTAGAGACGCTCCGCAGGCTGCGAACTTGCACAAAATGCGACAAAGACAAAGCTGATAATGAATATTATTCGTTTAAGGTACATAGCAGAATTTTTTATCGTGTATGGTATGTTTGTTTACGTAAAGATCAATGTTTTTCCTTATATCTGTACATCACAAAATCATTCGGTTTATCAATGGTGATCTCAAGTGAGCCGTTGCGACCGGCCCTGAGAGTCTGCTTCACGCCATTGCCGATGACAGGAGTGAGTTCTATCTCACAACCGTCGGCAAACCAGGTGTCAATCGTGCCAACCGCCTGCTGATTGTCTTCGCGATAGATCAGCAGATAGCCCTCTCCGTCAGGGAGCAACGACTGGAAGCCGGTCCATGAACGGCCAGACGGTTCATCGCCTACCGGCAAAATGATTCCACGGTGGAAATCATGCTGCACCGAACGGTAAGCTTCGATCAAAGGTCTGATCCCGAAAGCCTCTTCAGGCAGATTGGAGGCCTCCATCCATGCCAGAGGCTGACCGGCCATTGTGACTGCAAACACATAGGAAAAATCATAGCGAGAAGGTGCGAAAACATCATCCTCATATTTGGCCTCGTTGCGCCACTTGTTCAGAAATTCGATCTGAAGACGCTCGGCAGGCACATAACGCGAAAGCATCCACAGATTTCTCAGGGTCCAGTAGGGATAATAATTCCCCCAGTCCGTATAGCGGTTTTCAAGGAAGATGTTTCCGTATTCATTGAAAAAGTGATAACCTCCGCGGCGGCTGGCCGTAGCATCGAGATTGAACATGACCTCATTGTCTGTTCCGGCAAGCACCCGGTCAAAGAGTTTCCGCAGATTCTCCTCTCCGGATTTCGAACTGACGGTCAGGCCGTCGATCTTGAACATCCTGATACCATAGTCTTTCCAGAGACCTATGATTGTCGCCGCATCCTTTTCCCAGTCGGCAAAATCGTTCTGCACACTCGGATTGAACCACAGGCCAATCTCGATGCCCAATTCCCGGCCACGGTCGACAATCGGTTTCAGTCCGCGCGGATATTTCACCGGATCAGGTGTCCAGTATGACGCATTGGCATATATATCCTTGAACGATCCGCCTGCTGACGCCGAATTCGGACTCTTGCCTGCCTGCCATCCGTCATCAATCTGGAAAAGAGTGATGCCAAGCCTGGCGGCTTTGTCGAGTTCGGCCAAACAGAACGCCTCGTTGACTTTTGCATCCTGCGAGCGGTCACCCCAGGTGTTCATCATCACCATTTCGTCACGGTCAGGATCGAGCACCCGACACTGTTTCTGATAGGTCCTCAAGGCTCTGAGCGCAGACAGTTCATCCTCTCCGAAAGTGCAGAGAACCGACCCGTAGGTACTGGTCCACTTCTCCGGGCCGACATCCTTGTCATCCACTCCGAGTCCAGTCACCATGAATGATCCGAAATCGCTGATGAAATCGCCTCCTTTATAAGCGAGTTGCACACCCGAACAAGGAGCCTCTTTCAGAAAGACAAAACCGCCTCCGTTATCGCCGTCGGTCACGGTCAGGATGTTGCCGCGGTAATTCGTCTTGCGATATGAGATAAAATCCCGCTCGTCGACAAGATTGTTGTTCCAATCGGTTATATCACGAAACTCCACTGCACGGCCACGCCAGTGCTGTCCGGGAAGCGCCAGACGGTCAAGGACGGCTGTCACCGGCTTCAGTTTCATGTCACCGGAATGCTCTATATTGCTTCGGTCGGCCTCGCTGACCTCCTTCTCGGCAACTCCGCTCAGAGTTCCGCGAAGACGGGTGTCGACGGCGATGGCGGGAACCCCGTCATAGAGACGGTAGGAACGTTCGACCTCCAGATCGCCGAGACGATAGGTTACAGTGGTCACCAGACGGGGCGGTCGGATGCCGTCACCGGCCACTTCCTCCACCCGGATCTTTCCGTCGGAAGGAACAGCGCGGTTCACTACAAAGTCTGCACTTCCGGCGGATGAAGTCCAGCTCTTGCCGGAAAGTTTATCGGTCACACGGCAGGTGATCAGATGACCGTCGTTCCAGAGATAGACACGCTCGATACGGCTGTTGCCCATCTTCAGAGTGTCACCTGACAGTTGTGAGTAACACTCCCCTGCTGCGGCTCCAAAGGCCGCAGTCAGAAAAAGCGAAATAGTCAGCAGTCTTGTTTTCATTGATATATGATACTTGGAAAACTGTTAGAGGGTGTTTGTACTTGACAAGAAAATCTGTCTTCTATTCTTTCAGCATGCGTGGCACATCAAGCAGCTCGTTGGGCAGATTGAACTTCTGATTGTCAGGCAGCGTGTCGGCAGGTTTTCCGGCCCCTTCCTTCATCATTGCCTTCAGTTCGTCCAGATGGTCCTGATAGACTCCGCGGGGAGTGACACCGTGTCTATGACACAATGAAGCTGCCATCCCGACCACTTCGCCCATCATTCCGGTGGTACGCATCACCCGAACCGTGCCCAAAGCCACATGAGTCACGCTTATATTGCGACCGGCCATGAATAGGTTGTCGATATTGCGCGAATAGAGACAGCGGTAGGGAACAGCATATGGATGGATGAACACATGGTTTGTGGCCGCCTTGAACTCTCTGCCGGGAAATTTTTCGCTGTTCTGCGGATCGGGGAAATGCAGGTCAAGGCTCCATGTGGTAGTGAATGAGGCGTCTTCGTGAAACACGTTCTTGTCAATATCATCCTGCTTGAGTACATAGTCGCCCAACAGACGGCGCGACTCACGCTTGCCGGAAATATAGCCGACCCATTCAAGACTCCGTGTGCGGTACTTCGCGTTGTCCTTCAGATGATTTTTAAGATGGCTCCAGTTGGAATAGATCACCAGCAGACCATAGTCGCGCACCGTTTCAGCCTCTGTGATCTGATTGCGGTTCATGCCTGTCTCCCACTTCCATTCTCCCATCGTGACACGCTCGCAGTTGTCATCGTCGAATTCAACACCATAGCTGAACTCCGGGAAACGCGACGGTTTTCCGCCGTCCTTCGTGTACCACTGGATGGAGACTCCCATTGTCAGCGAATCAGCCGCTTCAGGAGCCAAGGGTTCGTCATATTCACTCCGCGCCTCGCGTCCCATAGCGTAATCGGCACCTGCAAGATAACCGACAGAGCCGTCGCCCGTGCAATCGCTGAAAAGCGGCGCCTTGAGCACTATCTCGTTGTTCTCTTCCGTATGGCGCACGGTCACGGACCCGATATGGCTACCGTCGCAGCCGACTGCTACGGCCCGATAGCAGGGATACAGGGTCACCCCCGGTTCCGCCGCAATGAATGAATCCTTCTTTTCATCCTCATAATACTCTCCGGGCTTGGCATTTCCGGCCCGTGAATGGCCGAACTCGCGGATCATGCGGCCCAGTCCCTCGTTCGGGCCAAGCTCGGCATGACCGCCGAGGTGGACTCTGACCTCCGAACTGTTGTTTCCTCCGAGCACCGGACGATCATTGACAAGAGCCACCTGCATACCGCCGCGGGCCGCGGCGACTGCCGCACACATCCCGGCGATACCTCCGCCGACCACCACAAGATCGTAGCTTCTGACCTCAGGTTCCACACCCTCAAGTCCCAGAGCCTTCCGGCGCATTGACTCAAGAGCCGGTCCACCGTCGGGCAGAGTGACATCACTCTCCGTGGTCAGATAGACGGCATCGCAGCGCCCGTTGAATCCCGTCAGGTCATGAAGCGCGATTTCACGGCGCCCGGCCTGAAGTCTGACTTTTCCGGCACATTGCCATTCCCATCTGTCACCTGTGGCTCCGAGCATTTCCGGCAACTGCTTGCCGCCGACCTTGATCCGGAACTTTCCCGGACCCTCCCCCTTGCACCAGGGGGAGGTCCAGTTGAAAGTACGCACATAGACCGTATAGAGACCGCTTTCCGGAATCTCCACCTCCGTCATGGCGTCAGCGACAGGAATTCCCATCCCGTGGGCCATAAGATAGGAAGATCCCATCTGGTCCATGAACTGCTGGTCGACCACCCATCCTCCCTTGTCAGAGAAAGATTCGGTCTCGATCCACAGATCTGCCGCCACGGCGCTGAAGGAAGAGGCCAGCAGGGCCGCTCCACATGCAAGATATTTTTTCGCTACGTTCATCATCAGTTGACGTTGACAGTGGTGAGTTGCAGCCAGCCTTCAGGCGTGATGCCTTCCTTGGCTGAAATATGCAGACCGATCTCATTGTCTTTCGTTGTGTCGACAAGACCGACAGCCCACTCGTATTCACCCTTGGCCACACCGCCGAGGCTGAAACGCGACTCATAAGTCGAAGGCTTGCCCTTGATCCAGTCGTTGAGACAGGGCCCTTCGTCAACATAAACTTTCACAGGCTGGAGAGTCGTTTTGTCAAGCAATGCGAAAGCAACCTTATATTTTTGGTTCCACTGAGGGATATTTGTCGGACAGTAGCCCCAGCCGAGATTGCACCAGCGGTGGGTGATTATCACACTGCCTGATGAAGAGACGCTGACCGGCACCGAAACCTTGTCGGGGTAGAGACGGTAGCCTCCCTCGGCAATGAATTCCGTCACAAGGTCATAGGCTTCGTTGAACCATGACCAAGTCTCGCCTTCGGTCAGAGAGCTGCCATAGCGGAAGTCCATCATGTTGACATTGGCACCCTTGCCTTCATAATATTCGCCCTTGCGGACATCGGCATAGTCGGCATAGCCGTCACCCTTGATCGAACCGCCGTGGGAGGTCTTCACCCAGCCGCCTTCCATGATGATCGGACGCTTGTAGCGGTGAGCGGCTGCAAAATTGCGTTCCCAGTCACTGTAATAGCTCTTCATGCCGAAAGCATCGTTGCGCAGAGAGAATCCCTTGTCGACTGCCATTTCAATCAGTCGCTCGGTCAGGGCGCTGACATTGTCGGTATATGAGGCGGTTGCAAGCAACGCGCGGTGGTAGTTGATGAAACAGGGCACACGCTTGAATTCATTCATATAGAGATCCGTGATCCAGTTGGCGACACTCTCGCGGGGATCATTGTTGCCAGTCGAATAGATGACGGTGTGCGATTCGCCCCATTTGCCCAGACCGGTACCGCTCATGAACATGGTGACGTCAGGATCGTCATACTTGGCGGCAAAGTCATGGATGAACTTTGCGAATTTTTCCTGAAACACAGGATCATCGGGATAAGGCGACCACACCTGCACGGAACCGGTTGTGGTGACATAGCCCTGTGCTCCCGCCTGACGTACATATTCAGGCGTGAAATTGACATGCTTGTCCTGACTGTCACAGATAAAGCTGAAGGCGAGCATCATATTGCGTTCCTTGGCTCCTTTGACAAGCATCTTGAAACGCCGGGCCTCCACGGTGTTGCAGTCGTCATCCCAGGCATATTTTCCCTCTTCAGGGTTGAAATAAGTCCAGGCGGCACGGATGAAAAGCACATTTGAATAATCCGACACATTGATGATGCCTGCCGATGACTGCATCCGGTCATAATCGGCCCAAAATGTATCTTTCAGTCCGTTGCCAAGTCCGGTATACATCACCCAGCCGGTCAGAGGATTGCGGAGCATATTATAACGTTCGGGCTTGACGGACACGACTTCGTTGCCTGCGATATCCCATCTGTTGGCACCGCTTTCAGGAGCATCGTCATCCGAACAAGAGGCGCTTGCAAAGGCCATTGCCGCTGTGAGAAGCAAGCCGGAAGCCTTGCTCAGTATATTGCTGTTGATAAACATGATTTTCTCGATTCTTTAAGAGTTACTTATAATCAAATATCACGGTAAGTTTCTCGATGTCGACACAAACGTAGTTACAGTTTTCAGGCACACAGAAGTAAGCATAGCGGTTGTCTGACTGTCCGGCAACAAGTGTCTGCGTCTCACCATTATTCACTGAAAGGTAGCCGCGTCTGGAGTTGCGCTTCGCATCGGCGGTCGAACCGAAAGTGTAAACGTTGTTCTCGATGCTCGAAACAAGGAAGTTGAGAGCGCCTGTGGCAGTGACTTTCGACCAGTTGTCGGTCGATGTGCCGCGCGGAATCGCAGAACCGTGGTAAACGAACACGTTCGGATTGGCAAGCGACTGCTGGAGTTTATACTTCTCCTGGAATCCGGCCTTAAGACCTGCGTCGTGGGCTGCGTCGTTGAATCCGCCCCACATCCACAGTTCGGTGACTTCCTGATAATAGGGATTGATTCCGTCAACCGTATTGTTGTAGGAGACAACCTTGTTCTTAAGATCCGTATCGGGAGAGTAGATGGTCACAGTGCGGTTTTCGAGATCCACAACCACTCGGTAGATGCCGGCGGCAGGAATTTCCCAGTAGGAAGCGCCGACACCGCTTTCAGTAGCTGTCTGCGTGAAGTCATGAGCCTGACCGTCATGGATGTCATGATCGCCTGCTTCTTTCGGGACAATCGAGATTGCTGTCGCGTCGTTGAACTCGATAGGCAGATAGAGCTTACCGGCCTGAAGCTGTCCGCGCCATGCGTAGAGCTGATCGTTTTCGAGTGTACGGGTCACTTCGATGTCTGCGCCACCGGTAGCCGAGCCTGCCATCAACAGACGGTCGAGTTCAATAACACTGCCTGCGGGAACGATCTTGACAGTATGGTTGATGAGGTTTACCGTAACGCGATAGTTTTCCTCCTCTGTGATGATCCAGCTGTGGGCTTCCGAAGCATCGACCATCACTGCCTCCATTTCGTCAGCCTCGATCGGACAATCAGCCCGGAGGGGAGACAGAGCATTGCTTTCATCCGCATAGCTTACGGGGAAATTCACCGAACCGGCTGACAGTTTGCCGTTCCATGTGTAGACAAGAGGATTGGCAGCCGAACTTGCAAGCTCAATCGGCTCATCGCCGACAGCCGAACCACCGATATAGAGATGGTCAGCCAGATACTGCTTCGGTCCATAGGTCTTTACAAGCACTTTTGCAGTGGCGATATCGGGAACCACCACGCGCGGACCCTCGAAAGAGGCTGTGACTGACAGATTGAGTGTGCAGAGAGTGCTTGTAAGCTGTCCGAAACGTCCGGTCAGCAGCTCCTGAAGCTCGCGGTTGGTATACTGGCGGCGGAAAATACCGTCATCTTCATACTCTTTGACGGTTGCCGTGCTGCCGTCCACTCCAAGTTCATACTGATAGGTAGTGATAAAGTCATATCCATAGTCATGGGCGGCATTCCATTCCAAAGTGAGCGCCACAGCGTCAGGGTTGCTTTCGTCAAGCACGACATATTCACTCGACGTCTCCAGCCGGATTACTGACAGATTGCGCGAATATGTGTTGTCGATGTCATCGTCGTCACAAGCAGTGAAGGCTCCGACGGCGAGCATGACTGCCGCCACTTTCAGGCAGCGTTTTGCCATATTGTCGATAAGATGAGTTTTCATTTTACAATAGATTTAGGATGCTGATTAGTAGCCGGGATTATTGCCAAGATTGGGACACAGCTGCAAATCATGTGTCGGAATAGGCCACAGATACTGGCGGTCAGGGAACACTCGCTTCGCACCAAGCGCTATGAGACCGGCATTGTAGAGCGAAGAGAAGTCGACAAGGCCGTCTTCATCAATCTGGGGAGTCATGCTCCAGAACCAGAGTCCGGTTTTGACTACCTTCGACAGCAGTTCGTCAGGCTGAAGGTTGATATAGTTGTAACCGTTGAGGGCTTTCGATGCGAGCTTCCAGCGGATAAGGTCCTGATAACGCAGACCCTCGTTGGCAAGTTCCATGCGGCGCTCGATGCGCAGAGTCTTGCGCATCTGCTCCTGGCTTCCGAGTTCTACGGCAGGATAGAGCGACGTATTCGATGCAGGTACACCATAGGCTCTCGCACGGACTGCGTTGATGGCATCGGTCACGCTCTCATCAATCTCGCCAAGCTCGATCTTGGCCTCGGCATACATCAGCAGCACATCGGCATAGCGCATCATCAGATAGTCGCGCTCGACTTTCTTGCCGTTCTGAGTCCAGGAAATGTCAATACCTTTCTTCCAGACAAGTCCGTTGTAGGAGGCATAGGTGTTGACGATACGTGTATCCTGATTTGACTGCATCACGCCTGTCGTCGTGTTGAGCACCTGAGTGACAGCCGGGCTGGGATCGTAGATGAATCCGCAGTGTTCGGTGCCGAACTCGACAATTGTCATCGTGCAGCGCGGATCGCGGTTAGCGAAGGGATTGAGCGGATTGAAGAGGGGCGACTCGTCGATCGGCAGACCGTCGGTGCAGAGATAACTTGCAAAGAGATCCCATGAGGGATTGTCAGAGCCATAGCCTCCGGCATTTCGAGGAAGACCGTTGTTGACAAACCATGCGTCAAGAATCACATCGTCGGCAATCGAGCGGGGAATAGCAAAGACCTTTTCAGGAATCTGTCTGGTACTCTGAAGGAAGATGTTGGCATAGTTGGGTTCGAGCGAATAGACTCCGAGATCCATGCAGTCCTTGGCAGCCTTGGCTGCTATGTCATAATCACCGAAATAGAGGGCATAGCGGGCTTTCATAGCCATAGCGGCACCCTTGGTCACGTGCTCGTTGCCGGTATAGCTCACGGGGAGATATTCGATAGCCTTGTCAAAATCCTTGTACATCTCCTCTATGACCTCGGCTTTCGGACGGCGGCCCATCTTCTCGGCCTCGGTGATAGTGGCTGTACCGGTCATGTAGGGGACATCGCCGAAAAAGAACACCAGGTCACCATATTTGCAGGCACGGCAGAAATAAGCCTCTCCGGCAAAACGGTTGAGAGTGGTCGGCTCGACGTTTCCTGCGGCCTTGTGGTAGTTGTTGAGCAGGGAATTGGCGCGGGCTACCAGCTTATAGCTCTGCTGCCATAGAGAATAGACCTCAAACTGCTGACCGTTCATCGTACCGTCGAGCACTGTGCCGTTGCTGTTCGGATTGCGGTTCTGCTGTCGGTAGGTGAAATTGTCGGTCCACTGCTCGGTGCTTTCCAGCGGAGTGTTCCAGTAGCCGAGAATATAGAATTCGTTTGTGGCCATTTCAAGCTCGGCCTCGGTTGAATACCAGGACTCACTGCTGCCCTGTGTACGCGGCTCCATATCCATGCTTTCGCAGGACGCGAGAAGCATTGCCAGACCGGTGAGAGCGTATGCTGATTTCTTTATATTTTTCATCGTTATATCAGAATTTCAAGTTAAGACCTACAATAAGCGAGGTTGTGATCGGATAGGCTTTGACTCCCATTTCAGGGTCCCAGCCCTTGGGATAATTGTCGATCGAGAAGAGATCCGATGCGCTGAAGTAGACACGGGCTTTCTCGATGCTGGCCTTGCGGGTCCATGCCGCCGGGAGTGTATAGCCGAGTGTCACGTTTTTCATTCGGAAATAGCGGCCATTGAAGATCCAGAAATCAGAAACCGCATAGTTGTTGCTCTTGGTGGTGTTGGTCAGTCGCGGATATCTGACACGGAGGTTTTCGGCATCAGTGTTGAAGACACTCCAGTAGTTGCCGTCGATGATGGCGGGAATGTTGCCGTAGCCGTCGCGGAGAGGCTCGACCATCGCACGGTCATAATAGGCGTTCTGCTTGCCTATTCCCTGGAAGGCCATCGAGAGATCAATTCCTTTCCATGCGGCATTGATGGTGCCGCCATACTGGAAGCGGGGAAGCGAGTTGCCAAGTGGCACACGGTCATATTCCGATGAGATTATGCCGTCAGGCACTCCGTCAGGGCCGGAGATGTCACGGTATTTCAGGTCACCGACTGTCACGGTCGAGCTTGTGCGGGCCGAGTTGTTGACCTCGTCCTGTGTCTGATAGATGCCGTCGCAGATGTAGCCGTACCAGGTGTTGAAAAGCTCGCCTGCACGTTTGAGTTTTCCGTCTTTGACTACGTCGGAATTGTTCATGTAGTCGATTTTCGAGATGAAATCCGAAAGATTGAGCGAGATGCCGTAGGAGACTTCGCCGATACGGTCGTTCCAGCTGAGTTCAAGATCATAGCCGTGGGTCGACATCTTTCCGGCATTGGTTTGCGGATCGGCATATCCCATCGTATAAGGGATCTGGATTGCAAGAAGCATGTCGGTGGTTGTCTTCCAGTAATAGTCTGCTCCCAGGCGCAGACGGCTGTTGAAAAAGTAGGCGTCAAGACCGAGGTCGGTCGAGGTTGTGGTTTCCCAGGTGATATCCTCGACAGCCAGTGTGCGGATAGCGGCGGTCTTGTCTGAGACAACCTCTCCGTTGTTGTTATAGAAGTGGGCGTCGCCGAAGGTGATGAGAGATACGTAGGGGAAGTAGCTGTCGCCGATACGCTCGTTGCCTAACTTGCCCCACGAACCGCGGAGTTTGAGGAAGGAAAGGACATCACCTCCGACCCCTTCCATGAATTTTTCCTTTGTGATGACCCATCCGGCCGAGAAGGAGGGGAAGGTGCCCCAGCGGTAGTTGTGGGCGAAACGTGAGGAGCCGTCACGGCGCACGTTAGCCTGAAGCAGATAGCGGTCGTCAAACGAGTAGATGACACGTCCGAACAATGAGTTTGAAGTGTAGCGTGTGCCTTTGCCGCTGTTGGTCTGGAATTCCTCAGGACCTACGTTAAGATAGGGGTATTTGGTCAATATATACTGGTCGCGGGCGGCGGTCAGTTCCTCGGTGCTCTTGATGTAATTTTCATAACCGGCCATCAGAGTCAGATCATGCTTGCCGAAACGGCGCATATAGTTGGCGATGACCTGCGAGGTAATGTTCCAGTTCTCTTTGCGTGTCTCCGAGAGCTTGTTTGTCGCATAGGACACGCCTCCGCCTTCCATCCAGCCGCCGAAGATTGTCGGATCGTCCTTCAGCACATAGCTGACGGCCTTTTTGAACTTTTTGTTCTTGGAGTAATTGATAAACGGCGAGACAATACCCTGGATCTAGAGACCTTCGATGGGCTTGATGGTCAGCGAGGCTTTACCGCCGGCCTGAGTGCTTCGGGCCACGCCGTTGCCTCCCTGAGTGAGGAGTCCGTAAGGATTGGCGCCTGATTTTCCGTCGGCCAGACCGCCGTTTTCCCACACAGCCGGGTAGATGGCAGGCATCTTGCGCATTCCCTCAAAGGGATCATAGATTGTCGATTCGCTCTTTGCATTTCTGATGTTAACGTCGAGACTGGCGCTGATATACTTGTTGAAAGTGAAATCGTTGTTGCTGCGGAACATGAAGCGGTGGAAACCACGTCCGTCATACAGACCGTCAACCTCATCGTAGGAAAGTGAGGCCTGCGACCTCACCGACTTGTTGCCTCCTGAAAGAGACACTGTGTGGGTCATGCGCGGAGCCGAGCTTTTCAGCATCATGCCCTTCCAGTCGGTGATAGGATAGTTGTCAGGATCGGTCGCATTGTTGCTCACCCAGTTCTTGACCTGATCGGAGGTGTAGAGCTGGAAAAAGCCTGCCGAGGGGTTGTCATTGTAAAGAAGCTCGTTGCTCATTTCAAGATAACGGGTCACTCCGACCATCGAGGGCTGACGGGTCGGGATTTCCCAGCCGAATTCGCCGTTATATGACAGGCTCAGCGAGGATTCGTTACCGCGTTTGGTCGTGATAAGGATCACACCGGCTGCGGCCCTCGAACCGTAGATCGAAGCGGCTGCCGCATCTTTAAGCACCGATACGCTTTCAACGTCATTGGCGTTGACATAATCTATATTGTCACACTGCACACCGTCGACGATGATCAGCGGGTTGGAGTCGCCGATGGTCGTCACACCGCGCACATGCATCGAGCTTGCGGATGCTCCGGGCGCATTGTTGTCGCGGCGCACCATGAGACCTGAGACAGAGCCTTGAAGCGCGGTTGAAAGTGTGGTGGTTTTCTTGCTTGCGAGATCATCGCCTTTGACAGAGGCGACCGCGCCGGTCAGGTCCTTTTTCTTTACGGCGCCGTAGCCGATGACCACAACCTCGTCCAGAGTGTTGTTGCTGTCGGTCATGTCGATGGTCATTTCATCGGAGTTGATGTTGACCTCATAGGGATTGTAGCCTATATAGGATACGATCAGTTTCTGTCCTTTGTTTGCCTTGATGCTGAAACGTCCGTCAAGGTCGGTGCTGACAATCTCGTTGGAGTCTTTGAGTTTGACGGTGGCGCCGATCATCGGCTCTCCGTTTTCATCGACGATCACACCGGTCACAGTCTTGTTGTTTTCCATGCCTTTACCGGTTTTGGCTGATGCCGAAATGGTCACCTGACGTCCGGAGATCTTGTAGTCAAGACCGGTGCTGCTGCAAAGTTCTGAAAGGATCTTGTCCATTTTCTTGTCTTTGAGCGTGATGTTGACCGGCGACGAGAGTTTCTTCTCCACGCCTTCGCCGTAGAGAAAGACATAGTCGCTGTGGCTCTCGATGTACTTGAGCACATCCTTGACAGTTGTGTCAGTTGCTTTCACGGTATAAAGCCCTGTCGTGTTGTCCTGTGTCATGACCGTCGCTCCTTGGACCGCAGACGGTGCCAGAGCCACAAGACCCATCACACACAGCGATCCCAGCCGGGAACGCCATTGCTGATAATGCGATGTTGGTTTCATCATAAGGGTTGTGTTAATGACAGTTATTAATTTATAGTTACTTTTTTTGATTGTTTTCCACTTGAGGTTCTTATTATTCTATTGTGATCTTACCTGCGGGCAGCCAGCCGTCAGCCATGAGGGCCGGATCCACGGCCATTTCAAGTCCGGGCCTGTTGTCGGCGGTCACATCCACCAGCGCCACAGCCCATGTATATGTACCGGGGACGATTCCCTTGAGGCTCACGGTCGTCTCATAGGCGCCGGGGCTTTCCCGAAGCCATTTTGAGAGATCACTCTTTTTCTCGACCACCGACATTACCGGTTTGCCGGATCCGTCAAGCAATGCGATGCCTACTTTATATTTCTGATTCCATTGCGGAATATTGGTCGGACAATATCCCCAGCCCATATTGTGCCAGACGGTCGAGACCTTGGCCTTGGAACCGCTTTTGGCCTTAACCGGCGCGGAGACTGAGGCAGGATAGAGCCTGTAACCGCCCTCAGCCACAAATTTCTTCACCAGCGGGAAAGCGTCTTCAAACCATGAACGGGTCTCGTCGTTGATACGGAAATCCATCATGTTCACACGGGCTTCCGCCGAGGCGTCAAACTCACCCTTGCGGACATCCTCGGCATGGCCTTCACGATAGAGTCCTGAGGGATCGCGCCAGTAACGGTGATGGGCGCCGGTGATCCAGCCCCCTTCCATGATTATCGGGCGCCGGAAATTCCATTTGCGGGCCATTGCCTTTTCCCAGTCCTGATAATAGCCGTGCATTCCGAATGCGTCATGACGCAGAGAAAATCCGCGATTGATCGCGCGTGTGATCAGCTTTTCGGCATCGGCGGGAACACTACCCCATCCGTCATCATCCGGATCGCCGAGCATACGGTGATAGTGAAGCACCATCGGCACTTTCTTGAAGCAGGATGTGGCCAGATCTATCGCCCAGTCGAAAACCCGCTCCTTGTTATTATTGTCCTTATAGATCATGGAATGCGATTCGCCCCACTTGCCAAGCGAATAAGCGTCGATAAACTCGACTTTCGAGGGATCATCGAAGTGTGCGGCGAAGGCTTTGAAAAATTTCGCATATTTTTCCTGAAACACAGGATCGTCGGGATAGGGCGACAGGTTCTTGCCCGGTGCCTTGGGATCGTAATAGCCCTCGGCTCCGGCATCAAAGACATACTGCGGGGTGTTCTGGCCCTGGTCACGTCCGTCGATGACAATACGGAAGGCAATGCGCAGTCCACGGTCGTTGACACTGCGTATCAGTCTCATCAGCTGCGAGTCAGGATCATCCCAAGCATAGCACCCCTCTGCAGGCTCGAAGGATACCCAGCTGGTGCGGACATAGGCGCATGAGGCATAGTCCGACACTCTGACCGGCTCATCCTCTCCACAGGCTTTCATGCGGTCATATCCCTTTTCTTCCCAGAAATTCTCGTCCCAGGTGCGGCCCAGATACATCACCCATCCCTGAAGCGGGTTGCGGATGACACGGGTGCTGTCCGGAACAAATGTCACTGTCTCCCCTTCTGCTGTCAGGCCTCCCAATGCGAGAGCCAATAACATCAGGACAGAGACAAAGCGCTGATCAATACGTCTATTCATCATAACTGATTATATTTAAGGTATTGCGGTTTAGACATGGGTGTGGCCGTCAGAGTCACCCTGGAGTGATTCCGATAAGCAATCAGAGGAGAGAAATATGGTTTTCTAAATTTTATTTCATGGCACCGCTTTTCATGGTAAGGCGGTTTCCTTCTCTTTCAACTTTCATCGGTACAATCTCGCTGATCGCCGACATGACCTGGTCGACACTGTCTCTCAGATCCAGCTTTCCGTAGACCTTTACATCCGAAAGCCTTCTGTCACAGACAATTTCAAGTCCATAGTGATCGCTCAGACGCGTTGCGAGGCTCGACAGGGTCTCTCCGCGCAAAGCCAGCAGTCCCTTGGTCCAGGCTGTGTAGTCGCCGGTATCGACCTGCCTGAGAGATGCGATCTCTCCGTTGGCAAGATCGACCATGTCGCTGGGTTTCAGCCTGACACTCTGATCCCGGTCTGTCGTGACTTCGACTGATCCTTCAACAAGAACCACCGAAGCTGTCGAATCGCTGCTGTTGCATATATTAAATACGGTGCCGAGTACTCTGACATCAAAACCCTCTGACTCTACTACAAACGGATGCTCCCGATCTTTGCTCACTTCAAGATAGACCTCGCCGTTGACAAAAATCCTGCGCTCACTACCCTCGAAACGATCCGGATAGAGCACACGGCTGCGAGCATTGGCAACAAGCCGGGTGCCGTCAGAAAGACGCAATTCAGCCCTCTTTCCCGGAGCCACAATGAGTTCATTGTAACCCGCCTCTCGCACCTCGGCCATAGTCGACGCTGAAAGATCAATTCCCTGTGGAACGATAAAATTCAACGCCAGAACCACAAGCACAGCCACACAGGCGGCCGCCGAAATCACCGACCATACCAGACGGCGGGTCCTGCGCATCTTCTCCATCTTCTCACGCATGATTTTCTCGCGGACGAGATTTTTGATGCGGGTATTGTCGACAGGTTCCAGACGGCAGGCACCGAGAATGGCCTCCAGCCGACGGTCATCGGCTGTGAGTTTCGGATTAGTATTCTGTTCTTGCTTGTTCATTGTCTGTTGTGCCGTTTCTATTAATAATGACGCAGAAACGGAAAATTTCTTTAGGTAATTTTCTTATTTTTTATCAAATTTTTTTGCCCGCCGCCAACTCGCTGATTCTCAACCAGGAGGCGGTTCCCGCCGACGCTGTTTCTTCTTTAACGCATCCATCGCGAACCCGACATGATAGTTGATCGTCGCGACCGAGATTTGCAGCATCTGTGAGATATCCTTATAGGGCAAACAGTCGATTTTAGCCAGAAAAAACACATGTCGGCATTTGGGAGGCAGCTCTTCGATTGCCCGGTTCAGCTCTTCGATCTCCTCGCGCGAGATCAGCTCGGAATCCGGTGCCGAAACAGGCGAGACAGTAAAATTCTCCACCTCGTCAAGCGAAACGGCTGATGGAGTGCAACTTTCATGACGCAGACAGGAGACTGCCTTGCGATAGGTCACCGTGCGCAACCAGGCCTCCATCGACTCGATCTCAAGTATTGTCTTGCGCACTTTCCAGACTTCGAAAAACACATCACTGACCACTTCCTCGGCACTTTCCTTGCTCCCGACTATCCCGTAGGCATAATGATAGAGCGCCGATGAATAGTGATCCATAAACGCGTCAAAAGCCATCTCGTCACCTTTTGCGATCCGATATATTATATTGGCTTCCATGGTAAAAACAGATCTGCGTAATTTAGGCTGTGCTATTCTATGGTTAAATGGATTCTTATTGCAAATTTATCCAAATTACAGTTAACAAGACAAAAATTTCATAAGAAATTTTCAGGAATTAACAATTGTAAAGACAGTAGACGGGAGGCGCCATCACCGGCGTCTCCCGTCCTGATAGTGTGATTCTCAAACCTGAATAATGAGCTTACTTTACCTAATCTTATCTTACTACCTTAAAAATTGCATCTGCAGCCTGTATAATGTATAGCCCGTTGGTAAGGTTACTTAAATCTATTTCACCTGACCTGGCGGTCTTAACCAAAGCGCCGTTTACATTATAGACATTGATCCGGCCGTCGAAACCGTCCACTGCATAAAGTCCTGCGCCAAGATTGACAAGAACGGCATTATCACGGCTGACGGTAACGTCGGCTATGCCTGTGGTCAGTGACTCCTTCTTGGCGGCATAAGCGCCGGGAGTGACTTCGCCTTGGCGGAGATTGCCAAGCTGGTCTACGCTCAGATCCAGACCTGAGGGCAGTCCCCATTCTGCGACGGCCGCTGCGACCTCCTCGCCTGTTGCGCCGGCATAGAACCGGGCAGGGATGATCACATTGTCTCTGTCAAGCGTATTGCTGCTGAAAATAGCGCTGTATGTGCAGGCATCGCCATGCTCATCGCTGTCCTGCCAGGGGAGTTCATTGCTGACAGCATCAATGACATTGCCCACAAAGTTATAGCCCCCTGAAACGAATGCGAATGCCTCGCTGGCCACATCGCCCTTGAACTTGATGGCTGCGACAGCGTCGTCGCTGGTTATGATTGAGTTGGCGATATTCAGATGGGCGCTTTGAGTCGATACGATTTGCGCGTCATCTGCTGCAGAGGTCACATTGTCCGCTATTGTCGAATTAACAATCCGCACCTGACGCGGATGAGATGTCTCATAGCCAGTGAAATATATCGCAGCGCCATCGCTCACGGCGCTGTTGCCTGTGATTGTCGAGTTCACGATATTCAACGAGTTGCCATGCCCCATGAAAATAGCACCTCCGAAATCATGATAGTTCTTGTTGTTCTTGATCACGCAGTTTTCAAATGTGGTAATACCCTTGTTGGCATTATCGCTGAAAATTCGGATCGCACCGCCTTTATAGTTAGCGGAATTATTATAGAACATGCAATCCGTAAACTTCACCGTACTGCGATAAAGATAAGCTGCAGCACCTCCGCGCGAGCCTTGCGCCCAATTATTATAAAAGCGGCAGTTTTTAACCTGGACATCTCCACTGTTGTCAACGGCAAAGGCCCCCATATTGGTTGCATCGGCATCAGCCTGTGTATAGACACAGGTGAAATCTATGTTCTCGACTGTGATCGCATTTTTGCTGTCGCCGTTAACAGTGTTAGCCTGAAAACGGATCAGTCGGCTTGCATCAGCGGCGTCAGGGTTGTTGTTGTCATTCTTGTCGCCCGAAAACACAGTCCGCTCTCCGTCGGCATTACCGATAAGTGTGGCGCCGGTTGCAGTCTTAAATATTACTGTACCGCCGGACAGGTTGTAGATTCCGCCTTCAAAATTATAGACATCACCGTTGGCGTTTGCAGTAGCCTTAGTTCGAAATTCATCCACGCCGAAAGCATTTTCCCACGAAGAACCGTCTTTCGAACCTGCACCCGAAGGGCTGACATAATAAACTGTTGCAAAGGCCGAGGTTGAAGCCATGACCGACATTGAGAGGAGTAAAGTTTTTAGTTTCATAGCTGATGTGAGTGATTTAGTTTTGGTGATTATAAATTTAAGATAACATTGCAGCCGTGTCCGGTTCTTCTTTACGTTACTATAATCCATGACGCAAACGGAAAAAATATCTTTAGGTCTGTCGACAATTTTTTCGTTCTTTTTTCAGCCGTCGCAACAGCAGGTAAAAACAGGCTTATGCCTCATGCCACGTTGTAATATTATACACAGACTATTATTCCTTATATTATATATGCACATCCTCCCACTCGACTAAAAATTTATTAAACACCATCGGAATCCCTCAGATTTGACATATATTTGCAGTCCCAGAAATTGTTTAAATAGTAAGTATGCTGATACTGATTGCCGAATCAAAAACAATGAAGCCTTGCGACTGCCTGGTGGACCGCGAGGATTTTCTCTGTCATCGCCCTATATTTGACTCCGAGGCCGGTGAAATCATGAAATCTCTGACTGCGATGAGCCAAGAAGAACTCGCTGCGCGCTCGCGGTTGAGTCCGCAGATGGTCCGCAGAATCAGACAGTTGATCTATGAATTCCCCAACAAGGCCTTGGGAGCGGAAGCAATCGAAGTTTTCACTGGTGTGGTTTTCAAGGCATTCGGCTATCAGACTCTTGACTCTCATAGCCGCCTGGAGACGGCCGACAGAGTCAGGATCATTTCATCGCTCTATGGATGGCTTCATCCCAACGACCTGATCAAAGCTTACCGCTTCGACTTCACCACCCCGCTTGCTCCTGAGGGGAAGACTTTCGCTGCCTACTGGCGTAAAGCCGTGACCGATTGCCTGGAAAGCGAACTCCACGAAAAAGGCTGCACTGAAGTGCTCGATCTGCTGCCTTCCGATGCCGCTCGTCTGATCGACTGGAAACGCATCACACATTTTGCCAAAGTCTGCAAGGCAGATTTCAGGGAGATCCGTCCAGGAGGTGAAACACGTACACCGAATTCAATACGGCTCAAGACTCTGCGCGGTCAACTTCTGCGCCAGATCGTCACCGATAGTGTCTCCGACCTCCTCTCCTTAGGCTCAGTCTCGTCTGAAAGCTATATAGGCCAGGGTTATGACTCATCCGCCGACAAAATCATTTTTTACACGGCCTCCGACTGACTTTTCACGATCGTACCGATAAACTATTGGTCTCTTTCAATAGCTGACTTTTGCAGTACACTTTCGCTTGAACATATACACCGGGATTTCGGCTTGACTCGCATTTTTAGCACACCTCAAAAATAATTGGGTCCTGATAATCTGTCGATTATCAGGACCTAAAGTGCCCAGAACAGGCACACAACCGTGCAATTATAAGAAAATAAAAGAAAGTACATATCTATATATCAATATATTAAAATTACACCCATTCTCGTCATTTGGATGTTTTTGCCCTTATTTTTGCATTTAGTACACTTTTAGTACACCTTGAATCAAATATTTTTCTTAACTTTGCGATGACAAAATTCCAACCGAAAAAGTGTACTTTTCGTCGGGTGTACTCCCGGTGTACTCATAATTGCAGGTTGGAGAACCGAATACACTTAAAACCCTCTCACTCTATGGCAAAGCTACAGAAACAGACCAAGCAGAACCCCAAGCTCGAACAACGCGAACTGAAGGACGGACGCATTGCACTCTACCTTGAATACTACCTCGGACGAAGCGAGGAGGTAGTAAAAGATGCCAACGGCAAAGTGGTGTATTACACCGAAGGCGCGATGAAGGGCAAACCAAAGAAAAAGGTTACTCATCTCCGCAAGAAGGAGTCGCTGCCTTTCTATCTCATTGCCAAACCGACTTCGCCGATGGAGCGTCAGCAGAATCGTGAAATTCTCGAAATGGCAGAGAAAATCCGCTTCGAGAAAGAGCAGGAACTGAAGGAACAACAGACCGGTTTACGTCTTGAAAAGCATCCTGAAGAAATCAATTTCTTTGACTACTTCCAGTCGTTCATCGACAACTACACGAAGAAAGATGTCCGCCACATGCGCCGTGGTCTTGCCATATTCAAAGAGTTCATGAAGGAGAAGAAAAAATACAAGACTTTTGTAGAAACCATCCGTCCTGACCAAATTACAAAGGAAATGATTCGGGAGTTCGCCGAATATCTTCAGTCGCGGTTCAATGGTGAAGGGCCGCACACTCTCTTCCAGCGATTCAAGAAGGTGTTCAAGAAAGCGACCGAAGATGAAATCTTCCTGCGAAACCCTTGCGACGGAGTGGTTATCACGATCGACAGCGAGCAACTCAAGAAAGACATTCTGTCGATGGATGAAATCAAGCAGCTTGCGATGACGCATTACCCAAACGAGAATCCCGATATACGCCGAGCATTCCTGTTCTGCCTCTATGCCGGACTGCGGTTCTGCGATGTCAAGGACTTGACTTTCGCACAGGTCGATTTCTCAAACCGGCTTCTCCGTTTCAATCAGGCGAAGACTGCCGGACACAGCTCGGCAAGTTGGGTCAACATGCCGTTAAGCGATACTCACCTCAAACTCATGGGCGAGCCGGGGAACGGCGACAAGAACCAACTCATCTTTCCCTTACCTTCACACACCATGTGCCTGAAAGCATTGCGCCACTGGACCGCCCGTGCCGGAATCGAGAAACACATCACCTGGCACTGCGCCCGACATTCATTCGCAGTCAACCTGCTCAACAACGGAGCCAACATCAAAACCGTCGCCTCGCTCCTGGGCCACGCTGGACTCAAACACACCGAGAAATACACCCGCGCCGTCGATTCCCTCAAACGCGAGGCCATCGACTCGCTGCCTGATATTTCCTTCTGATACACCAGGTTTGACTAAAAATTAATACCTTTGTATATGGAATCTAACAATTCGCAACTCGTAATATACCAAACTCCGCAGGGTGATACTCGTATAGATGTAAGAGTCAAAGGAGATACAATCTGGCTTACTCAGCGTCAGATTGCGGAACTGTTTGGAACAAAGGTCCCGGCTATCTCCAAACACCTTAAGAACATCTTCGCCTCCGGCGAACTTCAGGAAGATATGGTTATTTCCAAAATGGAAACAACCACTCGACATGGTGCAATAGCTGGGAAAACTCAGACTACAGAAACCAATTTCTATAATCTTGACGCTATCCTTTCGGTAGGCTATCGTGTCAATTCCAAGAATGCCACAGCATTCCGCATCTGGGCAAATCAAATTTTGAAACAATACCTTTTGCAGGGCTACGCAATCAACGAACGGGTTGCCGCGCAGAAGTATGATGAGCTGAGCCAGTTGGTCAAGGTGCTGGGTCGCACCATACAGAATCAGGAGAAGCTGACGGAAGACAGCCGCTCGTTGCTCGATGTCGTTGTCGATTACACATACGCACTCGACACTCTCGACCGCTACGATTATCAGGAATTGAAGATTGAGAAAACCACCGGCAAAGAGGCGTTCCATGCCACATACGAAAACGCAATGGAAGTCATCCGCGAACTTCACGAGAAATTCGGAGGCAGCACATTGTTTGGCAATGAGAAAGATGATTCCTTCAAAAGCTCAATCGGACAGATATACCAGACATTCGGCGGCGTTGACCTCTATCCATCAGTTGAGGAGAAAGCAGCCATGCTCCTGTATCTCGTTACCAAGAATCACTCCTTCAGCGACGGCAACAAACGCATAGCCGCCACACTGTTCCTGTGGTTCCTCAACGGCAATGGCATCCTTTATAATGAGGACGGCACCAAGCGCATCGCCGATAATACCCTTGTCGCCCTTACCCTGATGATTGCCGAAAGCCGTACCGAAGAAAAAGACACCATGGTCAAAGTCATCGTCAATCTCATCAATAAGAATAACTAAATTTATAACTTCCGTTCTAGTTATACATTGCTTTCAAGACTTTGATATACTTATGGTTATTACATAATAAGAGTAAAGGTTCCATGTCAAAATCTAAACTGGAGACTCTACGAAGATTACATCTGTATTATCAATCAATTCACAAATTATAATATATCTATCAAGAAAGTTGTTAGACATACATAATAATACAACGATGATCGAAATCCTAAATCACTCTTTTAGGCTATAAATTGCTTGTAATCAAAAATATTTTTTATAATTTTGTAAAGCAATACAATATGAAATGGCACATCGATCTCGCACCATTAAAGAAAAGATAAAAATCTTCTTTAAGGAATATGGCGCTACCATATCTGGTGGTAGTGTTATATTAGGATTAATATATGCTGTGGGAGTTTGGACGGCCAATATCAATAATTCAATTAAAGAGAATCGGGCTACTCAGGAATTTAACAAGGAAATTTCGGAGCAAAAGAAATCTTATGATAAAAAATTAAGAGAACTTGAAATAGAGAATGACAACTTAAGACATAAATATCAATTACTTGAATTGAAATACAACCAACTAGAACATGAAAGCAATATCAAAGATCAATAAATTTTTAAGGTGGGTTCCATGGGCTGTTCTTATCTGCCTTTTTGCTTTTATGGTGTATTATAATTATACGCTCCAAAATCAAGTAACCGAGAGAGATGAAATTATCAAAGGTCTCGCTTTTAATGATTCTTTAGTCAATAAGTATTTTGACATAAAGATGGACTCCATTCATAGTTCTAAGATTTACACTTTAAAGAAAGAATATGGTCCGAAAGAAGTTCACCACCATACGACGAAAACTATCAGAGAAACCTATACTGAATATGTGGAGGATACATTAGCTCTAAATTTTAAACACAAGCAATTAATAGAGATTGCAAATAAATATAACAATCTTATAAGTGATTATAATGCCCTTGTGAACAAGGTAAATAAAACAAATGATTTAATAATATCTTTATCAGATTCTTTGCGAATGCAAAGAATGGCATTGTCTCTTATTAAACGAAATTTCGACATAGATTATAAAGGGACAATGAATAACGGTAAAATTCAGGTGGAAATTACAAGCTTAAAAGCAGATTCAGCTTTTATGATTTTACCTTATTATAGGGATAAATTAAAATATAATCAAACTAGAAAGATATGGGAAATCAAAAAATAAATATAATAGATTAAGCCAACCCAGTTGATTATCTTTAATCATTATAAAAATTCCTATCTCAGTTTTACCAGTCAGTTCTAACTAAGATATCTTAATATCATATCATTCGCATTCTTTTGTCCATATAGGGACTTTGATATACTGAGCCTTAAATCCATTTGGGACAACGATGCCTACAATATGTGTTGCTCGAGTAATAGCTACATATAGTTTGGACTTTTCAGAGAAGGCCAAATCTTTTCCGGAGTTGATAAAATCGAGCATGGGTTGGGTTGGATATATTAGACAACTCAGCATACCTAACCCTTTTGAATCTCCCATGTTCATACGTTTTAATGAAGGGTGAATGCGTTTGCGTTTATCATGAGTCAATGCCATCGGATTAAATTCATTAATAAAATCAATGAGATTATTAGAATTTACGAAATATACGCCGCACTGACCATTTAGATATTTCAGTCTTCTCTGTTTACATTCCACGCATGAACAGGATTGTGTCGGCGGGAATTCTTTATGAACTAAAGATGCTATTTCGCATATTTTTATGCCACACCGATGAGAAACATTCAAAGTATTGTAATCAACAGCAACAATACTTTTCCTTTTGCCATTAACTTTCTCCTCAATGAATTGTTCTATTCTTCCTTTATATTGTTTATATTTACGTAAGTTGTTGCTGACATATGTGTGTTGCCTCGGATCTCCAACGACAGTAATGAATATGGACGACAAGAAAAGAGCTTTAATAACCTCGAAGTCGAATCCTGCCATATCCTGAGATTCATCTATAAATATATGGGTAAAGATGTTACTAAGACGTCTCAGACAAGAGTGTGGATTTTTTTTGATACATTCAGTTGCGAACTCAGATAGATAGTTTTTATAAATTTTATTATTGTGTAGATATTTTGTCTTTATATCTCCTGCCGCATAACGTTTAATATTGTAATTACCATGTTGAATGGTTTGATTTGCATCTGACCACAACATAGACACATTTTGATAATACAAATCGGGGATAACATCTCCTTTGTAAGGGCGAATAATATATCTCAAAAGGAACTGATACCATCCCGAAACTTTTATCCGTTTCGCTAAATAAAGTGGGAGATTGTTAATCCTCTCTTTAATATTATCTTGATTTTTGATAGTTAAAGTGATAATCAGAACTTTTGCGTCCTGGTTTCTTTGCACCGTATCAATAGCTTGATTAACGATGTAAGTTGTCTTTCCGGCACCTGCGGCAGCTATAAGGCAGTGGTTCTTATTCATAAATCCATCTTATAGCTTCTTCAATATAATCAGGAGTTTCAAAAGATCTATCTTTACTCTCAAGGAGACGATATGCCCATGTCGTTTTATTTTTCAACATGAAATCCTGCAATTTGTCAGAGGAGTCATCTTTCTCTTTCTTCTTGCGTATAATCTTTGCCAAGTCTGCAAGTTTTTCTTTATTTTTGTTTATAAAAGCGATTTCAAGCGTAGAATTGGCAGTATCTTCACAAGTGAAAACAGAAATCGTCTCATGGGAGGTTTTTAATTCTTCATCAAGATATAAGTTCTCAATATACTCCTTTGTCCTGCCATCATTATCTGTAATTATTGCAACTTTTTTACCGAGAATGGCTGCTAGTGAAATAAAATTTTTAAAACGAACTCCTCCCACTGCCAGCAATTCCACTCCATCTTGAAAAACATGTTTCTTTATTTTTTCAAGGTGATATTGAATAATCATTTCATCGGTAGGCCCCTCAACCAAAAGAGCGGACTTACATAGAGCCAATCTTAATGTAGGGTAATCTGTTGTGGTATAAAAATAGTTATATAATTCCGCATTCTCCTCTTTAGAAAGAGAAAGAGAGTTGATTACTCCGTTTTGATTATTTATTATCACCAAATTGCTAAGATTCATTCTATTGGCGATAAAGCTATTATGAGTAGTCAGGAAAATCTGACCATCTATTTGGCTTTCTAGCAACCGTATAAAGTCATACATATACGTATGTGATAAATGACTTTCAGGTTCCTCAATCAGAAAGATGTTGAATCGTCCTTCTTTCTTATTTCGTTTCGAAAGTGAAACTATTGTTTTTAAAATACATTGTTCTCCCTGACCACATAAGTGAACAGGAATCTCATCTACAAAAGGACATGAAATAGCATTCCAGGCAGCATAAGTTGTTAAATCTAATGATATTTCTAATTTGTCATGGAAATCTTTTGCAATTTCTGTTAATTCTTTATTGACATCACTAACTTTCTTATTTGCATTAAATTTATCTCGAAGTCCGCGTAGGGTGGTTTTCAAATGTCTATTCTGCTCATCGCTTAGATTAGATTGAAGATGTCGAGTAATAAATTGTGTCATCTTAACATTGTGCAATGAGGACGCCGAATTGATGACTTGAACAGAAAAGGGTTGCAAAAATGGTTTTACAACATCTTCTGAAAACCAACTTCTGCTTATTGCATAATATTCACATGGGATTTGGGTTAATTCTTCTGCTTCTATTAATTCCATATATGACTCATCAAACTTTGCCTCAAATTTGATGCCTAGACATTCGGTCCGAAGAGTATTATTTTTGCCAGTGAATTCCTCAAAGCCAGGAATATTATCAAGATATACTTCGATAATAATTGATGGTAGGAATGACTTGTTTAGGTTATTCCAAGTTGATCGATGGAATAAATATGGCGTCAACTCGAAACCATAATTGTTTTGCCCAAGGGCTAGAGATATGGCCTCTAAAATAGTGGATTTTCCAACACCATTATTACCCACAATTACGTTCTTTTGAGAAAAAGAAATATCGGCATATTTTATGCCCTTAAAATTCTTAATAATTACTCTGTTTATCATGCCTTAACCCTCCCTTTTTTTAATCTTCTTGAAGACAACTTTTTCCAAATGCTTCGGCCTAATCTGACTTCTTCTACTGAATAGCCGTACTTCTCAATGAGTATTTTCTGATCTGTAAAATCAAGAATTTTATCTATAGATTCTCCTTTGCGAAGCATAGCGTCAATCTCATCGAATATCGCGGCATTGTCCTCATTATATGGCAAAAAAATGGATTCAACCTCACTCGGCATGAGTTCTAACACTCCTCCACCAAAGTTCCGGCCTACTATTTCGGCATGAGCAAAAGAGAATGAGTTATAGTAGCTTGCCACAAACGCCTTGTGATTAGTGCTTGGCTTGAAGAATACACGATGCATTGTATCTGTTGTATAAGCCTGGGCGCTGTTTAGCACAAGGCGAGGAAACAGATGATTTCTTCGAAGGAATAAGGCATCTGATAGTTTTATAGAAGGGATTACAAACCAATCATCTCGGATGCTGGTTTTATAACCTTTATTAACACCCTCTGCTTCTCCAAAAGCAATGTACTCTTTTGCTCCGACATGGTTGGCAATAGATTCCTTTGATTTGAATACCAATAGATGCGCACGGCTGCCTTTGTTTACATTATTGAGCCAATCCTTTGTTGTAAAATCAATGCTAGACACTTGAACACTCCTGCCAACCATTGGCTTTGCAAAATCATCTAATCTATAAAAGTCAACGATTGATTTTGGCACAGTAAAATACTGATTGGCTCCTGTCGTAATGCCAACTTCTACAGTTGCGTAATCACCAATATGAGAGTTATTCTTTGTGGAAAGATTTTCCATGAAAGAAATTTCTTCTTCCGTTAGAAAATAATACGACCATTTATCAGAATCCTTGTTAACTTTTTTGGCATTAAAATTTAGACCTTCATCTAATAAGAATTGCAAAGAAGAAATATCCTTTACATCAATATGGTCGATACTATGGCTATTGCTGCCATTTCTATCGCATAGTAATAATACAACTTCCTGTTGAATATCGTCAAAAACAAGTTGTTCAAATGAGATGATATTCACTTGATTGAAAGTCTTTATAAGATAATTCCTCAGTTGTTTGGCATAGGATACTTGTAGAATGTCCGCCGGAACTACAAATGCAATTTTCCCACGATTCTTCAATAACAGAGTACTGCCTATTATGAATGTAACCCACGCATTTGTAAGTTTAGAATACCTTAGATGGGCTTTCTGGAAAATTTTAGTTGCCAACGACTGTAGAGCCTCGTCATAATACTGATAGCGAATAAATGGGGGGTTTCCGATAACAAGGTCAAAACGCTTATTGGAGGTCAAGCAAAATTCATGAAAATCACGATTTTGGATTTCGGTGTCATGAAGATCAATTGTTGATGCCTTGTCAGCCTCATCGGCATCTAATTCCACACCAAGAAAAGATGTGAAATCCATATTGAGATTCTGCATCTGCTCTATGAACACACCATCTCCACAGCTAGGTTCCAAGATATCAGGATGAAACAACCCTGACATTCCCCATTGTAACAGGAATGAGGCTATCTGCGGAGGCGTGTAGTATCCGCCTCTCAGTTTCTGCTCGGTTGCATTTTCAAATAGTTGCATATATATCTGATATTTTGGGTATTTGATAATACTCTTCCTCTGTTAAGCTGAAAAGCTTTTGAATAAGCCTCACCATCTCTGATTTTTTATTGGAGAAATTCCTTTTTAAAGGTGTAAGAGCTCGATTATTGTTTCCTGCTTCAACAATTCTATCCCCAATTGAGATAAGTTCTCGTTGGAGAGTTGATATATCATCATGCAATTTCTTGTCCTCTTGATTGTTAAAATCAATAGCTCTGAAAGGCAACTGCTTGAGAACCTTAGTTCCTCTCGCGATGAACCCTCCCCGAAATATCTCACCATATAGTGAAGATATCCATTCAAGTGGTCTAGATGTCAGAAGAGCTTGGGATAATAAATAGAATAGGGCGTTTTTGCAGGTAAACTTATAACACAGTATCCTGCTGTTCCTCCCGAAGACACCAGCGTACCATGTACATCCACGGCGTATTTTTCTCCTTGAGAAAGCACTCCCACAATTAATTTGCAAGGCAATTCACATGCTTCAAGACTTTGATGTCTGCCATATCTGTGCCATTCATTCTCATTCTCAGGAACAGGCTTAATGTCTCGACTTTTCCTGTTGAGTTCGTGCTTATGTGCAATTATATAAGCATATCCTAAGGGATAATTTGATGCTAATTCCTCTAATGGCATAATCTGCAATTTACCATTCCCATCTTTGAAATATGGGAATATTACACGTGCATTTGGCCTAAAAGAATTATAAGAACTCAGCCCGTAATCCTTAACAGTCACGAAGTATGGTTTAGTCAGGCTCTTTTCTATTTCCCAAATCGAATCTCCTCGCTGAAATGTATATGTTGTTTCAGTTTCTTCAATCGGTTGAAAAATATAAGTCTTATTCGCACTCGTCTGTATTCCGTTAAAAATATTGTCATTTCCTACGACATCTGACAAGGTACCCCCATCCCTATATATTTTTTCAAATAGTGAATCGAACTCTTCTGGGAACAAAGCCCATGTGTCGGAGTTTATGCTTTCTGCCGGGCGTTCAGTAACTATATTAGATTCAATCCGTCCTCTCCAATGAGAAATATTTTTAATTTCTTCGTATTTGAAATTGGGATTATCTTGTTTGGACAAAATAAGCAGACACGTATATGTGGTCTTTCCGCCAAAGACCTGATTAGCTCCGAATGACGTTAGTTCGGAGAGGTAATGATTCCTTGAAATTAGGTCTCGCAGTTTTAGAGCAGCTCCGACCTTCATGAATTTGCTGGGGATAATATATCCAAGTGTTCCATCATCGTTCAGTAGCTGAAGCCCACGTTCTATAAACAGGAAATACTTATCATACTGCTTATAGGCAGAATTGTATTTTGAAGGATATAACGGATGCTCTAATGGGGTCAAATTCTTCATATCCTCCGATGACATATATGGAGGATTACCGATAACAACATCAAATTTCAATTCTCCGAAATCGTATGTATTGATAATCTCTCGGATATTATTGTTTCTGACATCTTCTGACTCCAGAAGGCTATTCCCGAAAAATATATTCTGGGACAAACTCGGTAATATTGGCTTATGACCGGATAAAGAGTTTACGTCCTCACCTTCCAGCACCTTAAGCAATAATCCAAACTTAGTCGCTTCTGTTGCATTGTAATCTTTGTCTACACCGTAAATACAGCTAGTCAGTATTCTTACTTTCATAGAATATGGAAGACGAAAACTATCAATTCCAGTTCGATGCAATTTTTCAGGGGAATGCTGAATATAATAATCCAACATAACATCACAAAGCAACTGAAATAATTCGAGTAAGAATGCTCCTGACCCACAAGCAATATCAGCAAATTTGAGTTCACAGATTTGCTGTAAATCCTTGCCTGAGACTTTAGGTAATACTGCTCGTCGTAGTATCTCTTGAATTATGTATGTGGGTGTGGTAACCACATCACGATCTACGTTCTCAGGCTTATCAACTATGGCGAGTACATCGTCATTTATTGCCAATCGCTTGGAAAGGAAGATTTCATATATACGTCCGAGAATATCAGAAGATAAAACAGCAAATGAATATGGTGTCTCCGGATAATACAGTTGTCTTACAATATCCCAAAATGTTGATGAGATATTGCCTATTAACTGTGGAGCAAGATATTCATCAAAGAGCCCCGAATTATATTTTAAGTCCGCTTTATGAAATAATGACACTAACTCAGAAGCATCTCCTTTTTCTGCAATAGAGAGTAATTCCTGATATGTTTCAATATTGCGATCTTCACATACTCGTAAGAATAAGAGTTTATTAATATAGCTTTGTACTATGTCGGATAATTGGTCTAGCGGGATCTCTGGACTTTCCCGATGTATCTCATTCGCTAATGCCAACCTCCAATTATTTATTTGTTCCAGAAATAATTTATCAACAGGTTTATGCTCGACATTATCCTCAATATGTTCCCAAATTTTGTCAAAATCGCCATTATACACGCTTTCGTGACTTAATAGAGATGATATTTCATCGAATTTTTCTACGAACTCTGTATAGTGGAAACTCTTGATAAGGCCTTTTTCTCGGCTGTCATCCTCTTTTACCGGAATCGTAGTATCATAGATATATAAATATTCGAAATTTGAGAGAACGGAAATATGAAGCCCTGCGGTATAACCATATCTTCTTACTTGTTTGGCTGGAGCATCTTCAAGTTCAATTTTGACATGGGGTTTCTTTGCCTCCAAAAAGAATTTTCTTTCTGAAAACAATCTAAAAGTATAATCAGGTTTCTTGGTGTTGGATAGAGCATTTGTCTTTAACGGTTCCTCCAATAGAACCTCCCTTTCATTTGTGCTTTTGCCTTGAGTATTTTTAATATCCCAACCTAAAAGTTCAAACAATGGATCAAGAAAATCACTTCGTAGCAATGTCTCGTTATATCTATCCGATTTGTAGTAGGCGAAATCCTGACTAAAACGAGAAATCAAATCAGCAACCTGTTTTTTCTTTTCCATATTCGACTATGCTTTCAGAAACAATTGATAAAACATCATTTGCAGAAGATTCTCCCGCTATAACATCATATACTTTATCTGCTAACCAAAGTTGTCTCAATTCATTTTCATCAAGATTATAATATTTGGCCAATATAGGGATATGTTCTTCTTTTGCGAAACGCTCACCACGTTCAATTCGACTATACATTGGTGTATCTATGTCAAGTAACGCCGCTATCTGTCTTTGTAGATAGCCGTGTTCCTCTCTCAATGATTTTAATTTCTGCGCGAAAAACATTGTTGTCAAAATTTGATTTGTCAATTTTTGACAAAATTAGTTATTAATTTTGATGTGACCAAACATTCTGAAAATTTTCGCCCAAAAAATAAGCTGGAAAATGCCAATATATAAATATCGGCGCGGTTGGTAAAAATTGTTGGGAAAAGGAGCTGATATTTATATGGATTTTGGGACAAGTCGGTGAATGGTAGGGAAAAAGGGTATATATAAATAATCGCCCCATTTGTAAAGATTGTGAATATCTGGTTGACAGGCTTTTATGGGTAAATCTATTTACATAATTTTGCCGTTGTATTGATACGATGTCAATTGCAGAGACATCTTTTCAGATGGTGAACACGGGAATGCCTGCAACACTTCCCCGACGACCATAACCGCTAATAATTCATATCATGGCGGACAATTCTAATCTCCAATCAAATCAGGCTGCCAACGCGGTTCCTGTCTCACCCCTCAAAGAAATCCTCACTATCGAGGAAGCTGCCGAATTTCTCAGTGTGTCGAAAAGCTATCTCTACAAGCAGACGAGCGCACAGGCGATTCCCCATTACAAACCAACCGGCAAACGGTGTTACTTCAAGCGAAGCGAACTTGAGGCATGGATTCTTGCCGGAAGAATCTCGACAAAGTCTGAAATCGCGCAACGGGCAAATGCCTATTGCCTCAAGACCCGGAAGTGATGTGCGGCGAGATTATCTCTTTCAATGCGGAACTGTCGGCTCCAATCTACGGACTTCCGGCAACAATGCAGAAGATTATCCGTGAGGTGTCGGAGAAGCGTCAGGCCGCTATCGACTTCGCACTGGGTCCGGCACTTGGAGCCGCAAGCATTGCTATCGGAAGTCGGATTGTGCTCAATGCATACGGTTATAGCAATCGGCTAAACCTGTGGATTATGATGATTGGGCGCAGTACAGCCAATAAGACCGCTCCGATGAAGGACATCTACGCTCCGTTGTATAAAATCAACAATCGGCTGTTTGATGAATACAGCGCAAAGGTCGAAGCCGTGAAAGCCGAGCGAGCCGCCGGAAACGACAGGCCACTTCCCAAGACCAGTCAGATTCTGATTGAGGATTCCACACCCGAAGCACGCAATCAGGCTTTGGAGGACAATCCGCACGGACTTCTCAACAGCCGCGAGGAACTGACGGCCACAATCGGCGACATCGGACGATACGGCAGCAGCGGCGAATTGAGCGCATTGCTATCACTTCGTGATTGCACTCCGTTCTCATCCAATCGCAAAGGCGAAGGACTGAAAGTCATAAAGGCACCGTTTTACTCATGGGTGAGTGGCATTCAGCCGGGGATGTTGAAACCGACATTCGACAATCCAAAATTTCTGTCGATGGGATTCCTCAACCGATTCTTGGCATTCTATCCCACTGATATGCCGAAACGTACAGCTCGGAAATCCTCGGAGGCAGTAACGATTGACCCTATTGTAGCAGAGGCATGGGACAAGCTTATCAGCGACACATATAATAATGTTGCAACTTCTGTTATAACCGCTTCTGAATCGGCAGTAGATGTATATTGCCGATTCATTGAAAACTCTTTTAGGGCAGATGAAGCATCAGCGACTGACTACGAAGCATCCATCTGGGGCAAGTTGAGAATTTACGTCCTTCAACTTGCCGGAATCGCCTGTGTGATGAATGCGGCCGAACAAGGGAAGCAACCGTCAGTTGTCACTGCGGAGCAGATGAGCTGGGCGGTTGATGTGGCATACTATTCACAGGCATCTCAACTCCGCATGCTGACCGACATAATCGGTTCGACTAATACAACTTCGCAACTCACCAACAAGGAGCTGATGCTTTTGCTGGAGAGCCGGTTTCCGAATCTGGTAAAGTCAAAGCTTGCGGAAGCAATCGGTGTAGATCCTCGTCAGGTTCGGCGATGGATGAATGTATAACGATGTCCTACGTCCTATGTCCTATTCAAAATCCTCTCGGTAGGACGTAGGACATAGGACAGAAACAAACAATTTTATCAGCTCATGAATATTCTTGAAACTCCCATAACGATATTCGACAGCGTTACATCGACTAACGGTCGTGTCGCATCACTTTCCGAATTCCTCAAAGATGCGTCGTCGCATCAACTCATCCAACAAATCCGAATGACGGAGGGCAAAGCTGAGCGCACTCGACTCAAATCCGGTCTGCCATGCGCTACAATTTCGGCAATCTGTCCAGACGGAAGGAAGGCTGATGATGCCTTCGAGCACACAGGGCTGATATGCATAGACATCGACGGACAGGATAATCTCGAATTTGGAAGCGGTGCCGAATTGAAAGCCGAGGTTTGCAAGGTTGCGGAAGTGGCATATTGCTCACTCTCGGCGAGCGGGAACGGCTGTTTCGCCATCTTTCAGTTGTCACATCCTGAAAATCACCGCGGACACTTCCTGGCACTGCAACGACTGTTCAAGTCGCGGCTCAGTATAGTCATTGATGGACAATGCAAGGATGTGAAGCGGTTTCGATTCGCTTCCTATGATTCGGAACCATATATCAACGACAATGCCATGCCATTCCGGATAATAGATGCGGCTACGAAACCAAAACCTAATCCGACAAAAGCGACTGTTGCTATGGGTCAGCGGACTTGCAATGAAAGTCCGGAAGCAACACTTGACAAAGTGGCACGTCTAACCGAAGAATTGGTGGGACGAGGAATTGACCTAACCGACGGATATAGCAACTGGATTGAAATCGGCATGGCATTGGCGAATCTTGGAGAGGTAGGACGAGAGTTCTTCCATGCCGTCAGCTCCGTTTATCCCAGCTATGACCGGGCGAAGGCCGATACGAAGTTCACAAACCTTCTCCGAACGACCAGAAAGGTGACAATAGCGACATTCTTCCACCAGTGCGAGGCTCATGGTGTCACTCTCGATAGACTCGGTTGACGGAACCTAATGTGCTTGCGCGAATTTAGCCTGTTGCCGCATTTCCCGGTATCGGGGTAGCCTAATACCCCCTTCGGATTGAAATTCCTCAGAGAGTTGCCGCATCGGCAGTGTCTGAGCAAGCTCCTGAATGGCGATTTTTCGTATGTGAATAGCCGTAGATCCGTCAAAATGGCTCTCAAAAGGCGTATATTCCCGAATGTGCTGCTTTGGCGTAGGCTTGCCGTATAAAACCCAGCATGGGGAGCCTACTTCCCCCTGCGGGCATTTGCGACAACTTCCGTTGCCGAGTCCAAGCCTACTGCGAGCATGGTTTTATATGGCAAGAAGGCGATTATGCTTGCTGGGTTTACTCAAAATTAGGTTAGTTAATAGCATGATTCTCTTATCCGGCTACAGCATATGGCAATCATATTTGGCAATAAGCGACCACGGCAGAATACACAAAGTTAAGAATAGGTATCCGATTGTAAAGGCTATATTCGATTCGACAATCTGATATGAAATTCAGGAAAGATAAACCAAATTTCGTTATCCGAAAAGTCAGACTATAATTTGAGATTCTAATAGCCACATCAGGCCTGCCAAACAATACTGGATTTTAGAGCCGAGCTCATACAATAATGGGATAATCGATTAGAAATCTCAATTATTGTTGCTCTCAAACAGACTATTCGGTTGCCACACTCAATTCAAATCCGATATGACATCACACAATCGTCTTACCGAACTTTCGGGTGGCGCATGATTTGGCATCGGGCTAAAAATATTGCCATATCGCAATACGAAAAGCTATTTCGACTGATAAAATATCACGCGTAAGAATTTCGTCGATTCTTTCTTTTCGTGGCTTACTTTTGCAGTAAACTTTTGCATTGAGTACACTTTTAGTACGCCTCGGAAATAACAAACCCCTTGAAAATCAGTCGATTATCAAGGGGTTGGGGTGCCCAGAACAGGACTCGAACCTGCACGCCTCGCAGCACTCGCACCTGAAACGAGCGCGTCTACCATTCCGCCACCTGGGCTTTTCAGGGGACAAAGGTAAGCACATTTTTTGATTCTTCCAAATTTTTCTGCGTTTCCGTGCTATTTTTGCGGTCCTGTCAGCGTTTTTTTGTATTTTTGACGATATTTACGTTCAGCTTTTCATGCGGACATTCTTAATTTCATCAGCAAGATTTCTATGAGACGTCACATTTCAATCATTTCATATTTCCTGTTTCTGTGCTGCCTGTGGAGCTGCAATACTGACAATGATATTACAGCTCCGGACCGGAAGCCGATCAGTGTCACGTTCGACAACCTTTCGGGTGTCTATGAACTTAAGACGAGGAAACAACTGTCAATCACTCCGGCGGTCGAAAATGCGGTGAACCCGCGCTACAAATGGACTAACGACGAGGGCAAAACCGTGGCCACCGGCCTGACGCTGAATTTTTCATCTGAAACAGAGGGCGTGTTTTATTTCACGTTCTATGTGGATGCTGACAACGGTTCAGCCAGCGAGGAGATCAGAATTGATGTGCTCTCGCAAATAATCCCTACCGTCACGCTCCCTACCGCCATGCAAACCGTCATTGGCCGGGAACTTACGATTGTTCCGGCTGTCAACACCGGTGGTGATACCGGCGCGACATACCGATGGCTTCTTGACAACGTCCCGGCGGGTTCACAGCCGGCTTTCACATTCAAAGCAGACAAAGAAGGAACTTACAATCTGCGGCTTGAAGTCACGAATGAGGACGGCACCGGCTCGGCAGAGATGAAAATAGAAGTCGGACTGCGTCCGAAGCTGTCGGTCAGCTTTCCCCGGTCTGAAATAGAGACTCTCAGCGGACGCTCCGTGTGCCTTGCACCAATAGTCAGAAACGCAGGCGACGATACCACCTACGAATGGATTGTTGACGGCAAAGTGATGCCGAATGAAAAAGATGCGACATTCGACTACACGCCAACGGCACCCGGACAGGCGATAGTCAGCGTAAAGGTTTCATCTGAAGGAACGGACAGCGAAGCCTCAGTCACAGTAACCTGCCTTCCATCAACCGAAGACGAGCACTATCGCCCCGCCACCGCTGGAAGTTCCAGCGATAGAGTGACCGTGTATGAATTCATGCCCGCACCGGGGCAATTCGTCCATCAGATTGCCTCGTCCACGATGGCCGATGCCTGCCGTGAAGCCGAGCGCCGCCTATCCAACCGACAGGATGTCTCCTTAGGAGGATTCGGAGGCTATATCATTGTCGGATTCGACCACAGTGTCAGAAATATCTCCGGCGAATATGACTTCGCCATCGGAGGCAACTCGTTCCGCACGAGCAACGAGCCGGGAATCGTGTGGGTGATGCAGGACGAAAACGGCAACGGTCTTCCCGATGACAACTGGTATGAACTGCGCGGAAGCGAGACCGACAAAAGCGAAACCAGCTACAACTATTCCGCCACCTACTATCGTCCAGCATCCCAGGGCGCCCCGATCATGTGGACGGACAGCCGCAACAACACCGGCATTCTGACTGTCCACCCCTCCTATCCGTCATGGCAAAACGCAGATAGCTACACCCTGACCGGAACACGCTTAGAGGCACGCACGACGTTCACCGACGAATGGTCAAACGCTCCTTTCGACTGGGGATACGCCGACAACATGGGGAGTGACCGCCTCTCGGATTCGGACAACCACGACGCCGGAATGAACTACAACTATTTCAAGATCGAAAACGCCATGTCGGCCTCCCGACGACCCGTCGACCTTAAATATATAGACTTCATCATGGTCCAATGCGGCGTCAACGCTACTGCCGGCATACTCGGAGAAGTCTCCACGGAAGTTTTCGGATTTCTCGACTGTACGATGGACTGAAACGCCATATCAACACAGCGAAGATCTTCTGAAAATGCCAAAACCGCGCACACACGATAAAAATTTATGCAGTTACAAAAATTCTGACTAACTTTGCATTTTAAAATTACTGCAAGAAATCACAACACAGCCCGCACAATGGAAAATAACACCTCATCCACAGCTCAGGAATCCAAGGGACTCAATTTTGTCGAGCAACTTGTGCTCGAAGATCTTCAGGCCGGTAAAAACGGCGGCCGTCTCAACACACGCTTCCCGCCGGAACCAAACGGTTATCTCCACATCGGCCATGCAAAAGCAATCTGCATGGACTTCGGAATCGCCGAAAAATTCGGAGGCACCTGCAACCTGCGCTTTGATGACACCAACCCCGTCAAAGAGGATGTGGAATACATCGACTCCATCCGTGAAGACATCCACTGGCTCGGTTTCGACTGGGGCGACCGCGAATATTATGCCTCGGATTACTTCCCACAGCTCTTCGATCTTGCCGTACGCCTGATCAAAGAAGGCAAAGCTTATGTCGATGACCAGACCTCCGAGGAGATCGCAGCCCAGAAAGGTACCCCGACACAACCCGGAACAGAAAGCCCCTACCGCAACCGTTCGGTAGAAGAAAACCTCGACCTCTTCATGCGCATGAATCAGGGCGAATTCGAGGAAGGAGCCCGTGTGCTCCGCGCCAAAATCGACATGGCCAACCCCAACATGCACTTCCGCGACCCGATCATGTACCGAATCATCAAGACTCCCCACCACCGCACCGGAACAACGTGGAAAGTCTACCCGATGTATGACTTCGCACACGGACAGAGCGACTATTTCGAAGGGGTCACCCACTCGATCTGTACCCTTGAGTTTGTGGTACACCGTCCGCTTTACGAATACTTCGTCAAGGAACTCGCCGACGAAAGCTACTGCCCCCGACAGATCGAATTCAACCGTCTGAACCTCACATATACCGTAATGTCGAAACGCAAGCTCCTCCAGCTTGTCAAGGAAGGACTCGTAGCCGGCTGGGACGACCCCCGTATGCCGACCATCTCAGGACTGCGCCGCCGCGGCTACACACCACGTTCCATCCGCAACTTCATCGACACCATCGGTTACACTAAATACGAGGCGCTCAACAGCATTTCGCTGCTCGAACATGCCGTACGCGACGACCTCAACAAAGTGGCAACCCGCGGCATGGCGGTCATCAACCCCGTCAAAGTTGTCATCACCAACTACCCCGAAGGCCAGACAGAGACTGTCGAGATGGAAAACAATCCCGAAGAACCCGGATCGGGTACACATGAAATGCCGTTCAGCCGCGAGATCTATATCGAACGCGACGACTTCATGGAAAATCCCCCGAAAAAATTCTTCCGTCTCGCTCCCGACAGCGAAGTCCGTCTCAAAGGCGCATATATTATTAAATGTACAGGTGTAAAGAAAGATGCCGACGGCAATATCGAGGAGATCTACTGCACCTACGACCCCGAAACCCGCAGCGGACTCCCCGGAAGCATGCGCAAGGTCAAGGGAACACTCCACTGGGTATCGGCCTCACACGCTGTCAACGCCACCGCACGTCTCTACGACCGCCTGTTCAACGTCGAGAACCCCGCAGCCGAACCTGACCGCGATTTCCGGGAAATGCTCAACCCCGACTCGCTGAAAGTTGTGGACAATATCAAAGTCGAGCCATATCTGGCCAAGATCGCCGCACCGGGTCTTCCCTTGCAATTCCAGCGCATTGGCTACTTCACCCTCGACCCCGACTCGACAGCCGACAACCTCATCTTCAACCGCACGATTGCCCTTAAAGACAGCTGGGAAAAAGCCCAGAAATAATCACAACAATATTGCGGAGCGTGTTTAAACCCATAACTTAGACACGCTCCGCTCATCCTCACCCCCTGACTGAATGGACGAATCCAACGACCGCCGGGACCTCTACGAAGAGTTTGAATCGGAAGTAGTCAAACGCGGCAATACCGAAGCCTTTTTCGACGAGAACGACCTCGTCGAAATCTTCGACTATGCCTCCGACTACGACAACTACATAGTCAAAATGGAAGTACTCCTCTACGGAGCCATCCACTATCCGAAGAGCGAAGCATTGGCCACACGCCGCGCTTGGCTCTACTACTCGTTCGGCGACGTCGAGACAACATCCGAACTCAACAAGAGGGTCAGCAGCGCCGGAGTGCTCAACAAGCTCCTCGACCTGCGTGCCCGAAACGCGAATCTTGAACTCGGCAACGATGAAGTCATCAAGGTCCTTGAAGAGATACTTGACGAGACCGAAGATTTCGACGACGAAGGCATCATACAGTTCACCGACTATGCCATGGAGCTGCATCTCGAAGACTGGCTGCTGAAAAACAAAGACTGTATCCAGTCGAAATGCTCCTATCCGCAGACATTCCTCTACGAGTTCGCCGACCATTCGGAGGAAAACAACGATCTGCCGACCGCCGGCCGGCTCTTCGAAGAACTTACGATGTTAGAGCCTTTCAACCTCGACTTCTGGCTGCGGCTCGCCACCGTACAGATCAACAGCGACGACTATGAAAGTTCGCTGTCATCTGCGGAATATGCCCTCGCAATCGACCCGGACTCGATGATGGGACTCCGCATCAAAGGCGCATCGCTTTACCGTTTGGAACGCGATCCCGAAACCGTTGTCGCCATCTACCGCCGCATAGTGGATTCGAGCGAGGCCGAAGACACCGATGTCTCTACGCTTGCCGCCGCACTGATGGAAACCAACCGTCAGCAGGAAGCAGTCGAAATGCTCACACGATACATCGAACAGCATCTCGGCTCCCGATTGGCCATTGACGTGCTCCTTGTGCTTGACCGTGACAAGGCACTCCCCTACGTCCGCAGTCTGATCACCTCCGATCTGCTCAGCGAAAAAGACGCAGTCGAATGGGCACGCAACCACGTTGTCCACGGACAGTTTGCCACGGCAGCCGTCATCTGCCTCACCTACGACGAGATGAAAGGTTTTGGAGAGGATGTCCCGTTTCTGATTGAGATAAGCTATTTCGCGCTGCGTTTCGATGACGTCATCAGAGTCTATCATAACAAATTCCCGGAAGCCAAGTGGCCCTATATACCGGCAGTCTCATTCCCCTATCTGATGAGCCTCGTGCGCACCGGGCGCCGTCAAGAAGCGCTCGACGAAGCCAAAGACATCCTCAACACCGTCCGCACTTTCCATAAAAGCCATAATACATCAGATATGGCGACACTATTCCGCCTCACTCCGGCATCGACAGCAGCTATGCTGGCAGGCTATATCGAGCACTTGAAAAACATCATCCATGCCCTGAAAGCCCCCGATCAGATCCCGGCAGATGAATTTGACCCTATGCTGCAATAAAGCGACGGATTACAGCTGCCATTTTTATAGGTTGACAGTCGATGAAGTCACCGTCAAAATAGCTGTCCTCTAAAGTTTTGCGTTTTGGGATTTTTTTGTTAATTTTGCACCCTGATCGGACTGCGGTGTGAAGCGCTTTCGCGCCAAACTACCGCAAATCACGATTTTAAAGCGTAAACACTAATAAAACAGATAAATAGGAAATGAACATTACCAAGGAAGAGATCTCACCCGTAGACGTCCGTCTTACCGTGGCGATTGAAGAAAACGACTATAAGGACGAAGTCACCAAGAAACTTAAAGAAATCGGTCGCACACACGTGCTTCCCGGTTTCCGCAAAGGCCATGTGCCCTTCGGCGAACTCAAACGCCGTTTCGGCAAGCAGATGACCAGCGATGTCATCAACGACACCGTCTATCGTGCCGTGATCGACTACATCACCGAAAACAATCTGCCTGTCATGGGTCATCCCGTTCCCGTAGAAGTAAAGGAAGCTTTCGAGGAAGGTGATCAGGAATTCAAATATGACCTGGCACTCATTCCCCAGCTCGACATCAAGCCTTCGAACGAGGACCACTATCCCTTCTATGAGATCGAAGTCACCGAAGACATGATCAACGAGCAGGACAAGAACCTCCGCAAGCGCTTCGGCAAGCAGGAACCCGGTCAGGAAATGACTGAAGACGGCGTTGTAAAGGGCACACTCATGCAGCTCAACGAAGACGGCACCGTTAACCAGAACGAAGGCGCCATCCAGGTAACCGACGGCATCGTCTTCCCCCTCTACTTCAAGGACAAAGACGAAGCTGCCAAATTCGCAGGCAAGAAGCCCGGTGACAAGGTTGTCTTCAACCCCAACAAGGCCTCCGGCGGCGATGCAGGCGAACTCGCGTCAATGCTCCACGTCGACAAAGCAATCGCAGGCGACATCAAGAGCGACTTCGAGATGACAATCTCTGAAATCATTGTCAGCGTACCCGCAGAACTCGGTGAAGAATACTACAAGATGGTATTCGGCGAAGACAAGGTACACAATGAAGAGGAATACCGCGCTGCCCTCAAGGAAATGATCGCAGGCGAACTCAGTCAGAACAGCCACATCCTTTTCCGCAACCAGTTCGACAAGGCAATGATGGAAAAATACGGCGAATCAATGGTTCTTCCCGCCGAGACCATCAAGAAGCTCTTCTTCGCTGACGCCGAAAATGCAGACGAAGCATTCAAGGCTCAGGAAAACGGCATCAAGCACGAAATCATCGAAACCAACCTCCTCAAGGCTCTTGAAATCAAGGTAGAGGAAGACGAAGTGCTCCAGACAGCCAAATTCCTCACCGCACGTCAGTTCGCCCAATACGGCATGGCAGGTCTCGACGACGAGATCATCACCCGCTACGCAAAAGAACAGCTTGAGAAATCGGAAATCCGCCAGCAGCTCGTTCAGCAGGTGCTCACTTCCAAACTCTACGATGCCATCGAAAAGGCCGTCAGTCTCGACAAGAAGACTGTCAGCCTCGACGAATTCAAGACCATCGCACAGGAAGCCTGACATCATATCCGCAACTGACGCCTTCACTGAAGGCCTGAATAAGACATAAACCAACAAAATCAGACCGCAGACAGATCACTCTTGCCTGCGGTTTGATTTTTCTCATTTATAATGACTACCTTTGCAGTCCGAAATCTCCACCGCAAGATATTTTTACTATGAATACAAGCTCTCTGACAGGAAAGGCCGGATTCTGGAAGGCCTATAAACCGGAATACAAAAGCCTATGGAGACTGGGTCTGCCGGTCCTCATCACACAGGTCGGAATCATTGTCGTCAGCTTTGCCGACACCATGATGGTGGGCGCCTACGGCACCGAGGAACTTGCGGCGGCCGCGTTCGTCAACAGTCTGTTCATGATCGCCATAGTGATGCAACTGGGATTCGCGGCCGGAATGACACCTATCATCGGAGCGCTGTACAGCAGGAAGCAGCATGACAGAGTCGGAGCCACACTGCGAGCCGGACTGCAGATCAACACACTCGTATCCGTCGGCTTTACCGCAATAATGGGCGCGCTCTATTTCTTTCTCGACCGGTTCGGACAGCCGGAGGAACTACTGCCGCTCATACGCCGGTATTACCTGATCATACTCGCCACCCTGCTTCCTATGGCCGTCTTCAACTGCTGCCAGCAAACCGCCAACGGCACCACCGACACAGCTACTCCCATGTGGATGATTCTCGGCGCCAACATCGTTAATATCATCGGAAACTATCTGCTTATCGGCGGTAAGTTCGGCTGTCCGGAACTCGGTTTGGCCGGTGCCGGGCTCAGCACTCTGACAGCCCGCTACATGGCCATGGCAGGAATTATCATTGTTATCAGCCGTTCAAACCGTTACCGGCCATACAGAAAGGGCCTGCACACCGGCTCAGATGACATCGGCGCTATCAGGAAACACGTATGGCTGACATCCTATCCGGTGATGATACAAAGCGGAGTCGAATGTTTCCTGTGGTCATTCGGAGCAATCGTATCCGGATGGTTCGGCAAGATTCAGCTTGCGTCATATCAGGTCGTCAACACCATAGCCCAGCTCGGTTTCATGACCTACATGAGCTTCGGCGTCGCCACTTCAATACGTGTCGCCAACTACACCGGACTCCGCGACACCGTAGGCATCCGCCGCATCACCTCGGCCGGTCTTCATCTCAACCTGCTTCTGAGCACCATAGCCTCGGCCATATTCCTGATCGGCGGCTCCAACCTGATCCATGTCTTCACTCCGGACCCTGAAGTCACAGGGGCCGCACTGATGCTGATCGCTCCTCTGATCCTATATCAATACGGCGATGCCGTGCAGCTGACCTATGCCAACGCGCTGCGCGGCACCTCAAACGTCAAACCGCTCCTCTGGATCTCGATCGTCAGCTATATAATTATTGGTATGCCCTTCCTGCTTCTGCTCGCGAAAGGACTGGAGATGAAAAACGTAGGTGTATATTACAGTTTTTCACTCGCTCTGATCGTGGCTTCAGTACTGCTCTATCGCTCATTCCGCACGACCGTCGCGAAAAAGGAACTTGAGAACCTCAGACCGGACAGCCGCACTCAAAAAGATTGAAAAAAATTTTTAACCGCTTCAAAATTCAGCTGTTCACATTGTTAATAAACGCGAAAATAGTTGTAACTTTGCACTCTCAAGTTCGCGGATGACCGTCAAGTTGCCCCGCAACGGTTCATTGACAGGGCTTTCCTCCACTTCCCGGCCAGCGCATTTCGGTAAAAAAGATTGAAAATAAATTTCATATAACAATTTCTGTCGTATCTCAATCAAATGGAATGGTTAATTGATCTGATCGGTCCGGGACATACGGAACTCGCGAGCACTCTTGTGCTCTACTCGTTTGTCATCGCGGCCGGTATTTTCCTCGGAAAACTTAAACTCGGAGGAATTTCGCTTGGAGTGACCTTCGTGCTCTTCGTAGGCATCGTTATGGGCCACTTCGGCTATATTGTCAATCCGGAGGTGTTGAAATTTGTCCGCGAATTCGGTCTTATTCTTTTCATCTTCGCCATCGGCATCCAGGTAGGTCCAGGTTTCTTCTCCTCGTTCAAGAAGGGAGGAATTCTTCTCAACGGGCTTGCAGTGCTTATAATAGTGCTCAATGTGGCGATCGTACTCGCGATTTTCTTTATTGACGGCAATACCAGTATCGAAGCCCTTGTCGGTGTCATGTCGGGAGCCGTGACTAACACCCCCGGTCTCGCAGCCGCTCAGCAGACAGCCGGTACAACCGAAGCCATCAACATTATGGCTATGGGTTATGCCGCTGCCTACCCCTTGGGCGTAATAGGCATTATTCTCTCGATGCTCCTTATCAAGGCTATCTTCAAGATCCGCACCGAGGACGAAATCAAAGCTATCGAAGACGAAATCGAAGGGAGCCAGCAAAAGCCCCTCATTCTTTCTTTTGAAGTGACCAACAAGCTCATCAACGGAAAGACGCTCTATGAACTCCACCAGATCCTCGACTGTGATTTCGTGGTTTCACGACTCATGGGAGCCGACGGCAAAGTCGTCATCCCGACTTCAAAAACCGAGCTCCATGTTGGCGACAAGATCTTCGTGGTGCTCGCCCCGTCAGACGAAATGAAATTTCAGGGTGTCATCGGCCATGAAATCGAGATGGACTGGGAAGAAGTCCAGAGTCAGGTCTACTCACGCCGCATCGTCGTCACGCAGAGCAAATACAACGGAGTGCCCCTCGGCGATCTCCGCCTCCACACCGCTTACAGCCTCAACTGCACGCGCGTCAACCGCGCCGGTGTCGACCTGCTCGCCTCACCCAACCTGCGCCTGCAGATGGGCGACCGCCTGGTGGTTGTCGGCGACCTCAACGACATCGAGCGTCTTGCCGTGCGTCTCGGCAACTCAATGAAACGCCTCAACCAGCCGAACCTGATCACCATCTTCGTCGGTATACTCTTCGGTATCATCGTCGGCTCGATCAATGTCGGCTTCGGAATGAAACTCGGACTCGCAGGCGGCCCGCTCGTAGTCGCCATCCTGCTCAGCCGCTTCGGCTACAAATTCAAACTTGTCACCTATACCTCGTCATCGGCATCGCTGCTCATGCGCGAGTTGGGTATCTGTCTCTTCCTCGCCTCGGTGGGCATATCGTCAGGACGCGGATTTGCCGACACCGTCTTCAACACCACAGGTATGTGGTGGGTCATCTGGGGCTTCATCATCACTTTCGTTCCACTGCTGACAGTAGGCATCATCGCACGCGGAGTTTACAAGATCAACTATCTGACCATCATGGGCCTTGTCTCAGGCGGATGCACCGATCCCCCTGCCCTCGCCTATGCCAACAACTCGACCGGCAGCGACGCACCGGCCGTGGCCTACTCGACTGTCTACCCTCTGACAATGTTCCTACGAGTGGTCGCTGCACAGGCCCTTATCCTCTGCTTCTTCTAAAGAATACACCTAAACAAAAAATTCCCTCGCTTTTAACACTATGGCCGAGGGAATTTTTGTAATTTTGCACCCAAACTCATCATTATCACATAAACCATGATTGATTCCCTTCCACCAATCAAAGTTTTTTCAGGGACCAAGTCTCACTACATGGCTGAGGAAATCTGCCGCGATTTAGGCTGCGAACTCGGCAAGATGAACATCCAGTATTTCGCCGACGGCGAATTTGAGGTTTCTTTCGAGGAATCCATCCGCGGCTGCGAGGTTTTCCTCGTCCAGTCGACATTCCCCAACACCGACAACCTCATGGAACTCCTGCTCATGATCGACGCCGCCAAGCGAGCTTCCGCAGCGTCAATCATCGCCGTGATGCCCTATTTCGGCTGGGCCCGTCAGGACCGCAAGGACAAACCGCGTGTCTCGATCGCCGCAAAATTAGTCGCCGATCTTCTGACGACCGCCGGAGTTGACCGCGTCATCACCATGGACCTCCATGCCGACCAGATCCAGGGCTTCTTCGACATCCCTGTCGATCACCTCTATGCGTCATCGGTGTTCATCCCCTACATCCAGTCGCTCAAGCTTGAGAACTTAGTGATCGCTTCACCTGACGTAGGCGGTGCAAAACGCGCCAACAGCTACGCCAAGTATCTCAACGTGCCTTTGGTTCTGTGTCACAAACAGCGCGCCAAAGCCAATGTTGTGGCCCAGATGACTGTCATCGGCGATGTCAAGGACAAAGACGTCATCCTCATCGACGACATGGTAGATACAGCCGGTACCATCACCAAGGCTGCCGACCTCATGATGGCCAACGGAGCCCGCTCGGTACGCGCTCTCTGCTCACATGCCATCATGTCCGACCCCGCATCGGAACGAGTTGACAACTGCGCGCTGACCGAGATGATGTTCACCAACTCGATCCCCTTCAACAAGAACTGCAAGAAAGCAACGATCCTCTCCGTGGCCCGTCTGTTTGCCGACACTATCCGTCGCGTCCACACTCACGAGTCAATTTCCTCACAATACCTTATCAAATAAGGATTCTCCCCTCACAAAAACAATCAAATTTTAGCCCGCTGATTTTATGAAAAATATTCTCGCCATGGCTGCAACAGCTCTTACCCTTACAGCATGCGCAGGATCAGGCGAAAAAGAAGCCGAAATCATTGACAAGCCTGACTACAAGAGCGAGACCGGTGTCTTTGACATCGAAGCTCTCGAAGCTCTCGGTCGCGTTTCGGCTGTGCAGGTATCGCCCGCAACTCAGAAAGTGCTTTTCGGCATCTCTTACGAGAGTGTGGAGCAAAACCGGAGCAATGCCGACCTTTATGTCATGAATCCCGACGGTTCCGATCTCCAGCGCATCACCCGCACTGCCGGATCGGAAAGCAATTTTGTCTGGATCAACGAAGGAAAGCAGATCGCTTTCACCTATGGAGTCGACGGTGTGCCCCAGCTGTTTGTCATGAACGCTGACGGCAGCGCCCGCAAACAGGTCACAAAACTGGAAAAAGGTGTCGAAGGCTTCCTTTTCTCCCCCGATGAAAAGAAGGTGCTGATCATCTCGCCGATCAAATTCATGCGCGAGGCCAAAGATCTCTATGAGGATCTGCCTCAGGCAACCGGCCGCGTCATCGATGATATGATGTACAAGCACTGGGACCAGTGGATGACCGAAATCCCCCACCCCTTCATCGGCGACTTCGACGGCAATGAGGTCAGCAACGTTACCGACATTATGTCCGATGAGCCGATGTATGAGGCACCGATGCGTCCGTTCGGAGGCTCGGAATCATTTGCCTGGGCACCCGACAGCAAGTCGATCATCTATGTCTCCCGTAAGAAGACCGGAGTAGACTATGCTGTTTCGACCAACTCAGACCTCTATCTCTACACACTCGAAGACAAGAGTACCCGCAATCTCACCGAGGGCATGATGGGCTACGACACTGCTCCCGCCTATTCGCCTGACGGCAAATATGTGGCATGGCTCTCGATGGAGCATGACGGTTATGAATCAGACAAGAACCGCATCTTCCTGCTCGACACCGCTACCGGCGAGAAGACCGACCTCACCGCCAACTGGGATTATACAGCCGATGCCATCGCCTGGAACCCCAACGGCAAGTCGCTCTATTTCCTCGCTGCCAAAGACGGCGACATCCCCGTATTCTCGCTTGACATCGCAAGCAAGGAAATCAAGGTTGTGGCCGACGGCGAGTGCGATTATGCGGCTCTCGCTCCTCTTGACGAGGAAACCCTCATCACCCTGCGCCACTCGATGCTTGCGCCCAACGAAGTCTGCGCCGTCAAGGGCGGAGAAGTGAAACAGATCTCCAACGTCAACACCGAACTGCTCGCATCGCTCAAAATGCCGCGCGTGGAGCGCAATATGGTTCCGACCACCGACGGTAAGGAAATGCTCGTCTGGGCCGTCTATCCGCAGGATTTCGACAGCACCAAGACTTATCCCGCACTGCTCTACTGCCAGGGCGGTCCCCAGCAGGCTGTCAGCCAGTTCTGGAGCTACCGCTGGAACCTCGCCCTCATGGCTGCCAACGGCTATATCGTCATCGCACCCAACCGCCACGGCCTTCCCGGTTTCGGAACTGAATGGAACGCTCAGATCTCCGGCGACTATCCCGGCCAGAACATGCGCGACTATCTCGCCGCTGTCGACTACATGAAACAGCGCCCCTACGTTGACGAATCACGCATCGGTTGCACCGGCGCAAGCTACGGCGGCTTCTCGACATACTGGCTTGCCGGCAACCACGAAAAGCGCTTCGCCGCTTTCCTCGCTCATGCAGGCATCTTCAACATCGAGGCCCAGTATCTTGAGACGGAAGAAATGTGGTTTGCCAACTGGGATATGGGCGACGGCGCCAACAACGGTCCCGACGACACCGCCACAGCCTATGACTACGGCGCATTCTGGCAGAAAGGCAATGCAGCGGCACAGCGCACATTCGCAATGTCGCCCCACCGCTTCGTGGACAAGTGGGACACCCCGATCATGATCACCCATGGCGAACTTGACTACCGCATCCTTTCCTCGCAGGGCGAAATGGCATTCAACGCCGCAAAACTCCGCGGTATTCCCGCCGAAATGCTTATCTTCCCCGACGAGAACCACTGGATTCTGAAACCGCAGAACGCCATCCTCTGGCAGCGTCTCTTCTTCCGCTGGTTCGACAAATGGCTCAAACCGGGCACCGACTCAGCCACCGCATCCACCGCTGAGGGAGAAGCAAAATAAAGCCCGTCAGACCGCCACGCGGTCAGAAAATACATCTCCAAACCACCGGGAGGCAAACACCGCTCATCAGTGTTTGCCTCCCGCGCGTTTTATCATTCGTATTGTAATTTCGGGCCTAATATGAGAAGCACTTTTTCATCCGTTTTGGGGATTCAGAGGACCGTAGAAATATGAGGCTGTCGCGCCGCCGATAATGCAACCGAAATTGCGGTATAGGGCAGATCATCAGCTGTGGAAAGTGACAAGGCGGTTGTAGAGGAAGTTGCAGACTGTGTATGCTGCCATTCCGACAAGGGTGGCCAGGCCGTAGGCGCTCATCACGAAGTCTCCGGGAAGTGTCCATTCTGCCGGACCGAGCAAACCGGTAAGTACCCATGTGACGGAAAACTGTACCACATAACATATTCCGAAACCGATGAGAAAGCGCAGTGCCTCTCCGTGGAAGCGCCGGCTGCGCGAATGAAAGACCCACAGCTTGTTCCACAGGAACGAGTTGATCATTCCTGCGATATAACCGGCTGCATTTGCAATCCAGGGATTGACGCCGAGACCGGACTTGAGTCCGACGATTACAATGAGCGTGAGTAGAGTGTTGCCACCGCCGACAAGAAGATATTTGCCGAACTGAGCGGCATCGCTGCGATGCAGGTGCGGAGTTTTCATTTGACGCGCTCTTTCATTTCCGGAAGATGCCATCCGTAACGCAAGGCACCCCAACGCAAGACAAGAATAGCCACCACACACAGCGCCTGCTGCAACCATACAGGACCGCCCAAAAGAGCCGTAAGCCAATACAAAGCGCCGCCGGCAAGACAGGCCGTGGCATAGATATCCTTGCGGAAAAACAAAGGTTCCTCATTCAGCAGGACGTCGCGCAGGATACTGCCGAAAGAGCCGGTGATCATACCCATAATGATGGCGACCCACATCGGATAGCCTATGGCGAGGGTCTTCTGAATACCGGTGATCACGAACAGCGTAAGCCCGACGGCATCAAACATAAACAGCGATTTCGAATCGGAAGTGAGGACCTTGGTGAAGGCGAGGACTATCAGAAACGATACTCCTGTCACGGCCAGATAGAGCCATGTCTGCATCCAGAAAACCGGAATATCGAGAAGGACATCGCGGACAGTTCCGCCTCCGATCGCAGTGATCACACCGAGAGTATAAGCGCCGAACCAGTCGAAATGCTTTTTGGCGGCAAGGCGCACACCGCTGACACCGAAAGCCAGCGTTCCGAGAATTTCAATGATAAAAATAAATGTCGACTCAACCATTTTTTGAATAGAAACGGCAGACTGAGGTCAGAAAACAGTTAAGGCAATCCGGGCGACGCGCCTTGCAGACGTAGCGCCCGTGAAGGATCAGCCAATGGTGGGCTTTCGGTATCAAGTCTTCGGGAATATATTTCACGAGGGCTTTTTCCGTGGCGAGAGGAGTCTTGCTTCCGGTGGTCAGGCCAATGCGCTCGCTCACACGGAACACGTGGGTGTCGACAGCCATCGTCGGACGGTCGAACACCACCGAGAGAATGACGTTGGCGGTCTTGCGACCTACTCCGGGCAGACTTGTCAGCGCGTCAAGATCCGAGGGGACCTCGCCGCCGAAATCCTCGACAAGCTTGCGGGCCATACCGCTGAGCGAACGGCTCTTGTTGTTGGGATATGAGCAGGATTTTATATATTGGAATATTTCCTCCTGAGAAGCCGCCGCCATCGACTGCGGAGTCGGAAAAGCCTCAAAAAGGGCCGGAGTTATCATATTGACCCTCTTGTCAGTGCACTGGGCCGAAAGTATCACGGCCACGAGCAGCTGAAACGGATTGTCGTAGTGCAGCTCTGTCTCGGCGACAGGCATCGCCGAGGCAAAGAGATCGAGCACTTTGGAATAACGTTCTTTGACAGTCATCAGTGTGCTGCCTGGAACTGTTCGAGGAAACGCACGTCATTTTCAGAGAACATGCGCAGGTCTTTCACCTGATATTTCAGGTTGGTAATGCGTTCCACACCCATGCCGAGAGCGAACCCGGAGTAGACTTTAGAGTCGATTCCGCAGGCTTCGAGCACATTCGGGTCTACCATGCCGCAGCCGAGAATCTCAACCCAGCCGGTATGCTTACAGAACGAGCATCCCTTGCCACCGCAGAGGTTGCAGGAAATGTCCATTTCGGCTGATGGTTCGGTGAAGGGGAAATAGCTCGGACGCAGACGGATTTTAGTCTCAGGTCCGAACATCTCGCGGGCGAAATAAAGAAGCGTCTGACGCAGATCGGCGAACGACACGTTCTTGTCGACATAAAGCGCCTCCACCTGATGGAAGAAGCAGTGCGCACGGGCCGAAATAGCCTCGTTGCGATATACACGTCCGGGGCAGATGATACGGATCGGCGGCTGGGTCTTTTCCATCACGCGGCTCTGCACCGACGAGGTGTGAGTGCGAAGAAGCACATCGGGAGTACGCTGGATGAAGAAAGTGTCCTGCATGTCGCGCGCAGGATGGTCCTCGGCGAAGTTGAGCGAAGAGAACACATGCCAGTCATCCTCGATCTCCGGACCTTCGGCAATAGTGAAGCCGAGGCGGGAGAAGATGGAAACGATCTCGTTTCTCACCAGCGAAAGCGGATGGCGGGTACCCAGAGGCATCGGCGCCGCCGTGCGCGACAGATCAATGTCGGCAGCCGTATTGTCAGCGGTTTCAAGCGCTTCGCGGAGTGCGTTGAGGCGTTCGGTGGCGAGGTTCTTCAGTTCATTGAGCTTCTGACCGAGCTCACGTTTCTGTTCTGCGGGAACAGTGCGGAAGTCGACCATGAGTTCCGACACAGCACCTTTCTTACTTAGATATTTGATGCGGAGAGCTTCTACCTCCTGGGCTGTCTTGGCTTCAAGAGCCTCGATCTCAGCCTTCAGCTGATTTATTTTGTCTATCATTATATCTGAATCTGTTTAAAAGGCTTTAATAAAATGCAAAATTAGTGATTTTTCCATGATTGCGGGAGGCTCAGCGGCGTTTTTTTGGCGCCTCAGCCTCGTCGGCGTCGGCAAAACGGTTCGGGAACGTCAGATGCTGGCGCGGACGCGACATGGCATAGATAATCAGTCCGACACCCAAAAGGATAAAAGGTATGCTGAGCAACTGCCCCATATTCAGCACCATTGTCTGCTCGAATTCGACCTGCGGATTCTTGATGAATTCGATGAGAAAACGCGGAAGGAAGATGCCGATGAAAAAGACTCCGAATATGAGACCCGGACGCTCTTCCGCATTCTTTTTCCAGTACATCCACATCAGCAGCCCGAACAGAGCGAAGTAGCACAATGCTTCATAAATCTGTGTCGGATGACAAGCCTGTCCGTAGTAAAGCTGATGCCACTCCATCGAGCGCACAAACATGAAGCCCCAGGGGAGATCTGTGGCATGACCGAAAATCTCGGAATTCATCAGGTTGCCCAGGCGGATGAGACCGCCGACAAGTGCGATCGGTATCACCAGACGGTCAAATGCCCAGAGAGGATTGCGCTTGGTGGTAAAGATCGAGTACATGATGATGCAGAGCACAATACCGATCGTGCCTCCATGGCTTGCAAGACCTCCTTCCCAGACATAGAGTATGCTGATGGGGTTCTGACTGTAAAGGTCCCACTGATAGAAAAACACATGACCGAGACGGGCTCCTATAATGGTTCCGGCTATGGTCCAGAGTAACAGTAGGCTGAGCCATTTTTCAGGAGCACCTTCATGTTTGTAGATACGGGCCTCGATCTCATAGCCGACAAGGAAACCGATCATGAAAGCCAGACTGTACCAGCGGATGCCGAAACTTCCTATATGAAAAAGCACAGGATCGGCATTCCAGACAATAAAATCCAACATGGTTAATGCGTGATAATGTTACAAAATTCTTGCAAAATTACGTAGAATCGGAGTGTTAACCAACCCCAGGCTCCATTTTTACATTAATTAACCCTTGTGCAGTTTCTTAATCCGCGAGACAAGGCCATTGTGCCGGTCCTGACGATGAGAGAAGTAACTGTCGGCGGTCACAAGCCGCACGATACCGAAAGAGATGGCGGCGGTCAGCATCAACGGAAGGAAAAAAGCATAGGCCGCACCCATTTCACAGGTCAGAAATATGGCCATAAGCGGTGCGCGTATGGCACCGGCCATGACGCCCGCCATGGCGAAATAGGCAAAATGAGCCGGAGGCAGATCAAGTCCGAACAGCTCGTTGAGCAGGGAGGCAAAAAAGAAGCCTGCCATGCAGCCGGCGAAAAGAGTCGGGGCGAAATCGCCGCTGACACCACCCCCGTTGTTCGTAGCCGATGTGGCGAAACATTTTACTACCAAAGCCCCTCCGGAGAACAGGATAAGAGTCCAGGCTCCTCCCTTACCGGCAAAAAGGCTGTCGCTGAGCAGAGTTGAGAAATCACCGTCGATAACCCTGCCGATCGTCTCATACCCCTCTCCGTAGAGGACAGGAAAAAGAAACACCAGGACAGCAAGCATTATGCCGCTGGCAAGATTTTTGATCCACGGATTGGGAAGATGACCGAGCCAGTTGCCGACAGACTTCATTATATAGCTGTAATACAGCGAATAGGCTCCGCAGAAGATTCCCAGCAGGATTATAAACGGCAACAGCGACGGATCAAACGCGAGACTTTGATCGAAAGGAATGTCAAGCGAACAGCCTGACAGGGTGTAGGCTGTCATGGCTGCCGTGACCGCGCTGACCAGCAACACGAGCACCGACACCGTCGAAAGCGGCATCCTGAGCACCTCAAGAGTAAAGAGTGCCCCGCCTAAAGGAGATTTGAATATACCTGCGATCCCGGCTCCGGCCCCGCAGCCGACTATGATCATCATCATCCGCGGCGAAAAGCGACAAAGACGCCCCATATTACTTCCGATCGCAGCACCGGCATAGGCAATAGGCCCCTCCGATCCGGCCGAGCCACCGAATCCGAGAGTGATGGTACTCGCCAGAATCGGACTGACCGTAAGAGCCCCACGCAGCCGGTAGACTTTACGTGACAGATCGGCCATCAGCTGTCTGACTCCGTGGGCAAGGTGCATCCGCAGCACATAGCGGCAGAAAATACCTGTCAGTACAATTCCGGCCACAGGAATAATCAGAAGTTCAGGGTTAGCTGACATCGGTCTGAGTCCGGCGATCATGAAACGTGACACCGCCGCAACCAAATGTTTCAGCACAAATGCACCCGCTCCGGCCAAAACACCTGTCAGTGTGGCGACAATGAACAGGAATGCCGTGTCGGAAACATACTCGCGACGCCACCTCAGAAAACGCATCAGAATAGGGCTTCTCCCTCTTTCAGAATTATGTTGAAACGGATATGATCTCATATTTCTACAACAAACTGTAAATCAGCAAAGTTTTTTAAGAGATTCCATTGTTAATATTTCTTAAACAATAGACAATTTAAATATATCGTAACACTTTTATAACAAGGTATTTACACTTTCATAACCAATTTTTCATTTTGCTGATATTTCCGACATCCCGATTGACATTTTGCTACTTTATAATAAAATATCTATCTTTGAAGTTCAATTATTATTAAAGATTTACTCCAAAAGCGGGCACAACAATAGTATTTTGATATAATATCCAATCATTTTACATATTTTTAACACAGAGCAATGAAATTAGAAAATTCAACTTCTTCCGGATTCACACGGATGATCAGGACACTTGCCCTATGGCTTGTCTGCGCCATCATCTTTTCCGGAACAGCATCAGCTCAAAATTCCGGCACTGTCAACGGCGTGGTTCTTGACAATGCCGAACATCTGCCGATGCCTGGGGTCACTGTCGCCGTAATGAAAGGCGGAAAAATCGTGACCGGCACATCCACCAACTTAGACGGAGAGTTCACCCTCTCGGTTCCTTCAGGAGCAAAACTTCGCTTTTCCTACATCGGCTATGCCTCTCAGGAACTGGCACCTGTTTTCGGCAAAAGCATGGAAGTTGTGATGGTTGAGGAAGCCGAGACAATGGACGAAGTCGTTGTCAACGGTTACTTCACCCGTAAACGCAACACTTATACCGGTGCGGCCAAAAGTATTTCTGGCGATGAGCTTCTCAGCGTTTCTCCGACCAACATACTTCAGGCCATAAGCACCCTTGACGCAGGTCTGAATATCAACCAGAACAACTCCATGGGTTCCAACCCCAACAACATTCCTGACCTTGTGATCCGCAGTACGACCTCTCTCGCGACAAACAACGAAGTCGGCCTCAACTCGCCGCTGATCGTCATCGACGGTGTGGAGAGCAACCTCCAGGCACTCTATGACATGAACATTCAGGACATCGAGCGTGTCGACATCCTCAAGGACGCATCCGCCACTGCACTCTACGGTGAGAATGCCGCCAACGGTGTGATCATCATCGAGCGCAAGCGTGTCACACAGGCTCCGGTACGTGTGCGCTACACTTTCACACCGCAGATGAGTTTCGCTGATCTCAGCAGCTACGATCTCTGCAACGCAGGTCAGAAACTGGAGCTCGAACGCCTCGCCGGCCTCTATGACATGACCGACGGTTCACTTGACCAGACATATTTCGATAAACTTGCCATCATCAGCGGCGGCCGCAACGTCGACTGGATCTCCAAACCTGTGCGCAACAGCTTCTCTCACACTCACTCGCTTTCGGTTTCAGGCCGCGGATCAAGCCTTGACTACAATATCACCGCCGACTATCAGAGCATCAACGGTGTGATGAAAGATGACGGCCGAGACCGCTACGGCATGAACATCTATCTCAGCTACCGTGTGCAGGATAAACTCATTGTCACTCTGCGCGCCGACCACACCAGTCTTCAGACCAATAACTCGAAATACGGTTCTTTCTCTGACTATATCGCCGCAAACCCCTACGATTCGCCATACGACGAACGCGGCAATTTCAACAAACAGCTCTCCTACAACAAGAGCAATCCTCTCTATGAAGCCTCTCTGAGCAGCTTCAGCAAGACTCAGACACGCACACAAAACGTCTCGCTCGATGTGCGCTACAACTTCAAGCCGAATCTCTATGTGACCGCCCAGGGCACCTACTCCACCTCCAAGGGCACAAGCGACGTGTTTGTTTCACCCGATTCAAACACGTTTGCCAGCGCACCCCTTGAACAGAAAGGATCATATCAATTAGGCAACATCTCGACCGACAACTGGAGCGGCAAGATCGTGGGCAACTGGATTCACAATTTCGATAAGGACGGCACCATGTTCACCCTCAACCTCGGCTGGGAAGTAAAGCGCAACAAGGCTACCAACAGCTACCTCACCGGCAGCGGCTTCCTCTCCGACGATCTGGCCGACATATCTTACGCCACAACCTATTCAAACACACTGCTTCCCTACGGCGGCGAAGACCTCTCGACAAGCGTCGGCGGATTTGCGGCTGCCAACTTCATCTGGAAAAACCGCTATGTGGTCGATGGCAGCTACCGACTGTCGGGATCGTCGAAATTCGGAGCTGACAAACGCACCGCACCCTTCTGGTCAGCCGGTCTTGGCTACAACCTCCACAACGAAAACTTCATCCGCGATCTCGGCTTCGTAGACCTTCTGCGCATCCGCGGCAGCTACGGCTATACCGGCAGCATCAAATTCGACTCCTATCAGGCCATCTCAACATACTTTTATTCAGTAAATTATCTGCACTATGCCGGTGTGGGAGCCATTCCTATGGGCATGGCCAATCCGGATCTGACCTGGCAGACCACAAAGAAATTCAACGTCGGTCTGACCTCGTCGCTCTTCGGCGACCGCGTCAACCTCAACCTCGACTATTACCGCGAGACCACCGACGACATGCTCATCGACGTCAGCCTGCCACCCTCCTCAGGCGCAAGCTCCGTTAAAAACAACTTCGGCAAACAGCGCAGCAACGGTATCGAGTTCTCCGTGTGGGGCAAGATCATCCAGACCCGCGACTGGAGCTGGAACATCTCGGTCAACGGCCTTCACTCCAAGACAACCATCCTCAACATCTCGGATGCTCTGAAGCGCAAAAACGAAAACAACTCTCAGATCAACACCGAAGTGGCGCCCCGCCTGCAGTTCCGCGAAGGAGAATCGCCGACAGCCATCTATGCAGTGCGTTCGGCCGGCATCGACCCGGCATCCGGAAAAGAGATCTTCATCAAGAAAGACGGCTCATATACCTATGACTATGATGCCACCGATCAGGTTGCCTGCGGTGACACCAATCCTACTCTTCAGGGAACGATCTCTTCATTGGTCGCATGGAAAAACCTCTCGCTCAACCTGAACTTCTCCTATCGTTTCGGAGGCGATATGTATAATTCGACCCGTATGTCGAAAGTCGAAAATATCGATCCGCGATACAACGCCGACCTCCGAGCCTTCACCGAACGCTGGAAACAGCCCGGTGACAGAGTCCCCTATCTCGCAATTTCCCAAAACGGCGGTCAGACCTTCTCCTACTCCGACCGTTTCGTGGAGAAAGACAACGAGCTCTGGCTCTCAAGCGTCACGCTGCAATACAACGTACCCCAGAGTTTCATCTCGCCCCTCGGCCTGCAGCGCCTGTATGTCAGTGCGGGTGCAGAAGACCTTTTCCGCCTGACAAGCGCGAAATACGAACGCGGCACCGCCTACCCCTTCAGCCGCAGTGTAAACCTTTCACTTAGTGTGACATTTTAAAACACCGATTTAACAATGAAAAAACTACATATCGCATTATTTTCGCTTCTGGCCATCGCCACATCTTCCTGCGACGACTTTCTTGATGTGCGTCCTAAAGGCGAGCAGGTAGAAAACGATCAGTTCAGCACTCCGAAAGGCTTCGAAGACGCCATATACGGCATCTATGGCTACATGACGGAGGACGCTCTCTACGGCAAAGACATGGTCTGGGGTGTGGCTGAGATCCTTTCGCAGGATCTCAGATGTGACGACACTTTCGGCACCGATCTCGGTAAATATGACTATAAAAGCAATTCGTCCACACGCAGCCGCTTCCTGGATATGTGGACCAAAAGCTATGAGGCCATCGGCTACACTAACAATGCCCTGAAAAATCTTGAGCAGAAATCGCCTGAATCCCTTCCTCTTCATGATTTCTACAAAGCGGAACTGTTGGGCCTCCGGGCAATGCTTCATTTCGATCTCCTGCGCTACTTTGCGCCTACAGACCCGGCAAAGAGGGGCATTCCATATGTAAAGACATTCAACTTTTCGGTCAAACCGTTCTCGACCGTAGGCGAGTGTTTTGAATTCATTATCGCGGATCTCACAGAGGCCGAAAGTCTGCTGAAAGACAAGGAAGTTCTCGTATATCCCCGCGACAACGACCAGTATGACCGCTTTCTGAACTGGCGCGAGACCCACATGAACCTCCATGCCGTGCGCGCTCTGCTGGCCCGCGTCTACTGGTATATGGGCAACAAAGCCAAAGCTGCCGAATATGCCGAAGCTGTGATCACAAGCGGACACTTCCCCCTGGTTGACGTAACCGAAGTACAGGCATACGTGGCCGGAGTCCTTTCCCCGAAGGAAACAATCTTCGGGTTGTACTCAACAAAATATCTCAGCACCGCCACTTCCTATCTCTACACTTACCAGTCCAACAAAACTTACAACCCCTTCGACAACATAAGCGGAAAAAACTATATGCAGCCCTGGACTGCGGTCTATTCGATGGACGTGGACGCCACAGCCCAGGACTACCGCAAAAACCAGTTCCGGCAGAACAACGGAGTGGCTTTCTGCCTTAAGCTTGTCGATTATCAGACGATTGAAAACAACAATGTCCAGGCACGTCCGGAGCTGATCGCCGGCATCAGTCTGATCCACAGTGCCGAAATGTATCTCATAGCCGCCGACGCTCTCCTTGAAAGCAATTATCCGAAAGCTGTGGAATACTTCAATACGGAAATCTCTTCGCGTGGCCTCTCCACCCTCCCCGAAACCGAAACGCTCACCGCTGAACGGATCTACAATGAATTTCACAAGGAACTCTTTTGCGAAGGACAGCAGTGGTTCAACATGAAGCGTCTCAACCGCGACATAATCTCAAATGTCGAAAGCCGCACGATTCCCGCAAATGACGATTTATATGTCCTCCCGATTCCTGAGGAAGAATTTGAATATCGTCCGGAGACAACCAAATAACACATATATCCAAACAGGTTTAAATCATGAACTTCAGACTGACCAAACATATATTCCTGTGTACCGGGCTTGCCCTTGCCGCATCAGCCTGCTCCGAAGAGGATTACAAACTCTATGACACCAATCAGAAAGACTCCGTCTTTTTCGAATACCGCAATAATAACGACGAGCATGTAGACCAACTTGACTATGCCTTCAATTTCGATATAGCAACGGTCCACACCATCGAAATACCCGTTACCCTTATGGGTATGCCGAAAGACTACGAACGTACTATTCAGATCGATGTCATTGACGAGAAATCGGATATGAAAGAAGGTGTCAATTATACAATCACCGACAATATCATTCCCGCCAATGCAGTAAATGGCACGGTCAAAATCAATCTTCTCCGCGACCTCGACCCCGATATTCTCTCAATGGAGAAAACGCTTGCCATCACGATCGGTGAAAATGACGACCTGCGCTCTGTCGGAGAAAATTCCTTCACCATCACTTACTCGGACATCCGCCCTACGGAACGTCCGAGCTGGTGGTCTGAGCTATCGACATCGCCGATGCCTGCATATACGTTCGAAAACGCCCAGCTGTTTTTCCAGTATTTTTATGAATATGCTCCCAAAGCCGACATAAATCTTTTCAACGAAATGATCAATACCTACGGAGACTATTTCGTAAATGCGGCTGACATTCAGGGACCGCTGGCGATGTACTCCGATTTTATCAAAAACTTCGTCTGCATCCCTCTCTACCGCGACCATCCCGAAATCGGCTGGCCCTACGCTATCCCCGAATGGTAAACCAAGAGTCAAAACCTAAAAATCAAGTAAAAAAATCATGATAAAAAAAATCATATTGTTTCCCGCGCTTGTCTCTCTGATTGCGGTTTCCACAACTTCCTGTATAGATGACAACTCATCTTACGGCGGGGAGCCGCTCCCGACAATCTCTGTCACTGTGCCGGGAGATGAAGAAATGCCGGTTTACAGCTTTAACTACGGTGAAGACTGCGTCATCACTCCGGAAATCAGCTATAACGGTTCCGGCGAACTTACTTACGAATGGAGTGTCGGAACTTTCGCCAATGGGGTGAAAGGCCCGCTGGAAGTTGTCGGCAATGACAAGACTCTCACCTACTTCTTCCCCCAGGGCGGCAGCTATTATGCCCACCTCGTGATTTCTGACGGAAAAGTAGGATTCGTGCAGGAATATGAGATCAGCATCAACCGTACCTTTGAACAGGGCTACATGATCATCTCCAATACACCTTCCGGCGAAGGCAACCTCGTCTTCATAAAAGACCTGACCCGCGAAGAGATTGAAGCTGGCATTCCACAGACTATCATGGAGAACTGCCTCCAGCGTGTCAACCCCAACCTCGCCAGCAACAAGCTTATCGGATCACAGCTTGTACAATGGTATGCCTGGAGCGGCTCCAATGTTGTCCAGATGACCAGACTTGCCGTAATGACATCCAAAGAGGGTTATTACGTAGATCCCAATACATTCGTCGTATCATCCAATATAAAATACGAAGATATCGTTCCCGGCTTCAACGGTGACCAGTTCTTCCTTACAGGCCTCACTCCTGTCATAGTTGACAATACCTCGAAAAAATATGTGTCGCTCAACAGCCAGTACATGTTCGGATTTGAATCCAGCCTGTACAAAGGGACCTCATTCGATCTCATCCAGAGCAATATATTTCAGCTCGGACGAAATCAAATGTCCAATGTATATTATGTAAACCTTTCTCCATTGGTGTTCTCGATTACAGCGGCATATTCTCCGGACAAATGGTCTTCGTCAAACACAATTGCAGATAAAGATGAAAACGGCAATCCTTTCTTCACCAACGAAGAACTGATAGCGATTTTCAAAGGCGAAGGCATTCCGACCGAATATGGAGGATCGTCTTATCCCGCCACTCTTATTACCCGCAATAAAAATACCGGGGATTACTACGTGACTGCATTCACCGGAATCGGAGACTATACTGACTCTCTCATTTTCTCATTCCGCAGCAAGATAACTACAAGCGCTTCGTCTCAGCTTCCCGATCTGAACTCCCAGATCGTCTGCTCGGACACATATCACCGCAGCTTTTTCTCAAAGGGAAATCAGATTTTTGTGATGCTTAAAGACAGGAATACCTACAACTTCCCCTCCGTTGCACAGGCAGCAATAACATTCCCGTCCAACGAAGAAGTTTCCTACATGACCATCAGAAGCCAGTCAGGCTCTGAGAATCTCATCGTAGCGACAGTCGACAGCAACACCGGCCGCGGCAACATATATTTCTATGATGTCAGGGATGTACGCACCGACAACCCGAATCCCGCGGCTCTGTCCACTTACAAGAATTGCGCGGACCGCATCTCTTATATAACATATAAACCACGTATAGCAAACTGATTGTCATGAACTTCAGAAATATAACCATCGCAATTGCTCTGTGTCTCGGCTTCCAGGCCGGGGCACAGACCGTGGATCTGACCGTGGGAGTTCCCTCGCAGGATCTCAGGATTTTTGTTCGTCCTGTCAACGAATACACTAAACAGGCCATAACGGAATTGGCGTCCGACAGCGCAGGTCATGTCAAAGGTCAGGTGGCTGCCAACCCCGACGGGCTTTACTATCTCTACGCATCGAATCCGCAGATGCAATATGCCCTGCCGTTCTATGTTCCCTCCGACAAACAATCCGCGGAATTCAACCTGACTGTGGACGGCTTCATCCCCTCCACATCCATGACCGACAACTCAAATGCTGCGCTTGGAGCCTATGCGGCCATTCAGGGTACCAATTCAAGACTTCTCGGCCGAGAGGCGTCACAACTAAGCAACGAGCGGATCAAAGATATAATCCTCAGCTATACATCATCCGCAGACTCAATCATCCGACTCAGAGAGCTTCCGGCGCCCGTAGCTGAATTCATGCGTCTCCAGGCTTATATTGCCGCGTCTGATGCTTTCCGTATGGTTGACTATATGGCAAGCCGGAGCCAGCGTTTTCTCGGTTTCAGATCTGCCGACGTTCTTCCCGAAGCCTCAGCCATCCTTGACACTCCCATGTCGGTTTCCTTCCCCTCGGCGGCGCAGATCATCATGACCACCCTTCCGCAGGGCACTCTCGAAGAGCGTCTTGCCGCTCTCGACAGCAAATATAAATCGCCTGAGGTGAAAAACAAGGTGAGAGAAATGCTCGTCAGCTCTTTCATCGACTCTTTTGACTATGCCAACGATTTCGACAACGGAGAGGCTCGCCTGAAAGCCGTAGTCGAACAGTATTCTCTTCCCGATAACTATCTCGCCGCCTTCCGCGGACACCGCGCCACCATCGCAGGCACATCTTTCCCCGCTTCGGTCAAACTGGTCGACCGCGAGGGCAACGAAGTTGATTTCAGCAAATTCCGCGGCAAATTCGTCTATGTTGACCTCTGGGCTTCATGGTGCGGTCCGTGTTGCAGAGAAGTTCCTTATCTCCAGCAGCTTGAAAAGGAATTCGAGAATAGCGATGTGGTGTTCGTATCCATCTCTATCGACTCGGCAAAGGCTCCGTGGCTCAAAAAGATGGACCAGCTCAAAATGCACGGCAATCAGCTCTGGAACAGCGACGGCGAACTGCCCAAGCTGCTTAATATCCGCGGCATCCCCCATTTCCTGATCTATGACCGCGAAGGTCGGCTCCTGAACTACGACGCTCCCCGTCCGAGTTCAGAGGAAATCAGAACGCTGCTCCAGTCTCTCAAATAAACACTTTATATTATATAGGTGTTTGAACCGAAAAAGGGTGCCATATGATATGGCACCCTTATTAAAAAATTCGAAATTATGGAAAATGGAATCTGGTGGACCGCTCCCACCGAAAGCGAATCCGGACGTCTGATCCTCGTTACCGGACGCAAGGATGTAGAAAAATTCCGTTCGAACCCGCGCTTCAATATTCGCGTGGAAGTAACCTGGAAATACGAAGGCGATGCCAAAGGTATGCCTGACAAAGAGACATCCACTCTGATGGAAGAGGTGCAGGATGCTCTCCAGAAGGAGTTTCATAAAGATCCCGTGGCGGTGCTGACCGGAATTTTCACCGGCGACAATCAGCGCGACTGGATTTTCTATACCCTGAGCACTCATATCTTCGGACGCAAACTCAACGAAGCCCTCGCCTCTTTCCCCCTGCTCCCCCTGACTATCTATACCGAAAATGATCCCTCATGGGAAGAATATGACGAGATGTCGGAAGCCGAAATAAAGCTCGACTGAACATCCGTACTATCGTTCAAGATCATATTGACTCAAATCAGCACCCGCTTTGACGAGATTGTCATCGACAATCCGCCGGAGCGGGTTGATTGTATGCCGGCAGTCACTGATATAGCGCCGAATTTTAATTATTCTGGGGACATAGTCCTGCATCATGTCGCGTTCCTTAAGATAGGTCATAACCTCGCCCATATATTTGTCAATATGAACGTAAAGCGCGTCGGGCAGCCATGTCTGCGCCCCGTTGCCGATAAGAGCGAACAGCGTGTCAACCATCAGTTCGGCCACAGCATCGTCGCCCGGCTCCAGGGAGCGGAAGCGTTTGAGCGTTGCGCGCAGGCGTGACATGCGCGGACGGAAAGCCCGCTTGGTGTAGCGCGTAGCCTCTTTCAGCAGTATCTTTCTATATTCCTCGGTTTTCTTCGCGACATCGGGCTCCGCAAGAAAGTCAAGATACTCCTTGGCATCCTTGCTGTGGGAATAGACATCCATTATCAGACTTTGTAGCTCCTGATCGTTTAAATCCTTAAGAAATTTGCGCAGACTTGTTTTAGACATGGGCGTATGTATATAATAAAACCGGCGTAAATGAAAGCGGCGTGTCGCACGCTTGTCCGACACGCCGCTATGTTGTTCCGTTTTATTCCGACTGCTTCCGGTGAGGGAGTCGGAACGAACTTTTTTCACTTATTTCTTATAACCCTTGATTCCCTTTTCAAGGAAGGCAGAGAAGCGGGCCACATTTTCGTCGTAGGTATAGGGGCCTGACAGAAGTTCGCCTTCGTCGTTGAGAATGACATAATAGGGCTGGGCGTTGGCGTTGAATTTATAGCGCTGCAAGTAGCTCCAGCGGTCACCATAGGTGTAGAGAGTCATATCCTTGCCATATTCCTTAACGGTTATAGGCTCCGGAAGGTTCTTCTTCTCGTCCACCATAAGTTTGATGACGGTGAAATTGTCCTCGATCATAGCCTTGACATTGGGTTCGTCAAGCACGGCTCCCTCCATCTTGCGGCAGTTGACACAACCGAAGCCTGAGAAGTCGATCAGGACAGGCTTGCCGGATTCTTTGGCCACCTTCATGCCCTCTTCGAAATCGTCGTATTCGTGGAATCCTTCGCCGTAGAGGTTGAAGTCCTGGGTAAACAGCGGGGGAACGAACGCGCTCACACCTTTCAGAGGCGCACCCCAGAGGCCGGGGATCAGATAGATCGTAAAGGAGAACGAGCAGAGGGCGAGGAAGAAGCGGGTCACGCCGACGCTTCTGTCAGCCTTGCCGTAGTGTGCGAAGTTGAACTGTCCGAGCAGATAAAGACCGAGCAGGGCGAATATCACGATCCACAATGCGAGGAAAGCTTCGCGGTCAAGAATGTGCCAGCCGTAAGCGAGGTCGGCCACCGAAAGGAACTTGAGCGAAAGCGCGAGTTCGACAAAACCGAGCACCACTTTAAGAGTGTTCATCCAGCCGCCGGAGCTGGGAGCTGCCTGAAGCATGGTGGGGAACATTGCGAAAAGCATGAACGGCAGGGCGAGTGCTGTCGAGAAACCGAGCATACCGATTGCAGGGCCCCAGAGGTCGCCCTGAGATGCAGCCTCGACAAGCAGAGTACCGATGATCGGGCCTGTGCAGGAGAATGACACCAGTGTCAGAGTGAAGGCCATGAAGAAGATCGAGAGCAGACCGGTGGTTTTTTCAGCGGTGGCGTCCATCTTATTTGACCACGATTCGGGGAGCTTGATGTCAAATGCGCCGAAGAAGCTGATGGCGAAGACTACAAGCAGCAGGAAGAAGATGATGTTGCAGACGGCAGAGGTGGAAAGCGCATTGAGCGAGCTTGCACCGAAAATACCGGTGATGAGCAGACCGAGGGCAACATAGATCACGATGATCGACAGTCCGTAGGTGCAGGCATCGGCGATGCTCTTTGCGCGGTCTTTGCCTTTCTTGAGGAAGAAGCTCACTGTCATCGGGATCATCGGCCACACACAGGGGGTAAAGAGTGCGACGAGACCACCGAGGAAACAGGTGAAGAAGATGTACCAAAGCGAAGTCGAAGAGAAATCCTCGGCAGTTTCAGATTCTTCAAACGAGACCGGTGCCCAGAGGTCGGCGCCTGTGCTTGCGGGTGCGGTCGATGCCAGCGAGTCGGCGGCTACGGAATCGGCCGGGACAAGCTCGGCGGCTTCAACAACCTCGGCTTCGGCTACGACTTCCTTAGTCTCTTCCTTGACTTCAGTCTTGGGTTCATCCTTGACAGCAGCGGCGGCAGATACTTTTGCCGTTCCTGACAGATTGAATGTCGAGCGGGAAGGCGGGATGCAGTTTTCATCGTTGCAGGCACCGCAGACAACCATCACATCAATGTTGAATGCAGGTTTGGTCGCCTTGAATTTCTGTGTGATGGTCACACCCTGGGTCCACCACGAAAGTTCGGCGCCGAACATTTCGTCATACTGCTTGTGGGCAGCCTTGTTGGGGGTCGGTTTTCCTTCGAGAGTCACGCCGTCGAGTTTCGGATACGTGATCTCAAGGATCTGAGGCCCGGCATTGGGATCGCAGTCAAGCGAATACATGTGCCAGCCCGAACTGATCGCGGCTGTAAGAACTACCTGCCCTTGGGCATCGCCGGTCATTTCGACCTTTGCCTGCCATTTTACGGGGTTCATGATCTGCGCGACAGCCATATTGCAGACCATCGACAATAGAAGCAGAAGCGTGAAAGTGTACTTTCTCATGGTTACAAAAAAGAGAAATGCTAATTAGATTGGTTTTATCGCACAAATTTAATGATTTTTCCTCAATCACAACTATTTTTACATTACTGAAACGTAAAAACTTGCTATTAATCCTGTAAAAAGCCACAATTTCGGTCCCAAATCACATCAAAAAGGCATTTCAATGCCGCTTTTCGCGATGAAGAGATTACTTTCTACCGAATTTTTGCCATCACAGACGCCGGGTCATACTTTTTTGACTTTTTATTGGCACAAGGAGCGCGGAATGATCCGTATTGGCAAAATTTCATTATCTTTGTGACTATACAATACCAACCCTATCTTTTTTAACTCTATCCTTCCCATGAAGCATTTACTTTTAGTGACGGGTGCGGCTCTTCTTATGGCGACCGCAGTCCCGGCGGTGGCTGAGACAGTAGACATCTCCACTCCCGGCACCTCTCTGATTCTTGACGCTGAAAAAGGAGGAAAACTCCGAATCCTTTATTATGGCGACCGCCTCAGTCCGGCTGACATTGCCACTCTCTCCGAATCCGGCGCTATCAACCGCGACGCATATCCCGTCTATGGCATCCAGCCGATGGCCGAAGCTGCCATGAGTGTGACCCATGCCGACGGCAACATGACCACCGACGTCGAAGTCACCGGAGTCACCACACGCAAGGAGGCCGACGGCGGCGAAGTCACTACGATTGCAATGCGCGACAAGATCTATCCGTTCGACCTCAATGTCAACTACCGGACATATCCCGGCGAGGAGGTCATCGAGACATGGGTCGATGTGACCAACAATGAGAAAGGTACCGTGACACTAAACCGTTTCATGTCAGGCTATCTTCCTGTGCGCTACGGCAACGTCTGGCTCTCGCAGCTCTACGGGTCGTGGGCCAACGAGGGCAAAGTCTCTCAGACGCCGCTGACCCACGGAGTGCGCATGATCAAGAACAAGGACGGAGTCCGCAACTCCCACACCGCACACGGCGAGATAATGCTCTCGCTCGACGGCAAACCACAGGAGAATACCGGCCGCACCATCGGCGCCGCACTCGAATACTCCGGCAACTATAAACTCTTCATCGACACCGACGACAGCGACTATCATCACTTTTTCGCCGGAATCAATGAAGAAAATTCGGCCTACAATCTTAAGAAAGGCGAAAGCTTCACCACTCCTCCCCTTGCCCTGACCTATTCTGACGAAGGTCTTTCAGGCGTCAGCCGCAACTTCCACCGCTGGGGCCGCAACCACCGCCTCCATGCCGGCAACACAGAGCGCAAAGTACTGCTCAACTCCTGGGAGGGTGTCTATTTCGACATCAACGAACCCGTGATGAACGGCATGATGAAAGACATCGCCGACATGGGAGGCGAACTGTTCGTGATGGACGACGGATGGTTCGGTGACAAATATCCGCGCGACAACGACAGCACATCGCTCGGCGACTGGGTTGTCGATACCGATAAACTACCCCACGGCATACAGGCGTTGATTGACTCGGCAGCCGCCCACGGCATCAAATTCGGCATATGGATCGAGCCTGAAATGACCAACACCGTCAGCGAACTCTACGAAAAGCACCCCGAATACATCATCAAGGCCGCCAAGCGTCCGGCCACACAGGGCCGCGGCGGCACACAATTAGTGCTTGACCTCGCCAACCCCAAAGTGCAGGACATCGTCTTCACCGTAGTCGATACCCTCATGCGCAAATATCCCGGCATCGACTATATAAAGTGGGACGCCAACGCACCGATCATGGACCACGGTTCGCAATATCTCACCGCCGACAACCAGAGCCATCTTTATATCGACTATCACAAAGGATTCGAAACTGTGCTCAACCGCATCCGCAAAGCTCATCCCGACGTGACTATCCAAGCCTGCGCCAGCGGCGGCGGACGTGCCAACTGGGGTGTCCTTCCCTGGTTTGACGAATTCTGGACCAGCGACAACAATGACGCCCTCCAGCGCATATATATGCAGTGGGGCACAAGCTACTTCTTCCCCGCCATCGCCATGGGCTCGCACATCTCGGCCTCGCCCAACCATCAGACGTTCCGCAGGATTCCGGTAAAATTCCGCGCCGACGTGGCTATGAGCGGACGTCTCGGCCTTGAAATGCAGCCTCGCGACATGAACGACGAAGACAAGGCAGTGTGCCGCCAGGCCATAGCTGACTACAAGAAAATCCGTCCGATTGTACAGTTCGGCGACATCTACCGTCTGATCTCCCCCTACGACGGCAAAGGAGTGGCCTCGCTGATGTATGTCACTCCCGAAAAAGACGACGCCGTGTTCTACTGGTGGAAGACCGAAACTTTCATGAACCAGCAGCTGCCGCGTGTGGTCATGGCCGGTCTCGACCCCGACAAGACCTACACCGTCACCGAGCTCAACCGCATCGACAACGAACCTCTGAGCTTTGAAGGAAAATCGTTCAGCGGACGCTACCTCATGTCCAATGGTCTGGAAATACCTCTGACCAACAAGGTAGACTATCACAAAAACACAGATTATTCATCGCGAGTGCTTCGTCTGACAGCAAAATAAGCGGCTGAAAACTATCAGGTAGCGTTAAAAACGCACCTGCAGATTACATTCTCAAAACTTTTTGGCGCATTTTACTTAGTAATTTGCGCCTTTTTTGCTAATTTTGCCACAAATATAAAAACCAAAAATCATGAACCAGGAATTGGATTGGGGAAACCTGTCATTCGGGTATCTCCCTACGGATTATAATGTACGCTGCTATTTCCGTGACGGGAAATGGGGCGAAATAGAAGTGTCGCAGAGCGAAGAAGTCAACCTCCACATCGCCGCAACATGTCTGCACTACGGACAGGAAATTTTCGAAGGTTTGAAAGCATTCCGCGGCAAGGACGGCAAAGTGCGTGTGTTCCGTCTCGAAGAAAACGCCCGCCGTATTCAGGAATCGGCCAAAGGTATCCTGATGGAACCGCTGCCGCTGGAAAAATTCAAGGAAATGGTGCTGAAAGTCGTAAAGCTCAACGAACGTTTCGTTCCACCCTACGGCTCAGGAGCCTCTCTATATATCCGCCCGATCGAACTCGGAATCTCGGCGCAGGTGGGTGTAAAACCCTCGACAGAGTATCTCTTCATGATTCTCGTCACTCCCGTAGGCCCCTACTTCAAGACCGGTTTCAAGCCGACAAACATCTGCATCATGCGTCAGTATGACCGCGTGGCTCCCAACGGTACCGGACTCTGGAAGGTAGGCGGCAACTATGCGGCATCGCTCACAGCCGGCGAACATGCTCATGAATTAGGCTATTCCGCCGTGCTCTACCTCGACCCGAAAGAAAAAAAATATCTCGACGAATGCGGCCCGGCCAACTTCATAGCCATCAAGGACGGAGTCTATATCACTCCCGCCTCCAACTCGATCCTCCCCTCGATCACCAACAAGAGCCTCATGCAGCTGGCCGAGGACATGGGCATCAAAGTGGAACGCCGCCACATCACCGTCGACGAACTCAGCGACATCGACGAGGCAGCCGCAGTAGGCACCGCCGCCGTGGCATCGCCTGTCGGCGAAATCGACGACCTTGACACCGGTAAGAAATATGTGGTGTCGAAAGACGGAGAGCCCGGCCCCGTCACCACCCGCCTCTACAACACGCTGCGCGGAATCCAGCTCGGCGAAATCGAGGACAAACACGGATGGTGCACTATTGTGGAATAAGAAAATATTTCAGCCATGACCTGGCAGGAACTTATCGACAAATACTATCCCGAAGGCAGCCGTCTTCGGGATATTTACTTGGCACACTGCCGTTCGGTGGCAGACCTCGCGCTTGAAATAAACTCGGCCCATGACCTCGGCCTCGCCCCGGCAACAGTAGAGGAAGCGGCGATGCTCCACGACATCGGTATCTTCCGCTGCGACGCGCCGGGGATAGAGTGTCACGGCTCGGAGCCATATATCCGTCACGGTGTCATCGGCGCTGATCTGCTGCGCAAAGAGGGTATGAGCGAGGAAAGCGCCCGTGTAGCCGGACGCCACACAGGTGCAGGACTCACGCACGAAGATATTATCAGCCAGAATCTGCCTCTCGATCCCGACGGGAACTATATGCCTGAAACAACGCTTGAACGTCTCATCTGCTATGCCGACAAATTCTACTCAAAGAGCGGCGACATGCGGCGAAAACCATTGTACAAGGTAATCCGATCAATGGAGCGCCTGTCAGCCCCGACGCTTGACCGCTTCATGAACCTCCATCGTGAATTCGGCGAGTAAACAATATTCTAAGCTGAGAAATTCAGTATTGACATCATTTAAAGACAATAAATGCCCGCATATTCCGAGACATGCGGGCATTTTTATATTGATACGACTATGGATCAGAAAGGATAAGCGCCGTTGGCGGCTCCGTTCATGAGCGCATTGAAGAGATAAGCATTGGTCAGGCTGCCGTTTGTGCGGTTGATGTCACCGCCAGTCTCCCACAGGAAGGGAACACAGCCGTGATTTTTAGCCGACTTGGTAACATATTCAGTCCAGTAGGCACGGCTGGCTTTGTGCTTGTCGACATCCATGCCGGCGATGTTGCGTCCGGCAGTAACGCCATATTCACCAATGATAGCGGGCACACCCTTGCTTACATAGTAATTCTGAACTTTGGCGAACTGTGTGTCAACATTGTCTTCCTCACCCCAGGTGCAGTTGCGGTCAGAGCCTGCCACATGGTTTGCAGCACCCCAGTAGAGTTTGATCGGGTTGTTGGGACCGCTCCAGGCATTGTCCTTGTCCATGATGGTGAAATCAGAGGGATCATAGAAGTGGACTTCGACCATCGCACGATTGGCGGCTGGGTCAGTCGGGAGAGCATAGAGGCCCTTTACACCTTCATTGATGTTGGTGTAAGGTGTCTGATGGATGAGCACACGGGTGGCATTGTTGCCGCCGGTTGCACGGACTGCGTTAACGAATGTCTGCTGATAAGCCATGATAGCCTTTACAGATTCCTGCTGGACTGCGAGCGACTGGTTCTGCTGACCGGGTTCGTTCATACCTGCGAAGAGAAGATGCTCGTCAAAGTGGTTGAGTTTGCCTGCAATCTGAGTCCAGAAAGCGTTCTGCTTTTTGTCGACAGCCTCATCATAGCCGTTCACACAGCTTTCCTCAAGCCAACCGCCGTCCCAGTGGATGTTGACAATAGCATACATGTCTTCACCGATGATCCAGCCAACGACCTCTTCCACGCGGTCGAGCCATGCGGGATCAATGGTGTTTTTGTCAGCTGAAGAGAGATGAGAGTTCCATGCACAGGGGATGCGCACGGCGTTGAAACCGGCGGTTTTCAGACCACGGATATATTCAACTGTGACTTTACCTGTACCCCAGGTGCCTTCGCCGTCGGGGCATTCGAGAGTGTTACCGATGTTGATACCGGCAAACATCTGTTTGGCCACTTCGGCGGCAGTCATGTCCTTAATCGGGGTTTCGGTGTCGACGCCGGGAGCGCTTGTAGGCTGAGTAACCTTGATGCCTTTGGCTGTATTGGTGGCAAACACGGCAACGCGGGCCGAACGCTCGGCGCGAGTCTGGTTGGCCTCGGTGGTCACAGTCACGGGATAGCCCTCGGAGGTACGGTCACCGACCTTCACACTGATCCAGAAGATATCATCACCATCATTGATGGCTTCTGTGTGAGCAGACACAGCTTTTGATGAACGGACATAGAAGGTCTGTGAGTCACCGGTCGATGCGGCAGTAAGGCCTTCGGACAGAAGGTCGGCAGGAACTTCGATCACATCATAGCGCACGTCGTTACGATCATCGTTACAGGAAGCGAGGCCGGTTCCGACTGCAAGGCAGAGAGCTAAATAAATTGAGTTGGTTATATTCATCTGAATTTATGTTTCGGAATAGTGACGGAACCCCGCGGCCGGGGTCCCGTCATGATTGGTTAATCTTAGATGTTTACCAGACCACTGTTTTGAATGGTGAATCGACAGTAAACTTGACACGGATCGAACTTGTGAAGCCGAGCTCCTTAACAATAGAGGTACCGTCACCGGGGATCGGAGTGCCGAACGCGCAGCCCTGATTTGCAGTGATGCCGTAGCAGTTCCAAAGCTCAAGACGATGCTGGTTGCCGTCATTCGAGTTGGCGACCTTAGCGGCATCCCAACCGGTGATAGCCTTGCCGTCAATCTCAAGACCGGTGAGGGTCATCTGAGTACCGGGGAAGTCAGTCATCAGATTGGGAGTGTTGATAAAGGTCATGATCGAACCTGCGGTAAAGCCGGCGTCATTGATCGTGATGTCAAACTCTTTCTTGCTTGCAGCAAGTTTGTTGTTTTCGTCAACGACATAAGTGAAGGAAGCTCCGGAGGGATCGAGTGCTCCGGCCCAGTTGGTCGGTTCATACCAGTCGGGATTTACGGTGATCAGACCGGGGGTGTAAGCAGCAGGGTAGAGTGTGATGGTGTAGTCTATCTCAAGTTTGTTCTTGACCTGGAATGCGGGATCGCTCTCTACATTCGCAGCCGAGCTGAACGGACTTTCAATTACCTTTTGGGCGGCAGCGCCTTTACCCCAGATATTGAAGAGTTCGATACGGTAGTCACCGTTGTTTTCGATGTCGCCATAGAAGAACTTGTTGGCATCGAAGGTGATGGCATTGCCGTCGCAACGGATTTCATTGATGTAGACAATAGCGTCGGGATATTTGGCAAGAAGATGCTGGAAGTCCATATTGAAGACCATGGCACCGTTTACAGAGCCGGTGTAGGTCACGGTGTGCTTGCCTTCGAGATCTTCGGAAGCGATGCGGTCTGTGATGGTTCCCCATTCACCAGCCCAGTCACCGCCGACACACTGGAAGTTGAGCGGAGTGGCGTCGTCGAACTCACGTTTGCGTTCGCTGTAATAGTTGACGGCATAACCATAGTCACCGTCAGGGATGGCGATGCGCAGACCGTCGTTGTCGAGAGCGAGGATCTTGAGAGCACCGGACTTATTAGCGAGCCAGGTGTTGCCACAAAGGATGTTGATGTCGATATTGAGAGTGACAGTGCCTTCGTCGACAGTATATTTGCCCTTTTCATCGGTTACAGTGCCGTCTTCGGCGATGCGATGGATGTTGACAGTGCCGTCTTCAAGGAATTCCATATAACCGTAGTCCTTGCCGTAGGTATAGCCGATCCAGCCGTTGCCTGTACCCATTTCCCAGTAGATCTGCTGTTCGAGGTTGGGATAGTTGTTGGTAACAGTGTTCCAGTTGTCAGAAGATCCAAACTGGGTGAAGGGGCCTTCGAATACATGGAGCTTGCCGTCCTGGCCGTTCTCCATATACCACTTGCCATAGAGATTCGATTTCACGAAAGGAACGTTGCGGGCAGTGGAGACTGCACGTACTGCTGTGGCCTGGTAGACCGGGATAAGCGCACGGGCGCTATTGGCGGAGGAGAACTGATAGGCCATATAGTACTGCGGATCGTTGGCATTTGAAGATCCGGTGGCATAGAAGCCGACCGAGCCTTCGCCGGTCACATCATTGGCTGTGCGCGAACCAGCTGCGGGGAGGAAGATAGAGTTACCGTTTTCAGCGGTCAGACGGAAACCTGACACACCGTCGACTTCAGTCCATTCGGAACGGCAGTTTGCGAAGAGTTCCTCATAATCCTTATAGGTGGGAAGAGTGGCCATGCCGCCGCTGACATTCCATGCAAGGTCCTGCTTGGTGCGATAGATGTCGCCCGAAGCATAGTCGGCAGGAATATAGGAGTTGTTGACGCCGGTGAGGTCACCGAAGCCGAAGAGGCCTCCGATCTCTGACTCTGTCTTGGCGCCGATATTAGCTTTGGCCCACTTGACGGAGAGACCGAGGTCTACAAAGTCATCGTCGGCGTTGAACTCATGAGCAGCGGTTGTGAACTCTTTCACTTCGCCATAGATGACGCCGGCACCAAGATCGAGATAAGCGGCATAATAATATTTGGTGTCGGGAACGAAACCGGCCTTTTCGACTTCAAATGTCGAACCCTGCTCAGCGGCGGGGACAACGAGACCGGCACGCACCTTTTCGACATCGGGCTGAGTGGCGATGACCACACCGACAGTCGCATCAGCCGGGGCTTCGGTGGCGACACCACCCATTTTAGCCGAATTGAAATCAACGGCCTGCACACCTTCGGTTGTGATGGTGGCATTGGTGGTCACAAACGATTTCACCTCGCCGAGGAAAGTCACCTGACCTTTGAGGCTGACATAGGTCTGATAATAGTAGACCTGCCCGGTCTGAAGACCGTTGACAGTGGCAGTCACCACTCCGTCGACGAGAAGGCCGTCGACCTTCGAAGTGAGGTCGGAGGAATTTTCGCCATAATAGAAGCCTACGGTATAGAGCGAAGCAGATTTGCCGTCCAGCCCTGACACGGTGCCGTGGAGAGTGGCGCTGTTGGCAGTCACATCCGAAGAACCTGTGGTCACCGAAGACTCGTCGATGATCGGATCGGTCGAGATGAAGTAATTGTCATCGTCGTTGCAGGAGGCAAGGGAAAGCCCAAGCAAAAGCGATGCGCAGAAAAATATCTTTGTCTTCATGTTAATTAATTCCTGTTTCATGGTTATTCAATAGTCATCGAGACAACTTCAGCCTTGACAGCATCTGCATCAAGATTTCCGTCGGCATCGAGAGGCGAAACAACGAGTCCGGCCTGCTGGATACAGATGGAGATACAGCTGGTGCTTTCAAATTTCAGAGTTCCCGAAGTGGTGTTGGTGAGGCTGATTTCAGTAACACCGTTCTTGTTGAGTGAAACTGTGGGGTTCGATCCGAAGATTCCGGCATCGTTTGAATCCCAGTTGAAAGTGGCGATGGCGTCAAAGTTGTGGCCGAAGGCTACTTTGGGATCTGCGCCGTCAACCCAGGTGACACCGGGGAGGCGGAAGCCGATCTTGATAGTCTGGCCCTTCTTGAGTTTCAGCTTGGAAAGGTCGACCGGATAGAGACCGTCGGCATCGTAGAAAGCATTGTAGATTTCAATACGATAGTGGTGCTTGTCTTGGATGTAGCAGTTGAGATATTGCTGATCGACAGGGATCGAAACCGGACCTGCCTGACCTCCGCCGATGGGCTTGACGGTCATGTTGGCACAGAGATAACGGTTGACAGTGCCTGTGGCATCGCGGCTTGCGGGTACGCCGAGCACGAGCTGATCGTTTTCAGGGTTGCAGGCGAGGACAACAAATTCGGTGCCGCGGATGACATTCTGTCCGGCAGAAAGAAGGGTGATCTCCTTGTCGAAGACGAGCTTGTTTTCCTCGATGCGGAAGGCCGATGAGGTTGAGCCTTCGGCATTTTCAACAGTAGCGGTATATGAACCGGCAGATCTTGAAAGGACGAGAGAGAATTCGTCACCGGCGGTGTAGGCAGGACATGCGGCGGTGTTGTAGAGATCAAGCCATTCCCATGAGCCTACTACTTTGCCGTCAACCTTTGTGGTGCCGTTCCATTCCATGAAGCCATAGGGTTTCTCGGCGACGCCGTCACCTTCTTCCATGAGAAGGAAGGTATTGGCGGTGGCAACGTAAGTGGCATCATCACCAACGATAGTGAAGAGATCGTCCTTGAGATTGTCGTAGGTCGGGAGAGTGACAGGAGCAGTCGAGAGAGAGGGTCCATCGACAGGCCATGTGCCGTCCCAGCCTTTTTCAACGTAGCAGAGCACCATGCGCTGGTCACCGTTGCCGCCCTTGCCGTCATTGCGCACGACTTTAATGCCGAGAGCATGTTCGTTGAGCTTGACAAGTTCAACATTGACAATGTCAACAAAGTATGTAGAGGAGATCATGTCGCCGAGCCAGTTCAGGCCGGAGGGCATGGTGAGGGTCTTGCGGTCGGGGTCCATCACGAAAGCCTTGGTAACGCCGTTGGCAGTGAGGTTGGCGCCGTTGATGAGATCGAAGGTCAGTTCCGGCATAGCCTCGATGGTAGCGATTGTGGTAGCGGCATCGCCGAAGAGCCAGTCGGGAGCACCGGCCTGCCATACCCAGTCGGGGCTGTCACAACCGTCTTCCTTATAAGTGGGATAGTCGGCCTCTGTGTAGGTCTTGCCATCGGTAAACTTGTCCCAGCCCATCGGAGCGCACATGAATGTGAACGCGCCGAGGTCAAGGTTATTGACATCGAGAACCCAGGTCTTTGACTGGTCCGCACCGCCTGTAAGGTAGGTCCAGAGGGGATCTGTCAGCAGGTCGCCGTTGGTGTTTTCAAGGGTAAAGCGATAAGGCTCGCCATAGACCATGCCGCCGCGTGTCATGACGCCGAACTGGATCTCATATTCACCGGCGAAGGGGATGTTGGCTTCGGTTTTCGATTTGCGCTCGATTCCCTGAGGGTGAATCCAGCTTGTCACATAGCGGTCGCCGAGAAGGCTGGTCATGGTCACTTTGTTTGTAGCCTGGTCGACCTCGACCTTGTATGCTTTACCCTCGACCAGATCCGAGGCTTTCAGATCAGGTGCGGGCAACTCTTCATTATCCGGCGAACAGGCTGTGGAAGAAAACATCAGAGCCACGCCTGCAAGAAATGAATAGAAATACTTATTTTTCATGTTTTTCAAAAAATGATAATGTAATACTGTGTGTTTCCTTAAGGTTAATCAGCCCAACCGGGATTCTGCTTAAGCACACCGTTTGAAAGTACAATCTGGTCATTGGGGATCTGCGAAAGGCCCTGTGTCCGGATGATCTTGGAGCGGTCGTAGGAAACCTGACCCGGAGTTCCGCCATTCATGACGGGTCCGGCTCCGGCAACGACAGCATCAGCCATCACGTCAACTCCCTGACGCAGGAGGTCCCAGTAACGGATACCTTCGAAGGCAAGTTCGCGGGCGCGTTCCGCCATAATGTTTTCTTTGTTTACAGGAATATCTGAAAGTCCGGCGCGCGAACGGATGCGGTGCATGTAGGTTGCAGCTTGGGGCGAGCCGAGTTCGGCTGCCATTAAGAGAACGTCGGAATAGCGCATAATATTGTATGGCTGACAGTTATTTATCTGCATATCACCGGCTCCGGTAGACATATTAGCATTTTTTATAACCAGTGCACCGTCCTCAAGCTGATAGAACGCAATCGGTGAATATTTTTTAACAGTGTAGCCAGTGTATTCACGCCAGTCGTTGTAGGAAGGCTTGAAATTTGCGTCGGAACCGATACCCTCGCCGACGATGTCGATCACACCTGCGGTACGGCGGACGTCGCCGGAGTCATAGATCGAGTTGATGTAGGAAGGAATAACGGTGCAGGCTCCCCAGCCGCAATAGTAGGGAACTACGCTGAGCGGGCTGCGCATACCCATCATCACCTGCCAGCGGTTACCGTCGGCGGCTCCGTCGGTAGCATAGGAAGCCATCGGGGTGAAGTTCATGCTGAGGACAACTTCGGAGTTGGCATCGCCGGCATAGGTAGAAGCGGCTTCGTTCCATCCGGCGGTTGTTGTGTTGGCTACCAATGACGATGCGGGCCAGAAGTCTTTGTAGGAATCGAGAAGTTCATAGTTTCCGCTGGCGATCACGTCTTCAACGGCTGCAAGAGCCTCGGCTTTGGTCACAACGCCGACAGTCTCACCGGCTTCATTGGTGAAACCGGGTTCCTTGCCGTAGTAGCCTGTATAGAAGAGGTAGGCGCGGGCGAGAATCGACTCGGCGGCGTATTTGGTGATACGGCCGAAGTTAGATTTCTCAAGGTTGGCGTCGTCAGGTATGTTGGCGATCGCATATTTAAGATCCTCGAAAATAGCGGCATAAACCTCGGCGGGATCAGCCTGCGCACGGTTTTCGTTGACGGGTTCGAGGAAAAGGGGAATATTGCCCCACAGGCGCACCATGTCAAAATAGAGCAGAGCGCGGAGTGCATGGCATTCGCCCATATAGAGACCTCGGTTGGAGTCTTTGCTATTCCAGTTGATCTGGCCTTCACGGGTGATGAGCTCGTTGCAGCGATAGACACCCTGATAGTACATCTTCCAGTCCTGGGCATACATCTGGAGATCGGCAGGCGATTCGCTCTGGTCAAAACGGTCGACCACCTGATAGTTGCGTACGTCGGAGTTTCCGACACCTGCATAACATTCATCGCCCATGATCGTGGAGGCCACATAGAAGCCTATGCCGGGAGATGAGGAGGTCTGGCGCCAGCCGTTGTAGCAGCCGATCAGCGCGCGCCAGGCATCGGCTTCGGTCTTGTAAAAGTTGTCGGTGTTTGAATTGGTCTTCGAGTTGACATCGAGGAAGCTCTCGGAGCATGAGCCCAGTCCGAGAAGTCCGGCAACACCGAGGGTAATTATATTGAATCTGAATTTATTCATTTGTATAGATCTAAACTTTGTGAGAACATGGATTTAGAACGCAAGGTTGACACCGAAGAGGTAGGTGCGCGGACGCGGATAGTAGCCGAGGTCTACACCGGATACCCACGACTGGGTTCCGTAGCCGATTTCGGGGTCCATACCGTCATATTTGGTAAAGGTATAGAGGTTCTGCACCTGGAAATAAAGACGGGCATTGCTGCACCATTTCTGCTTCATAAGCGGAGCGAAGTTGTAGCCGAATGTGAGATTCGACAGACGCAGATAGTCGCCGTCCTGCACGTAAAGGTCGGAGAACTGCCAGTTTATGTTCTGGTTGGTCACGCGGGGAATCTTGTTGGAAGTTCCTTCGCCGGTCCAGCGGCCGAGGATGCGGGTGGTGTAGTTGGCCTGCTGGCTGTCCCAGCTGCGGTAGCTCTGGACGATCTTCTGTCCGGCTGCACCGGTAGCGACGAGACCGAGGTCGAAGTTCTTGTAATAAAGGTTGATGTTGAAGCCGTAGGTGAACTTGGGCATACCGTTGCCGAGGTTTACCTTGTCGCTGTCATTGATGACACCGTCGCGGTTGATATCGACGAAGATCACGTCGCCGGGCTGCACATTTTCCTGAAGCACACCGTTGCCGGCCTGGAGCCACTGGTTGATCTGTGCCTGGTTCTGGAAGATACCTGCGGTCTTGAAGCCCCAGAAGTAGCCGATGGGCTTGCCGTTTTCAGCACGGTAGAATTCGGGGGTATTGTTGTAGAGTTCGTTGACGTTGCCGTGGATGATACCGTCCTGGTTGGGGATAGAACCGACTTTGTTCTTGTTCCAGGCTCCGTTGACTCCTACGCTGTAAGAGAAATCACGGCCGATGACGTCGGTCCATGTGAGATTGAACTCGACACCGGTATTTTTCACGTTACCGCCGTTGATGAAGGGGGCGTCTGTACCTGCTGTGGCAAGGATCGGGGCCTCAACGAGCCAGTCTTTGGTGTTTTTGAGATAGAAGTCAAAAGCGACGGCAAGACGGCTGTTGAAGAGACGGGCGTCGAAACCGAAGTCGGTCTGCTCTGAGGTCTCCCAGGTGATGTCAAGGTTGCCGAGACGTTCGGGATAAGCACCCCAGTTGTCAGCCCATGTCGAGTTGTATTCGCCGTTGTAGACTCCGTTGGGGCCCATGTACTGGCCGAAGAAGTAGTTGGCGTAGAGGTTCTTGATCGGTGAGAGATACTGATAGTTGTCGATGTTCTGGTTACCTACACGGCCCCAGCTTGCACGAATCTTGAGGAAGTCGAGCCATGAGCGGGTCGATTCCATAAAATTCTCGTTGGAAATGTTCCAGCCTGCAGATACGGAGGGGAAGGTACCGAAACGGTGACCGCGGGCAAATTTTGAAGAACCGTCGCGGCGAACGGTGGCGTTGACCATATATTTCTCCTGCCAGTTCCAGCCGATACGTCCGAAATAGCTGACGGAGCGCGATACGTCGTGGGGATAGCCAGCTGCATTGAGGCCGTCGGCGGTCGAAGCTGCGGTGCCGTTGCTGATCCAGGCGTGGCTCCAGTCGTCGAATCCTTCTTTGAGGTGGCCCTGCTTGGCTTCAAGGTAGGAACCGGTGTAGCGGTAGCATTCCATACCGATGAGGGCGTTGAAGTGGTGGTCCTTGATGTCCCAGTCATATGTGGCGGTATTGGTCCAGGTCATGCCGAGAGAGTTGGTCTTGTTCTGCGACACCTTTGTATAGGAGTGAGAGGTGTCGGTCGAGGTGAACTGGAAGACGGGTTCGAAACTGCGGTTTTCCTCTGCTCCATAAACAGCGCCGAATACGGTGCGTACCTTGAGATTCTTGATCGGTTCTACCTGAGCATAGACGTTACCTGAGAATGTGGCGCCCTTCTTATTGTTCTTGAGAAGCATCATGTTGCCGTAGGGGTTGCCGTCGCCCTTGTTCCAGTCGGAATTTACGGTCGAGTTATAGTCGCCGTCTTCATTATATATAGGTGCGAGCGGAGAGGTGTAGAACGCACCGCGGAGGGTGTTGTTGTACTGGTTGCCCACGCCGATACCGGTAGATTTCACATAGACGAAGCTTGCCTGCTCACCGACAGTGATTATGCCGTCGAAGAGCTTGTGGTCGGAGTTGATACGGAAGTTGTAGCGTGAATAGTCGGAAGCATCCTTGCCGCCTACGATACCTTCCTGATTGAGGTAACCGAGCGACATGGCGTAGGTGGAGTTGGTAGATCCGCCGGTCACGCCGAGAGTATAGCTCTGGGTTTTGGCATCATCCTTAAACATGGCGTCCATCCAGTCGGTGTCATATACCGAGACAGGGTTGCCGTCGGCATCGCGGCGCCAGATGCTGGAGATCGACGACCAGTCATAAGGAGCAAGACCGCTGTTGATCTGCTGCTCGTCCATAATGGTCATGTATTCCTGAGCGTTGAGCATGTGGGCCTTGCGGGGAGCCGACTGCCAGCCGTAGTAACCGTCGAAAGTCACTTTGGCTTTGCCTTCGCGGCCCTGACGGGTTGTGATGAGCACAACACCGTTGGCTGCCTGAGCTCCGTAGATGGCGGCCGAAGCAGCGTCTTTCAGCACATCGATGCTCTCGATGTCAGCAGGGTTTAGTGTGGAAATGTCACCGCCGATACCGTCAATGAGGTAGAGAGGCTGTGCATTGCCGGTGGTGCCGAGACCGCGGATGGTCACTTTCATACCTGAACCGGGCTGGCCCGACTCACTGGCGATGTTGACGCCGGGAAGCTGGCCCTGAATGGCCTGAAGTGGAGATGTGGTGTTCATCTTGGCAATGTCGTCGCCCTTGATCTGGGCAGTGGCACCGGTGACGAGTTTCTTTTTCTGGACACCGTAGCCGACAACGACAACTTCGTCGAGCACTTCGGCATCCTCAATCAGTGCGACATCGAGACGTTCCGAAGTCACTTTGATCTCACGTGTCGTGAATCCGACATAAGAAAAGACGAGGATCGCGCCTTCGTCGGCCTTGAGGGTATAGTTACCGTCAATGTCCGTCGAAGTGCCCTGAGCCGAGCCCTTGATGAGAACGCTGACTCCGACAAGCGGTTCACCGTCGGAAGCCTGGGTGACTGTGCCGGTGACAGTCAGAGGTGCAGCCGAGACCGTCATTCCTGCCAAAAGGCAGAATGCCAGCATGGCAACCCGGAAAAGACGCAGAGACGTGCATCGTTCCAATAGATTTTTTCCCATTGATGAATAGATTTAGTTTTACAGGTTAGTTTTGTTGTTGTACTTGTTTTGTCTGTCAGGTGTCGGTCAGCTTCCAGTTGAGAAGCGGTCCGGAGAAGAAGATTTATTATGTTTATCAAAGTACGGCGTCAAGGCTTAAAATTGCGAATCCGGACTTTGCTAAGGTAAGAAGGTATTACAATTGGCTAATAAAAGTAAGCAAATGTAAAGATAGCTTTCGTAACAGACAATTTTTCCGCTTTATTATATATGACAAAAACTTATCATCGGGGGGGTGATTTGTTACATTTATTTGCCTAAAATGTTTTAGGCGGCACTTCATTACACTAGTATAAAGCCACTTACGTATGGAACAAAATGTTATATCACACAGACAAAAACGATATAATTTGGATATTCCGTTAAAATCCGTTTACTTTGTAAATGCAAATGCACCTTAAATGTTAATACCATGCGTTCTCTACTCATTTTATGCCTAACGCTTTGTTTCCTACCCGTTTCGGCCCAAGAGTTTATATTAAAGCATCTTGGAACATCCAACGGGCTTGCCAACAACAAAATAAACGCATTCCACCGCGACGCTGACGGTTTCCTTTGGATCGGGACATCTTCAGGTCTATCCCGCTATGACGGCTATGGCTTTAAGATCTATCTGCCGATGTCGGCCGATTCAATCGCCACCTCCTATGATGAAGACATAACGGACATTCAGGAAGATGTCAAGGGACGGCTGTGGATACAGGCTGGCCATTCTTATGTTGTCTATGACCCTCTGTCTGACCGGCTGACAACCGATCTTGCTCCATATATTAAAGAATTCAACCTGCGCTCGGAGCCGTCTCTCATCTATTTCGACAACACAAAAGGAGCTTGGATACATATACAGGGAGAAGGTCTCTACCGCATCCCTCCTGGATCTACTCGCCCTCTGTTGCTGAAAGACAACAGCTATACCTCGTCGGAAATCACCGATATTGTCTCGACTCCGAACGAAGCTCTGACTATCGACAATCACGGCGTCCTACGGATCATAGCCCCCGAATCTATGCTTGTCGCACACACGGATTCGCTGATAGCCCGCACCTCCGGACGCAACACCACCTTTGTATATACTATCAGAACCGACAGCGAAGGCCTGGCCTGGATTTTCAGCAACGAGGGCCTGTGGCTCTATGACATCCGCCACCGCAAATGGCTCAACGATCTGCTTCCTCCGGATCGCAACCAGAAAACGGTAAAGGCGTTCCTGCAAGACAATTCAGGCACACGCTGGATAGCCCGCGACCACAAAGGCCTGGAAAAAGTTGTCAGAGAAGACGGCCGGTTCCGTTTCATTCCCGTCACCACGACAGAAGATCCCGGAATCAGCAATACTGTGACAGCTATCTACGAAGACGATGCGGAATCTCTTTGGATCGGCACGTACAAAAAAGGGATCTATTACCACAACGAGAGCGCCAACAATTTCAAACTCATCCCCTTCCCTGACGTAAACTGCATCCATCCGTCTACAATTGACGGTTCGGTATGGATCGGTACCGATGCCGCCGGACTAATTAAATGGAATCCGCAGACCGACACACGCACAACCACCGCCGACCCGGCTTCTGCCGGATCGCATCCTGCCGTCACATCTATGCTTGAGATGCCGGACGGCACTCTCTATTTCGGATCATTTGCCCGCGGACTGCGACGTTACAGCAACGGACGCATCGAAACGCTCACCACCGCCTCCCAACTCGACAATTCATACACTTGGGCCCTTTCAAAAGCCCCTGACGGCAATATCTGGATCGGGACACTGGGCTATGGATTCTATCAGTTTGATCCGGCGACAATGGACGTCAAAGCATACACTCAGTCCAATTCAGGGCTGATTTCAGACTACATCCTTGACATTGCACGCGACGGTGAAGGACATAAACGCATCTATCTCGCAACGTCCGCAGGCGTGGCGGTGTTCGATCCGGTCAAAGAACAGTTTTCCAGCATACGCGCTCTTGACGGCTTGAAAGTCAACGATCTTCTTCACGATACACGCGGATTGCTTTGGGTGGCGTCAACCCGCGGACTGCGCATCTATGACTCGCATCGAGACCGCATCATTCCGGTAAGGACCTCGCCGGGCAAAGCCACTTCCGATTTCATCCTCGGACTTCAGATTGACAACAACGGGGATGTCTGGGTCAGCGAAGGCGGAAGTCTCGTGAAATTTTCCGTAAAATTCGATGACAAGACAGGAGATTTCTCCTATACTACAAACCGTTACGATTCAGCCGACGGACTTCAGAACTGCGATTTCAACCAGCGGTCATTCGGCCGTCTTCCTTCAGGAAAAATCTTCATCGGCAGCCTCTACGGACTCAACGAATTTAACCCCGACAGCATACGCCACAACAGGGCCCTTCCCAACGTTATGTTTTCAGCCATCAGCGTCGGATCACACCCGATAGAAGTCGGAGAGAAAGTGAGGGGTCACGTCCTGCTTAAATCTTCACCGAACCACGGCGGCACACTTGAACTCTGGCCCGGAAATTCATCCTTTACCGTCACTTTTGCAACCGACAACTATGTATTGCCGGAAAAAACCACCTATCAATATAAACTCGAAGGGCTTGACAAAGAATGGATGACAACACCTGAGGGAGTCCATCGGGCAAGCTATACGAATCTCGCTCCCGGCGTCTACCGGCTTCTTGTGAAAGCAGTCAACAACGACGGCTACGAAAGCGTCCGTCCTGCAGAACTGACCATCGTGATGCACCCGCCTTTCTGGATGTCGGCTTGGGCCAAAATTCTGTATTTCCTGATCGTATGTCTGATCGTCTATCTCGTCATCCGCCACATCAAACTGCGCGAGCGGCGCCACTTCAATGAAAAGCGCAAAGAAGACGCACTTGCCAAGCAGGAAGAGATCAACCAGCTTAAATTCAAGTTCTACACGAATGTCAGCCATGAACTGCGCACTCCTCTGACTCTCATTGTCTCTCCTTTGGAAAGCATGATCAAGGAAACCACCGACGAAAAGCAGCTCAAACGCCTGACTCTGATGCGAACCAATGCCATGAGACTGCTCACACTGGTCAATCAGCTGCTTGACTTCCGTAAAAATGAAGTAACAGGTCTTTCGCTCCACCTCTCCGAAGGCGAGCTCGTCGGGTTCGTCCGCGGTGTGTGCCATTCATTCGCCAATCTGTCTGAGCGTAAAAACATACATCTGACATTCACATCCGACGCCCCTGAACTGAATGTCATGTTCGACGAGGACAAACTCTACAAGTCAATCATGAACCTCCTGTCCAATGCTTTCAAGTTCACGCCTGAGGGCGGTAAAGTAAAGGTCGGACTCACGACCTCGCCGACAGCCGTCGACATACAGGTCTCTGACACGGGAATAGGTATCAGTGACAGTGATAAGGCACACGTGTTCGAACGTTTCTTCCAGGCCGAAAATGCCAAGGCCGACAGTTCTATGACCGGCAACGGTATAGGCCTCAGTATGGTAAACGAATATGTCAAGCTCCACAACGGCACCATCAGTATTGCCGATAACCCCGGAGGAGGAACTGTTTTCACCATACGCCTCCCGATCATACGCCAGACACCCCGGACCGAGCAGCCCCCTCTCGTAAGCGAGACAGTGGCACTCCCCCAACCGACATCCGAACAGCCGGAACTTACGCCTGAAAAGCTGCCATCCGATGCCCCCGTCGAAAAGCCGACCGCACTGATCGTCGATGACAGTCATGATATGATAGAATTTCTGCACGACGGTCTGAGCGGTGATTTCCATGTCATTACCGCTCCGGACGGCGCGGCGGCTCTGCGTCTTCTCGAATCTATCCGACCCGCCATAGTCCTGACAGATCTGATGATGCCCGGAATAGACGGTCTCGAACTATGCCGCAAGATAAAAGCCAATCCCGATTTAGGAGCCACACCTGTCATAATCCTTACGGCCAAACACGATGTCGAAGCCAAAGTCGAGGGGCTCACCATCGGGGCTGACGACTACATTACAAAACCGTTCAACATCGAGTTGCTGCTGCTGAAAATGAAGAAACTCATATCGCTCTCACACCGCGGGAAAGGCCGTTCGCTTATCGATCCTGAACCTGATACGATCAAAATAACGCCTCTCGACGAAAAAATGGTCGAGAAGGCCATTAAATATGTCGTCACAAATATAAAACGCCCGGATCTGTCCGTTGAGGAACTCAGCAGCCATCTCGGCATGAGCCGTGTCCATCTCTACAAAAAACTCAAAGCCACCACCGGAAAGACGCCGGTCGAATTCATCCGTCTGATCCGCCTGAAACGCGGGGCCCAGATGTTGCGCGAGAGCCAGCTAAACGTCTCGGAAATAGCTTTTCAGCTCGGCTACAACAGCCCGAAGTATTTCAGCAAATATTTCAAGGAAGAATTCGGAGTCCTGCCATCAGTTTATCAGGAGAAGGAGAGTAAGGCAACAAATTATCATGTATAAATTAACATTATATATACATCTAAAATCATTATGACCCCTGAGGGTCAACATTGATCAAGGTTTATACCAATTGTTATTTCTAACTTTGCATAGTCACGGAAGAGAGACCCTCCCCTCTCCGGGGCTATGCGACTTTTTTTGCAGAATCTTCTCCAACCGATCATAAAAAATCTTCTTTCCTTAAAGATAACGTAAATCCTACTACTGAAAATAATCCACTTCTAATATCTATCATGAAATCAGGAATCCTTACCGCTTCTTTGTTCGCCGCGATGCTTGTTGCCTCGTGTGCGGCAGGAAAATATGAAAAAACAGACCGGGGAGTGACTGTCAACGTCACCGCCGACGCTGAAAATTCAGTCCGCAAGGTACGTCTTCAGGTGATTGACGAGAAAATCATCCGCGTATCGGCCACTCCGGTTAATAAATTCTCATCCGACACAAGCCTTGTGGCTCTTCAGCCAAAAGCCGATGTCGCATACACAGTTACCGAAACAGATTCAACGGTCTCCGTTACAACCTCACAGCTGACAGCCACCGTTTCCTTCGCCACAGGCAATGTCAGATTCTACAACAAGGACGGACGGTTGATCGTGGCCGAAGCCGACGGTGGCCGCGAGTTCTCTCCCATCGAAGTCGAAGGCACCAAAGGTTACACTGTCCGCCAGGTATTCGAATCGCTCGACAAAGAGGAGGGCATCTACGGTCTCGGCCAGCATCAGAGCGATGAATTTAATTATAAAGGTAAAAACGAAGAACTTTTCCAGTACAATACCAAAGTCTCTGTCCCCTTTATCGTATCGACAGACAATTACGGTATTCTCTGGGACAGCTATTCGCTCTGCCGTTTCGGCAACCCAGGACCTTACAAGCAGCTTGGCCAAGTGTTCCGCCTTTTCGACAAGGACGGCAAGGAAGGCGCCCTGACCGGCACCTATGTACCCGCAAAGCCCGAAGAGCCGACAATAGTCCAGCGCGAGGATTCGATCTATTTCGAACATCTCATACGCAAAGAGCTCAAACATGTCGTGAATCTTCCGCAGGATTTCAACTATCAGGGCTCACATGTCACCTATGAAGGGGAAATCGAACCCTCTGAAAGCGGTGAATTCAAATTCATTCTCTACTATTCGGGCTACATGTCGGTCTATATCGACGGAAAAGAAGTGGTCCCCGAACGCTGGCGCACTGCCTGGAACCCGAACTCCTACAAGTTCTCCGTCAACCTTGAAGCCGGCAAGCGTGTGCCTCTCAAAATCGAGTGGCAGCCCAACGGCGCCGTTGCCTATTGCGGCCTGAGAGTCTACTCTCCGGTCGACGACAAGGAGCAGATGCAGATGAGCTGGTGGGGCGAAATGCAGAGCCAGATCGACTACTACTTCATCTATGGCGACGACATGGACGACGTCATCCACGGTTACCGCACTCTCACCGGCAAAGCCCCGATGATGGCCAAATGGGTGATGGGCTACTGGCAGAGCCGCGAAAAATACAATACTTCTGACGAGGTTCTCTCCACATTCGCCGAATTCCGCCGCCGTGGCATTCCTATCGACAACATAGTCATCGACTGGCTCCACTGGAAGCAGGATTCATGGGGCAGCCATGAGTTCGACCGCGACCGTTTCCCCGATCCCAAAGGCATGGTTGATTCTATCCACGACATGAACGGCCGTGTGATGATCTCCGTATGGCCCAAATTCTATGTGACCACCGAACACTACAAGGAGTTCGACGATAAAGGCTGGATGTACAAGCTCCCCGTCCAGGACAGCATCCGCGACTGGGTAGGCCCCGGCTATCTCAGCTCTTTCTATGACGCTTACAGCCCCGATGCCCGCAAACTTTTCTGGCAACAGATCCAGGATCATTATGTACCCCTTGGAATCGACGCATGGTGGATGGACGCTTCCGAGCCCAACATCCGCGACTGCACCGACATTCAGTATCGCAAAGACCTTATCACTCCTACCGCTCTTGGCCCGTCGACCAAATATTTCAATGCCTACGGCCTGATGAACGCCGACGCCATCTACAACGGACAGCGAGGCATCAATGACGACCGCGTCTTTCTTCTGACCCGTTCAGGCTTCGCCGGACAGCAGCGCTATTCGACAGCAACCTGGAGCGGCGACATCGCCACACGCTGGGAAGATATGAAAGCCCAGATCTCGGCCGGCCTCAACTTCGCCGCATCCGGCATACCTTGGTGGAGCATGGACATCGGCGGCTTCTGTGTGGAGGACCGCTATGTTGCAGCTGCGGCCGAATTCAACAAAACCGGCCGTGAGAATCCCGATCTCAAAGAATGGCGCGAACTCAACACCCGCTGGTATCAGTTCGGAGCCTTCGCGCCGATGTTCCGCGCCCACGGCCAGTGGCCCTACCGCGAGATTTTCAACATCGCACCCGAAAATCATCCCGCCTACAAATCGGTTGTCTACTACACCAACCTGCGCTACGACCTGATGCCCTACATCTACTCGCTCGCAGCCAAGACTCACTTCGACGACTATACCATCATGCGCCCGATGGTCATGGACTTCACAGCTGACAAGGCCACTCGCAACATCGGCGACCAGTACATGTTCGGCCCGGCTCTGCTCGTAGCTCCCGTCTATACCTATGGCGCAACCTCCCGTGACGTCTACTTCCCCGCTGGCTCCGAATGGTATGACTTCTACACCGGCAAGGAAATCAACGGCGGCCAGACTCTCAGGGTAGCCGCTCCCTACGAACGCATTCCTCTCTACGTCCGCTCAGGCTCGATTATTCCTTTCGGTCCTGCAATGCAGTGGTCCGCCGAGAAACCCGCCGACCTGATCAATCTCTACGTCTATGCGGGCGAGGATGGCAAATTCGTTCTCTATGAAGACGAGAACACCAACTATAACTATGAGAAAGGCCAGTATGCCATGATCCCCTTCTCATGGGACAACGAGACTTCGACCCTCACTATCGGCAAGCGTGTCAGCCAGTATCCCGGTATGCTCCGCAACCGTAAGTTCAACATCATCAAGGTTTCCAAAGAAAATCCTGTTGGCTACGGTCGTGACAAGAAAGGTATTGTCGTTGCCTATAACGGTGAAGCTAAAAATGTTAAACTCTGAAACGGTAAGTACTCTACAACCGTACTCACACAATAGGTCATGTTATCTAAGGTAAATTTGATTGTATTGGCATGCCTCGCCCTCTTCGGCGGGGCGGCCATTTTTTCGGCCTCGGCAGCTGATCCGAGAGCTGTAAGTTTTAACGACGGATGGAAATTCCACCTCGGCGATGCTCCTGAAATGTCGGCGCCCGGCTACAATGATTCGGGCTGGCGCAGTCTCAGCCTCCCCCACGACTGGGCCATTGAAGGTGATTTCAGTATTGATAACCCCTCCGGAACCGGCGGCGGTGCTCTTCCCGGCGGTATCGGCTGGTATCGGAAATCATTCTCCCTCTCCCCTGAGCACACCGGCAAAGAGATATTCATTGACTTTGACGGAGCCTACATGAATTCTACCGTCTTTATCAACGGCCATGAACTCGGCACACGCCCCTATGGCTACGCCTCGTTCAGCTATGATCTGACCCCCTATTTGAAAACTGACGGTGAAAACGTCATTGCAGTGCGTGTCGACAACGCCGAGCAGCCCAATTCCCGCTGGTACAGCGGCTGCGGCATCTACCGCAATGTGTGGCTCCGCACTCTCAATGACATCCATATTCCTCTCTGGGGCCAGCAGATCACAGCTGACGTCACAGACTCTCTCGCCAGAATCTCGGTCATCACCGACGTTGTCAGCAAATCCTCAAAGCCGGCCAATATCAGCGTCTATACCGCCCTGATCGATGCTTCGGGAAAAATGATCGGCAAGACAGCAGCGGTAACACGGAAACTTGACAAAAAACATCCGGATGTAAAGATCACCTCCGACCTGAGCCTGACTGATCCGCATCTATGGTCTACCGATGATCCGTATCTCTACACTCTTGCCACTTATGTCTCCGACGCAAAGACCGGGCAGCTCCTCGACACCTACATGCAGACCACCGGATTCCGCTACTTCAACTTCGATGCAAAGACAGGCTTCTCGCTCAACGGCAAGCCGATGAAGATCAACGGAGTCTGTATGCACCACGATCTCGGAGCCCTCGGCGCGGCAGTCAACACCCGCGGCATCGAACGTCAGCTTGAAATACTCAAAGAGATGGGTGTCAACGCCTACCGTGCGTCCCATAATCCTCCTGCACCGGAAGTCCTCGACCTCTGCGACCGCATGGGCATTCTTGTCATGGACGAAACCTTCGACATGTGGCGCAAGAAAAAAACTTCCCACGACTATTCGCGCTATTTTCCCGACTGGCATGAAAAAGATCTCACTGACCTCATAGTCCGCGACCGCAATCACCCGTCAGTCATCATGTACAGCATAGGCAACGAAGTGCTCGAACAATGGAGTTCGGCCAAGGCCGACACCCTCACACTCGAACAGGCCAACCTGATCCTCAACTTCGGTCACGGTAAGGAAAATCTTGCCAAAGAAGGCGAAAATCTCAGTGTCAACTCGCTTCTCACAAGGAAGCTCGCCGGAATGGTCAAGGAGCTTGATCCCTCGCGTCCTGTCACGGCCGGATGCAACGAGCCTGATCCGGGCAACCATCTCTTCCGCTCAGGCGCACTCGACATCATCGGCTACAACTACCATGACAGCTACTTTGATTCCGTTCCCGACTGGTTCCTCGGCAAGCCTTTCATCATTTCCGAAAGTGTTTCCGGACTGATGACCCGCGGCTACTACCGCATGCCGTCTGACAGCATCTATATCTGGCCCAAACGCTGGGACATCGAATTCCGCGACAGCACATTCTCCTGCTCCTCCTACGATAACTGCCATGTGCCCTGGGGCAATACCCACGAAGGCACACTAAACCACGTCGACACCAAGGATTTCATCTCCGGCCAGTTCATCTGGACCGGATTTGATTACCTCGGTGAACCGACTCCCTTCGGATGGCCTGCCCGCAGTTCCTACTTCGGCATCGTCGATCTTGCCGGTATTCCCAAAGACATATATTATATGTATCAGTCGCAGTGGCGTCCTGACAAGACAGTGCTCCACCTCTTCCCTCACTGGAACTGGGAGCCCGGTCAGGAAATCGACATGTGGGCCTACTACAACAATGCCGACGAGGTTGAACTCTTCATCAACGGTGAGTCTCAAGGTGTACGCAAGCCCGAACCCGGAAAATATCATGCCGCCTGGCGCATTGTCTACACCCCCGGCACAGTCAAGGCTGTCAGCCGTAAAGACGGTCGTGTGGTCGCCACAAAAGAGATCCGCACAGCCGGAGAGCCTTACCGCATCCGCCTGACCCCCGACCGCTCCTCGATCAAGGCCGATGGCAAAGATCTCAGCTATCTTCTCGTCGAGGTCCTCGACAAAGACGGCAATCTCTGCCCCTTGGCTGACAATCAAGTGTCCTTTACCGTCAGCGGCTCCGGCTTCAATGCAGGTGTCGACAACGGCTCCCCTATCTCGCTCGAACGCTTCAAGGATGACAAGCGCAAGGCTTTCTATGGCAAAGCAATGCTTATCGTCCAGAACGACGGCACCGAAGGTCCTGTCACTGTCACTGCAACCTCTCCCGGTCTGAAACCTTTTACCACTACCATAAATTCATTCTGAAAAACAAATGATTCTGAGAAATTCTTTAGTTGCTCTCGCCATTGCCGGCGGTCTTGTCAATGCCGGCGCGGCTGTCCCTGTCTATCAAGATGAATCCAGACCTTTGGACGAACGTGTGGAAGACGCTCTTTCACGCATGACTCTTCAGGAAAAGGCCAACATGATCCACGCCCAGGGCAAATTCTCCTCCCCCGGAGTTCCGCGCCTCGGCATTCCCGATCTCTGGATGAGTGACGGTCCCCACGGTGTACGCGCTGAAATCAACTGGAACGACTGGGGATATTCCGGACGTACCAATGACTCGATCACTGCATTCCCGGCTCTCACAGCGCTTGCCGCCACGTGGAATCCGAACCTCTCCTTCGCCTACGGCAACGCCCTTGGCGAAGAGGCCCTCTACCGTGAGAAAGATGTGATGCTCGGCCCCGGTGTAAACATTTACCGTACTCCGCTCAACGGACGCAATTTCGAATATATGGGCGAAGATCCCTATCTCGCCTCTGTCCTTGTCGTACCTTATATAAAAGGTATGCAGCAGAACGGAGTTGCCGCCAGCGTCAAGCACTTTGCGCTCAACAATCAGGAACTTTGGCGCGGGCACATTGATGTCAGTCTTTCCGACCGCGCGCTTCACGAGATCTACCTGCCCGCTTTTAAAAGTGCCGTGATCGACGGCGACAGCTGGACCATCATGGGCGCCTATAACAAGATCCGAGGCCAGCACGCCTGTCACAACGAGATGCTGCTCAACAAGATTCTGAAAGGTGACTGGGGCTATAAAGGTGTGGTTGTCACCGACTGGGGTGGCGCACACGACACCCGCGAGGCTGCGCTCTACGGTCTTGACCTCGAAATGGGCTCATACACCAACGGTCTGACATCGGAATCCGAATTTACCACTGACGACTATTATCTTGCCGATCCCTACATCGAAATGCTCAAGAAAGGCGAGGTGCCGATGTCAACCATCGACGACAAGGTGCGCCGTATGCTGCGCCTCAACTTTCTGACAGCGATGAAACGCAACAAACCCTTAGGGTCCGTAGCGACTGACGAGCACTACGCCGTCGCCGAGGAGATCGGAAACGAAGGCATCGTGCTTCTGAAAAACGCACCCGTCGGGAAAAAAGGTCCGAGACTGCTTCCGCTCAACCCCGACGTAAAATCCATCCTTGTTGTCGGCGACAATGCCACACGCGACCTCATGAAGGGAGGAGGCTCCAGCGAGCTTAAGGTCAAGGACAATGTCACACCGCTCGAAGGTCTCCGTGCCGTCTATGGCGACAAAGTGAAATATGCCCAAGGCTATCGCGCAGGCAAACCGATGTATTCCCACGTCGAGGAAATCCCGCAGTCCGTCCAGGATTCGCTCCGAGCCGAAGCCGTGGCAATGGCTAAAGACGCCGATGTCGTCATCTTTATCGGCGGCCTCAACAAAAATCATCTTCAGGACTGTGAGGCAGGCGACCGCGAGGAATATGCCCTGCCGTTCGGCCAGCCTCAGCTCATCCGAGAACTCAGCGCAGTCAATCCCGACATTGTCGTGGTGCTGCTCTCAGGCAATGCGGTCGAGATGCCTTGGGCCAAAGATGTTCCCGCTATCGTTCAGGGCTGGTATCTCGGTTCGATGGCCGGCCGCTCGATCGCCAATGTCATCAGCGGTAAGGTCAACCCTTCAGGCAAACTTCCCTTCTCTTTCCCCGCACGCCTCGAAGACAATGGAGCACACAGTTTCGGAGCCATCGCCTACCCCGGCGACTCGATCCGTGAAGAATATCTCGAAGACATCCTCGTCGGCTACCGCTGGCATGACACCAAGAAAATTCCCGCCTTCTATCCCTTCGGCCACGGTCTGAGCTATACGGATTTCAAATATGGCAAAGCACAGGCATCGGCAAAGACAATCGGTGACGGCGAGGAATTCACTATTACCATTCCGGTAACCAACACAGGCAAAGTCGAGGGCAAAGAGGTTGTCCAGCTCTACATCGGCGACGAATCAGCCTCAGTGCTGCGCCCGCTCAAAGAGCTGAAGGGTTTCGAGAAGATTTCTCTCAAACCCGGCGAAGAAAAGACAGTGAAATTCACCGTCAAGCCTGACGATCTGAAATTCTACGACGACAAGACCGGAAGCTGGCGCGCCGAACCCGGCAAATTCAAAGCTTATATCGGCTCGTCGTCAACCGACATCCGTGCGACAGTACCCTTCGAGCTGAAATAACACTACCGTCAGCTACGGTTTCGCACCGAATTATCACACCGTCCCCACGCAGGCGTTTGCATCCTGCGTGAGGACGGTGTTTTAATAGCCTCCTGATGCTCTGACTTTAAACCTTGATCGGTACGCGAGCGTTTAAATCATATCAGGAATCATCCTGAGAAACAATCAAAAGTGGAGACACTCCTCACGTCAACTATTTGTTTTATATGATCAACGCACTCATTCCGTCAAACCAGGTGGCCGGATGGCTCTTGGTCCATATCCACAGATTGCTCGATTTTTTCGGTCTGGAAAAAGACCATACCGCAGAAGAAATCATCTATACGGCAATAATCGTCTGCATCGCACTCTTTCTCGGATGGCTCATCCGCACAATCATCCTGCTTGGAGTGCGCAAATTCGTCATGCTGCGCCACAATACTCTCGGCAAAGAACTTGTCCAGCATAAGGTTCTGATCCATTGCAGCCACATAATTCCTCCGCTGGTCATATTATCGCTGCTTCCCTTCGCGTTTACTGAGGACTCTTTGCTCCGCACAATCATATTCCGCGCTCTGCTCGTCTACACCACTCTGGTCATCTGCCTCGCCATAAGCTCCGTCACCTCTTTCATCTGGCTGCGCTTCGACGAGACACGCAACAGCAAGAATCTTCCGATCAAGGGAGTCATCGACACCATTATCGGTATCCTGTGGTTCATCGCCATCATTGTCTGCGTGTCTATCGTGGTCGATAAGTCTCCTGTCAAACTACTGACCGGCCTCGGAGCTTTCGCCGCTGTGCTGATGCTGGTTTTCAAAGACAGTATCCTCGGTCTTGTAGCAGGTCTGCAGCTCTCGCAGAACGACATGCTGCGTGTCGGAGACTGGATCGTCGTTCCATCCACCCTCGCCAACGGCATTGTGACTGATGTGTCCCTGACGGCTGTCAAGGTGCAGAACTTCGACAACACCATCGTCACCCTCCCGCCCTATACGCTCATCTCCTCATCTTTCCAGAACTGGCGCGGTATGGCCGACAGCGGATGCCGCCGTATTGCCCGCTCGGTCATCATCGACTCAGACACCATCGTAGAAGCTTCTCCTGAACTGATCGAAACCGTATCCTCAAAATTTCCCATCATAAAAAACTATCTCGCCCATATCAAGGAGCTCGGCCATCCCGACTACAATCCGGGACTCGCAGTCGTCAACGGCACCGATTCGACCAATCTCGGCCTCTTCCGCATCTACATGTGCCAATGGCTCATCAACAATCCGGCCATCAGTAATGACAGCCAGATCCTTGTCCGCATCATGGACCCGAACGGCGAAGGCATCCCACTGCAGATCTACTGCTTCACCACGACAACCAAATGGACCGCCTATGAGGCAATCCAGAGCGCCGTCATCGAACACGTAGCCGTCACCACCCAGCAGTTCGGTCTGCGTCTCTTCAACGACCCGTCAGGCACTGACGTCACCACCGTCCGCCTCACCGGCCAATCCCCCCAGCCGTCACCACAATCCCAGCCGTCCCCCACATCCAATCATGGATCGGCTGCCAATGAATAAAAAGTCGTTTAATAACAATAAATAATCACCCGTGCCGCTCATTAAAGTGGCGCGGGTGATCTGTCAAGTGTATCTTTCAAATAAATTATCGGGGGTAAAAACCTCATCCGGACATCACCCTACCTTGCCGTCTTTGAGAACTACTGGGAGGGCCTGAGGATTGACGGCACCGGCTGCGTCAGTCGGGAGAGCCTTAAGCAGGACAAAGAATTCAGGGATCATGTAGGCCGGAAGATACTGGGCCATGCGGTTCTTGACCCACGACAGACGGAACGAACGGCTCTTCGGCACCACGTAGGCCACCAGATAGGCCGCCCCCTGCTCATCGACATAGTGGACAACCACGCAATCCTCAACCTCGTCACTCTTCTTCATGGCGCGCTCCACCTCTCCGGTAACGACTTTCTTACCCAAGATATTGACCTCGCTGTTTTTACGGCGAAGATAAGCGAAATTGCCGTCGGAAAGCTGCCGGCCCACGTCACCGGTGCGGAACACACGCCGTCCGTCGCTGATGACGGCAAACGGCCGGAGATCGCCGCGATGGTCACCCGTATAATAATCGGCCAGTCCGTCGCCGACAAGACAGATCTCGCCCTCGGTCCCAGGAGCTACCTCCCGCAGGTCATCGTCGAGAATCATGACATCAGTACCGTTCATGGGTTTCCCGATAGGGAAAGTACCGTCAGGAAGCATTCTGTCAGTACCGCAGCAGTAGCACGTGGCACTGACGGTAGCCTCGACAGGACCATACGTATTATAAACCGGCACCTGTTCGAGCAGATGGTTCACAGAAGCGGCATGGAGCACGTCGCCTCCACTGATCAGCAGACGCACTGTCATCGGAAGCGCCTCCAGATTGTCAAGCTCCATCATCAGGTAGGGGAAACCGCTGATCACCGTGACATACTGTTCATCAATAAACCGTACCAGAGCATCAAGATTGTTGCGTGTGGCAGCCGACGGGATTGCGAGAGCCGCACCGTTAAGCAGCGCACCGAACACTTCCTGAATAAAGATGTTCATGATGCAGGCCGAGAACTGGAGCAGAATGTCGTCACCGCTTATATTATATGTGCGGCGGAACGATTCCGCAAAATGAAGCACCTGACTGTTGCCCACAGCAACGCCGAGCGGAAAACCGTCGGGAGTCGAGGTATACATGATATAAGCCGGACGGTTTCCCTGCGAACGGTCGGGAAGCGGATGGAGCGCCGGGTCGATGAAGACATCATTCGTGATGATCAGGCGTGTGAAATCCTTTACGAGAGCGGCATATTTCGCCTGAGTGATCACGAAGTCCACACCGTTCTCCACGAGAAACGTGGTCAGGCGTTCTGGCGGAAAATCAGGCTCGACGGCCACGAAAGCGGCTCCGGATTTGATAACGGCAAGGATGGAGCCGATCATTTCAACATTATGATCCATCACAATGCCGACACGAGCCGGAATAAAGGATGGAAAACGCGAAATGAGACTGTCGACCAAACGGTCGAGACCTGCATAATTGACACAGGAACGTTCGTCGATGACAGCAGGATGATCCGGGTCATTTTTGACGAACTCCTTGAAGCGTGAGTAAATCGTCGGTTCCATATTATTACATCCTTTTATTAAAATTCAAAAATCGCAACCGCATTGTCTTATAGCGGATTGATACATGAATAACGGCCTAAGCTTACAATAAGTTTAGGCCGTTACCGTTAAAAAATTCCCTGTTAAGAAAGAGACTTACCCGCGCCGTTCAAGACCGAAAATATCCCTGATCGCTTCGCGGACAGTCGATGCGGGATCACGGTTTTCCTTGAGGATCGAGAGGATGGCGCGTATGTAGGTATCCTTGTCATCGCGCCGCAGGCCGCAGGCTCGCGCCACATGACTTTCGGAAATCATCGTCTTGCGGTTGTAGACTTTGAGCACCGCCGCATAGTCGCCCTGCGCCACATAGCGCCGGAAATCGCGGCAATATTCCTCATAGATACCGCGCGGATTGATCGACTGGCAGAGATCATTGATATGTTCTTCGAGCTTGCCGATATTGGCAAAACGTCCGTCAATGCGGTGCTCGACCGTTTTCTTGACCTGATGGCGGGTGTGCATCAACGCCTGTTGCCTCAGATCGGTCTCGAACAGTCTCATGATCGACTTCTTGACTTTGGCGAAAGCCTCGTCCTCATCGCGGCGGAAATGTCTTGCGACAGCTCTCACCACCTTTTCAAGCATGAATATATTCTCGATTTCAGCCACTTCCGGCACAAGGATCTTCTTGCCCCGGAGATAGCTGACCTCAGCCTCGTTGCGACGGTCACGGTCGACGATGCCGAATGCGTCCAGATTGTGAAATGCACGCAAGCTGTTGAATGTCCTTGTCGACTCGATCACTCTGTCGCACCCGCCGAGCGACTTGACGGTATATTCTTCGAATATAAGAGGATAAAGTTTCGCATCGATAGAATTCACACCGTCACCCTCTATGAAAAGCACCGGCTTGCGGGCACCGAGTATGGCGAGATAAACCTCATCATTCAGCCCGTCGGCCGAAGTCATGAAATCATAGTCCCACCTGTCAAGCGACAGATCGCACCCCTTCACCCAGACCGTCAGGCCGTCGCCGCGTGTCGATGCAAAAGAGAGGTCATGTGTTATATAGACAAACGAGCAATCGCGTCTCATTTCCTCGATACGGTCCCACAGCGAACGTATCGAGGACGGATGCAGAAACATGTCCGGCGACTCGACGAACACCGTCGCCCCCTGCGGAGCAAACATAGCCGCACCTATATAATATAGCACCGCTCTTTCTCCGGCCGAAAGTTTTGCCGACGAATAAGTGTCATCGGACCTCTCGCTGCCGAAAATCATCCTGCCGCTCTCGATAAGGACCTTATTGCCCGGAAAAACACGCTGCCACAGACGCACCATGCGGTCGAGGCGCGTGGCCGGAAGTTTCGCACCATGCGTTCCGGCAGCATCCCGGCGTCGCACTGCGTCATCGTCCGTATAGACATGATACTTGAAGTCAAGCAGTTTAAGCATCTCCTCATTGAGCATAAGGGCAAGCATCCGGTCGAACTCACCCTTTATGTCATTGCGGATGAAATTTGACCCTGCGGAAGTCGCCTCACGATAAAGCGAGTCGATCGAACCCGGAGCAGGATCTTCGACATCCTTGCCGTAAAGAGCCTTAAGCGCTGACATTTTAAATACACCCGATCCAAGATCGGCCATCATGCGGTTGGCAAAGCGGGTTTTGCCCGATCCGTTTGCACCGATTATTATCAGCTGGCGGGTTTCCGAAGTATCAACCTCAAGTGGCTGACCGGAGAGTCGTGGAGGAAGAGTAAGTTTCATGGTTTACAAATTTTGGAGGAGATTATATGGAGCAAAAATACTGATTGTTCGGTTAAAATCAAAACTTCAGGCAAACAGTAATGCCGGGCGATACGGCAAATGCATCCGGAGCGCCGGCCGATACGGCATACGGGGCCGCAAGTGCCGCAGGCCGGATTGAAAGCCTATATTTTTCGCCGAAACCGCGGTCGCCGTAAATTTTGTCGGCGATAAAATATCCGGCCTCGGTCATCACGACTCCGACAAGAGCACCGGCGGCAACATCGAGCGCCGAATGGCGCCTGGCCGCGATACGTTCCACCGCCACCCCTGTCGCAAAAGCGTAGGCACCGACCGAATACCACGGCGAACGCCAGCCGAGTTCCTTGGCCACAACCGTCGCGCCGGCAAAAGCCCAAGCCGAATGTCCCGACGGGAAAGAATAACGGTCCGAACGGTCGGGACGCTCTGACCTGACAATATGTTTAAGCGTATAGACTGATCCGGCCATCAGTACCACGGAAAAACTCTGTGATACCGCCAGCCGCCCCCAGTCGGAGCGTGTGGGCTGTCCGCATACTTTCATGATCTCCGGCAAGACAAGCGGAATATATTGCAGACAGTCCATTTCCCTGTCATCGGTCCTGGAAACCAGATCTGAATCCCGGACCGCCGCCACAGCCGAAGAGACCGCACAACAGACTGCCAGAAGAGACAATCCTATTCTTTTCACTTCTATGAAATAATTAATTTCAGAGGCGCTTAGTGTACTGGCGCCGTCGTTTCGCAAATGTGTTTTTTCGGAGAGAAAAGTTTCAGTTGATCAATCAACTTGTATGCTGATATTCCGATGGCGACAGCCCTGTCAGATGCTTGAAATATTTCCCGAAAGAAGACTGATTGGGAAAATTCAGCTCATAGCTGACCTGCTGGATGTTCTTGCCCGAAAAACGCAGCAGATTTTTGGCTTCCAGTATCACATAGTCATCTATTATCTCGGCAGCGGACCGGCCGAGAGTCTCTTTTATGATCAGTGACAGATATTTTGGAGATATAAAGAGCTTGTCGGCATAGAAAGCCACCGTGCGTTCGCTGCGGTGATACTCATGGACAAGCTGTATGAAGTCATGCACATAGGTCATCCGGCGCGATTTCGGACGGTCACTGTCATCGGCCGGTATCCGGCGGCTGACAATCTGGATAAGCTGATAGGTCATTGCCGCTATCACGCAGCGCGCTATCGACTTACCGTAGGCTCCGTCGGCATTGCCTGTATTGTGGTTGAGAATCTCGAAATAAGCTCTCAGCAACGATGCTTCCTGAGGCGAAATTGTTATGACCGGATTCGCTTTCAACCCTCTCTCGCCCATCGGAGCAAGTGAACCAAGGATATTGATGTCAAAATTGATGTCGCGGATGAAATCAATCGACACGAAAAGCATGTAACAGTCAAGCCCGTTCCAGTCGATGTCCTTGACCTCGATGAACGAACCGGGGCTTGTCACGCCCACCGAGTTGGGAGTGAGGATGGCCGGAGCCAGGTTGACCTCAAATTCCAGACTGCCGCCGAAACAGAGAAACCATGATATACCGTCGAACCTAACAGGTCCGGTCTCCGACATTATCAGCGGGGCGCGGTTCGACTCCGTCAGGCGCGTGAACACATAATCGTCACTGAGATTTGAAAATTCGGTGACGAACTTTTCAAGCGATTTAAGCTGAGTCAGATTTACAGTCTTGCCCATAATTCCGGATTAGAAGATTTTTTATAAGCCTGTTTGCGTTAAATGACAAATATCGGCAAAATTATCATTTTTCATCCAAATCCACCACCATACGCCATCAAATTTGTCTGTTTAGAGCAAAACAACAGACATTTCGACCAATCCGGCGAGCAGCCGGACACACCCTTTCGCCATCTTCCGGCCGATTCAAAAGCGGCGATTTGGATAATTAAGCTAATGTTAGTACTTTTGCACAAATTTTCACATCTTACAGCAATCATAATGGATCAGGATTTAAAAAAACAGCTGTCACAGGACCAGGACGGGCTCCTGACGTATGAATATATCGCCAACCATATAGGCCATTGCGACGACATCATGGGCGAACTCGTCGACAACATGATACTTGTCGACAGCACCGGCCAGTTCGTAGTTTCCGCTGCCCGATATCTTTATGCCATTGACAACGAGCGCTATTCCGCACCCATATCGCACCTTATAGCGGCCGCTATCGAGAAAGACCGCGAGCGCCGCTATCTGCCGGATCTGATCACCACAATCTGGGGTGCCGACTATCAGTCGCGTGCCGACGAGCTCAGCGCGGCCGACGACAACTTCCGCCGCATCTATAAACGCATCACTCCCACCGGAAGTATCTGACAGACCCGGCGTCCACCTCATCCTCATCTCTCTATCTCCGCGGATTTTATGAAATATATCCTTCCGATAATCATAGCCTTGGCCCTTTCGATAGGGTTGAGAGCCCACAATCCCAACACTGAAATGAACGACCTCCAGACCAATCCGGGCGATGTCAAAGTCCTGCTCCAAACTTCGATGGGCGACATCACCCTGCTGCTGTACGGCGACACGCCTTTACACACCGAGAACTTCGTAAAGCTCGTCAACGAAGGCTTCTACGACGGACTCCTTTTCCATCGCGTCATCGACAGTTTCATGATCCAGGGCGGCGACCCGACATCGAAAAACGCGCCCAAAGGCAAACGTCTCGGAGAAGGCGATCCGAACTACCGCATCGACGCCGAAATTCTTTTTCCGCGCCATTTCCATCACCGTGGAGCTTTGGCGGCAGCACGCGAGGGCGACTCCACCAATCCGGAACGCAAGTCATCCGGCTCGCAATTCTATATTGTTACGGGCAAGAAATTCGCTCCCGCTCAACTTGACCAGATGGAACACAAAGCTGTCATGCGTCACAAGCAGGAAGTTTTCGACAGTCTCTCCGTGCAGCACCGCGACAGCATCATGTCCATGCGTCGCAACCGTGACCACGCAGGTCTTGAAGCCCTGCGCGAACAACTTGCCGCCGAGACCGAAAAACTTACAGCCAACGACTCGACATTCTTCACACCCGAACAGCGCGACATTTATATGCGCGAAGGAGGCACACCACATCTCGACGGCGCATACACGGTGTTCGGCCGGGTCATCTCAGGAATGGATGTCGTGGACCGCATCCAGAAAGTCGAAACCGACGGTTACGACCGCCCGACCGAAGATGTGCGTATAATCTCCGCCAAAATACTCCCTTGACATTTTTTTACCTTTCAAACAGAAGTATTTTCGCTTTTAAGCCTTATCTTTGCAAATAACAAAATACTTCTAAGGTAAATTATTTAAACGGATTCAACTGTTATGGCAGAAATCAAATGTGTAGGCATCCTAACTTCCGGAGGAGACGCCCCCGGCATGAACGCCGCAATCCGCGCCGTAACCCGCTCGGCTATCTACGGAGGTCTTAAGGTCAAAGGTATATATCGCGGCTACCGCGGCCTCATCACCGATGAGATTCAGGAATTTCACACTCAGAACGTTTCCAATATCATTCAGGCCGGCGGCACTATTCTGAAGACTGCCCGCTGCAAAGAATTCACCACCCCCGAAGGGCGCCAGCTCGCTTTCGACAACATCAAGCGCCACGAGATCGACGCACTTGTGGTGATCGGCGGTGACGGCTCGCTCACCGGCGCCCGCATCTTCGCCAACGAATTCAATTTCCCGATCATCGGTCTTCCCGGCACCATCGACAATGACCTCTACGGCACAGACTCCACCATAGGCTATGACACAGCGCTCAACACCATCATGGAGTGTGTCGACAAAATCCGCGACACGGCCACTAGCCACGAGCGCCTTTTCTTCATCGAGGTCATGGGCCGCGACGCCGGATTCCTTGCCCTCAACGGTGCCATCGCCTCAGGAGCCGAAGCGGCCATCATCCCTGAAATCTCCACAGAGGTCGACCAGCTTGCCGAGCTGATCCAGAACGGTTTCCGCAAGAGCAAAAACTCTTCGATCGTTCTCGTGGCCGAAAGTCCCGTGACAGGCGGTGCGATGGGTCTGGCCGAACGTGTCAAAAACGAATATCCCGGCTACGACGTGCGCGTCTCCATCCTCGGACACCTCCAGCGCGGCGGCTCGCCGACAGCTTATGACCGAATCCTCGCTTCCCGCATGGGCGCCGCCGCAATCGACGCTCTCCTCGAAGAGCAGCGCAATGTCATGATCGGCATCCGCAACGACGAGATCGTCTACGTCCCCTTCTCGAAGGCAATCAAAAACGACAAGCCTATCCAGCGCGAGCTTCTCGACACTCTGCGCCGTCTCTCGATCTAAAATCCGCCGACACAAGGCCGCCGAACGATGATCCAAGTAAAGGACATAAGCAAAAGTTTCGACAAGCTGAAAGTACTCAAAGGCGTCTCGCTGTCTGTCTCAGACGGCGAGATGCTCACTATCGTAGGCCCAAGCGGAGCCGGGAAAACCACTCTGCTGCAGATCATAGGCAGTCTCGAACGGCCGGACAGCGGCTCGGTCATTTTCGACGGTGAGGACATCACAGCGATGAAAGACTCGAAGCTCGCCCGCTTCCGCAACCGCAACATGGGCTTCGTGTTCCAGTTTCATCAGTTACTTCCGGAATTCACGCTCGAAGAAAATGTGGCACTTCCGGCCCTTATCGGAGGTACGGCGCGCGGCGAAGCCTTCAGCCATGCCCGCAGACTGCTTGAGGAAATAGGACTCGGAGCACGTCTTGACCATCGCCCGGCCCAGCTCTCAGGGGGCGAACGCCAGCGTGCCGCCGTGGCCCGCGCCCTCATAAACGATCCCAAAGTCATCCTTGCCGACGAACCCACCGGCAGCCTTGACAGCCATAACCGCGCCGAACTCTACCGTCTGTTCTTCGATCTGCGGCAGGCAACGGGCAAAACTTTCATAATCGTCACCCACGACGACACTCTGGCCCTCAATTCAGACCGCGTCATCCGCATGAACGACGGAAACATCATCCAATAGAGCGCCACACTCCGGTTTCTTTCATCACACCCTTATCTTCGAGACAGTGAAAAAAACTACACTCAGATCACGCTTCACAATTCTGACATCCGCCATCATGGCCCTCACGCTCTGCGCTTCATGTTCCGACGAAGAAGGCATCGACGGCCCCGTAGAAATGCAGTTATGGGATATTGTCACCTATAATGGCACAACTGAAGGCGCAGATCTCAGTACCTTCACATTCAGGCAGGTTGACGACAGTCCCCTGATATCGCTTGTCTCCCCCACACTGCTGCCCGACGAGATCGAAGCCGGAACACGGATGGTCATCCGTTATATACCCGAAAGCGGCCACGCCTACACATCAGGCAAAATAAAGCTCCTCAGCGCCTCCCGCATCAACCAGGGTCCGGTCGCAACCGAATGGAAAGACGAATTCGACAACTGGAACCGCGACAAGGTCTATCTTTACAGCGTGTGGCGCACCGGAGGCTATCTTAATTTCCATGTACGTCTGACCTACAACACAGAGCCGCGTCTGTTTCAGCTCGCAGCCGATCCGGCCACACTCTCGTCAGACTTCCCGGATGTCTATCTGATCCACATTCTCGCTGAACCGACCGACTATCACGACCGGGCCTATTTCGCATCCTTCGACATCTCGCAGATCTGGGAATCGCCTGACGTCAAAGGCATCAGACTGCATGTGGCCAACACAAATCTTGAGCAATCCGAATTTACATTTGTTAAGAATAATTAACAGAGTTATTTGGATAAATATTTATTATAAGCCCTTTTAATCTCCTTGCGCACCCCTCTGAAAGGTGTGCAATAGGTTAAAGTTTAATTAAAATATTACATATAAAAAGAATTTAATGTAAATTTGTGTTGAATATGTATGTCAACGATGAGGATACAATCTATGACGCACCTCACCGACAAACTAACCGCTAAAACATCATGGCAAAAGTTATAGGAGCTGTCGAAATCAACCGCGAACGTTGCAAGGGATGTGACCTCTGCGTTGTGGCCTGTCCGTGCGATGTGCTGTCACTCCAGCCCAATGAAGTCAACGATAAAGGATACCATTTCGCAACCGACATACATCCTGAAAAATGTATCGGATGTGCGGCTTGTGCGACTGTCTGTCCCGACGGCTGTATAACCGTCTATCGCGTGATTGAGAAATAAACAACGTGACAACTCCGTCACCGCTCATCCCACCCGCAAAAACACAAATTTTACAAAATTTTGGCACTGCCAACAAAAGTGCTCTGCAATATGGAAGATGAAGTCAGACTAATGAAAGGCAATGAGGCCGTGGCCCATGCAGCCATCCGCTATGGCGTGGACGGCTATTTCGGCTACCCGATCACACCTCAGAGCGAAATCCTCGAAACTCTTGAAGAACTCATGCCCTGGGAAACTACCGGAATGGTGGTGCTTCAGGCTGAAAGCGAGGTTGCCGCGATCAACATGGTCTATGGAGGCGCCGCCACCGGCAAAGCCTGCATGACTTCCTCATCGAGTCCGGGCGTCAGCCTCAAACAGGAAGGAATTTCATATATAGCTGCCGGAGAGCTTCCGGCGCTGATCATAAACTGTATGCGCGGAGGCCCCGGCCTCGGCACCATTCAGCCCTCGCAGGCCGATTATTTCCAGGCCACAAAGGGCGGCGGCCACGGCGACTATCACCTGATAGTGCTCGCCCCCGCATCCGTTCAGGAGATGGCCGATTTTGTTGGTCTCGGTTTCGATCTGGCGTTCAAATACCGCAACCCTGTGATGATGCTTGCCGACGGAGTGGTCGGTCAGATGATGGAGAAAGTCGTTCTCCCTCCGCAGCGACTGCGCCGTACCGACGAAGAGATCGCGCGCCAGTGTCCCTGGGCCGTCACAGGCCGCACAGGCGGACGAAAGCCCAATATCATGACCACACTCGAACTCGATCCGGTGGCCATGGAGAAAAACAATCTGCGACTTCAGGAGACCTATCGCCGCATCGCTGAAAACGAGGTCCGTTTCGAAGAGCACTGCACCGACGACTGCGACTATCTGATCGTTGCTTTCGGCTCTGTCGCCCGCATCTGTCAGAAAGCCATGGAAGACGCCCGCGCCGAAGGTCTGAAAGTCGGCATTCTGCGCCCGATCACTCTCTGGCCTTTCCCGTATGAGGAAGTCAGACGTCTGAGCAAGAAAGTGAAATCGATCCTCGTTGTCGAGCTCAACGCCGGCCAGATGATCGAGGATGTGCGTCTGAGTCTTGAGGACCGCGTACCCGTCCGCCATTTCGGCCGCATGGGCGGCATAGTCATGGACCCCTCCGAAGTTCTTGGGGCCCTTAAGAACATCATTGAAAAGTAAGAGACAGTCATGACTCCCGAAGAAATCAAACAAAGCACCAACATAGTCGAGACCAAGCCCCGCCTGCTCAACGACAACACAATGCACTATTGCCCCGGCTGCTCCCACGGAGTGGTCCACAAGCTGATTGCCGAGGTGATCGAGGAAATGGGTGCTGAAGACATAGCCATCGGCATCGCCCCCGTGGGCTGTGCGGTGATGGCCTACAACTACATCGACATTGACTGGATCGAAGCCGCCCACGGACGCGCGCCTGCGATCGCTACCGCAGCCAAGCGCCTGAATCCGTCAAAACTCGTGTTCACGTATCAGGGCGACGGTGACCTCGCAGCAATCGGTACCGCCGAAACCATCCATGCAGCTAACCGCGGTGAAAATATCGCTATTATATTCATCAACAACGGCATCTACGGCATGACCGGAGGACAGATGGCCCCGACGACACTCGAAGGGCAGGTGACATCGACAACCCCTTACGGACGCCGCGTCGAACTCAACGGCTATCCCTTAAGAATCACCGATATACTTGCCATGCTTGACGGCACAAGCTACGTGACCCGCCAGAGCGTCCACACCGCGGCCGCAGTGCGCAAGGCAAAAAAAGCTATCCGCAAGGCTTTCGAGAACTCTCTGTCAGGCTTCGGCACCTCGGTTGTCGAGATCGTCTCCACCTGCAATTCAGGCTGGAAGATGAGCCCTGTCAAGTCAAACGAATGGATGGAGGAACACATGTTCGCCAAATACCCGATCGGCGATCTCAAGGATGTGAAATTCTAAGAGGATGTTAAAACAACAAGAACGATGAAAGAAGAAATCATTATAGCAGGCTTCGGCGGTCAGGGTGTGCTTTCGATGGGCAAGATCCTCGCCTACGCGGGTCTCATGGACAACCTTGAAGTGACCTGGATGCCGGCCTACGGCCCCGAACAACGCGGCGGCACAGCCAATGTCACCGTCATTCTTTCCGACCAGCCGATCAGCAGCCCCGTGCTCAATACCTACGACACCGCAGTCATCCTCAACCAGCAGAGTCTCGACAAATTCGAGTCGAAGGTCAAGCCCGGCGGCATACTGATCTATGACCCTTACAGCATACACCACGCTCCCACCCGCAAGGACATAAAAGTCTACCCCGTTGAAGCGATGGAAGCCACGTTCGAGCTGAAATCAAGCAAAACCTACAACATGGTATTGCTCGGCGCCCTCCTGAAAGTCCGCGGACTGCTTCCGGTCGAAGCCGTAATGAAAGGACTTAAGAAAACTCTTCCCGAACGCCACCACCACCTGCTCCCTCTCAACAAACAGGCTATCCTGAAAGGCATGGAGCTTATCTGAGATAACAGTCAAAACACGATAAAAGGAAATTCCACTGCGATACGGCTGATCGCAGTGGAATTTTCCTTTTATCGTATGATTCAATGTCACACCGGCGGCAGCCGGATGGCACCCCGCCGGCGAGAACCGCAGGTCATCTTCTGCGGCGCGATGATTTTTTCTTAGTAGACTTCGCAGTAGACTTCTGAGGGATTTTAAGAGTCTGACCGGCACGGATGTTTGTGCTCTTGCCGAGTCCGTTGGCCGACTGGATAGCGGCGACAGTCGTGCCGTGCCTACGGGCGATCTTCTCAAGAGTATCGCCGTTGCGCACCTTGTAGGAGACGGGCTTCTTCGCGGCGCTTGTCTTGGCGGCCGCTTTTGACTTGGCTGTTCCGGCTTTTGTTGTTGCCTTAGGAGTCTCGACCGTCTTGGCCGGAGTGGTCTTTGCGGCAGATGTACGTGACACGCTCTCTTCTTTAGGAGCCGATGCCGAAGCCGACTCGCGCAGAGTCTCGGCGCTCACCTGTGCCACTTCAGGAGCTGTGACAACCTTGACGCCTTCAGGAGCGACACGCTCGAAGACCTCGATCTTAAGTTTGTCGCCCTCTTTCACCTTTCCTCGGCGCAGCTGATTCCAGCGTTTGATATCGGTAGCAGAGACGCCATACTGACGGGCGATGTCACGAATACTTTCTCCGCGGGTGACCACATGAGTCTTGACCACCATTTTCTCGGTCAGATGGGTCTGGGCGATCTCATTGTTTGTCTCCGCATTGCTCGTCTGACGGCTTGCCTGTGCGAGGTTTGCCACACCGTTATCACCGGGCACGGCCTCCGGTTCGGAACTTTCACCCGGTTCCACATAGCTGCGGCGGGCATAGCGATCCGCGTCATATTCGACAATGCGCTTCTCGCTCATCACATAGCTCAGACACTGCTGGGTGGGGAGAGTGAGCACGTAGGGGCGATAGTCACCGGGGATGATGTCCTTGCGATACTGCGGATTGAGCATTCTGATCTCATCGACCGGAATGTTCAGGACAGCGGCGATCTGATCGAAATGGATATATTTGTTCACCTGCACCGTATCGGTGGTCAGATGACGCTTGATTACAGTAGGAGAAATGCCATGTTTGTTATAGTAATTCATCACATAGTTTGCGGCGATGAATGCGGGAACATAGCCGCGGGTTTCGGCAGGAAGATAATTATAGATTTCCCAGAAATCCTTTTTGCCTTCCCCTCCTGCACGACGCAGAGCCTTGTTGACGTTGCCGGGACCGCAGTTGTATGCGGCGATGGCGAGCGACCAGTCATTGTAGATCTCATAGAGCTGTTTCAGATATCGGGCAGCGTTGCGCGACGACAGACGGGCATCCCTGCGCTCGTCGATCAGCGAATTGACCTCCATGCCGAGGCCCTTGGCCGTAGCGGGCATGAACTGCCACAGACCGGCGGCTCCGGCGCGGGAAACCGCATTGGGGTTGATGGCCGACTCGATCACCGGCAGATACTGCAGTTCCGTGGGCATCCCCTCCTTGAGCAGTTCCTCGACAAAGATAGGCCCGTAGTAGCTGTGAAGCGCAAGCATATCGGCCACGAGCGAACGGCGCTTGGTGAGATACATATTGATATAGTTGCCGACAACCGAATTGTAGGGCAGCTCGATCTCTGTCGGAAGTTTCTTGAGGCGCTCCTCATATTCGGCGGGAGTGGCCGTCTGCGATGCTCCCAAGTCAATGCCTGGAACTACATAGTTTTTCAGATAGAAATTTTCTTCCAACAGGCGTGTCTGTGTCTCGAAACTTTCCGGAGCTATTATATTGTCATCGGTAATCGAATTCTTTATCTCAAGTATAGATTGCGCGCCCATGACGCTCAGTGCATTGAGACCGATGGCAAATACTGTGACAAGGATTGATTTATTCATTACTTTCTTTTACAGATATATCAATGGAGAGGTGATGTTTTTATCGCGGATTGCACCGGACGGTCGTCAGAAATTGACCGCCCAGCAGAGGCCGAGACCGGGCAGCCCGTTTTTACGGGTTTCGGTCGGCAGAAGAGTCGGAGCTATGTCCACACTCAGGTCGGGACTGATGTCGAAATGCGCGAGCTGCGCATCGACATAGGCATCGACCATTGCCACAAGATAGACGCCAATCATACAGATGACACAGAGGTCACGCTGGCGGCGGTATTGGTTCTTGCGGCGGCGCAGTAGATCCGTCAGCCATTCCTTATTCAGATCCGACTCATTCACAGTCGGGGCGAAGAAGTCCATATAGCTCTTTGTCGTCGGGTCGTTGTCCATGATGTCGGAATAGGCGCGTGTATAGTCGCGCAGCATGGTGTTGTTCCAGTTCATGGCATAGCCCAGCCCCATGAAACCGCCGACGACTATCGGCAGCTTCCAGTAGCGGCGGTTATACAGCTGTCCGAGGCCCGGAAAGAGGGCCGACATCCAGACAGCCTTTGTCGGGTCCGGGACAAAGGTGAATTTCTTTTCCATCATCTCGCCGCCGACTGAATCGTTTTTCGCCGTCAGTGGCGCGTTCAGAACAGCTACGGAGTCAATCGGCACGATGCTCACAGAGTCTCCGGCGGCCGAAAGGCTGTCAAGCACCACCAATGCGGGTGCTTTGAGCGGATCGCCTATCGGAAAGCTGTCCGGCAGGTTTGAGATCGGCGATGTATGACGTCTCTCCGGCCTGACGGGCTTACGCGGGCGCTGCGGAGCGGACATCACCGTAGTGTCGGATGCCGCGGTGACAGCACTCACCGATATATTTTCAGAAAAAATGTTAAACGGGCACACCAGCACGATCAATATCATGCCGGCAACTACGTTCAATATGGTTCTGACCGTTCGTGGTTCTTTTTCCGCTTCGAATTGCATTTGGAATTATTTTCCTGATTCCCAAGCTGATGAAGCTATCATCCCGAAGATCGCGGAGCGACTGCTCCGGATAGCTACTGCTTTGCAGTGTCAAAGATAGCAATTAATCTTTCAAGTTCAGCCTCATCGCGGAAAGAAAATGAGATTTTTCCCTTTCCGGAGGCGTCGCAAGTCAGCTTCACAGGGGTGCTGAAGCGCTGTGAAAGATGATCCTTTAAAATATCATAATCATTGTTAGAAAATCTTCTGCTATCGGTTTCGGGCTTCTTACCTTCGAGAGCCGCCTGCTGATATTTTTTTGCCAGCTCCTCGACGCGGCGCACCGAAAGTCCCTGCTTGAGTATCTCGTTATAAAGACGCAGCTGGAACTTGGGATCGTCGATGCTGAGCAGTGCGCGGGCATGGCCCATGTCTATGCGGCGGTCGCGCAGTCCGAGCTGCACTTCGGCCGGAAGACGCAGCAGACGCAGGAAGTTGGCTATGGTGGTGCGCTTCTTGCCGATGCGTTCGCTCAGCCGCTCCTGCGTGAGATCGTACTGGTCGATCAGTTTCTTGAATGTCAGGGCGATTTCGATCGCATTGAGGTCCTCGCGCTGGATGTTCTCGATGAGAGCCATCTCAGTGAGTTCCGAGTCGTTGGCGGTGCGTATATAGGCCGGAACGGTAGTGAGTCCCGCCATCATGGCGGCCCGGTAGCGGCGCTCCCCGGCTATGATCTGATAGCTGTCCGGACCGGTTTTGCGGAGCGACAGCGGCTGGATGATGCCCAACTCACGGATCGATCGCGAGAGTTCCTCCAGAGCCTCTTCATCAAAAAGACGGCGCGGCTGGTCCGGGTTGGGTGAGATACGTGAGATCTCTATGTCGTTTATGGCCGATGTTCCGCGGGCGGGAGCGTCATCCATAGCGATGAGCGAATCGAGTCCGCGGCCAAGGGCCGGTCGTTTTGGCTGCATGGAATATATTGTGTTTTAACAGTAAGAGGTTTCAGCTGTTTTTGGCTATCAGCTCGCGGGCAAGGGCCACATGCGAGGTGGCGCCGCGCGAAATCGGATCATAGAGCAGGGCAGGAAGTCCGTGGCTCGGCGCTTCGCTCAGACGGATGTTGCGCGGAATGACCGTGTCGAACACCATCGGGCCGAAATGGCCCTTGAGCTCCTCATAGATCTGATTGGCCAGGCGCAGACGGGCGTCATACATGGTCAGCAGAAATCCCTCGATCTCGATGTGAGGATTGAGTTTCGACTTGATGATGCGGATGGTGTTGAGAAGTTTTGTGATCCCTTCCAGGGCGAAATACTCCGCCTGTACGGGGATGATGACCGAATCGGCCGCAGTGAGCGCGTTGACCGTTATGAGTCCCAGCGACGGCGAACAGTCGATCAACACATAGTCATACTTGTCTTTCACCGTGGCAAGAGCCTTTTTCAGGACATTCTCACGGGCAGGTTTATTGATGAGTTCGATTTCCGCACCGGCCAGGTCTATGCGTGAGCCGACAAGATCGAGCCCTTCGCAGCAGGTCGCGACCTGAGATCCGTCCATCGGATAGTCATCGACAAGACATTCGTAGATCGACGACGCCATGGCTTTGGGATCTATGCCGTAGCCCGACGTAGCGTTGGCCTGCGGGTCGGCGTCAATGATCAGCGTCTTTTTTCCCTCGGCCGCCAAAGATGCGGCAAGGTTGATTGTGGTGGTGGTTTTTCCGACGCCGCCCTTCTGATTGGCGATTGCAATTATTTTACCCATAAGGTTTTTATTGGTTTCTGATGCAAAGTAACAAAAATTCCGCTGACCGTTAGAGTTTTCGACTATCAAATCGTGTTAAAATGTTGAAAACTGCCCCTGATTGTTAATAAACTCCCCGCAAACTCCGCTAAACCTTAGCGCGAAGTAATTCGTTTATCAGATAAATTCCATCACGCAAACTATTTATACATTATGAAACGACTGTTAATATCGGTCATTGCCATCAGCGCTGTGGTCTTCGGGATATGGGCCGACAGCCAGACCGAACTCAACCGCCATCTGAAGGCCTACAATACACAGATGGCCTCCCGGCAGTATCTTCCCGCGGCACGTTCGGCGGCTGCGGCGGCCGCCATATGCGCAGATGCCAAAAACTATGACGGCGCCTTCCGGCTGCTTTCAAACAATGACAGGACTCTTGCCGAGCGCCATGTCACCTCCGATTCCCTTCCCGCCGTCTTCTACACAACAGAACGCGCACGGTTCCTCATCTACCGCAGTTTTCCCGACAACACTGCGGCCGGACGCTCGCTTACAAAAATGGCCGCCTATGCGAAGAAGGCCGATTCGAAGGAAATCACCAGCGACATGCTTTTCAACGAGGCACAATATTACTATGCCGTCAACCAGCCTGCCAAAGGAGACCTCTGTATAGCCCATCTCATCAAGCAATACGACAAGGCCAACGACTATAAAGCCGCCGACAAGGCCTACAAGGAACTGATCGACCGCGCCGTCAGCACCAACGACGCGCGCCTCGTCGAACACACCTATGAAAATTATATGCGCTGGTCTGACTCGATCGAAAACGTCATGGCCGACACCGAACTCAGCAAGGTCAAACAGGAATATGCCGAAAGTCAGGAAACCATCGCCGACAAGGACCACACCATAAAGACCCGCACAGGCTGGATCGTCACCTTCGTGACACTTTTCGTCATCGCGCTTGCGGCTCTCGGCGTCGGAGCCATATTCTACTGGCGTGTGGTTGTCAAAAACCGCCGCATGAAAAAGTCGGTCCAGACCGCCAACGACGAGAGTGCCGCCAAGAGCGCCATCCTCCACAACATGTCCTCACAGATGGAACCGACACTCGAACAGCTCGACCAGAATGATCCCGCCGTGCGCAATCTGCGGGGCTACGTACAGCGCGTCGGCGAACTCTCCGACGTAGGCAGCTCGGCTCCGACCGAAGAGGAGGCCCTTGAAGAAGTCAACCTCCAGCCATACTGCGACGCCATAGCCAACAAGATCAGACCTATGCTCAGGCCGCGCGTCATCCTTAACCTCGACGGATGCAAGGGTTATGCCCGCATCGACGCTCCCGAAGTGGAAAAAATTCTGACACATCTGCTTGAAAACGCCGCCAAACACACTCCGGAAGGTGGCAAAATCACTCTTGCCTACCGCAAGCGCGGCGCAAAGAGCCATCAGTTCATCGTCACCGACACCAGCCCCGGCATTCCCGAAAACGAGCGTGAAAACCTCTTCAAGCCGTTTGCCATCCCCACTGACATAAGCAAAGGCGCACGCCTCGGCCTCCCGATCTGCGCTCTCCGCGCCGAAAAGATCAACGGCTCCCTCACCCTCGACACCACAGTCACCACCGGCGCCTCCTTCATCCTCACCCTCCACAGCTGAGCATGAGGCACTATACACCAATGCCGGACGCCCGTATCGTGTGATGTCCGGCATTGGTGTAATGCATACTGACATGCGATGTCTGGCAGTCCCTCCTGACCCTCCATGATAACATTTTTTAATAAAGCGCGTGGAAATGCTGTGAGGTTACGAAAATTCTGCGTATCTTTGCAGCGATAATGCCTTTGGCGGCCATGCGGCCCCGGCTTTTTGTATAACTTATCTCGATCGTCTTGGACACTGACCCTTTACCTGCCACTGAACAGGTGGCAAATATTCTTCTTGACATTATCAACACTCCGTTGCTTGACGTGGCGCCATTCACAACCGACCGCATCGTGGCGCTCCTCTGTGCCCTGCTGGCGCTCTTTATCTCTGCTTTCGTCTCCGGTAGTGAAATCTCCTTTTTCTCGCTGACACCTCCTCAGTGCGACGAACTTGAAGAAAGTCCGTCGGGCGAACGTGTGCTGCGCCTTCTACGGATGCCTGAACGACTTCTGGCTACAATCCTTATCATCAACAATCTGGTCAACGTGACCATCGTCGTGCTATGTAACTTCGCCCTCGGCCCGATATTCTCGGCTCTGAGTCCTGTGTGGAGTTTCATCCTTCAGACCGTCCTCCTTACTTTCCTTATCCTTCTTTTCGGTGAGATCCTACCGAAACTCTATGCCAATTCCAATAATCTGACATGGGCCAAAATGGCTGCCCCGTTTCTCGAAGGCGGCCTGAGGATGTTCTATCCGCTCTCGTCGATTCTCGTAAAGAGCAGCGGCATAGTCAAGAAAGTGGTGACGAAAAAGACCACATCGGTCACTGCCGACGATCTTTCGCAGGCACTGGAGATCGCACATGTCAGTGACGACGAAAACAAAGACATGCTTGAGGGCATTCTGAAATTCGGCGACACGACAGCCTCGGAAGTCATGACTCCCCGCGTCGACATCACCGGCATCGAACTTTCCGACACCTTCCCGCAGGTCATGCAGATCGTGATCGACAGCGGTTTTGCCCGTCTGCCGGTCTACGACAATACGATGGACAATATCAAAGGCGTCCTCTATTCGCGCGACCTTCTCCCATATGTCGGACAATCAGGCGACAGCTTCGACTGGCGCAAACTCATGCGCGAACCCTACTACGTCCCCGAATCGCGCATGATCGACGACCTGCTTGAGGATTTCCGCTCGCGCCGCGTCCATCTGGCCATCGTTGTCGACGAGTTCGGAGGCACCCAGGGCATCGTCACTCTCGAAGATGTGCTTGAAGAAATCGTGGGCGACATCGACGACGAATACGACGTGGAGGAAAAGACTTACCGCCGCCTCCCCGACGACACCTACATATTTGAAGGCAAAACGCTGCTCAACGACTTCTTCCGTATCACTGGGCTCGATGATGAAGCCTACTCACCGGTCATAGAAGACTGCGAGACCCTCGCCGGGATGCTTCTTGCCATCAAGGGTGACTTCCCGAAGGAAAAAGAGTCGATCGTCTACGGTCGCTGCCGCTTCCTGATTCTCTCCATCCACCAGCACCGCATTGTCAACGTGCGCGTCAAAGTCATGCCGGAAGACCAGCCGGATTCCATGACCGTCCAGACCACGGCCTGAAACAATGAAAGCAATCGGACAAATTCTATCACTGCTGATATGCCTTCTTGCCGTGGCAATCGCAGACTCATGCACGGAACAAGGCCACGGCAACGCCGTCCCAAAACCTGAAGGATGGCCGCGCCTCACTCTTCCGGGCAACAGCTACACAGCCCGCACCGTCGGGCCGGCCCGGCTGTGTTTCAACTCCGAAGCGACAGTCGGCATCGACCGTAAGGACGACGCCTCGTGGTGGATCACCGTTACCTATCCCCAGTTCAGAAACGCCACACTCTATCTGACCCTGTCGGCCACCTCTCCCGCTGAATTTGAAAAAAACCTCGGCAACCGCCGTGAACGCATGGAGCTGAACGCAGGCGCAGCGACCACAATCCTTACCGAACTGACTTCTGCCGGTAACTGGCACTGCGAATTGGCCGAGACTGTCACGTCGCTGACAACTCCCGTACAGCTTCTTGCGACTGATTCCGTCAATATTCTCTCAGGCGCTTTCTATCTCAACCTTCCGCCCGGCTCCTCGCCCGACTCCATCGCTCCGATGGTCCGGGCCGTCAGAGACGACATGCTTTATCTCCTCAAAAACTGTGCCGATGAGTGAATTTATCTCCACCGCGTACTGCCAGCTCTACCTCTGCCCGATTCCTGACGGTGCCGGATCGAGACGCGACCGCGAGCAAGCGGCCGTCAGGGAGCTGATAGCCGAAGCCTTCGGCCCCGACACCCTCCTCGGCCATACCCCTGAGGGAGCACCATTCATTGTCGGGCAGCCCGATACTAAAATTTCCATCTCACATTCCGGAACCGCCTGCATCCTCGCCGTCAGCCGCGCCAGCTATATTAATATAGGTGTAGACATCGAATCGCCACGCCGTCAGCTGCTGAAAGTCGCCCCTCGGATTCTCTCCACAACCGAAAAGCAACTTGCCGATGCCGCGCCCGACGAAGATTCTCTATTGCAGCTTCTTCTCAAATTATGGACTGCGAAAGAGGCCGTCTACAAAGCCGCCCTCTCTCTCGGACTGCCGCTTGCGGAAATCGCCGTAGCCCCGACATTTACCTCCGCAACAGCCCGCGGAACGGAATTTTCGCTCACCTTCCGTTCCCTTCCGGACGGCCAACAGATCGCCGTTGCATGCAGAGAATTCTGAATCACCCTAACTGCCAGCTAATTGCCTCCAAAAACAGTCAAGAAGTACAATAAACACAAAAATCAGCCCTCCTGCGAGGGCATTTAAAAGAATTTTCGTATATTTGCAGTCTGAAAATTGGCTCTTTACCAGTTTTTATCCATGAAAATCAAATTCTGAATCAATTTTAACTAACTCTTTAAATACATCACTTTAACACAATGCAAAGCAAAGGATCTTTGGGAAGTGTTGTTGCAGGTGTGATCGCCGTGTTCATGGTGCTCATCTGCCTGTTCTACCTTTCTTTCACGTTAGTCACCAACCACTACGAGAAGAAAGCGGAAGAATATGCCGCCGTCGAGGCCGCCAAAGACAACAACAGCCCTGAAACTAAACGTAAAGCTTATAGCGAGTACATCAAGAACATCGCTAACGAAAAAGTTTATTTAGGCTATACATTCAATGAAGTACAGAAGCTCGGAGTCGGTCTCGGCCTTGACCTCAAGGGTGGTATGAACGTAACCCTCCAGGTGTCAGTCCCTGACATTCTCCGCTCAATGGCCAACGCCGAAGGCAATCCCTACTTCGAACGCGCCGTTGTCAACGCCGATTCAATCACACGTGCTAACAAGAGCAATGACTTCATTGACGTCTTTTGCGCAGAATACCGCAAGCTCGACCCGCAGGGCGACCTTTCGGTTGTGTTTAAAGACCAGGTGAAGCGCGGCGACAACATGGACGCCATCAAAAACTCGCTCCGTCAGGAAGTGAAAGACCGCGTCAGCAGCTCGACCAACGTGCTCCGCACCCGTATCGACCAGTTCGGTGTCGTTGCCCCCAACATTCAGGAACTTGAAAAGGACGGACAGATCCTCCTTGAACTTCCGGGTGTGAAGGAACACGACCGTGTACGCGAGCTTCTCAAATCAAGCGCCAACCTCGAATTCTACGAAACTACCCCCGTCAACGACATCGCACCGATGCTTCAGGCTCTCGACAATGCCCTGCGCACCGACTCGACCGGCAACGGCAAAGGTCTCTTCGACTATTTCGTACAGGTAGGCAATCCCTACAACCCCATCAACGTAGGCTCGGCAACTGAGACTGCCCGCGACACCATCAACGCCATCCTCGCGTCCAACGTCGCCAAAGGCATCCTTCCCTCCAACCTCAAGCTGGCCTGGGAATTCAAGCCTGAGATCGTGCAGGTGGATGACTCTGTACGCGGCAAGCGCAACCTCAGCATCTATCAGCTCGTAGCCCTCAAGACTTCCAACGGCAAGCCCGCACTCAGCGGCGACGTCATCACCTCGGCTACCAGCGACTACGACGCTATGACCGGCAACTATGTTTCGATGAACATGAAGCCCGAAGCTGCCCGCCAGTGGGCCCGCATCACCGCCGCCAACATCAACAAGCCCGTGGCAATCGTGCTTGACAATCAGGTTTACTCCTCGCCCAACGTCAACTCTGTGATTGAAGGCGGCCGCTCGCAGATCACCGGCAACTTCACCACCGACGAAGCAAAGGACCTTGCCAACGTGCTCAAGAGCGGTAAGATGGCTGCCAAGGTAGACATCATCTCCGACACCGTGATCGGTCCGTCGCTCGGCGAACAGGCCATCCACGACGGTCTCTGGTCGTTCATCATCGCCATAGTGCTCCTGATGATCTTCATGTGTCTCTTCTACGGACTCATCCCCGGCATCATCGCCAACATCGCACTTATTTTCAACATCTTCTTCACCTTCGGCATCCTCGCATCCTTCCAGGCCGTGCTGACGCTCTCCGGTATTGCCGGTATCGTGCTCGCCCTCGGTATGGCAGTCGATGCAAACGTGCTTATCTACGAACGTGCCAAAGAAGAACTCCGCGCAGGCAAGAGCGTCCGCACCGCCATCGCCGACGGTTACAGCAACGCCTTCTCTGCCATCTTTGACTCGAACCTCACTTCGATCATCACCGGCGTGATCCTCCTGCTCTTCGGTACAGGTCCTATCAAGGGCTTCGCAACCACCCTCATCATCGGTATCGTCTGCTCGTTCTTCACCGCCGTTTACCTGACACGCCTTATATATATAATGTGTGCCAAGACCAAACCCTTCGAGAAACTGACCTTCACCACTCCCCTTTCGGCCAAGATGTTCTCCAACACCCACTTCAACTTCCTTGCTGCCCGTAAGGTCAGCTTCGGCATCGTAGGTGCGGTTGTTGCCATCGTCATCATCTCGTTCTTTGTCCGCGGCCTCAATCAGGGCATCGACTTCTCCGGCGGCCGCAACTATGTGGTTCAGTTCGATCACCCCGTCAAGACTCATGAACTTCAGGCCCAACTCGCGCCCCTCTTCGACGGCGCTCAGCTCAGCGTCATCACCATTGATGACGACACCAAGGTCCGCATCTCGACCAACTACAAGATCGACTCTGACGAAGAAGGCATCGACAACGAAATCACCGGCATCCTCTACAAGGGTCTTGAGAACCACCTCAACGGCATGAGCATCGAGGACTTCTCGACAACCAACGAGAACATCGGCATCATGTCGTCGCAGAAAGTAGGTCCTACCGTGGCCAACGACATGCGCACCGACGCCTACATCGCCGTGATCCTCGCCCTCCTCGCGATGTTCTTCTACATCCTGCTCCGTTTCCGCAACATCGCCTTCTCTCTCGGTGCACTTGCAGCCGTAGCATTCACAGCCTTCACAATCATCGGCTTCTACTCGCTTTTCTGGGGCCTCTTCCCCTTCGCGATGGAAATCGACCAGTCGTTCATCGCCGCTATCCTTACAGTTATCGGTTATCAGATCAACGACACCGTGGTAGTCTTCGACCGTGTCCGTGAAAACGTCCAGCTCTATCCCAAGCAGAACTTCTTCGACACAATCAACAGTTCGATGAACTCAACCCTCGGCCGTACAGTGATGACTTCATGCTCGACACTCCTTGTGCTCCTCTGCATCTTCATCCTCGGCGGCGACGCCATCCGTTCATTCGTCTTCGCAATGATCTTCGGTGTGATCATCGGTACACTTGCCACCATCTACGTAGCTGCCCCCGTCGCCTACATCACCGACGCCCGCCGCAGCGCCAAGAAAGCAGTCAAGGCCTGATCCGACAACAGTCTGCTCCCTGAGCAGTCTTAGATAAAATGCAACAAGATCCCGGAACCGAAATTCCGGGATCTTGTTGTTTTAAGTAACCGCCGTCTCAGACGATCAAAATTCCATTGCTTTGGCCACTGCCTCGCGGAGGTCGTTATCCTGCTTGTCGCGGCTCAGAATCTTACCGTCAGGGCCGAAAAGGATGATGCAAGGGATGCCCTGAATGCCGTAGATGTCAGTCGGGATGCTCTGAGCGTTGATGACATTCATCCAGGGGAGTTCATGGCTCTCGATGCCTTTCAGCGTATCTTCGGGCTTGTCCCACACGGCAACGCCGATCACTTCAAGACCTTTCGGGCCGTATTCCTTGTAGAGGTCCTTAATGACGGCTGTCTGACGGATGCACGGACCGCACCAGCTTGCCCAGAAATCGACAAGCACATATTTGCCTTTGCCAACATGGTCGCTCAGGCGGAACACCGAATCATTATAAGTCACTTCGAAGTCCTTGAACATCTTGCCCTCCGAAGTCTCGGCCTGCTTCATGAATGAGTCACGTATTTTCTGAATGCGGTTGTACTCGCCGAGGACAGGATGTGCGGCTATGGCCGAGTCGAGCTGGTTGAGGTCCATTTCGCGACCGGGACCATAGAAGAAATAGTAATATCCGAGGGCATTTTCGATGTTCTCCTCTCTCAGTTTGCTCTCCATACCGTCGATGCGGTCCTGATACTCCTGACCGCGTTGCTGTTTCATTGAATCGGGCAAGGCATTGAACTCCGAAATCAGAGCCATGCGGTCGTGCCAGTACTGGTTGTGCAATCCGTTGAGCTTACCGCCCTCGGCCATTCCCTCAGTGATGGCGATAGAATCGGCTTCAAGGAAAAATTCGCCTACGCTGCGGCCGTCAATCAGAATCGACACATAACGCGAACCGTCGATTTCGTTGTCAAACACGGCGACGCCGTTCTTGATTACGGCGCTGTCGATGTTCACGTCCTTGTCGAAATCCCAGATATAGGCAGTCTTTCCGTCCAAGCCTGCTTCTTCGGCATTGTAAGTCACTGTGTAGTGAGGTTTGCCCGTTTGGGCGCAGGACGCCAGCAACAGCAGTGCGCCCGCATAAAATAATGAATGTTTCATGTAGATATAAAAAATTAAAGAGGTTTTCAGACCGATGATTATGCCGGTATCGCTATATTGTCCTGATACCGCATCCTTATTCCAAATTCCAATTTTTGGACTGTTTTGCCTGCAAAATTAAATGTTTGGATCAAGATCTGAAAATAAAGACTAATGTTAAACAACAGCAAAATATATTTCACAACCCGCAAAAATATATATACTTTTGCTATCGCATCTCACTTTCACACCACAAAAGTGTTATACAGACATATCTTATAACCTATCAATACATGTTATGACCGATTATCCGAAAAGCCGGACGACAGACAGGCAATTCCCTGCACAGAGAAACCTCTTCAGGCGCATATTGTCATTTTACGTCGACGGATTTCGTTCGATGACAGTCGGTAAAAAACTGTGGCTTCTGATTCTGATAAAGCTCTTCATTCTGTTTTTCATCTTCAAACTCTTCTTTTTCCCCGACATTCTTTCGAGCGACTACGACAACGATGCCGAACGCGCTGAAGCCGTGAGGGAATCGCTCATTAACAGATAACGGCTGACCGGCCTCTTTAGTCCGATGTACAGACCGACGTTTTCAACTATATATAACTCAACTATAAATCAAACAATAAAAACAAAAGAGTATGGACGATTTGATGACCGTAGTCGACTGGTCGCGATGGCAGTTTGCCCTCACCGCCATGTATCACTGGCTCTTTGTGCCGCTCACACTCGGCCTGAGCGTAATTGTCGGAATCATGGAGACCATCTATTTCCGCACACGCAGCGAGAAGTGGCTCCACATCACCAAGTTCTGGATGACACTCTTCGGCATAAACTTTGCCATGGGTGTAGCCACCGGTATCATTCTTGAATTCGAATTCGGCACAAACTGGTCGAATTACAGCTGGTTTGTCGGCGACATCTTCGGTGCACCGCTCGCCATCGAGGGATTGTTAGCTTTCTTCATGGAGGCCACTTTCATAGCCGTAATGTTCTTCGGCTGGAAAAAAGTGAGTCCCGGATTTCACCTCGCATCCACATGGCTGACAGCTCTCGGAGCCTCCATATCCGCACTGTGGATTCTTATAGCCAATGCCTGGATGCAATACCCTGTCGGCATGGAGTTCGATCCGGGTCAGATGCGCAACGTCATGGACAACTTCTGGGATGTAGTGCTCTCGCCTGTGGCCGTCAACAAATTTTTCCATGCCGTTTTTGACGGATGGGTCGTAGGTGCAGCCTTTGTCTGCGGTGTCAGCGCCTGGTTCCTGCTCAAGAAGCGCCGCCGTGATTTCGCACTCGACTCCATAAAGGTGGCAGGCTGGACCGGACTTGTCGGCATCGTCCTCACCCTCTGGACCGGCGACGGCTCTGCCGTGCAGGTAGCCCGTGTGCAGCCGATGAAACTCGCAGCCATGGAAGGACTTTACAATGGTAAGGTAGGTCAGGAGATCGTAGGCATCGGTCTGCTCGACCCCTCGAAATCGCGCACCGACGGCAAGTCGCCGTTCCTCTTTGACATATCAATCCCCTACGGACTCTCGATCCTGGCCAACCATGACGCCAACACCTTCGTTCCCGGTATCAACGACCTCATCGACGGCATCAGCCTCACTCCTGAAGGTGATACGATCAGAACCGACTCCTATGCCGAACGCATCGCCATCGGCAAACGCGCCCACGAAGCCCTCCGCGACTTCGACAAAGCCATGGCCGCCGGCGACAAGGGTGCGATGGATGAAGCCCGCGCCCGTCTCAAGGAAGACTACCGCTATTTCGGCTACGGCTACCTCGACTCTCCTGACGAAGCAGTGCCTCCGGTAGGCATGACATTCTATTCTTTCCACATCATGGTTCTCGCAGGAGGCTACCTGCTGCTCTTCTTCATCCTCGGTGTCGTCAGCTCTGTGCGAGGCAGCCGTCTTTGGGAGAAAAAATGGTGGCAATGGGTGGCGATGCTCACCATTCCGGTCGTATGGATCTGCTCCGAGGCCGGCTGGGTGACTGCCGAAGTCGGACGCCAGCCCTGGATCATCGAAGGTCTCATGCCGGCACGTGCAGCCATTTCAGCGATCTCGGCCTCTACCGTCCAGCTGACCTTCTGGATGTTCGCAGCAGTCTTCACCGCACTTCTTGTCGCCGAGATCGCCATAATGATCAACCAGATCCGCCGCGGTCCGGAAAACGAAAACTAATGTATCACCCTCTAACTGTAATATCAAATCATGGAACTCGAATCCTTACAGACATACTGGTGGCTGCTCATCTCAGTCCTCGGAGCGTTGTTGGTGTTTCTGCTCTTCGTACAGGGTGGACAGACATTTCTCCTGAGCGTCAGCGACTCCTCCGAGGCGTCGCGCCGGATGATCAGCACTTTCGGTCACAAATGGGAACTGACATTCACGACTCTTGTCGTTTTCGGTGGCGCGTTTTTCGCCTCGTTCCCACTCTTTTACTCCACAAGTTTCGGTGGCGCCTACTGGCTCTGGATGCTCATACTGATCAGCTTCGTTCTTCAGGCCGTCAGCTATGAATTCCGCTCCAAACCCGGCAATCTTTTCGGCACACGGACATATGACACTTTCCTCTTTATCAACGGCTGCGTGGGCTGTATACTGCTCGGAGTCGCCGTGTCGATGTTCTTCTTCGGAGCCGAATTTTCAGTGAGCAAAGGCAATATCCTCGACGGAGCCGCTCCCGTGATCTCCGTATGGGCCCCGACTCACGGTTTCGAAGCGATTTTTTATTGGAAAAACCTGATTCTCGGCTTCGCAGTGCTTTTCCTCGCCCGCACACAGGCTGCCCTCTATCTGCTCAACAACAATCCGCAGGACGACAGCTTTTTCAAAGCGAACCGCCGCAGGGTGCTGGTCAACGCCGTGATTTTCGTGGTCTTCTTCCTGCTGTTCGTCGGGCTGCTACTCTCGGAAGCCGGTCTTGAGACCACTTTCGACGGCGGAATCGACGGCGGACGAAGCTCATTTCAGCTACGCGAATTCAAATATTTCTACAATCTGATCGAAATGCCCTGGACTCTGGTGATCTTCCTTGTCGGTGTAGTGATGGTGCTCTACGCGGTGATCCGCTCGGCATTCGCCGGACACTGGACTGACGGAATATGGTGGAGCGGCACAGGCACAGTGCTTGTCGTCCTCTCACTTTTCTGGATCGCAGGCTACAACAATACCCCCTACTATCCCTCGCTGACTGATCCGTCATCGTCGCTCACAATCTTCAACAGCTCGTCAAGCCGCTTCACACTCACCTGCATGAGCTGGGTTTCGGTGATCGTGCCCTTTGTGGTGGCCTACATAGCCTATGCCTGGTATGCAATGGACCGAAAGCACGATACCACTGCCTGAGACCGAAAGGACAACTCATTCACTTAACGATACAGACTTATAGGGCCCGGTTACTTTGTAGTGACCGGGCGCTACGTATATAAGGCTCCGGCCGTCGCGCGTACGAAAACGGATCTTGACTGATCCCATAGCGTCGAAACGTCGTCCGTCCTCACATTCATAATCAAGCATGACTGTCTGCGACTGTCCATCAACCGTTGCTCCGAACCATGTCTTAGTCACCATCTGACAGTCAGGCATAATAAGCTCACCGCCGAAAGAAAACAACCCTGCCGAGCCCGCTACTCTTTCAGGAAAGCCTTCGTGCCTTTTGTCAGAGGGTGTCGCGGGATCATAATTTTCCATATAACCGACCATTTCCTCGGTCAGCCCGGCAAGCGCAGACGGCACCACGGAATAGATCTTTTCGTCAGGATAAAACTGATTGTAATTATTGATATGAAGCTGATCGCGCCAGTAGTCATTGACCGGATGAAGCAGCGTAAGTTTCGACATGGCTACTGAATAGTCGCGGAAAACCGTTCCCGACTCCGATTCGGCCATCTGACGCTCGATTTCGTACTCCTCAAGGCAGATCTGACGCTGGACTCGGATGACATTGGCGTAGAAAACGGTGATAAGAGCCACTGCACACACAGCGAGGACAGACAGCACTCGCGGCGTCCAGGTGACAAAAACAAAGCGCAACAGTCTGAACATCACTATCGAGGCAAACAGATTGCAGATCCACAAAGCTCTCGGATTAGAGACGGACGACTTCATAACTATCGCCACAGACACCACGAAAGCCACAAATGCCACCATCGTCATCGGCTCGGCCCAACAGCGGTCCGCAAGTCGTTTCAAATCCCTGAAACGGACCACGACAGCCACACAGAGCACTCCGAGCAACGCCCAGACGGGGACAGAAAGCGTGACCATGGTTTTGATATTGACCGGTCCCCTCACTACCGAGGCCGAGAACGCACGCATCCAAAGGCCCGGAGCGCTGACGACATAGACTGCCGCAACAGCAAAAACGACCGTCAGAATCCACCACTGCCGTGACATCCGGAAACGCCGGCTCAGCGCCCAGACACCCAGCCCGCATCCTATGGGTACGGCATAGCCTTCATGAATCCATCCGCACAGAAAAGCATAGACGCAGCCGGTCGCCAGAGCGGCGGCGGAAACATCTCTCTCCGCGACACGCCGCATCATCAACAGGAACCATACAGTCATGGCCGACGGAAGAAGCACATTGAACGAATTGTCAATTCCCATCGTCCCGAAACGCCATGAGAACGTAAAAGTCATCCAGCCCCAGAATGCCACGATGACAAACGGCAGATCCTTACGTCTCGGCGTGCACAGCAGCCCGCATCCCCACAGAAGCATCGAGGCACTCAGGCCTACGACAAGTGCCGGTGTCCACTTAGGCAACAACGACATACGCATCGCCATGAACAGAATGTTGTCCAGACGCGCATTGTCAATGCTTCTCGAATACAACGCGAAATTCCACAGCCGTTCCCATGAGAATTCCTTAACGCCTCCGTTAGCCTCCATCCAGTCGACCGGAAGTGAATAATCATCGCCGATATAGGGCACATAGAAAGAAAACAGCGCGTAGACCGCACCGGCAAGCAGCAACAGAGATGCGCATACAAGTCTCCCTCTGAGAGACAGACGGCTGTCATCGCTCAGAGGGAGGTTAAAGGTTGTGGATTCCGGCAACATATGTATATATAATCGTGCTGAATATGTCGTGACAGGATGGATCAGAGATCGAAGAATGTCTTGAATGCGGCCACGGTATAGGCATGGTCCTTAGCGGCCATTGTCTCGCGGACCGAGTGCATGGCCCATATGGCCTCGCCCATGTCTACGCCACGCAGGTCGATCTGCGAAGTCAGGATGTTGCCGAGAGTCGAGCCTCCGGCCACATCGCTGTGGTTGACGAAATACTGGCACGGCACACCGGCCTTGTCGCAGATTGAGCGGAAAACGGCGGCGGATTCGGCGTCGGTCATATACTTGCAGTTGGCGTTGATCTTGATCACAGGACCGCCTCCAACGACAGGATGATTCGTCGGGTCATACTTTTCGGAATAGTTGGGGTGGAAAGCATGGGCATTGTCGGCCGAAACCATAAACGATTTGTCGATCGAACGCAGATAGTCCTCCTCGCTGCCTCCGAGACAACCGACTATGCGCCGCAGCAGTTGCGCGAGCACCGGTGAGGCCGCGCCCTGCTTGGTGCCCGATCCGGTCTCCTCGTTGTCAAACACCGCCATCACACGGGTCTGTGCTGTCGAAGATGTTTCGAGCAGCGCCGTCATCGCACCGTGGACCATGCTCAGGTCATCGAGGCGCCCTGAGGTCAGGAATTCGTTGTCAAGGCCCACGAGACAGGCGGGAGTGGTGTCGAAAAGCGAGAGATCGAAATCAAGGATGTCGTCCATGCGGCATCCGAGCGCGTCAGCCACGGCGCGGAGCAACAGGTTGTCCTTCTCGACGGTATCTTTAACTATGGCGATAACCGGCAGCATATCTTTCTGCTTCGACAGCGGATTGCCCTCGTTGACAGCACGGTTGAAATGGATGGCAAGATGAGGGATCGTGAGCAGCGGACGGTCAAATTTCAGAATCTCGGTGCGCGGATGCAGCGGATCTTCGCCCCGGAGCACCACACGGCCTGCCACCGACAGCGGACGGTCGAACCATGTGTAGAGTATCGGACCTCCGTAGACCTCGACATTCAGCCTGACAACGCCACCCTCGCTCAGCATCTCGGCATTGGGCTTGATGCGCAGGCATGGAGAGTCGGAGTGGGCCGAAATGATGCGGAATCCCGCGTCGGGACCTTCGGTAGTCACCGTAAAGGCGAAAATAGCGCTTGAATTCTTGACGAGATAATATTTCCCGCCCGGTTTCAGATCCCAGTGAGCCGAGGGGTCGAGCATTGTGAAACCGTTGTTGTCGAGATGGCGTCTGACAGTCTTGACAGCCAGGAAATTGACGGGACTTTCATTCAGGAACTCCATGAGGTTCCGTGCGGTGACTTTTATATCTTCCATGTTTTTTAGATGTGGTTCTAAGAGATTGCTTAAAACAACCTCTGAGGTTATTTGGCAAATTTACAATTAATTCATGAGATTTTGCCTTTCTCCCCGAATTTCTCACGGATTTTCATTAAATTTGTGCGTCTATAAACCTTAACGGTATCACATTAACCCTATCATCTCTCTATGACTTTCCGCTCACTTCTGTCAGCCGTCATGGCGCTCGGTGCCTTGACACTCGCCGCCGACACTCGGACCAACGGAGGCTCAGCCTACCTGCTCAGCCAGTCGGTCGATGTCAGCAAGGATTTCGCCGACTTCACCAACACCTATTTCTTTGCCGATTCGCTAAGCTCGTTCGACACGGCGACCGGTCGCGGCACCATCTGCTGGAAACGCAGGCAGCTCATGCCGCGTCAGGCGTTCAACGCCAACACCTATCTCCATCAGCCGCTCAAAAGCCTCGATTTCCCTGACACAGCCTATCCGCAGGACCCTGATCTCGGATTCAGCGTCGAACCGGTCAACGGACGTACACTGCGCCTGCGTATCCACACCTCACCTGTCACCCCCTCCGAGCCCGATTCTCTCTCGCCGATGCTCGCCGGACCCGTAGGCAAGGACGCCTCCGACTGGAAAGTCAGCCGCGATGGTGCGGACATTGTCTACACCTCGCCCTACGGATCTCTCCGCATTCAGGCCGATCCGTGGCGCATCGTCATCCTCGACAGCGAGGGACGCGAACTCAGCCGCACCCGCACCTGGAGCGACAACGACTCCACTCAGATCAAGGTTCCACCTTTCAGCTTCATCAAACGCGGCTCTGACAACTCCCGCTCGATCAACCCCGTCTTCTCCCTGACTCCCGGCGAACGCATCTTCGGTCTCGGCGAAGGCCCCGGACGCCTCGACAAAGTTGGTCAGAAGCTCAATCTTTTCGTGACAGACCCGCAGGGACCGGAAAGCCCCGACATGTACAAACCTATCCCCTTCTTCTTCAGCAACCGCGGGTACGGCATGTTTGTCCATACTTCCGCTCCGCTGACAGCTGACGTGGGCCAGAGCTACATCGGAGCTAACAAGCTCTTCATGGCCGACGAGGATCTCGATCTGTTTATAATGTGGGGAACTCCCAAGCAGATCCTCAGCGAATACACCTCTCTCAGCGGACGCCCCGAAATGCCTCCGCTGTGGAGTTTCGGCACATGGATGAGCCGCATCAGCTACTTCACTGAGGACGAAGGGCGCGACGTTGCCGCCAAACTCCGCGAAAACCGCATCCCCGCCGATGTGATCCACTTCGACACCGGCTGGTTCGACACCGACTGGCAGTGCGACTACGAGTTCTCGCCCGAACGCTTCAAAAATCCGCGCAAGATGATCGCCGACCTCGGCAAGCAGGGCTTCCACATCTGCCTGTGGCAGCTCCCTTACTTCGTGCCCGGCAACAAATATTTCCCCGAACTTGTCGAAAAAGGCCTTGCCGTCCGCAACGGGCGCGGCACTCTCCCCTACGAGGACGCCGTGCTTGACTTCACCAACCCCGAAACCGTCAGGTGGTATCAGTCGAAACTCGGCTCTCTGCTTGAGATGGGAGTCGGCGCCATAAAGGTCGACTTCGGCGAAGCGGCGCCCCTCGACGGCATATATGCCAACGGACGCAGCGGCCTCTACGAACACAATCTCTACCCCGTGCGCTACAACAAAGCCGTGGCCGACATCACCCGCCGCGTCAAAGGTGACAACATCATATGGGCACGCTCGGCCTGGGCGGGCTCTCAACGCTACCCCCTCCACTGGGGCGGTGACGCGGCAAGCACCGACACCGGAATGCTCGGCACACTCCGCGCCGGACTCTCTTTGGGCCTTAGCGGCTTCTGCTTCTGGAGCCACGACATGGGGGGCTTCGTCACATCCACCCCCGAAGCACTCTACCGCCGCTGGCTTCCGATGGGCTTCCTCTCGTCCCACACCCGCGCCCACGGAGCGCCCCCGACCGAACCCTGGCTCTACGAAAACCCTGAATTTACTGACTATTTCCGCCGCTGCGCCGAACTCAAATACTCTCTGATGCCCTACATCGAGCAGGAAGCCGCCGAATGCGTGGCCAACGGCTGGCCCATGTTGCGAGCCCTCCTTGTAGAGTTCCCTGACGATCCCGGCGTCTGGTCGGTCGAAGACCAATACATGTTCGGTTCCGACATAATGGTGGCCCCGCTGCTCACCGAAACATCTGCCCGCGACGTCTATCTCCCCTCCGGACAGAACTGGAAAGACTATCAGAGCGGAAAGAGCTACACTCCCGGCTGGAACCGTATCGCCGCCGACGGACCGATCAAATGCGTCATCCTCGTCCGCGAGGGCGCCGAGATTCCCACCGTTGCTCCCGCCGAATCGACAGCCAAGATCGACCGCTCGACACTGCGCGTGACCAAGTACTGATCCACCTGCTGATCCCGGCGAAAAACCGAACCGCATAAAACACCGGTCCCGCCTGACTGCCTCTCGTGGCATTTGGCGGGACCGTTTGTATCATATCCTGACGTTGTCACCACATCATATCCCCTGATCGAAGAGGCTCTTCACCTCCGGCCGCAGGAAGCGGTCGACTTCATAAGGATATACAGCCACGTCAACCGGACCGAGGGCATACGGCCCGATCTCGTACGGATCATAGTGGAAATAGAGCGTGTTCGATGCGATGTAAGGCTGGCCCGGATAGGTCAGCTGCGACGCAAAGATACCCGCGCGTTCAAGACCGTCGACCGGCACCGACAGCTGACGGGCGAGCGCCTCCCTGATCACAGGCACGATCGAGTCTCCGGTCACGCCCGGCAAAAACATATTGCGGACACCGAGCACCTCTTTTTGCGCGAACGAATAAGTAAACGGATGCGTCCCCGTCATGGGATGCGCTCCGCCGAAATAAGACGACGAAACCACCTGACAGGTCACCATCTCCTCATCGGCCTCAACGACAGAGGCAAGCACATTGTAGAAATATGTAACCGAATCGGCCGGAAGCGAATCGACCGGAGTAACCGAAACGGCTCCTTCGACGACCGACGTATCGTTCAGAAATTTCTTGATCGACTTGCGCACGTCAGTCGCCGTCGAATCGCCGAAAGCATAGTAGAGTATTGAATCCTGCAAGACAGCCAGATCGTTGTCCCCGAACTTTTCAGGCCAGTGAATGGAGGTGTAAAGTTCTAGATAGGCATCACCGTAATCGGTTGTGACACGGTAATTCTTGTCAGCCGTCATCAAGGTCTCGCAAATCTTAAATTCGTTGATCACATCGGCGTCGCCTGAATTTTCGCTATGGCGGCCGCCGCAGGCAGTTATTGCAAGCGCAATGGCCGGAAGAGCAAGGAAATAATATTTTCTTTCCATAATCCTAATAATATATATGTGTTCTGTTTATCGGAGCGGAATCCCTTGAGGAGGAAGTCCGATGGAGAGAAATCAGTGGTCTCAAAGAGGTAACACACAAACGGCGTAACAAGTTTGTAACAGCCATCTTCAATAAAAATCGCTAAAAGAGGCCAATCAATCGGCAAAACTCACCAAAAATTGAGTAAATTCGACCTCTATTAACATCTTTATACGTTTGTTGTGCTCCAAGTTGATAAAAAATAATTAACTTTGCACCGCAAATGTAAAAATTTTTGCGATTCCAATCAAGAAATTACTAATCAACTCTCAAAATTAAAACTATGTCTGAAATTGCATCTCGAGTTAAAGCTATCATCGTTGATAAGCTCGGTGTTGACGAAAACGAAGTAACCGAAACCGCTGAATTCACTAAAGATCTTGGCGCAGACAGCCTCGACACCGTAGAACTCATCATGGAATTCGAGAAAGAATTCGGCATCACTATCCCCGATGACCAGGCCGAAAAGATCAGCACCGTACAGAACGCTATCGAATACATCGAGGCTAACACTCAGAAGTAAAAATCGGTCTGCGAGTTCTCAGCCCGCGCTCTGACCGAGCCACAAAGGCTCCCCACGCCATTTAATCAGCGCGGTGGAGCCTTCTTCTCAATTAGCCCCCTTCCTCTCTCCCGCTCATAACTTTCCTCCCTAATTCTCACGAAATTCATTCTGCCAATGGAACTTAAAAGAGTAGTGGTGACCGGCCTCGGCGCCATCACCCCGATAGGCAACGATGTAGAGACCACATGGCTCAACGCCGTAGCCGGCAAGAGCGGCGCCGCTCCCATCACCCACTTTGACGCTTCCCAGTTTAAAACACAGTTCGCCTGCGAAGTCAAAGACTACAACCCCAACGACCACTTCGACCGCAAGAAACTCCGTCAGCTCGACCTCTACGCCCAGTATGCAATGATTGCAGCCCGTCAGGCCGTAGCCGACTCCGGCATTGAAGAAGCCGCCAACCTCGACCGCAACCGCGTCGGTGTAATCGTAGCCGCCGGCATCGGTGGCCTCCACACCTTTGAAGAGGAAGCCGGATACTACGCTCTCAACGGAGCCCAGCAGGGTCCGAAATACAATCCCTTCTTCATCCCCAAGATGATCGCCGACATCGCTTCGGGCCACATCTCGATGGAGTATCACTTCCACGGACCTAACTTCGGTGTCGTTTCGGCTTGCGCTTCATCCAACAACGCCCTGATCGACGCTTTCAACCTCATCCGTCTCGGCAAGGCCGACGTCTTCGTCACCGGCGGTGCCGAAGCAGCCATCTATCCCGCAGGCGTGGGCGGCTTCAACTCCATGCACGCACTCTCGACCCGCAACGACGATCCTGAACACGCTTCGCGCCCCTTCAGCGCATCGCGCGACGGTTTCGTGATGGGCGAAGGTTCCGTAGTTCTCATCCTTGAGGAACTCGAACACGCAAAAGCCCGCGGAGCCAAGATCTACGCCGAAGTCGCAGGCGGCGGCATGAGCGCTGACGCTTACCACCTCACCGCAACACATCCCGAAGGCCTCGGCGCCATCCTCTCGATGCGCAATGCCCTCGAAGACGCAGGCATGAAACCCGAAGACATCGACTACATCAACGTTCACGGCACCTCGACCCCCGTCGGCGACATCTCCGAAGTCAAGGCCATCGTTGAAGTCTTCGGCGATCAGGCCCACAAGCTCAACATCAGCTCCACCAAGTCGATGACCGGCCACCTGCTCGGTGCGACCGGCGCTCTCGAAGCCATGTTCTCTGTCCTTTCCGTCCAGAACGACATCGTTCCCCCGACCATCAACCACGAGGAAGGCGACAACGACGAAAACATCGACTACACCCTCAACTTCACTTTCAACAAAGCCGAAAAGCGCCCCGTACGCGCCGCTCTCTCCAACTCCTTTGGCTTCGGCGGCCACAACGCCACCGTCATCGTGAAGAAATACGAGGAATAATCCACGCACACAACCGGCGGCTCGCTGATTTTTTAAATTCATGAGCCACCGCACACATCAGAGAGAGATGGCGCGCCTGTTTCAGAAAGGTGTGCCATCTCTCTGTCAAAAGATTAGTTAAAATGTGTGAGGCTCTTCTAAAAAGTTTGAATTTCGCTTGGCAAAGCGGGAATAAATTCTTAACTTTGCAGCCGAGTTTTGTGGCACATCCTTGAAAAGAGGTTAAGAATGATGCACTTAGCCTTGATATGAGAATTGAGATGGCGGCCACAAGACGCTGTAACTAAAAATTATTAGTAAAAACAAAGAGATAAAAACCAACAGCCATGTCAAAAGTTTGTCAGATCACAGGCAAGAAAGCAATGGTGGGCAACAATGTGTCGCACTCAAAGCGTCGCACCAAGCGCAAGTTCGATGTCAATCTCTTCAACAAGAAATTCTTCTGGGTTGAGGAGCAAGCTTGGATCACTCTCACCATTTCAGCCGCAGGCCTCCGCACCATCAACAAGAAAGGCCTCGACGCTGCCATCAAAGAAGCAGCCGCAAAGGGTTATATAACTGAAATCAAATACTTAGATATCTTATAAGAAGATGGCAAAGAAAGCTAAAGGCAACCGCGTTCAGGTCATCCTCGAATGCACCGAACACAAGGCATCGGGCATGCCCGGTACTTCGCGTTACATCACCACCAAGAACCGCAAGAACACCACCGAACGCCTGGAGTTGAAAAAATACAACCCCATCCTCAAAAAAGTTACTGTTCACAAAGAAATCAAATAATTCACTGACTCATGGCAAAGAAAACCGTTGCATCTCTGCAAAAAGGCGAAGGCCGCACTTACAGCAAGGTCATCAAAGTCGTTAAGTCGGCGAAGACCGGTGCCTACACCTTCCAGGAACAGATGGTTCCCAACGACGCTGTAAAGGACGTCCTGAAGTAATCACGCTTCAAGGGCAACACCTCTGAAAATATCATCGCTTCCGGGCGGATGGACTCTGAAACCATCCGCCCGGAAGCTTTTTTGTTTCCCCACAATAAGCGCACATCCGCACCCCCTCTTCATCCATCCCCGACAACAATTTCGGGTCTATTGATGTTCAATAACATACTCCCCCAACACCCTTATGCCCGATTTTAACTTTTTTCATGTCAAAATTTGCTTTTATCGCAACAATAAGTTAAATTCGTGACTTAATAAAACCAGTGCCCTCCCGCCCTCACAGGCGGAGAGCGTCAGTTCTAATATCATCCGTCAGGAATCTAACATCATAATCTATATCTATACCTTTTTACATGAGCTATCTTAAATTTGATAAAAAACTCATGATTAATCTGGAGCAGTCTCTTCCGAAAGAAATGCTCCGAACTAATCAGTCGGGGGCCTATCATTGTACGACGATAGTGGACTGCAACACCCGCAAGCAGCACGGTTTGCTCGTTGTCCCCGTTCCCGAACTGGGCAACTCATGGCATGTGATGCTCTCGTCGCTTGATGAGACCGTTTATCAGCACGGTGTTCCCTTCAACCTTGCGCTCCACCGCTACCGTGGAGGAGTGATGAGCCCCAACGGCCACAAATACATCCGTGAGTTTGACTGCGAGAACGTCCCCCGCACAACCTACCGCGTGGGAGGCGTGATCCTCACCAAAGAGAAGATCTTCATCTCCAACGAAAACCGCATCCTCATCCGCTATACTCTTGTCGAGGCTCATTCCCCGACAACCCTGCGATTCCGCCCCGTGCTCGCATTCCGCGATGCCAACGAACTCTGCATCGCCAACAATGCTCTCGACACGACGATTCCTGAAATCAACAACGGAGTTTCGGCCTGCCTCTATCCCGGCTATCCCAGACTCTACATGCAGTTCAGCCACAAACCCACCTGGACCTACGAGCCCAACTGGTACAACGGCTTCGAATACGTCAAGGACCTCGAACGCGGAGTCCCCTACTGCGAAGACCTCTGGGTACCCGGCTACTTCGAAGTTCCAATCAAAAAGGGCGAATCAATCATCTTCTCCGCCGGCCTCAGCGAAGTCTCGCCGCGCGCACTCTCCAAAATGTATGAGAAGGAAATCGCCCAGCGCACCTGCCGCACCTCGTTCTTCAACTGCCTGAAAAACGCCGTCAAGCAGTGCTACCTCAACGAAAAAGACAACATGTATCTCCTCTCAGGCTATCCCTGGGGTAAGATACTCGCCCGCAACACCTTCATGGCTCTCCCCGGCGCCACAATCGCAATAAACCACCGCGAAGACTTCGAGCGCATCGCCGCCACAGCCCTCAGCGCACTGCGACACTTCATGAAGACCGGCGAACAAGACAGCCGTATTATCGGCATCGACCTCCCCGACATCCCACTCTGGGCCGTCTGGGCACTCCAGCAGTATGCCAAGGCCTACGGCCGCGAGGTTGCCGCCGCGAAATATCTTCCTGAGATCCGCGAGATCCTCAACTTCATCCTCGCCCAAAAACATCCCCTGATCAAAGTCGACGAAAACGGCATGGTCACCACCGACGGCACCGGCAAACCGATGTCATGGATGAACGCCTCCCTCGGAGGCCACTCCATCATCCCGCGCTCCGGCCTCCTCGTCGAGTTCAACGCCCTTTGGTACAACGCCCTCGTCTTCGCCTCGAAACTCTCCGAGGGCACACCCGACGAAGCCAAGTTCAGCGAAGCCGCCGAAAAGATGGCCGAACCGTTCATCAAGACATTCCTCAACGACTACGGCTACCTCTACGACTACGTCAACGGCACCTATGCCGACCCATCCGTGCGTCCCAATATGGCAATCGCCATCGGCCTCGATTACAGCCCGCTTGACCGCCGCCAGCGCAAGAGCATCCTCGACATAGTCACCCGCGAGCTGCTGACCCCCAAAGGCCTCCGCACCCTCTCGCCGAAGAGCTACGGCTACCGCCCGACCTATCTCGGATCGCCCGAAGAGCGCGAGATGGCCCTCCACAACGGCCCCGCGCGCCCCTGGCTCATGGGCTTCTACTCCGACGCCTATCTCAAGGTCTTCGGCATGAGCGGCGTAAGCTACATCGACCGTATGCTCATCGGCTTCGAAGACGAGATGTCCAACGGCTGCATCGGTTCCCTCTCCCAGCTCTACGACGCCAACCCGCCCTTCACCGGCCGCGGAGCCATAAGCCATGTAACCAACGTGGCCGAAGTGCTCAGGACCCTCACCACACTCAAAAAATTCATAATGGACTAATCATCACACGCCCATGAAAGCTTTAATGTTCGGATGGGAATTTCCCCCTCACATCCTCGGCGGACTCGGTACCGCCAGCTACGGTCTCACTAAGGGTATGTGGGAGTGTGGCGATATGGACATCACCTTTGTAATACCCAAACCCTTCGGCGACGAGGAAAAGCACTTCGCCAACATCATCGGCATGTCGCAGGTACCCATCGTCTGGCGCGATGTCAACCGCGACTACGTCCGCGACCGCATCGGCAACGTAATGGACCCAGACCTCTACTTCCGTCTGCGCGACCACATCTACGCCGATTTCAACTACATGCGCACCAACGACCTCGGCTGCATCGAATTCTCAGGACGCTACCCCGACAACCTCGTCGAGGAGATCAACAACTACTCTATCTGCGCTGGTGTCATCGCCCGCACCCTCGACTTCGACATCATCCACTCGCATGACTGGCTCACCTATCCCGCAGGCATCCACGCCAAGCAGGTTTCGGGCAAGCCACTCGTAATCCACGTCCACGCGACCGAATTCGACCGCTCGCGAGGCAAACCAAACCCCACGGTATTCGGCATCGAGAAAGACGGCATGACCCACGCCGACCACATCATGACCGTCTCCAATCTCACCCGCGACACCGTCATCAACCACTACGGCATCGATCCCTCCAAAGTCACCACCGTCCACAATGCTGTGACCCCGCTGACGCCCGAACAGCTCAATGTCCCCGCCCACAAGAGCAAGGACAAGGTTGTCACCTTCCTCGGACGAATCACCATGCAGAAAGGACCGGAATACTTCGTCGAGACAGCCGCCAAAGTTCTCAAGAATAATCCCAACGTCCGTTTCGTCATGGCCGGCAGCGGCGACATGATGAACAAGATGATCCTTCTCGCCGCCGAGCGCGGCATCGCCGACCGCTTCCACTTCCCCGGCTTCCAGAAAGGCGCCCAAGTCTACGAGATGCTCAAGGCATCCGACGTCTACGTCATGCCCTCCGTCTCCGAGCCCTTCGGCATCTCCCCCCTCGAAGCCATGCAGATGGGAGTCCCTTCCATCATCTCCAAGCAGAGCGGTTGCGCCGAGATCCTCACAAACGTCATCAAGACCGACTACTGGGACATCGACGCTATGGCCGACGCCATCAACTCGATCGTGACCTATCCCGCCATGTACAACCAGTTGCGTGAGGACGGCCTCGCAGAGGTCAACCAGATCACCTGGGACAAGGCAGGCCGCAAAGTGATTGATATATATAATAAGGTGTTAAACAAATAAAGCCGACGCATAGCAACTCCTCCCCGCGTCGCTTACAAAACATAAAAAAGACCCCATGAAAGCAATTTGTTTCTATTTTCAGATCCATCAGCCGTTCCGTCTGAAAAGATATCGCTTCTTCGACATAGGCAATGACCATTACTATTACGACGACTTCGCCAACGACGACATCGTCACCCGCATTGCCCAGCGCAGCTACATCCCCGCGGCCGAATCACTCCTCCGCATGATCGAAACTTCTAAAGGCAAATTCAAATGCGCCATCTCCGTCACCGGAACAGCCCTCGAACAGTTCGAACAGTACGTCCCCGAATTCATCGACCTTCTCAAGAAGCTCGCCGAAACCGGCTGCGTCGAATTCCTTGCCGAAACCTACGCCCACTCCCTCTCATCGCTTGCCGACCCCGACGAATTTATCAATCAGGTCAAAGTCCACGACGAAAAGATCAGGGAACTCTTCGGCCAGACTCCCAAAGTACTCCGCAACACCGAACTCATTTACAGCGACGAACTCGCTCCGCTCATCCAGAGCATGGGCTACAAGGGAGTCATCACCGAAGGCGCCAAGCACATCCTCGGCTGGAAATCGCCCAACTATGTCTACAACGCCGCATCGGCTCCCAAGCTGAAAATACTCCTCAAGAACGACAAGCTCAGCGACGACATCTCTGACCGCTTCAGCAACACCTCCTGGGAAGACTATCCCCTCACAGCCGACAAATATATTGACTGGATCGCATCTACTCCCGCCGAAGAGCAGATCATCAACCTCTTCATGAACCTTGAAGTCTTCGGCGACTTCCAGCCCCGCGAAACCGGCATCTTCCAGTTTCTCGAAGCCCTTCCCCGCTTCGCCGAAGAACGCGGAATCGACTTCTGGACCCCGACAACCGCCGTCAGCAAGCTCAAACCCGTCGCAGAACTCTCCATCCTCCACCCGATCTCCTGGGCCGATGAAGCCCGCGACACCTCCGCATGGCTTGGTAACCAGCTCCAGAACGAAGCCTTCCAGAAGCTCTACTCCGTCAGCGAGCGCGTGCGCCTCTGCCAGGACCGCCGTCTCAAACAGGACTGGTACTACCTCCAGGCAGCCGACCACTTCTTCTACATGTCCACCAAGAACATGCACGACGGATCGGTTCATTCGCAGTTCTCACCTTACGACACCCCCTTCGATGCCTTCACCAACTACATGAATGTCCTCGCCGACTTCATCGTCCGTGTCGAAGAGCAATACCCGATGTCAATCGACAACGAAGAACTCAGCTCGCTCCTGACCACCATCCGCAATCAGGAACGTGAGATCGAAGCGCTCAACAAAGAAGCCGAATCGATGCGCAAAAACATCGAACACTTCAACGAAGAGCACCTCCTCCGCGAAAAAGCCGCCGAAGCCGAAACAGCCAAGAAAAAAGCCGCCAAGCCAAAAGCCGAGAAAGCCAAAGCAGCAAAGCCAAAAGCTGAAAAGGCAACCGCCCCCAAAGCCGAAAAAGCAGCCAAGCCAAAAACCGCCAAAGCCGCAGCTGAAAAGACCCCCGCAGCCGAAGCACCTGCCGAAGTCCCCAAAGCCGAATAACAGACTCCACCAGACACAATAAAAGAATCGCCATAAAGCCCACCGAAGGCCTTATGGCGATTCTTTTTATATCTAAAAAAATACCCACCGCCCGCATCAGGCAACTGAATGTTGCAAAACCTCTCACCGAGGCTCGGAGAGCCTGAATTTCAGAAACCCCAGGGTAAGCGAGCGCCCGCAGGGCCAAGCGATGCCTGGGGACAGGCCTGATCGCGCTGACGCCTGCCTCGAAGAGGCTGATCAACATCCTCATTTATTTCCCTTCGCCATCTTCTCCAGCAGCTCCGGCGTCAGAACCGTATGCTTCACTGAAAAATGCTGATCATTCATCTCCCGAGGCGTCAGCTTCACCGCACTCGCAAGCTGCGGACGTACAATCTTTTTCATAACCATAAACATTAACGAAATCAAACCCTGTCGGCCCCGCCGTCATCCACAGGCCCGTCAGGCGGCTCCGAGCGGTCAATCAACGGCATGATGCGGTTAAGCCCCAAAAGCACCGTCAGATACGTCACACCGAGCACGAAAAACTCGATCCGCAGCGGGAACACGCCCCTGAACCATCCCCCGCCAAGGTAGCAGAAAAACAGCAGCCACAACGACGCCTGCACACTCACACATAGCGTACACCACGCCTTCGCGCGGAACTTCTGATACCAGATGCTCCAGAACGTAAACGGCAGGCAGCAGGCATTGCACAGCGCAAGATAGCAGATCCACTGCGGAAACATCAGCAGCCCCAGCAAGCTTACCGAAAAATAGGCGAAACCCACCTCGCTCCAACTGAAAATGCCGAAAAACTTCGACGCCTTCGTCTCCAGCACACTGTCGCAACCACCCTCCTGCAGGACACCGCAGACACGGTCGGCCGCACGGCTCTTGATCTTCAGAGACTTCTGCACCAGCATATAGGTCAGCCACAGACCGCCGAGGTCTATCAGCGCCACCCCGACCGTAGACCACGAGTCATACAGTCGGTTCGCGATAAAAAGATATAGAAACAAAGCCACTGCCCCCGCAATCAGAATCCACGTCTTTGCCTTGCCGATAAACAGGTCACGCGCGTGTGCCGTATAGCCCGGCTCAACCGACTTCTCGTCGGGATAGGCCAACAGCACCACTCCGCTCCAGGCATCCTTGAACTCATCCAAAGGCATCGTCTCAGCAACGCCCTGGGTCAGATAGCCTACACGGTCCGGGCCGACGGAGGTCACGATCACGAAACCTCCGCCCGTTCCGGCAAGAAAAGGCACCGGCAAACGGCTGATCTCGCCGCGGTCGGTCAGACGCAGGGCCTCGTTGGCCACCCCGTATTCCGACAGCAGTTTCGACAGCCCGAAAAGCGACTTGAAGGACAGCGTCTCGAAACGGCGGTCCGTATAGGCTGTCGTGTGAGGCACGCCCAACTCCCGGAGGAAATCGCTCATCAATGTACCGGTTGCATTCATAAAATTGTGGATCTATGCTCTGTTTTTCTTATTTCTTTCTGATTCTCAGCCGCTTCAATCAGAGAAACGACTCAACTTTGCTCAACAGGACTTCTCCGTCGATCTCGCCGGTGTGGCGCCAGGCCTCCTCGCCGTCGACATAGATGATAAACGAAGGTATCGAATGGACATCCGCGGCGTCCGCAGCCTCCTTGTTATTGTCGATTTCGAGCTGGCAGACATTCGCGCGTCCGTCAAGCAGTTCTTTCACCTGAGCCACCACGGGCATCATCCGCTGGCAGTGAGGGCACCACGAAGCGTAAAACTCCATCAAGACAACTTTTGAACTGCGGATTTCCTGATCGTAAGTCATAATATTCTATTATTTATAAAGGTTTGAAAATAGTTGACGGCTGCAAAAAATGCAGACAGACGGTCTCCTCCGCGGAGATCCGTCTGTCTGTAAAACATATTTCGGTAGCTTATGGTTCGCCGAGGGCCTACACGCCACGCAGCAGTTTGATAGCCTTGATCAGCACCCGTGTGGTCGAAGCATCGATCACTCGGCCGCGGTTGCCGGGGAAATGATGTGTCTCGGTCTCGCAGATCACCCTGCCGTCCGGAATCGTCACCGCCGCAGCCATGCAGACCGTCCCGACAGGCTTTTCTTCGCTGCCTCCGCCTGGACCTGCTATGCCGCTCGTGGCCACGGCTACCTGCGCTCCGGTGGCCTTGAGCACACCCTCGGCCATCTCGCGCACCACAGGCTCGCTGACGGCGCCGTTGGCCTCAAGCGTCTCGGCTCCGACGCCGAGCAGATTCATTTTCACCTCGTTGCTGTAACTTACGACCGATCCGACAAACACGTCTGATGATCCCGGAATCAGCGTCAGCTCATGCGCGATATTGCCGCCAGTGCAGCTCTCGGCAGTAGCCAATTTCAGCCCTCGTTCGCGGCAGTGGCGCAGCAGAATCTGCGCCGGAGTCAGATCGTCGGTGGCGATCACAGCATCGCCGAGCATCGCGGCCAACTCCGCAGCCGCACGACCGACTTCCGCCGTGATGAACGCCTTGTCGCGGTGCGCACCGTCGATGCGCAAGCGTATCAGACCGGGCTTGGGCAGATAGGCAAGGTGCAGATATTCAGGCAGAGCCTCCTCCCACAGAGCAATCTTCTCGGCCAGCCCGCTCTCCGTGTAGTCGGTAACCATCAGGACAGCATGTTCGATGTCGACATCGGTCCTGTATTTCTCGCAAAGCTGCGGAAACACCTCGGTAGTAAACATCTCGCGCGTCTCGAAAGGCACTCCGGGAAGCGAGACGAGTACCTTCCCCTCCTTTTCGAACCACATGATCGGGGCTGTCCCCACGCGGTTCTGGATCACGCGGCACGAGGTCGGCACGATGGCCTGCGCCGCCGTCAGTTTGTTGATCTTGAATCCGCGGCGTCCAACCACGTCGAGCACGTTGGCCAACACCTCCGGATCTTCCCTGAGTTCGCCGCCGAAGTAGTCACACATCACCTTCTTGGTGATATCGTCCTTCGTCGGGCCGAGGCCGCCCGTAGTGAGCACCACGTCGCTCAGCTCAAATGCGCGGTCGATCGCAAGGCGGATCTCCCCCGCCTCGTCGCCCACAGTCTGCACGTCGTTGACCTCCCAGCCGTAGGGTGCTATATGACGGGCAATATCGCCCGAATTCGTATCCGTGACCTGGCCGAGCAGAAGCTCGTCGCCGATCACTATTATCGAGACTTTCATCTTTGATCAGTAAAAATTTCGTTTGTTTGCAAATCCGTCTTCCTGCGGAAGTTGCCTCAGACCTTCACGCGGGCATAGGGTACCTCGTCGTAGCGGCAGAACTGACGGTCGAGATACTTGTAATAGGCCGCGATGGCCACCATGGCCGCGTTGTCGGTCGTGAAAACGCGCTCAGGGATAAACGCCGTCAGGCCGCGGCGCTTGCAGTAGTCGGCCACCGCATCGCGCACTCCGGAGTTGGCCGAGACACCGCCGCCGATGGCAACCGTAGTCACCCCGGTCTGACGTACAGCTTTGTCGAGCTTATCCATCAGTATATCGATGATCGTGCGCTGGAGCGACGCCGCGAGATCGGCCTTGTTCTGTTCGATAAAGTCGGGATTCTTCTTTATCTCGTCTCTGAGAGTGTAGAGAAACGACGTTTTCAGTCCGCTGAAACTGTAATCGAGTCCCGGAATGTGAGGTTTGGCGAAACGGAAGCGCTTTGGATCACCCTCCGCCGCGAGCCGGTCGATGTGCGGACCGCCCGGATAAGGAAGCCCCATCACCTTGGCACACTTGTCGAAAGCCTCGCCTGCCGCATCGTCGATCGTCTGGCCGAGAATCTCCATGTCGTTGTAGTTCCTGACGAGAATTATCTGGCTGTTGCCGCCTGAGACGAGCAGGCAGATGAAAGGATAGTCCGGCACACGGTCATCCTCCTTGCGGCGGATGAAATGCGAGAGCACATGACCGTGGAGATGGTTCACGTCGACGATCGGTATTCTCAGACCGAGCGACATACCTTTGGCGAAACTCGTCCCGACGAGGAGCGAACCCAAGAGACCCGGACCGCGGGTAAAACCGATGGCACTCAGATCCTCTTTGGCCACCCCGGCACGTTTGAGCGCCGTATCGACCACAGGGACAATATTCTGCTGATGCGCGCGCGATGCCAGTTCCGGCACCACACCGCCAAACTCGGCGTGAACCTGCTGCGAGGCTATCACGTTGCTCAGCAGCACACCGTCGCGGATCACAGCCGCCGACGTATCGTCGCACGACGACTCGATTCCTAAAATAATCACACTCATAAGATCTTGATTTTCTTATTTCCCTGCAAAATTAGCAAAATCCCGCCATTTTCACCACACTAAAAAATCCCTATCCGCAAAAACATCACTTATTGATACCGCCGGACATTGCGTATATGTCTGTCGACATACACACTTTTTTAATGACAACCCTTTGGTTCAAGGGGACAGAAAAGGGTTCGTAAGAGAGTTCATAAAAGAGTTCATGAAATCAAGCCAGAAAATTTACCCCCAGACATGGCCGCTGCAATGGTCGTTCGGGGAGGTTATGTTGCCGTAGCGGCCACAGCGGCGGGTGTTTGAGTTCCACAGGGCGCAGTTATCGCAGCAGCCGTCAAATGTGCCGTTGCGCTTGGGGGTGTCCCCGCTACTGCTGTCTGAGGAGCGTCGGCCCGAATCGTCGATTCCGTCCTTGAAGAACGCGTAGATCACCGTGAGCACCACGCAGCCGACCACGAGATTCAGGATGCCGCCGACTATGCTTGACAAAATCGTGCCGATGCCGTTGACAAGGGTCACAGTGATGGCAACCGTCGTCATACCGGCCACCGAAACCCACCTGCACCAGCGCGGAGCAGGACTGCTGTGGCGCGCAAACAGCAGTCCAAGAATCTGCACAAGTCCCAATATGAACATACTGAACAGCTGATTGGAGCCGTAGGAGGCATAGACGGACCAATGGAGCGAATAGATGATTTCGGCCACCCCCGCCGCCGCGAGATACCAGTAAGCATTGTCCTTAAACGGCTCAGGAAGCACGGGAAACCAGGCGGTCACCACCCCGATACCGATCAGAATGATGATCACCCATTTCATAAATCTGTCCCAGCCGCTTTCCGAGGTATATTTCCGGCCGGACGCTTTCGAGGCCACAGCGTTGTCAAGAGCATCGTCATAGCCCGCATCAACCGGGCTCCCCGGTTCGGCAGCCGTTTCATCCGCCTCCTCGTCATAATCGCAGACCGCGCTGTCGTCTCTCTGATAGGCTTTGGGATTATGGCCGAGCGTAACGTAGGCATAATCGAGAGTGTTCTGATATGCGCTCACGTCAGGATCGCGGTTACTGCTGTCGCCATAAAAACCGCCCCAGTCGAGGCACCACCCGTGCACCCCACGGTCACCGTCGTCAATATAAATCCAATGCTCCGATTCCTCCGACTCACGGAAAGCCAGCTCCACCTCCGGAGGCACAGTCCCTATGACCTTCCCCTCGATCGAAGCCGAATCATACAGTTTCAGATCCTTGACCACAGCCGTAAACGGCCATCCCAGCGGCGTGGACGGGCATCCGGTTTCAACAGCTAAGGCGGCTACAACAGAGACCGTCAGGGCAAGCACAGACAAAATCACTCTTTTCATAATCGGCAGGTATGTATCGGTTTGGCCCACAAGTTACAAACTTTCCGGCAAACCTGCAACACTCACGGCCCCGTACGTAAGCGACCCGCGCAGCCTGCGATGGCTGTGCGGGTCTCAAACGTCAATTATTGTTTTGAAAGAAAACTCTGTTTCCTGTCATGTCCCCGCGCCTGGGGGTCTGCGAGCCCTCCGGCTCATCGGCGGTCCGCTCCCGGACCCTGACACTCATCGGCGCGAGTGTGATTTCCTATGTGTGAGTCAGCGTCAGGCTCTGCTCTCTTATTCGGGGATTGCGAAGATCACGATGCGGTTCCAGTCGTTGGTGTCGTAAACCTGAGTGTTGCTGCCGGCAGCTTCGAGCACGAGGCGGGAAGCATCAATACCGTAGTCTCCTACGAGGATGTCAGCGACAGCCTGGGCGCGACGCTCTGAAAGCTTCATATTGTATTCTGCGGTACCGGTGTCTTCGTCAGCATAGCCGCGGACAACGATGGTTGCATCGGGATTGGCCTTCATGTATTCGGCTACGTTGTAGACGTTGACCATTTCCTCTGAAGAAACATATGCCGAGTTGATCTTGAAGCGCACGGTGGGGAGAATTGTGGTTGACGAAGCTTCTACGACAGTTGCATCGGGGCAGGGAAGCTGTGCTTCGGCAGCGGCGAGAGCGGCTGAAGTGGTAGCGAGGGCTCCGCGGAGGTCGTTGATCTGGGCGTTGGCACGGTTGATATAATCAACATAGTCGCAGGGGTTGTAGCGTTTGAACTTCGAACCGGTGAGGTGGAAGGTGAAACCACCGACTGCGGAGATGTCGATGTCAACAGGACGTCCGTAGGCATCATTGTTGAAGTTGTCGCCGTAGAACATCGCGCGGCCTTCAGCGAAGAAGTCAACATATTCGCAAAGACGGAAGCGGAGCTGCAGACCTGCGGAAACGGGGAGGAGCCACTGGTTCGACTTGACGCCGTCGCCATGACGGTCCTGAATGTTGCCGACAGCCGGACGATAGCGGTAGACGAACGAACCGCCGAGGCCGATATAAGGCACGATCGAGAATACACGATGGGGTCTGTAACCGCCGATCGAGTTGAACATATCCCACATGAAGTCTACGTTAAGATTGGCGACACGTGCAGATGCTGTGTGGCCCTGGTTCCAGTGCATCGAACCATAGTAGGCCGAGAAGCGGAATCCGAGGTAGGGAGAAATCCAGCGGCCTACGCCGAGATTATAGATGGCTGTGATCTTGCGGCTGTCGCTCTTGCCGTCAACGCGGTAATTTTCCATGAAAGGCGAGCGGATACCGGCGCCGAGCTGGATGAACCAGTTGTCTTTCCATGAGCCCGGAGTGTAGATGTCCTTGCAATCAACTTCCTGTACCAGAACCGGCGTTTCTTCGACAACAACGCCTTCGATGGTCTCCTGGGCCTTTGCTTCATTTGCGCTCCAGAACATACCTCCCAAAGCAGCAACGATTAATAAATTCTTTTTCATTCTCTCACAAAATTAAAATGAAACACGATTTTTTAGTAAACTCTCTTTTTAAATAGTCTTTTTTGAGTAAAGGTCACTATGAATATTCGTCCCGGACACGCCAGTCCTCAGGGTTTGTAGTGGTCCTTTGCGGATTTTGATTTTATAACATTACTACATTTTTATTTGTTCAGCAGCCTTTGGTTTTCACCCCGATTTTAACATTTGTCCGCTCACCTGCTCCCTTTGCGCTCACTTCTCGGATGCTTTTCAGCTCTCTTTGTAAATAAATTGCTACCTTTGCATTCTGAAATATTTTGCCATAAAAGTGTTTTAATTTCAAGAAAACCAAATGACAGCTCTCGACATTATATTACTGTTGGTATTCATCGGCTCGGCATGGCTCGGTTTCCGCAAAGGGATCATCAAGCAATTGGGCTCCTTAGCGGCGATCGTCATCGCCATCATCGCCTGCCGCTGCCTTGGCCCGACAGTCACCGACCTGCTCACAGGGAGCCATCCCGACTGGGAGGCATCACCGATCAGCCATGCGACGGTCTCGATCCTCGCCAACGCCGTGATCTACCTTGTCGCATACTACGGAGTCATCCTCCTGGCCAAACTGTTGCGCATGGTCAGCCACGCTGTATTTCTCGGCCCGCTCGACCGCATAGCAGGCGCTGCTTTCTCCGTAGCCAAATACTTTCTGCTTGTCAGCCTTCTGCTCAATCTCTATATGGTCATCTTCCCAGACACTCCGCTGCGCTCCAAGTCAAACCTCTGCGGCGGCCGCGTGGTCACTCTCACGGCCCGCTTCGCCCCCTGGGTGCTCGACGCCGTATCTCCTTTAGGCACCGACGATGACCAGAATCTGAAAACAGAGCAGACCGACAAAGCTCCGGTGCCGACCCGGACAAACATATAATCCATCCCCTCAACCCACGAGTCAATATGGAAACAAAAGATAAAGATCTGCAAAATCAGAAGCCGGACAGCGACGAGCTCCTCAGCCGCGCCACATCCGACGACTACAAATACGGATTCACCTCCGACATCGACACCGAGATCATTCCCGTGGGCCTCAGCGAAGACGTGGTCCGCCTCATCTCGGCCAAGAAAGGCGAGCCGGAATGGCTCCTCGATTTCCGTCTGAAAGCCTTCCGCTACTGGCAGACGCTCGAAATGCCTACCTGGGCCCACCTCAACATCCCCCCGATCGACTTTCAGGCCATCAGCTACTACGCCGAGCCGCGCTCCAAGGCCAAAGGCCCCGAAAGCCTCGACGAGGTCGATCCGCAACTGCTCGAAACCTTCAACCGCCTCGGCATTCCCCTCCAGGAGCAGAAAGCCCTCGCCGGAATGGCCGTCGACGCCGTGATGGACTCCGTCAGCGTCAAGACAACCCACCGCGAGAAACTCGCCGAGAAAGGGATCATCTTCTGCTCGATCTCCGAAGCCGTCCGCGACTACCCCGACCTGGTCAAAAAATATCTCGGCTCGGTCGTGAGCTACCGCGACAACTTCTTCGCCGCCCTCAACTCGGCCGTCTTCTCCGACGGCTCCTTCGTCTACATCCCCAAAGGTGTGCGCTGCCCGATGGAGCTTTCAACCTACTTCCGCATCAACGCCTCAGGCACCGGACAGTTCGAACGCACGCTGATCGTGGCCGACGACGACGCCTATGTCAGCTACCTCGAAGGCTGCACCGCCCCGATGCGCGACGAAAACCAGCTCCACGCGGCCATCGTCGAGATCGTGGTCGAAGACCGTGCCGAGGTGAAATACTCCACCGTACAGAACTGGTATGCCGGCGACGCCGAAGGACGCGGCGGCATCTACAACTTCGTCACCAAGCGCGGACTCTGCCGCGGCGACCATTCGAAACTCTCCTGGACACAGGTGGAGACCGGATCGGCAATCACATGGAAATATCCCTCCTGCGTGCTCAAGGGCGACTATTCGCGCGGCGAATTCTACTCCGTGGCCGTCACCAAGAACTACCAGCAGGCCGACACGGGCACCAAGATGATCCACATCGGCAAGAACTCCACCTCGACCATCGTCTCCAAGGGTATCTCCGCGGGCCACTCGCAGAACTCCTACCGCGGGCTTGTCAAAGTGGTCCCCGACGCCACAGGCTGCCGCAACTATACGCAGTGCGATTCCCTGCTGATGGGAAGCAACTGTGGCGCCCACACTTTCCCTTACATCGACATCCTCAACGACACGGCCATAGTCGAGCATGAGGCCACCACCTCAAAGATCTCCGAAGACCAGCTCTTCTACTGCAACCAGCGCGGAATCCCCACCGAGGAAGCCATAGCCCTGATTGTCAACGGCTATGCCAAAGAGGTCATGAACAAACTCCCGATGGAGTTTGCCGTCGAGGCCCAGAATCTGCTTCAGATAACCCTTGAAGGCTCCGTGGGATGATGAGCGCCGAAACTCCGCAACAGCCGTCCCCGCAGCCCCTGCGCCCCGCGCTCTATCTCATCCCCTCGACCATGAGCGATGCGCCGGTCTCCGACGTGATTCCCGCCGGAAATCTCGCCGTCATCCGCTCGATCAGGCACTTCGTTGTCGAAAACGTGCGCACCGTGCGCCGTTTTCTCAAGCGCTGCGACCGTTCGATCGACATCGACGCACTCTCCTTCACCGTCCTCGACGAGCACACTGATCCCGCCGAAGTCAGCTCCATGCTTGCCCCGCTGCGCGCCGGCGAGGCAGTCGGAGTCATCTCCGAGGCCGGCTGTCCCGCCGTGGCCGACCCAGGCGCCGACCTCGTGGCAGTGGCTCAGGCCGAGGGCCTCGAAGTGGTACCCCTCGTCGGCCCGTCGTCCATCCTGCTCTCGCTCATGGGCTCAGGCTTCAACGGCCAGACCTTCGCCTTCCGCGGCTATCTCCCCTACGAGTCAAAGGCGCGCTCCCAGCGCCTGCGCGACATGGAGCGCCGCATCCGCCACGAGGGGGAGACACAGATCTTCATCGAGACTCCCTACCGCAACAACCGCCTCATCGCCGAACTCGCAGCCACGCTTCCCCCCTCGCTGCGGCTCTGCGTGGCCTCCGACATCACCGGACCCTCCCAGTCAATAATCACCCTCCCCCTCTCGGCCTGGACGCGCCGCAAGTATGACTACGACAAACGCCCCTCAATATTTTTGCTCTACACCTAACCCACCATCTAATGCTATGGCACATTCGCGCAAATCATCCCGCCTCCCGATGCCGGGACTTTTCGACTCTCTCGAAGATTTCACTGAAGACTCCGGAAACGACGACTTCAACATCATCCCCGACAAACGGATGGACGAGATCGCGCGCAAATACCGCCGCGAGACGCCTGTCATAGGCGGACTTCCCGACCTTGAGGCCGACAACCGCGTCTTCTTCATGAGCTTCGGCAGCGGTAGTTCTGGCAACTGCTCCTATATCGGCGACCGTCAGGGGGGCTTCCTGATCGACGCCGGAGTCGAGGTGGCCCGCGTGACCGAGGGTCTGCGCCGCAACGGCATCTCGATGGACCGCGTGGCCGGAATCTGTCTCACCCACGACCACGGCGACCACATCCGCGACGTCTATCCCCTGCTGCGCCGCTACCGCCACCTGCGCGTCTTCTGCACCCCCAAGACCCTCAACGGCATCCTGCGCCGCCACAACGTCTCGCGCCGCATCAAGGACTACCACACCGCCGTCTACAAAGAGTTCCCCTTCCGCATCGGCAATTTCGAGGTGACCCCATTCGACGTCATGCACGACGGCGCCGACAACGCCGGATTCTACATCACCAACGGCGACTGCCGCTTCGCCATAGCCACCGACCTCGGCTGCATCAGCGAGCGCGTCGACCATTACATGCGTCAGGCCAACTACATCGTCATCGAGGCCAACTACGACCTGCACATGCTCCGCGACGGCCGCTATCCCGAATATCTCAAGGCCCGCATCGAGGCAGCCAACGGTCATCTCGACAACCGCGTCACCGCCGAATTTCTCGCCGGAATCTACACCCCGCAGCTGCGCAACATCTTCCTCTGCCACCTTTCGCACGACAACAACACCCCGGACCTCGCCATGCGCGCCGTAGCCTCGGCCCTCGCCGGAGTCGGAGTGACCCGTTTCGGCAACGGCATGGTCGATCTCAAGGACACAGCCATCCCCACCGACCAGCCCCGCGTCCACCTCGTAGCCCTCCCCCGCTTCGACCCCTCCCCGCTCTACACCCTCGGCGTCTAACCCCCGTCACCCTCCCGGCACCCATAACGACCGTCCATGCACCCGATTCCGTCTCCCGCCATCCGCAACGACCGTCCATGCACAAATTTCCGATCATCATATTTCTGCTTATCCTCCTCCACAGTTGCGCCTCGCGCCACGCCGAGTCACTCCGCGAGGCCGAAAGCGTCATGACCGAGCACCCCGACTCGGCCCTTACAATTCTTGAAAATATCCCGCCGAAAGAGCTGACCGACCGTCATTCCCGTGCCCTCTACGCTCTCCTGCTGACTCAGGCGCGCTCCAAAAGCTACATCACGGAGACCGACGACTCGCTCATCTCAACCGCCGTCAGCTATTTCGAAAAATCCGGCGATGACCGGCGTCTCATGCTCGCACTCCACTATTCCGGAGAGCTTAACTTCAACAACAAGGACTATGCGCGCAGCCTCACGGCGCTCTTCAAGGCCTATGATCTTGCCGTGCAGCTCGACGACAAGTTCTGGATAGCCATGTCGGCCCGCATGATCGCCGACATCTATCACGAAAACTATCATACCGCCGAAGAAATCGAATTTGCCGAAATCGAACTCGAAAACTTCCGCCTCTCTCACCGCCAGCCACATATCAACCATGCGATCCTCGACCTGGCACAGACCTATGTCGATGCTAAAAAATATTCTGATGCAATCCGATTAGCCTCCATACTCACAGATTCAGCGTCTAAATATAATGACAGTTATCTACAAGCTAAAGCGTTACGAATTATTGGTTTAACTCACATACACAACAACGATTACAAATCCGCTATTCCATTTTTCAAAGCTATTCTGAATTCAGACGAATATATTTCATCAGACTCAGCTTTTTTAGGATATGCTTATCTTAAATCCGGACAACCTGACTCCGCCCGACAAATGTTGAGTACTCATATTTCAGACAACGGATGTTCAAATTCATGGCTATATTACAATATCTGCACTTCTTTGGACTCAACCCAAGAAGCCCTTTCCATATTGCAGGAAATAGCGATAAGAACTGATACTACTCTCCAAAATGTCATGTCACAAAATCTTTTAGGATCGACAAAAGAATATTATGATACTCAACAGAAAGTCAATCAAGCAAATTTAAGATTTTCCCGTCTCACAATTGCTTTTATTCTGACTTTATCATTGATCGCATTATCCATTTCCATATTCATTTTTTATCGGTACCGCAAAAGACAGCGAAAATTGATTGATGACAATATTGCCATCGCACAGAATCTCCGCGAAATAATAGCCCTCAATGACAGCAAATCACAGGAAACTATACATACACTTCTCGCCGACCGTTTTGAAATTCTCGATAATCTTTGCACAATACTATATGAAAGTCCTTCATCAGTAGCAAGAAAACGAATTTCAGACGAAATAAACTCTATTATTTCCCAATTTTCCAAAAACGCCGAAAAGCTAAATGATCTTGAATCATATGTAAATTTGCATCATAACAATATAATGTGCCGAATAAAAGAGGATATTCCTAATATTAAAGATGCTGACTTCCGTTTAATCATATACTCAACATTAGGATTCTCCAATACGGCGATCGCTCTTTTTCTTGAAGAAGAAAAAATCACCGCGATTTACGACCGCCGCAAGCGCCTAAAAGCAAAATTTAAAAATCTCAGTAGCCCTTATAAAACTGAGTATATAAATATCATTTCATAACAGACCGCCCCAAAACAATAGTTCAGTCTCTCATACAGCTAAAAATAGGACATCAGGTTCTTTTTTAACCACCTAATTTGTATCGCGCCTAATCACAAATTTAGGCGCGATTTTATTTAACTATATACCAGCTATTTACGATAGCGCCTCGCCTAATGGCATTTAAGGTGAGATCGGATGTTATTCCATAACTTTGCATCGAATTCAAATCACAATTTTATGAAACGATTAACAAAACTCATCGCCATTATTCTCATCTCTGTTAGTTGTGCCGGTAATATATTGGCCGAAAAGCGGGATTCAACCACAAAGGATCTTAGGACAACATATCTAAGATTTCCACGAGATCCAAAGCGTCCCAAAGCGCCAGCTAAGATCTCCTTGATATGTCAATATAGCACAGGCTACATCAGTCTCTCTTTCCCTGAAGATGCCAACTATATGGAGATTTCTTTAAGCGATGAAGTCGGACCAGTATGGATCGGTACTATATCGCGTACAAATCCGGAAACCGAGATCCCTGTTCTTTCAGGGGAATACACTATCACGTGCCAAACCGACCAAAATCAAATATTTGAAGGTATTATTTTCTTCTCTTTTTAATCAAATCAACTTATACAACCCTATCATATAATCCATTAATTATTAACCCTTTTATTACTCATTAATTATGCTTAACGTAAAAAAATTTAGTTTTCTACACGTGGCTATCACTATTTTCCTGTTTGCTTCAACTCTAATCACAGGATGTACCTCTCAAGAAGATGCCCCCAAAAATGAAACGACAAACACTACTGATTCATCTCTTATAGGTGACACCATTTTTTTGGATACAGACGCTCCAATAATCGAGAAATCTGAAATGAATTCAATTTCAAATCGGACACTAAATATTCTAAAATCATTCAATAATAATATATCTCGATCTGATAATAATTTAGATATTTATCATTTTACTGATACCACGACCAACAAACAAGCTTATGCAATAGCACATCCAGCCCTTGAAAATGCATGGATTTATGAATGTTATGTTCTCGATACTGATGAACCAACAATTCTTATATTCGAACAATTAGATTCCACGAATTTTGTAATAAAGGATGAATATGGAGTAGAACTTAGGTCTTTCACATTCAAATCAGATGAACTTGAATTATGGACATATAACAACTCTATATCACGCTTATCTCGCCAAGATTCATTTTTATGCGGAGCTGCTTTTACAGCTGCATGTGTTTTAGTTGGTGAAGCGTTTGCGATTCCATCCGGAGGTGCATCCTTAGCAGTATCCATGGGATTCTTCACCGCATCGTTTTATATTTGCAATTAATTTAAATATCATATTTTTTTGTAATTTTGTCTTTAGAAATCATAGCGATAAAGGTATTGATCTGTAATTCAATACCATAATTATATGGCGTCAATATCTTTATCGCTAATTTCTCAATTTTTCAGCTTCTTAGTTTCTTAAAATTCACGTCAAATTATACACTAATCCCTACATTTCATCATATTCCATCATTTATTTGGTGTAAATTTGAGACCATAGATTTAATTCTGAATATAATAATGCAAAGATTTTACAAATTCGTCTATATTTGGAACTATGCGATTAATATTCTTATAGTTCTGATATTACTCTCCAATTATTGGATAGCTCTTGGTCCGCCAATGTTAAAAAGATGGCTGGAATTCGGTATTTGTAGTCTCGGTACATCTATGTTCCTTTTCCTTTGGAGCCGTTCATTCATTGTTGATAACAACTACGAAGGCTCGTATATGCTCAATGCAAGAAATACACGACTCTTCACCCTCTCTCTGCTTCTAATTGAATGGATGACGCTTTATTATTCGGCGTTCGGCCACGAACTTTTCATCCGCCCGGCTACCGCCGGCCTTATCGTATGGATTATCGGCTTCATAGCCGCGATTTTCACCGGCAAATTGATCATACCGGTAAAACGTATAAATTCATAACTCACAAAGGAATCCAAATGTTATCCATCGTCCGACAAAAGACGATAATTTTATCTATTTAATGATTGTCAAAGATTTTTCATTTGTCGTATACGGACTTTTTGCATATATTTGCGAATCGCCGTATAGGCAAGTATCTATAAACCCTGATAATTACAACGTTATGAAAACAGTTCTCTCCATCAGTTTACTGGCGCTGAGCGGGCTTTGCGCCATGTCACAGGACATCAGCGTTGCGGAAATACGCGAGTCGGCCAAGATGATTCCGGTCGTGAGCTATACGCCTTTAGGCTTTGAATCGGCTGTCAGCAAGGCTTTTAAATTTGACGGGGCCACGGACTGTTTCTTCATTAAAGATGCGGGTAAAAAGGCGCAGACGGTCTACTGGTTCAACGATTTCTCGGAAAAAGGCCGCTTCCGGCTCGCAAAATTAGAGAAGCCCCTGCCGCTGTCGGCCACGCAGTCCGAAATACTCGCCACCGCCGACAGTGCGTTTATCTTCCTTCCCGCTCCCGACTATCCCTCTGTGGAATTTATGCCTCAGAATATCCGCTACGTAGGCTGGCGTGAGGGGGGCCGCACACGCTACGTTAGTCCCGACGGGACTTCCGACAGCCTGTATGACTTTATTGTCAGCGAATACGGTTCGGCCGGAAACTTCGCGAGCCGCTATCTCGAACGCTTAGGCGATGCTTTCCTTTCGACCCGAAGCGGACTCTACGGCTTCGACAGCGAGCGCCGGGCCATTGATTTCCTGAAAGATGACTACCGCTTCAATGCCGTCTGCGGCGCCAAGGCCGAGCAGGTGGTGCCCCTCTATATCGCCCTGCTGAAAAAGGCGGTCATAGTCACTCCGGAACAGGAAAAACGGCTCAGCAAGTTGCTGACCGACAGCTACAAGTCCGACGACAAGACCGTCTCTGACTTTCTTGCAGGAAGACTATCTGAGATATTCTGTCCCGCATGTCTGCGCACAGTCTTCTCGCCCGACGAATGCAGCCTGATCGAAACCGCCATCAATGAAGACAAAGTCCGCCTTGCAAGCGCCTATCGCCTTCTATGGAAAACCATCGGCAACACCGACCCCGCCACCGGCGCCTATCTCTCCGACCGCAACATCCTGAAAAAAATCTCCGGACGGGTGTTTGAGTAAGGAGAACAAATCCTCGGAGAGGATTGGTCTCAGAAACCCCAGGGTGAGCGAGCGCCGAAGCGACAGCGTAGGCCGAGCGGTGCCTGGGGATAGTCCCGATCGCGTAAACGACTGCCTCGGAGAGGCTGGATAACAGCCTGATCACTAACCAGCTTCTCCGAAGCAGGACCACATGTTGCATGGCATGGCCCCAGGCACCGCTCGGCCCTGCGGGCACTCGCTCACCCTGGGGTTCCGGAAATCTACCCTCTTCGAGGGTTCCTTGATGTCTTACCCTACTCCGAGGAGTTCGATGTCGAAGATGAGGGTGGAGCCGGCGGGGATGCCGGGTTGCGAGAGGCGCCCGTAGCCCATCTCGGTCGGGAGGTAGATTTCCCAGCGGTCACCGACGTGCATCTGCTGGAGGGCGATGATCCAGCCCTGGATCAGGTCGCGCAGACGCATGGCGGGTGCCGTGCCGCCGCGCGAGCTGTCGAATTTCTTGCCGTTGATCGTGGTGCCCGTGTAGTGGACCACAACCACGCTGTTGCGGCTGGGCTTGGGCGCATCGGGCTTTCCTTTTGCGATCACTTTATAAAAAATGCCCTTGTCGAGGGCCCTGACTCCCGGCTCAAGGCTCTTGTCCTGAAGCCATTGACGGTTCTTTTCGATATATTCCTGCTTTGCCATATGCCTGCATAGGGGGTTATTGCTGACAAAATTACAAAAAAAATTATTACTGTCCGCTAAACCATAAATCAGTGAGTCCAACATCTTGAAAGGCAGAA